>JABLYX010000005.1 GCA_018265615.1 Lentisphaeria bacterium
CGCGGCTGTTCTCGGACAACCGTCTGCTCGGGACGCTCGGATGCAGCTTCGTCCTGTTTCTGCTGACCTCCCAGCTCTATTCGATCATGTCGCTCTACGCGACCGGCGTGGTCGGGATCAGTACGCAGACGCTCGGCCGGCTCTATGCGCTGAACGGCGCGACAATCATCATTCTGCAGATGCCGGTCACCTGGCTCCTGGAGCGCTACCGGCTCACGCTGCCGGTGCGGCTCATCATCGGCGCTTTGATCTACACGGCCGGATATCTCTCGCTCGGGATTGCGCAGAACGGCGCGATGATGGCGGCGTCGGTCGTCGTCATCACGGTCGGGGAGGCGGCAGTTATGCCCTCCCTCTACTCGCGGGTGAGCCGCCTCGCTCCGGCCGGCGGCGCCGGCCGGTATATGGCGTCGCTCGAGCTCGTGCGTGGAGTCGGCTATTCGGTGGGGCCGTTCTTCGGTTCGGTCCTGCTGGCGAAATTCGAGGCGTCGCCCCTGCTGTTGTGGGGCACCCTTTCGCTGTTCGGCTTCTTCGCCGCCGCCGGATACGCGCTTCTCTCAGGGCGGCTGCCGCGCCGTCGCCGGCGGACCCGGGTTTACAGACTCTAACTGATTCGGAGGTTATAATATCATGCAGGAAAACAAGTTCAAAGCCGTCCCGGAGGAAATCGGGAAATTCGCGTTCGGCAATTACGATAATTTCGCTCAGTGGCGGGCTGCCGCGCTGCCGGAGCTGAAGCGGCTGCTCGGCTACGACCGGCTCGAGAAGCTCGACCGTCGCCCGGTTGTCCCGGAATCGCTCTGGAAGCGCGAAACATCGCTCGGAACCATCGAGAAGATCCGCTTTTCACCGGAGGAGGGGGAGTTCGCCTGCGTCTACGTCTGTCTGCCGTCAAACGTGAAGCCGCCTTACAGAAGCTTCATCTGCCTGCAGGGGCACTCGACCGGAATGCACAACTCCATCGCGGTCCGCTGGCAGGACGAGACGCAGGAACTCGAGGTCGCGGGCGACCGTGATTTCGCGATCGGCTGCATGCGGCGCGGGATCGCGGCCTTCTGCCTTGAGCAGCGCTATATGGGCGAACGCAGCTCCGACCCGGATCATAAGACCTCATGCCTGCTGCCGACGCTGCAGAACCTGATGATCGGCCGCACCGCGATCGGCGACCGCATCTACGACGTCGACCGGCTGATCGATTGGCTGTACACGCGGAACGACCTCGATTTCAGCCGCATCGGCGTGATGGGGAACTCCGGCGGCGGTACGACATCGATGTTCGCGGGGCCGCTGCTCGGCCGGATCACGCACATCATCGCATCGTGCAGCTTTTCGTCGTTCCGGGGCAGCATCGGCTCGATGTTCCACTGCGCCTGCAACTATGTTCCGCATTTGCTCGAATTCGGCGAGAGCGCGGATGTCGCGGGGCTCGCCGCTCCGAAGCCGCTTGTGATCGTGAACGGCAATGCAGACGACATCTTCCCGGTCGGCGAGGCGAACCGGCAGTTTGCGCGGCTCAAGGCGATCTATCGTGCCGCCGGAGCGGAAGAGCTTTGCCTCCACGCCGTCGGTGAGGGCGGCCATCGCTTCTATGCCCGCGAAGCGTGGGATGCGATGCTGAAGATGTTCTGACGGTCCGCCCATCACTCGGTCAGGAAAACCGCCTCCGACTCGCGGCCGTACCAGTCTGCCGCCGTGGCCGCGAGCCGGGTTCCGGCGGGGGGCCGCAGCGTCAGGGAGCCCTCTTTCACCGCGTGCGGCAGCTCCGGCTTCAGCTCCGTGACGACTTTCCGGTTCAGGTAGTGCAGATAGGGGCTGAAGGCGTTCTTCCCCCAGTTCCGTAGCGCGGCCCCGCGGCAGCGGCGGACCGCGATGAGCGGATCCATTTCGATCATGTGGCTTTCCCCGCGGCTGATGACTCCGATGAGCTGCGGGGACGAGAGTTTTGCGGGGTCAAACCCCTCGGGGACCGCGTAGATGCGGATCGAATTCTGGCGTTCCGGCCACTCCCGGCAGGAGACTTCGTCACCGGCGACGGTGAGGCACGGCTTCGGCATGGTGTTGTCCGTCCGCTTCTCCAGATAGTGCGAGACCTCCATGATCCTCTGGAAATAGGCGGGGCGTGTCGGCGCGGGATAATCGTCACCCATCGTCCACAGGCACTCCGGCGTGGTCGCGTGTTCGAGCATATAGCGGAGCGCGGCCTCGACCGAACGATCGATCTGCTTCTGGAGCTCCGGGTTCACGAACTGCTGACAGATCCGCATGAGCCATATGGCGTTCATCGTGGTTCCCATGGTGCCGCGCGACTCCCCGGAGTCCGGATTCTCCGTGAAATCGTAGGCGGCGGGCGACCAGGCGGCGAGCCTGGTTTCGCCGTTTTTCCGATAGGTCGACTGCAGTTTCAGCGTGGTTTTCACCATCGCTTCGGGATTCGGGAGGTACGGGGCGATGCAGCGGTTTCCGCCCGCGGCTTTTTCTGCTTTCTCATCGGTGCGCTCGATACCGAAGTTGAACAGTTCCGCCACGAGATGGAAGGTACAGCTCATGCTGCGCGGATGGGACTGCGTCCCCCAGTAGCCGGTCTCGGGGTCCTGGTCCTCGATGATGATCCGGATCATCCGGTCGAGGTAATCCTCCGGCATTCCTTCCGGCAGTACGCCGTGTTTGCGGGCGGTGTTGATCCGGTTGCCGAAATACATGATGCCGTGGTTCATCTGGTCGTGATCGACCTTCACGCTCCCGTGGTAGTATTTCCGCAGCCCCTCGACGGTCGTGAGATCGTAGGGCTGGCCGATCATTCCGGCGGCGGGGCCGCGCAGAAAATTCCAGGTGTGTCTTTTGCCGGGCCCGAGGCGGTTGAAGTGGAAGCTCATCGGTTCATACCACGGAAAGTTCGCATTGCTGCCGGTGTCGGGATCCTGCTTCTCGTCCTGCGTGTACGTGTTTTCGGCGGTCACGGGCTCGAAGGAGAAGTTGCCGAATTCGGCGCGGCCGTTGCAGATGTTCCGGATCAGGAATTCGACCGTCTCGGCCCGGGGCGGAATCGTCACGTCAGTGTAGTAGCAATGCCACGGAAACGTCCCGACCGCGCCGTTGCGTGAATCGGCCCGGGAGAGCTGTTTTTTGCGGCCGTCGCGCAGGATCACGGCGAGTTGCGGACAGTCGTTGTAGCTCTGCGGCGTCGGCTGCCTGCCCGTGTTGTCGCCCTTCATCCAGTAGAAGAAGCGCAGCGTCTTGCCGCGGTATGGGGTAAGGTTGACCGGGAGAGGCCGCGAGGTCCGCCCCTGCTTTCCGAGCTTGACGGTCCGGAACTTCCTGTTCAGAATGCGGTTGGATATTTCTGCCTCACCCCGTTCCAGTGTCGGGAACTCCACTTCGACGGGCGCTGCAAAGAAATCGACGACACCGTGCATGTAGGTGCGCCACAGCTCCGCGGGCCTGTCCGTCTTGCGGTCGGCGGCGGACGGATTGTATTCGGCGGCGGCGAGGGCGGCGGCCAGCAGAAGCGGCAGCAGGGAAAATTTCTTCATGATTGTTGCCTCAGTTGTAGTTCTGTTCGACCCGCTGCATCCGCTTCAGGGTCGGGGTGTCCAGCGGGGAGGGGGAGACGCCGGCGTTCCCGGCGTAACAGAGGAAGTTGAACCGGTTCATATGACGCATGTCCTTGTTGCCTGAGAGGTTCGCGATGTTGTTGGCGACAGGCGGCTTGTCGGTGAGGTTCTTGCAGCGGCCGTCGAAGAACATGACCAACCGCGTCGGATAGCGCAGATACGGGCTGCCCTGGCGCAGGTGGCGCCTGTCCCCGGCGTTGCTCAGCACTTCATTGTCTGTGCTTTCGCCGCCCTTGTAGAGGTTGGCGATGGAGTAACAGACGAAAGGCGTTCCCCACTGCCAGCCCGGACATTGGAAGCTCGGCGGGGCGGTCCGGTCGTACCCGGATTCATTCTGGAACGTGCGGCTCCCGAGATAGGGGATCAGTCGCTGGTAGGCCGCCTTCCCGTCACTGGTGTAGGCGGCCGGATACCAGCCGGCGTAATCGCCGTTGTACTGTGTGACTGCAAGCCCGATCTGTTTGAGGTTGTTCAGGCATGTGCTGCGCTTGGCCGTCTCGCGCGCCCGGGTCAGGGCGGGCAGGAGGATGGAGGCGAGAATGGCGATGATGGCTATCACTGCTAAAAGTTCGATCAGAGTGAATGGGGATCTTTTCATCTCAGGCTCCTCTTTCAGATTTTCAGGTTGTTTCCCGGAAGACCGTTTGAATTTCAAGAAATGAATTTTCAACCTGCCGTCCCGCCTCCAGCTCGATGATGGCCCGGTGCAGCAGTTCGGTGCAGCTGTCGACGGAGACGCGAGTGGTGCTCAGCGCCGGAGTCATCATCCTGCTCCACGGCATATCGTCGGTGCCGAAGACGGCGATGCCGCGGCCAGGTTCCAGGCCGTTGCTTCGCAGCGTGTTGTAGAGATCGCGGATGTGTTGGTCGTAGGAGATCACGGCCGTCGGCATGGTCCGGGCGCGCCGGAAGCCGGCGACCGCTTCCGGGATCCGTTCTCCTTTTGACCCGACGTCGAAGAGGTATTCGGGACACAGCTCAAGGCCGTATTCGATCGCGAGGCGGCAGAATGCGTCGAACCGCTGCGTCCAGGCGCGGCTGTAACGGCCGTTGCCGGCGGCATGGAGATAGGCGATGCGGGTGTGGCCGCGCTTCATCAGCGCCGTGATCTGGGCGCGGACCACCTCCGTGTCGTCGATCCGGATCGACGGGGAGATTTCGGTGGTGAAGTTCGGAATCACATGGATCATCGGTACGCCGGATTCCCGCATCGTTTCAATGACGGGCAGTTGGCCGGCCTTGAGGCTGAATGTGACGATCAGCGAATTCTGCGGATTCGCAAGCCCCGCCAGGCGGGTCGGGCTGCAGTCGTCCGAAAGGTCGTGGACGCGCACCTGCCACTGGTTGCATACCAGCCGGTTCACGAGTTTGCTGAAGAGGAAGTACTGATAGTGGAAGTCGCCGTTGACGGAGTCCTGATTCATGATGAGGAACTCGATCCGACGGCGCACCGGCATCGCCTTATAGGCTCCGGAGCGGGGTTTGATGAGAATCTGCCCTGACGCGGCGAACTTGGAGAGATACCGGTTGACGACCGGTACGCTGACCCCGATCGTTTCCGACATGCGGCGCAGCGAGGGCAGCCTGCTGCCGTAGTCGAGGTCGTCGACGATCAGCTGCAGCCGTTTCTCCACATTGAAATCCGGGGAGGCGGTTTCCATGGCTCGATTCCTGTTTTTAACAAATCATAACTGTGTTACACAGATTAATTATACCGGAAAAGGGCGCCTTTGTCAAGAGGCGCCAGGAGAAAAAGCGGATTTATTTCCGGATCACCGCCAATTCGCCGTTTTCGAGCATCCAGCGGACCGGGCAGAGCCGGTCGAGGAACCGCCGGTCATGGCTCACCAGCAGCAGCGCGCACTCGGCGCCGGCGAGCGCCGATTCGAGGCATTCGACCGACGGGAGGTCGAGGTGGTTCGTCGGCTCGTCCATGACCAGAAGCTCGATGCCGTCGTTTATGCCGAGCGCGAGGCGGAGCTTCCGCAGTTCGCCGGGACTCAGCCGGGCGGAGGCCAGGACCCGTTCCGGCGACGAGCCGAGGTTGTGGATCACACGCATGACCCGGCCGAGCTGTTGTGCGGAGAGTTCGTCGATCCGGGCGGCGAGCCGCTCATGTTCTCCGGTCTCCGGCTCCTGCGGCAGATAGAGCAGCCGCTCGCGGTCGATGCGCAGCTCCGGCAGGAGCTTCCGGATCAGCGTCGATTTGCCGAGCCCGTTGCCGCCCGCGATGCCGATCCGGCAGGACGGGGTCATCTCGAGCTCCGGATGTTCGAGGCCGCGGCCGTTCCCGAAATCGATGCGCCCGGCGGGGAGGCTGAACAGCAGATTCCGCTTCGAACGGATCCCGTAGGGAATTTCCAGCTTGTACGATTCGATGCCGGCTGTGCCGAGCGCCGAGAGTTTGCCGGACTGGCGTTCGAGCTTGGCGCGCTGCTGTTTCACGAGGTCGTTTGCGGCGGAGGCGCGGCCCGTGACCCGCGCCGCGTCGATCCTGTCCCTGCCGTCATGGTCGTGGCGCGCGAGTTTGCGCTTTGAATTCTTCGCCTGGGCGGCTTCGGCTTTCCGGCGGCGGCGCTGAAGCTCGCGCTTCATGCGGTCGAGTTCGGTCCGCTCCCCGGCGATGGCGTCGCGCAGTGTCGCGCGCTCGATCTCCCGCTGGCGTTTTCCGTCGGAATAACCGCCGGGACGCATGACGGCGGAGCCGGGGTCGATGAAAAGGCACTGGCCGCAGAACTCGTCGAGCAGCATACGGTCGTGGCTGACGAGCAGGCCGATTCCGTAAAATCCGGCCAATGCGCCGCGGAGCTGTGCGGCGGACTCCGCATCGAGGTGATTGGTCGGCTCGTCGAGGCAGAGGATGTCGTAGTCGCCGAGCAGTGCGCAGCCGATCTGGGCGCGTTTGCGCTCTCCGAATGAAAGCGTGTCCCAGCGCCCGGACCAATCGGGGCGGATGCCGAGCATGGCGCGCAGGCCGGCAGCGGTGCGGCCCGGGGAGGCGATGAGTTCCGCGAGCTCCGGCGGCGCATCGTCACACTCCTGACGGCAGAGGAAGAGGCGGCCCTCGCGCCCGATCCGCCCGGTTTCGGGCGCGAGCTCGCCCGCCGCGAGCTTCAGCAGCGTGGTTTTCCCGCCGCCGTTGAAACCGACGACGCCGGTCCAGCCGGGCGGGAATGTACAGCAGAGATCCTCGAAAAGCAATCCGGCGGCGGACGGGTAGCCGAAGACGACATGGGAGAACGAAAGATGAATTTCAGGCATGGCAATGGTTTCCAAAGTAAAAAATAAGTTCTGGCGAGAATATTTCTTAACTTAGAAACGCATGCGCTACCTCCTGTGAATGCTTGATTGACAGTTATTAATATAATCCGTCCGGCGGAAAATTCAAGGTGCCGCGGCGGTTATTCCGGCGGCACGGGAGCCGGGCTGCACACCAGAAGCGTGACGCTGCGGGCGGGGATGCGGATGCGCTCCTTTTCCGTCCCTTTGCGATAGCGGATGGCGATCGGTTTGTCGACGGCGGTATTTACCTCGGAGACGGAGCCGGCGGTCAGCGTATAGACGTGCTCCACCGTTCCACCCGCGAGATCGAGCGCAATTTCCCGGCCGGTCTCCGGCAGGCGGTTGGTCAGCAGAATATAACGTTTCCCGCCTTGCTCGACCGCTGTGGCGGAGAGGGTCAGCCTGTCGTCGAATGCGGTGCCTTCGCCCTGCAGCTCGTGGCCGATCACCTTGCCGCCGTACGGGATGAGCTTGTAGAACTTGAAGAGCTCGGCGAGCCCGGTCGCGTAGACCCTCCCGCTGTACGGATCCGGGTAGAACATCCCCCACGGGCCGCTCGAGCATGCGTGCATGGTCATGGCGGTCACTTCGGGACGGGCCAGCATGCGGTTGAACCATTCGCTGACGGCAAGACACCCCTGCAGCGCGTGGGTTTTGTACCACGAATTCTCCCAGCGGCCCGGTTCGCCGCCGGGCCAGAGGCCGTGCTCGGAAATGAAGATCCGGATTTGCGGATTGGAGCTCCGGGCAATATCGTCGCGGAGGACATCCAGATACTTTTCAAGGAATGCGACGGGATAGCCGTGGTAATAAGGATGGAATGCGAAATAATCGATCTCGCCCGCAAGCTCGGCAAGCACTGCACGGTGCCACTCCTTCCAGTGCTTCGACTGGGTTTCGTGCCACGGCGCGGTGGCGGCGTGCGGGGCGAATTTCGCATCGGGGTCCACGGAACGGATCGCGGCCATAACCTCCCGGCAGGAACGGACATAGGCCTCCGGCGTGAGCTTCTGCGCATTCCAGTCGGTCTCGTTGCCGAGTTCCCAGATTGCGACCCTGACGGGTTCGGGCAGGCCCCATTCGGCGCGCTTTTTTCCCCATTCGGTCGAAGCGTTCCCTGTGAAGAACTCCGCGATTTCGCGGGCCTGCTTCACGCATTCCGCATCGCCGACGCTGACCAGCATGTCGAACTGCGCCTGCGGATCCGCGGCGAGGATGGCGCGGACGGTTTCAAGCGGGCCCGTGATCTGGATCCGCGCGGGGGCCCATGCGGCCTGTTTGTGGCTGACCCGCGCCTCGACCGGTCCGGAAGCCTGCTTCCAGTTGTTTTTCAGGATCCAGAGGCGGTTCAGCGGCAGGGGAACGTCACGGGCCGCGGCGGTGAAATCCGGCAGAAGTTCCGGATACGGTTTGCCGGGAACCGCGGCGGCCATACCGATTCCGTCCTGGTCGGCGAAGTCGTATGAAAGGCCGAACATGTTCCTGTCGTAGCTGCGGAGCTCCTTTCGGGGGAGCAGCCGGAAACTGGCGGGAAGCACCTTCTCCGAGCTTCGGGCGGCCTCTTCGAACCGGATGTTGTCGTATTCGTGCCCGGCCCCGATTTCGTCGCCGGAGAGGAGCGCCGGTGCAGACCCGAGCAGGGCCGCAAGCAGACAGACGGACATTTTCAGCATGAGGACCTCAATTCTTGTCATAATACCAGTCGTCTTTGTTCTGGGTGGAGTCTGGCCGCTCGCCGCGCTTCACATGGCTGACGTGTCCGTCGACGCAGGCGGTGTTGGCTCCGTTGGAGTGCTTGGCCGCAAGGTTGTTGGCACTGCCGTTGTACCAGTTCCACATCGCCCAGTCGGCGGTGTCGTAATAACTGGCGTCACTGATCGCGTCGATCAGGAAGATCAGCCGGGAGGGACGGCGTTTGACCTGCTTGAACGAAGTGAAGTTGGCCGACACGCCGTCCTTGGAGAATCCGAACTGGGCATGGTTCATCGCATAGGCTTCATTGCTCCCCTTGAGCGAGGTCGGGCATTGCGCGATGCCGTAGCCGTGCCATTCCCACCAGGAATTCCCCGGCGGGCGCGGCAGGAAACCGGTTCCCGCGAGAACCAGCCAGTGAGGAGTGTTTGCCCGCTTCGCGCCGTCGTAGGTCATTGTCATCATATTACGGGCGAATGCGTCGAAGCTCTGCTCATACATGATATGGGTGGTCATGAGCTGTTTGAGGTTGTTTTTGCAGGCGGTGGTTTTGCCGCGTTCGCGCGCCTGGTTCAGCGCGGGCAGCAGCATGGCGGCGAGGATCGCGATGATCGCAATCACAACCAGAAGCTCGATCAATGTGAATTTGGTTCTCATGGGCGGTATTCCTTTCATTTTAAAGAGAACGTATTGTCAACGACAGTCAGACAGTTTTCCTTGAACGCATTGCGGACGACCCGGCCGCCGCTCCATCCCTCCGGCAGCTTCCAGATCAGCTGGGAGGCGTGCGGGGCCAGATGGACGATGGCGAGTTCAGTGGCGTTTTCCGGCACCGGGTTGCTGAACGGGATCCGTTCTCCCCCCTTGCCGAGCATGGTGAATTCGAGTGTGCGGCTCCCCGCGGGCAGCTTGATCCGGGTGGCGGGGAGGATGGCGATATAGGCGATTTTGCCGGTTCCGTAGCTCTGGAGCAGGGTGTTGGCGTGGTTCCAGCTCTGCGTCCGGTAGCCGCGCCAGACGCCGCCGGGGACGAGGTTGAGGGACGGGAGCGGCAGCTCCCGGCTCTCCTCGGTCCATTCGCCTTTTTTCCCGACGCTGATGTTTCGGTGGCCGGAGCCGTTCGGATGCAATGTGAGCGTCATCCCGCCGTGGAGCCTGCAGGCGAGCCATGCGCCGCGCCGCACTGTGACGGGGAGGGCGATCCCGCCGTCTTTTACCGGTACATTCAGGAGCGGCTGGTAGTTTTCGGTGATGTCCGCAACGGATGCGCCGTCCAGCGTGCCCGTTTTCGGGGTGTTCCAGACATTGTCCTTCCGGTGGCTGCCGGGCAGAAGTCCGGCGGAACGCTTTTCCGGCTCCCCGAATATCCGGAACACGACATTATCCATCCGGAGGAGATCGGAGCTTTTTCCTGTTTCGACTCCGCCGATGGCGAGGTCGACGGTCCCGGCGGAGCCGTCGCGCAGCTTGGCGCCTTCGAGTGAGTTCCACGGCAGCGGGGCGGCCGCAAGCGCGGCTCCCAGCAGAAACAGGATCAGAGTTGCGGCGGATTTATGCATATTTTTCTTCCTCTCTGGCTTTGGCGGCGCTCCGGGGGCATTGGATGACGCTCGGCCGCCGGATGAACGCGGTTGGGATTGTACGGTGTCCGCCGGGATCGGGCTGTCCGGCGATTCCGGCGAGAAGTCGGCCGAATGCCGTCCGGGCGAGCTGTTTGCGGTCGAGCGAAATCGAGCAGAGCTGCGGCCTCCCGATCCGGCTGAGCAGCGTATTGTCGATTGCGATCATGGAGAGATCCTGTGGGACGCCGATCCCCCGGTCGGAGAGCCCCTGCTGCAGGAGCGTCGCGTCGTAGTCGGAGGCGACGATGACGGCATCGAGCTCCGCCGCCGCTCCGGCGACCTCGTGGCCGCAGCTGATGACGGCGTCCTCCCCGCCCGCCGTGGGAGAGAGATAGCGGAATTCGCGGAAAGGGACCGCATATTTCCGGCAGCACTCCCGGTAGGCGTTGTATTTGCTCTGCTGGATCGGGTCGTGAACAAATGCGAGGCGCCGGTGCCCGTGCCCGAGCAGATGGCGGAACGCCTCTTCCATGCCCGGCAGATAATCAAAGCCGACGCTGTCGTAGCCGTTGTCGGCATCGTCGATCTGGATCAGCGGATAGCCGGCCGGGATTTTCGCCTGCTCAATCAACTTGTGCGGGACTCCCCCGAAGAAGATGATTCCGTCGACGGGCGTGGAATAGAGCTGGAAGATGCAGTCGAATGTCCGGGAATCCGTCCAGTCGGACTGCATCAGGATCGTCTGGAGTCCCGCCCGTTCCGCAGTGTCCTGGAGTTCCCAGGTGAGATCCGCAAAATAGGGCGAACGGATATCCTGAATGACGATGCCGACCATCTCGCTTTTCCCGGAAACCAGGGTGCGTGCGGAACGGTTGGGGCGGTAGTTCAATTTCGCCGCCGCGAGGAAAATCCGCTCCCGCGTCGCCGGGGAAGCCTTGGAGAGATTGCCGTTCAGCACTGCGGAGACCGCCTGATAAGAGACTCCCGCGAGCTTCGCCACTTCCTTGATCGTCGCCATGATTCCGGATCTTCCTCTGAATTAGTGGAACGTTCTACCTTGCTGCCATAATTATGATCCATTTTATTGTAAAATGCAAATCGGATTTCGGAGAAAACCGTTTTTTCTGCGAAGTTTTCATTCCAGTTTCTTCACCGACAACCTGCTTGGCGCCACGGCAATCAGAAAAATAAACCGCCCTTTCCCATGAGGGAGGGGGCGGCGGACGGGTCTGCGGGAAAGGGGAGAATAACAGTACCTATCTGAGGATGTTGGCGACGGAGGCGGCGGAGGCGGCGACGGGATCGGCCCCCTCATATTCCACAACTGCGCTGCCGGTGAAGTCGAGGCCGCGGAACCGGGCGAGGACGTTCGGCAGGTCGAGCGCGCCTTCGCCGACGACGGTGTCTTCGGCTTTGCCGCCGGGGGTGAAGGTGAAATCCTTGAAATGGATTCCATAAAGGCGGCCGCCGAACTCTTCGAGCCACTTGACCGGATCTTCGCCGGACTGCATGCACCACGCGGTGTCGAGGCAGAGCCCGATCCGGGGCGAGGTGTGCTTGAAGAGGTACCGGAGGATCGTCGAATTTCCGAGCCAGTGGTAGCCGCCGTGGTTGTGAATCGCCGCGCGGACGCCGTACTCTTCGGCGAGGGCTTCAACCCGGGCGAGTGTTGTTTCATGTCCCTCCGGGTCGAAGGTGACGCTGACGACGCCGCATCCGGCCAGCCGGGCGAACTCGAAGAAGGGGCGGTTGTGCGCATCGTCCGGCGAAACCGTGACGACGCCGATGCCGGAGATGAGGACGCCCGCATCGCGATAGGCGGCGAGCGTCTCCGGCCAGTTTTCCGGCGCGTTGTAATTCACGTGGCAGCCGGAGAGGTCCGCAACACAGACGCCGCACTGCTTCACTGCGGCGGCGACATCGGTGTTGGCGGGAATGGAGCGGAACGAGAAGGTCTTGACTCCAAGGTTTTTCACGAGGTCGTACATATCAGCGGGTTCCTTCCGGAAATGGGATGTTGTTCCGGCGGAAGCACTGTTCGAGGATCGCCACGCGGCGGCGCACCTGTTCCGGCGTAATCTCCTGCGGCCGCCCTTCGCGGATGGCGCGGTAGAGGCCTGTGTAGAGCGCCTTGACCGGCTTCGGGGCGGGGGCGGCTCCGGCCCCTGCGTCGGCCTGCTGCTCCGCGTCCCAGCTGTCGCTCTGCCATTCGAGTTTTTCGCCGTTGTAGGAGCGCCCTTCGGTCGGGTGCGTGTCGAGCGGGCGTTCGGGCATTTTGCTCCAGTCGACCCACTTCCATTCGAGATGCGAACTGTTTCCGCGCAGGCCGCCCGCGGTGCCGCAGATGTACCAGCGGTCCAGCGGGTAAGCGGCGGTCGCGGCCATTTCGACCTCGACGGTCGGGGAGCCCGGGGCCCGCAGGATCAGATGGACCTCATCCTCGGCGTCGCCGCTTGAAAGCGCGTTGTTGAGCGAGCTCCACACCTCCGGCTCCGCGTCTCCGAAGAGCTCGAGCGCGTGGTCCACGAGGTGCGGCATGTTGTTGTACAGCTGCCCGCCGCCGAAGCGGCGCGAGGTCTGCCAGTCCCAGCGGCGGCCGAAACTGACCCACGAAATGCGGATGAAATCGATTGTGCCGAGCAGTCCGCTGCGGCAGAGCTCGCGCACTTTTCGGAAATCATCCTCGTAGCGCCGCTGCTGGAACGGCTGGAGGATGCGCCCGGCCCGCCTCGACGCTGCAATCATCGCGTCGACATCGGCCACGGTGAAGCCGAACGGCTTCTCGCAGAGTACATGCTTGCCCGCGTTCAGCGCTTCGACGGCGTATGTTGCGTGCAGATAGTTCGGCGGGGCGACCACCACGAGCTCGACTGCCGGGTCGGCAAGCAGCCCGCGGTGATCCGCATACGGTTTCGCCTGCGGAAAGGCTTTATGTGTGCGGCGTTCCGGCAGCAGGTCGCAGATCGCGCAGACTTCGAACATCTCCGGCATTTTTGCAATCGCCTCAGCGTGGATGTTGCACCCGCTGCGGCCGAACCCGATGATGCCGACCTTGACAGGATTCATGGTATTATTCTCCCGGTTGTATTGAAAACTGACACAATATAGCCGGATGAATGATAAATTTCGTTCATAAACTATTCTTTTCTGTACAGAATCCGGTCAGATCAGCTCGGATGGCGTGTTGCCGAAATGGTTCCGGAAAGCCGTTGCAAAGTGCTGCGAAGAGGAAAATCCGGTGGCGAACGCCGCTTCGGAGACCGTGCAGCGCCCGGAGCGGATCAGCTCCGCTCCCTGTTCGAGGCGCAGCTTGCGGTAGTGCTCCATCGGAGAGGTGCCGAGCCGGTGACGGAAGCTCCGCCCCGCGCCGGATTGCGAGACGTGCGCGAGGCGGCATAACTCATCGAAAGAGAGCGGGTTGCCGAGGTTGGCGCTCATGAGCCGCTCGAGCGATTGCACAACCGCCGCCTCCCGTTCCTGCCGCGGATTCCGGACCGGGGCGGGTTCGAAAAGCGCCGCGTCGAGATCGAAACAGAGCCGGTTGAACAGCAGCTGGACCGCCGAGCCGGAGTCGTTTCGCTCCACGGCCCGGGCACAGGCGAGGGCATCGTGCATGCCCTCGGCGTCGAGCATCACGCGCCGGATCCCGGCGGGGCAGGGAACCTCTTCCCGCAGTGTCAGGAACGTGCCGACAAGCTTCCAACCGGTTTCGGACCCGGCGCGCGGCGCACGGAAACAGGAGGGGGCGACCCAGACGCCTTCGCCGCTTCCGAGTGTGATCTCCTCTGCGTCCGCCTCATAGAACACACGGCCTTCGAGGACCAGATAGAGCTGCGGAAGCTTCTGGTAGTGGCGCGGATACGTATAAGAGGCGTTGAAGCGGGACGCGTGGATGTTGGTCAGCCGGAGCGGATAGTTTGCGGGGTAGTCCATGATCCGCTCCGTTCAGCGTATGACCAGACCGAACATCTTCGCGAGGTCGACCGCCTGCGATACACCGACAATCGCCTTGCGCAGCTCCGGGCAGCCCTGTGACAGCGTGAGCGCCTCAAGGCGGCAGGTCGTGAAATCGATGTCCGCAAGCGGCGCCCGGAAGAAATCGGTCCGGACGAATGTGGATTCCCGCATGACCGGATCGCGGAATTGCGCCTCTGAAAACGAGGCCTCCGTGAAGTCGGTCTTATGGCACGTGCATTTTACGATCCGGCAGCGGCTGAAGTTCGCATAGGACATGCCGCACTCCGAGAACTCAGTTTCCCGGAAGCGGCTCTCGCTGAAGGCCGCACCGACCCCCTTGGTTTCCTGAAAACGGCACTCAGTGAAGCGCGCCGTCTCGAAGCCGCAGTTGCTTACATCACAATTGATCCATATGGTGCGCAGGAAGTTGCATTCAGAGAAGGTGCATCCCTCAAAGCGGCAGTTCTCGAACAGCACCCGATTGAAGTCGATCCCGGAGAAGTCACATTCGGAGAAGACCCCGGAGGCGACAGCCCCGGAGAACTCTTCGCCCTCCTCCCGGCAGCGTCCGGCCTCCGTTTCGAAGTCCGGTGCCGTGCGCAATCCTTTCCGGAACAGCTCCGGATCAAAGCTCTCTTTTCTGTCCATGCTTCCCCCCTGCCTGCAAGTTCACAGAAAGCACTTTACCACAACTTTCACCGAAAGCAAGCGGAAAAGCGGAATATTCCTGTGCGCGCTGTTGCGCGGGCAGAAGATCCGCATGCCCGATGGTCATGCCGGCGGGGCTTTGCGCCGGAATTCTTTCGGATTTGTTCCGGCGTATTTCCGGAACTCGGCGGAGAAGTGAAATTGATTGCAATAGCCGGTTTTTTGACTGATCTCCTTGATTGATAAAGAACTGTGCCGAAGAAGGCAGGCGGCGTGCTCCATACGTTTCCGGAACCGGTAACATTGGATGGAGATGTCATTTTCCTGTTTAAAACGGCGTTGCAGAGTTCTCTGTGAGATGCCGTGGTGCTCCGCCAACGCAGCGAGGTTGATCTGTTTGTCGAAATCGGAGTCCAGCCGGGCCATGACTGCCGGAACAACGCCGGTTGCACGACTCCTGCGTTTGGGCAGGTTCATAGATACAAGTGTCATAATTTCATATGTGGAACCGGCCAGGGATGGAATGTCGGACGGCTCTTTCCTCTTCAATTTCTCTCTGAGTCTGCCGATTTTATCGAGCAGCAGGTCGAGTTCCGGCACCGTGAGGACGACCGGTTCAGCAAGGAACAGACTGTGCTGCAGTTCGATGACCCCGCTCCCGCGGATTTCCAGCACAATCTTATCGTATGCTCCGGTGGTGAATGATTCGAATGCATACGGATTTCCGCGTGGAATTACCAGCAGTTCACCCGGTTGCGGATAAAAATCAACTCTGTCGCAACGATAGTGCAGGGTTCCGGAGAGGAGGAATACGAAGAGGAGGTTCCGGCTCGATTCCTCCGAATAACGGATCGGAGCTGTCCGGCGAGTGCGCTCCACTCCATGCGGATAAAACGGCAGTGCCATAATCGGCAGAATGTTCCACGTGTCAAACCGATAGTAGTCGGCGCCTTCCTGCTGCATTTTCATATCCTTTTGTCGTTTTTACATATATTATAGCTTCCGGCCGGTATTGTTTCAAGCTGCATTTTACGGTATAATATAAAACATAAACTCGAAAGGGCAGAAAGATGAAACGAATATTCACTCTGATCGAGCTCCTGATCTCCATAACCATCATCGCGATTCTCGCAGCGCTGCTTCTGCCGGCACTGAATCAGGCGCGTGATCGGGCGCGAGGCATTCAATGTACAGGCAATCTCAAACAGGCGGGCTTGAATCTGGGCATGTATATTTCCGACAGCGGCGGCAGGAATCCCCCGGCGCAAACTGCGGATGAACAGGGATACGGAATCTGGTGGACGGACCGGGTGGTACCTTACCTGAGATCCGGTTGCGCCGTGAAGCATAAGGGGGCGGTGATCCGGTCCGGCACACAGTACAGTTTCCTTCCGCCGCTCCGTTGCCCTTCGGCGGAGCCTCTGTTCACATATGACCGGACTTACCATGATTATGCGATCAATTACTATCTGTCAAGATATGATGCCGCCGCAGGAGGCGGGTATACGACACTGTATTCGAAAATAAGAAGGCCTTCGGAGAGGCTGTACCTCTGCGATAAATACGCGGAGAAGGACATCTACGCTTCCGATGCGAACTCATGGATCTACAGAGATACCGCCAAACTCGATGCGGCGGCGTACCGGCATTCCGGGAAGGCAAATGCGCTGTGGGCGGATTTCCATTGTTCGGGCTACTTCAGGAGAGAAGTGTCCGGCCTCTATAGCAATTCCGCTTTCTGGGGGTGGAATTATGATTGAGGCCGCACGCATTTTTTCGGAAACCATTGATCGCGGAATAGATCCGGACGCAGGATTAAGCCGGAAAGAGAGAGCGGCATGAGGAGTGTTTATCTGTTTGTTTTTGCCGGGATATTATTTTGCCGGGCTCTGCCGGCGGTGGAAAATCTGCTGCCGAATCCACGCTTCGAACATGGAACCGCCGGTTACTGTGCCGTGAATTGTACAAATGGTGAACCGGTTCCATTGCGTCTGCTTCCGTCCGGCGGCCATGGGAATGCGTTGGAAATCGAAGTGAAGCCGTTGACGCCGACCCAGTTCATTCTGCCGGAATTCCGAATGGAAGAGGATGCTGAATACGAACTGAGCTTTCTGGCGAAGGTCAACCGGCAGAGGCATTCCCTCGTGCTGCGGGAGCTGCTCGACGGGGGGAGGATAGATTGGTCGGGCGGAAGCCGTTATGGAATCGGACCGGAATGGACGCGCGTGGTTCACAGGTTCAGAACCGTCAAAAAGATTCCCTGCTGGAGCAGTATTTTTCTTTCCGCGTGGTGTCAGGAGGATGATATCGATGCAGATGGGACCGGCCCCCGCATCTGCATAGCCGACCTCCGGCTGGGGAGGGCCGGCGCCCCGGAGCCTTCTCCGGATATGGTGACGGCTTCTGTGAAAATTGCTGAGCCGCCGAAGTTTCATCGGTTCGATCCCGGGGAAACGATTTCATTTCTGATTGATTTCGTGAATCTGTCGAAGGAGAAAAAGCAGATCTCATTTAAACTGCAGGCAAAGGTGCGCGGAACGGAACGGATACTCGCTTCCTCGGAGACACTGTTCGAAGTTCCTCCGGGGAATTCCCGTTTCGCAATGGCGCTTCCGATGCCGGAGTTGAATGCCGTATGGACGGTTTCCGGCAAGGCCGGCGGGGTGCGCATGGTCAATTTTGTCCGTCTGGCCACAGTGAAGCCTGCCCGGATCAAACGGGGAGAATTGCCGGTCGATCTCGGAATCAACAGCTTTGCCACACGTTCTTACGGAGGTGGAATCGACCGGGAAG
Source organism: Lentisphaeria bacterium (assembly GCA_018265615.1). Lineage (GTDB taxonomy): Bacteria > Verrucomicrobiota > Lentisphaeria > Victivallales > Victivallaceae > Victivallis. The sequence goes on from JABLYX010000005.1 coordinate 17,546, forward strand.
AGGCGGAATTTTTCGCCGATGCCGGCATTTCGTATGTTCGTTTCTGGGAAACTGATTGCGCATTCAAATGGGCGTTCCTGGAACAGGCGGACAACCAATTCGACTATCGGTATGCCGATGCCGCCGTTGCTGTTGCCGAAGCGGCCGGACTTTCTGTTATTCCGGTTGTCGGGGATATGTTCCTCTCCAAGCCGGGCGGCCCTCCGGAGCGGAATGAAATGCGTTTCTGGCAACACCTGCCTCCCTGGATATTCTCTGAATCCGAATTGGCGCGCACCTTCACATTTCCTGCCTGGAAAGGGTATCGGGCCTGGCTTCCGCCGAAAGAGAAGTTTGCGAGGCTGGTACGGAATCTCGCCTCGCGCTATCGGGGCAGGATAACGGTATGGGAAATTCTGAACGAGTCCTCTTCGCACATTGCGCCTCAGGACTACAGGGAGTATTTGAAAATAGCCTGGGATATCCTGAAAAATGACAATCCCGAAAATATGGTTCTGGGCGGGGGGCTTACCGGCGATTTCGGGTTGGATATGAAGGATCATCTCCTGAAGCAGATGGAGATCGGCGTCTTCCGGTATGTCGACGGCATTGTCACGCATCCTTATGAAGGGGTTTTCGAGGATTCGCAGAAAAGCAGCGACACCATGGCGGAAGTTTTTCAAAGCAGATGCAGGGAATTTAAAATCGGCCTGCCTTTCTGGAATACGGAACTCTATTATCTGAACCCGGATTCGCGCGGAGGGGTTTCCCATGATATCGGGCCGGAATTTTCTGCCGGATATCTCGCCCGCAGACATATTCTTGATGCGGTTTACGGCTGGAAAGCGTCTATTTTGCTGCCGGGGGCGTATTATATGGGAACCACCATGAATGACGGCCTGTGCGGGCCATGTCGCACGGCCCGTGTTCTTTGTGCTTATCCGGTTCCGAATGAGAGGTATCTGGTTTCCGCTGCATTCGCGCATCTGCTGAAAAATACGAAATATGCAGGAAAGATGCAGGCGCCTTCCGGATTCAGAATCTACAAATTCAGCGGAGAAACGAAGGCCGTCTTTACAATTCATGCGCTCCATATCAGGGAAGGAGAACAGCGTACGCTTAAACTTTCGTCCGGCCCGGAATATGGGGATGTAAAGATTTTCGATGAATACGGGAATCGGGTTTCCGCGGGAGCGTTGAACGCATCTCCGCTTCCGCTCTATGCTACCGGGCCGGATGCGGCGACGCTGGAACGGTTCTTCAAAGCAATTCAATACCGGTTTTGAATACGGCGCAGGCTCTTCCGGGGATTTCAGCCGACATGCCGGACTTTCCGATTCCCGCGGTGCGGTCAGGGCATCGTGATGGTCTGTCCGCCGGAGCCGATGACCTGTTTGATTTTACAGAAACCGTTGCGGTATTCGCTGACACCGAAAGAGGTCACGTGACCGTCTCCCATGAGGGAGTTGCCCTTGACTCCGTGGTTGATGGCGATTCCGCCGGTCCCTTCGAGAAAGTTGGCGGAGGGACGGAAGGCCCAGTACCCGTATTCGGACTTGCCCCCCATGGTGCGGCGGGAGCAGGCCGCGAGGATGAAACGGGAGGGAGACGGGAGGTGCCGGTAGGCGAGGGTTCCGCCGTTCCAGCCGCCGTTGATTTTGTCGTGGATGAAACTTGAGGCGTTCACGTCATCCCAGTTTCCGGTGGCGGGGTGCAGGAAAGCGTAGCTGTAGTATTTCGTGTAGTCGCGGTTCAGACCCGGAGTTTTGGTGCAGAAAAAGAGTTTCGTGGCGGTCAGGTAGGCGGAATTGGTGAATGCGCCCTTGCCGCCCGCGGCGTTGAGCCCGCCGAGGACCTGGGGCAGGTTGTTTTCGTTCTCGTCGCGGAGAACGATGCAGCCGTTGAAGTCATCGCTGTACAGCAGGATTCCCCTGCCGATCTGGCCGAGGTTGTTGACGCAGTCGATGCGCTTGCCGGATTCGCGGGCCTGCTGGAGTGCGGGCAGCAGCATCCCCGCGAGGATCGCGATGATCGCAATCACGACGAGGAGCTCGATCAGGGTGAAACAATTCCGCTTCATATTCTTCTCCTGTGATTATTTTCCGTGAATGACACGGATGTTGCGGATATAGTATGTGAAATCGTCACATTTCGGATTCATGCCGATACGCAGCATCCTGACCTCGGCGGGATCGAAGCCCCCAAACACCACCACCCGCTTCTCCCAACGGCCGGAAACCTTCGGGTACTTTATCCAGAACGCCTTACCCTGTTCCTGTACGGTGTCGAGCACCGCCATCAGCGCAGTGTAGGAAACGCCGCGGCTGATCTCCGGGCCCGCCTTGATTTCGAAGGTGACGCCGATCGCTCCGTCCGGAGATTCGGCGGGCAGCTCGAGCAGGTATTCCGGGTAGCTCCAGCGGTCGGTGCCGGGCTTGAAGACGGAGCGGAGCTTCAAGGCCTTTTCCTGTTCATCATAAGTGATTTCCATTCTGCCTGAGGAGTTCGCGCGCCAACGGGCGGGGTTGCGCCAGCCAAGTTCGCGGCCCGCGCCCTCCTTCAGCATGGCTTCGGTGCGAACCAGCGGAATGACGGCGGGTGTGATTCTCCTTCCGGCGAATTCACCGGAGAAGAGCAGGTCGCTCCGGCAGCCGTCGCCGGGAGGGGCGGGCATGACCTCGAGCGAAAGAAGCTCTTTGCCAAACGGCTTGACGGTGATTTGGGCCGGGATTCCCGTGGCGTTCCCGCCATGCAGCATGACAGTGCCGGATTTCTCTTCGGAACTCAGATTGAATATTTCGAGCTTCATGCGGCAGGCTGCTTTGACGGGGATGGCGAACGCATCGGAGTCGGCGACCCTGAAATCGTTGCTCAGCACCGGGTTCAGGACGATGGAGAGCTCTTCTTCAGTCGATGCGCCCTGCATGGCGGGGCGTTTCTGGAACGGCTTCGTCATTTTCAGCCCGGGCAGCCCGGAGAGATATGAGGGGAACCGGGTTGCGGTCAGGGCGAGGCTCCCATTTTCAACGCGGGCCTCGGATGGCGTACCGAATTGATTGCGAATCAGATAGCTGCCATTGGGCAACTTCAGGCGGAAGCCGCGTTCTCTGCCGTCGAATCCCTTGCCGTCAACGCTGCTCCGACTCCAGTATACGAGGGTGCGGCTGCCGTCCGGCTGCCTGTAGAGGAAGCCGCGGATGTTCTCGGCCGGCTCCAGCTCACCGAGCAGCCGGGCATGGCCGAGCTCCGCATTCAGCGTCGCAAGGGCAACGTAGGCGGGCTTCACCGTGAGATCCATGCGGAGCAGTCCCCAATCTTTCTTTCCCTCCTGTTCCCAATACGGCGTCATGACGAAGAAGAAGTCGCGGTCAACGCCGAGTGACTGCATGAGGATCTGCGACTTCGGGGCGAACTCCGCAACGAGCATCTCCTGGCCGGGGGAGTGAATCTGCGTGCCGGGACGGTAGCTTTTCAGCGCAGCCGCGCCTTCGAGGTTCGTGCCGTTTTCGGTCAGCCAGAGCGGCATGTTTTCGAGGCCGTATTTCGCCATTTCGGCGCGGAGGCGCGAGATGAGCCACGGATATTCGCCGGGACTCACGTAAACGTGGTAGTTGAAAGCGTCGAAGTAGCTGCCCATTCCATTTTTAAGTGCGGTGTGTGCAAAGTGCTGCAGCGGGGAAACATGAAAGGAGCTGTTCAGAATCGTGATTTGCGGATTCCCCGCCTTGAGCCCGAGTGCGAATGCTTTGGCTCCGGCGGCCAGCGTCCAGGCCGGTCCCTTGCCGCCGGAATCGGCTTCGTTGAAGAATTCCCAGGCGGTGATTTTTCCGCGGAACCGTTCCGCGAAGCGTTTTGACGACTCGTAAAGTCCGACGAGGTCGTCCGGAAAATTCTTCGATCGGCTTTTCGCCCACTCCGGGGTCATGTCGAGCAGTGTGCAGACTGCGATCCCGCGCTCCGCAAGCAGGTCGGCGTTGCGGCCGTAGAGGCCGGGTTCGAACGCACCGCGCTGTGGTTCGACATGCTTCCAGCCAAAGCGGTCACGGACGATGCCGTAGCCGGCACGGCGGCAGAGCTCGCTGACCGCCTCGAACTGCTCGTCGGGATAACGCACGTTCCACTTTTTCGCTTTGGAGAGCCAGCTTTGCGCCGTGTCGACCGCGAAGAAAGCGTCCGGGTCCGGTTTTCGCCTTGCCGCATCGGCAACGACTGCAAAGCTCATCGGTTCGCCGAACTCCCGTGTATCCGATTCCAGCGCGAGCGTATAGTAGCCGCGTGAAAGCTCCGGCAGCTCAAGCGCCGATTTTCCCCCGCCGGGCCACTCGCCCTCTGCGACTGCGGCGCCGTTCCAGCCGGAGACGCGGTAACGGCAGCCGGTCGGCTCCCTCAGTTCGAACCGGGCCGGCTCTGTGTCGTAGAAGACCGAGGAGGCGGGGGCGCTCCGGACCGCCATGACGACCGGAAGTTCCGGCGGCGGGGCAGCCGTTGTCTGATCCGCGACGGCGGACAGGGCGGAGCCAAATAGGAAAAGCAACAGGACGGCGAACGACGGGACGGGTTTCACGATGGATTCTCCTGATATTGAAAACCTGGCTCTCAACATGTTGATGTGTGCGGCACATCGAGCGTGACCGGGATCAGCCGTGAATGGTCCGCCTTTCCGTTTCTGCGGCTTTCGGCGAGGGCAGCGAGACACGCTTCCAGGATCTTCCCCACTTCGAAGCCGAGGCGGTTGATCGGGAACGGGCACGATTTCTCCACCGGAAAATTCGTGTGCAGCGCGATTTCAATATCCTTGCCCGGAATGAGCTTTCTCTGCTGAAGCACATGAAGCACATGGTCACGGAAGTTCTCATTCGCGAGAATCAGCCCGTCCGGCCGTTCCCCGGGGCCGCCCCGGAACAACAGGGCGATGAGGTTTTCCAGCCATGCGAGCGAGAGCGGTTCAAGCCGGTATCCGAGTCGGAACTCCGGCGGGATCGGCGCTCCCTGCCGTTCGGCGTATCGGCACAACCCTTCGATGTAGTCGCGCGGCATGCGCACCTCAGAGAGCACGGCAATGCGGCGGCAGCCGCTTTCATGCAGCAAATCGAATGCCTGCCGGAAGAAATCGCCGTAATCGACCCAGACCGTATTGACCCTCTCGAGCCGGTCGCGGGTCACCACGACGCACGGTGTCCGGCTCGCCACGAGCGGGGGCAGCAGATACTCCCGCGGCGGTTGCAGGAAGATAATTCCGGCCAGCCTGCCGCATTCGGCGTCCGCAATGAGCTTGCGGAGCTCGCTGCATTCGGGATTGCCCTCTTCAAGGCAGAAGAAGAGGAAACGGCAGTCGAACCGCTCCTCAAGTTCCCGCTGCAGGTTCACGAAGTTGGTCCACAGTGTGTCCCAGCTCGAAAATTCGTTCAGAGTAGCCGGGACGACCACAGCGTAATGGTAGAGATGCGGCGGCCGCCCGTTCACGAAAGTGCCGCTTTTACCGCACGAGGTGATGAAATTCTCCTGCTGCAGCTCGACCATTGCTTTCTGCACGGTGGCAATCGTGGTGCCGTAGAGATTCCGCAGTTCCACCTGGGTCGGGATCCGTTCACCGGGCTTCCACCGGCCGGAGATGATGCTGTCGCGGATGTCGGTTGCGATGGAACGGTATTTATTCATGAATCTTCTCTTGTAATTTTTATACTCTATGTTTATATTATGATACACTAGAGTATAAAAAGCAAGAGCAGTTTCGAATTTTTCGATGATTTCTGACGGAAAGGGACCGGAAACATGCTGAGCTATGAGAAGAATTTCGCTTCCCGGCGGCCGGACGGCCGGTTTACGTCGACGATGGCGGCGCACATGGAACAGTTGCGGCGGCTGAAGCCGCTTCTGGCGCTGCCGGAGGAGCTGACTCCGGAAAGCTTCGCCTGCTATCGCGACAGGGTGAAGAAAAAACTCCGGGAGCTGCTGGCGCTGCCGGAGTTTACGCCGCAGCCGCCACCGGTCCGTCTTTCACACACGCAGCGTGATGGTTACACGGTGGAGAGGTGGGAGTTTTACCCGGACGACTGTTCAGCCGTTCCCTTCCTCGTGCTGATTCCGGATGGGGCGTCGGCCGCACGGCCGGTTCCCGGCGTTCTCTGTCTGCCGGGTTCCGCTTACAGCAAGGAGTCGCTTGCGGGAGAACCGCTGCCGGATCATCCCGACTGGCGCCCCGATAAATTCCCGGACCGGAATCGGCAGGCGCTGCATATGGTCCGGAACGGCATGGCCGCATTTGCGTTCGACAATCCCGGAATCGGGGAGTGCGCCCTGCATGCCGGCCCGGAGGCGGGTGAGACGATGGGGGAGGCGCGTACGCAGATGTGTTACGGGCTTCTCGAGTCGGGGATGAATTACGTCGGGCTGGCGGTCTTCCAGAAGCTTTGTTTTCTGAAATATCTCAGTTGCTTTGATTTTATCGACCGGAGCCGTTTTGCGATTTCGGCACACTCGCTCGGCACCGAAACGGCAATCGCCGCCGGATTGCTTTGTGATGAAGTCAAAGCGGTCGTATTCAACGATTTTCTGCATGACGACCGCAGGCGTTATGTCGGCGTGACCGAGGAGCCGGAAAGGGAGATGAGCCAGAGTGTCGGTTTCTGGCATGTGATTCCGGGCAAGATGTGTTACTTCGGTTTTCAGGATCTCTGTGCGGCGTTTGCGCCGCGCTTCCTTGCCCTGACGGAAGGCGGGGCTGAAGAGTTTCTTGCGGTCGTGGAACGTGCTTATCGCGTCTGCGGCGCTCCCGACCGGTTGCAAATCAGCTATTGCCCCGCATACGCCGATCCCGCAGCCCGTACCGCGCACGGGCCGGTTCCGCTGCACGGCCTTACACGCGGGGAGTTCTACACAAAGTACGGCTGCTCCGATGTCCCGGACCATTCGTTTCGCGCGGAACCGGCGTTGAAGCTGCTGAAGCGCTGCTTCGGCCTGCCGTAATCACATGACCGGAAAGAGCAGCCGGTATTCGGTTTTATCGCCGAGATCCTGAAACGGGCCGGGCTGCACGCTCTTTCCATACGGAAGGCCGGTGAAGTCCCGCTCGATTCCGGGAACCGGCTCAAATGCGAAGCTTCTGCCGGAAGCGTTCCGGATGTAGAGCGACGGTTCGAACGGCTTGATCCGGATCATGAATTCCCGCTTCGGCAGGAAGACGGACGACTCCTCCCGGCCGGAGACCTTCGGCCACACTCCGGGTGCGAATCCTTTCACGGTTTCGGCGCGGAGCATCTCTTCCCCGGTCAGGCGTTTCGCCGCCATTTCGGCAACCTCTGCCCACGGCGTCTTGCCGCTGTAGCGGAAGTTGACGTCACCGATAAAAAGGTTGCGGTCCGAGACGCACCTCTCCGAACGGTCGCCCGGAACCGGGAAGCTCACGCCGCCGCCGTTGTTGGCGAAGATGTTGTTGACCACGAGCTCATCGGAGGTCTCGACGGTTCTGCCGTGATATTTCCGGTCGGTGACATTGCGCATGTAGACCCCCTCCGCCGCATTGTCGAAAACAAGGTTGTGGCAGACTCTGACGCCGGAGGCGTCATGCACGTAAATACCGCGCCCCGGATAGTCCCCGAAAAACGGAGTCGTATTCGAAATGATATTGTTGTCGATGAGCACATTCCCCGCGCCGAGCTCGATGAAGATTCCGGAGCCGATGTTTCCGAAAACGGTGTTCCGCGTGATCCGCGCCTCGTTGTAACCGTTGTCGAACCAGATGCCGTGCGCGCCGTTGAAGCGGACGAGATTGCCTTCGACCAGCGCCTCATCCGCCTCGTGCAGCTTGATCCCGGCCCACTCCTCCCAGCTGCACTCATATGTGGTCAGCGAAAGGCTGTTGTTGCGTTCGACAGTGTTGCCGATGATCCGGACGCCGCGGCAGCTCCATCCGGCGATTCCGCACAAACCGTTGTCGACGATGAGGTTGCCGGTGATGAGGTGACGGCCCCCCTTGCGCATCTGCTTCCGGTCTTCCGGCGTCGTTTTGGGAATCAGGTCGGTGCGCCAGTATTCGCTGCCGACATCGAGCCCGACCGTCTTGGCATTGCGGATCACATTGCCGCGGATCACCCAGTCATGGCCGCTGCGGGCTGAAACCATGCCGAGCTGCGGGAACGGCGCCTGGTTGGCGCAATGCTCGAAAACGAACCCCTCGATATGGATGTAGCCGAGTCCGCGCCGCGCCGGGGCGAATACGCGGTCTCGCACAGAGAGCTCAAGCTGCGGACGGGCCGGTTCATACTCAGGCGGCAGATGCAGCAGGATGCTTTTGCCGTCGGGCGTGAGGATCCAGCTGCCCGGGACGCGGTTGACCTCCTCCCCGGTCTGCGACTGGCGCATCTCCCGGCCGTTGCAGAAGATCTGCCCGAGCGAATAGGGCAGGAGCACACCGTCGGCGGGCCGGGGCGGCTCTTTTTTATCCGAGCTCCCGGCATTGAGCCTGCGTTTGAACGGATTCGGGAAATCGCCGAAAAAGGCGTCGTCCGGAGTCGGGGTCAGAAAGACATTCGCTTTTCCCGGAACCGGGGTCAGCTCCGGCTTCCAGACTTCGCTGCCGCGGACGAAAACCGTCCCGGGTTTCTCCGCGCGGTAGACGATCGGCTTATCTTTTTCACCGCCGCGTTCGGGAGCGACATGCTCGCGGTAGACGCCCGGCCGGACCAGAATCACATCGCCTGCGACCGCTTTCGCGGCCGCTTCGCCGATCGTCCGGTAAACATCCTTTCCGCCGTTTCCGTCCACAGTCAGGGTGGCGGCGAACAATCCGGCCGAAAGAAAGACGGCCGCGAACAGAGATAAACTTTTTTTCATAAAACCTCCCGAAATCTGTATCCCGTAACGAAAATACCGCCTCAATGCGCAAAAGTCAAATCCGATTGACCGGCGGGAATCCGCGCAACGCTTTTCGGCAGCAGCCGTTCCAAGGTGAAAATCAGCCTCAGAAAGCTGCACTTTCTGAGGCTGATGCCGGTCCGGGGAGGTTCGGGAGTTACTTCTCCTTGATGCACATAACGTTGTATATGCCGTTGATGGAGTCGCTCCCTTCGGTCACGTGTTCGAAGCCGGGGAACTGCCTGTCCCAGGCCTCAAGGGCGTGGAGATAGGCGATCTGCGGACAGTCGTCGCCGCCGAACCGCTCTCCCGACATCATCATCGGAATCCCCGGGGGGTACGGGATGATCGAGTTGGCGGCGATGCGGTTCGCCATCTTCGTGCTGGGTACAAGCTCGATGTTGTCGCGGACGATTTCCATGTATGCGTCACGCGGGGTCATGGCCTGTTCCGGCAGCGAACTGAACGCCGCATCCAGGAATTCACCCGGGGTGTTCTTTCGCAGGTACTCGAACATCTTGTCGCTCAAGTCCTTGACGCCGAGCTTACCGTAGACCTCCGGATGGTCTTTCGCGAGGTCCGGCAGGACTTCGGCGATCGGTGCGTTGCGGTCGTAGAACGCCTTGAAGTTCAACAGCGCGTTGATGAGCGTGCACCACTTGCCCTTCGTGATGCCCATTGAAAAGAGGAACATCAGCTGGAAGTCGGTCGTGCGGGTCGGGACGATGCCCTCCTGATAGATATAGGCCGACACCAGCGAGGCCGGAACGCCCGAATCGAGCATCTTGCCGTCGTCGCCCATGCCGGGCCCGAGGATGCTGACCTTGATCGGATCGAGCATGACCCAGTTGTCCTCGAGTCCGTCGAAGCCGTGCCAGACATCGCCGGGGGCGAGCCGCCACGGTTCCTGACTGCGGGTCAGGAGCTCGCGCGGCGCGTCGGCGAAATCGTAATATTCGCCGGTGGCCGGGTCCTTGACTTTTTCGCAGTTCCACGGCTTGAAGAACCAGCTGCCCTTCTGCGTGAAGTCGCGGTAGAGCTTCGCCATCGCCTGCCGGAAATCGACGGCTTCATCGATGACCTCCTGCGTCAGTGATTCGCCGCTTTCGCCCATCATCTTGACGGAGATGTCGTTCGATGCACAGATCGCGTAGAGCGGCGAAGTCGTCGCATGCATCATGTACGCCTGATTCATGCGGTCGAAGTTGATCGGCTTGCGGCCCTGCCGGACATGGATGTACGACGCCTGGGAGAGCGCGTTCAGGAGCTTGTGGGTCGAGTGCGTCGCAAAGACGGTCGCCCCCTCCTTGCCCCGCGAGCTGTCGCGCATTGCAAAGTGATCCGTGTACATCGGGTTGAAGCGCGCGTAGCCGTACCACGCCTCATCCCAGTGGATGCGGTCGGCGGACTGGTCCAGCACCGGCTCAACCTTTGCGGCGTTGTAGCAGAGTCCGTCATAGGTGCAGTTCGTCACGACCGAGTAGGACATGAGGCCGTCCTTCTTATACGGGAGCGTGACTTTCGCGGCCTTGGCGGCAAGCGCCGCCGGAGTCATCTCCCTGCGCAGGATCGGCCCGATGATGCCGTAACGGTTGCGGGTCGGCAGCATGTAGATCGGCACGCCGCCGGTGAGGATCAGCCCCTGTTCGATCGACTTGTGGCAGTTGCGGTCGCAGACGACGAGCTCTTCCGGGGCGACGGCGACCTGCATGATGGTCCGGTTCGAACCGGAGGTTCCGACCACGACCGAGTAGGACTGGTCGGAGCCGAAGACGCGCGCGGCGTTTTTCTCGCTCTCGCCGAAGGCGCCGGAGTGATCGAGCAGGGAGCCGATGCTCACGCGTTCGATGCCCGTGTCGGTGCGGAACAGGTTCTCTCCGTAGAAGTCGTAAAACTTCTTGCCGGCCGGACTCTTGGTGAAGCCGCGTCCGCCCTGGTGGCCCGGAGCCGCCCAGGAGTATTCATGGTGCAGCTCGTTGTACTCCCAGATCGCTTTCATCAACGGCGGAAGGAGCTGGTTGCGGAAACGCTCGATCGCGGCTTCGATGCGCCCGGCGATGAACATCGGGCTGTCCTCGAAGATCCAGATGAACTCGTTCGCATCGGCCATGAGCTCCGGCGACATCGCCTCGGCCGTTCTTGCCCGGTCGGCCAGCAGGAAAACCGGCACGTTCGCCTGGCGCTCCTTCACGAGCTTCATGAGGTTGAGCGCTTTGCACTCCTCGGACTGGTTCAGATCCATGTCGGTCGAAAGCAAAATCGCGTCGATATCCATGTTGTTGACCACCACGGGGCGCGCTTCGTCGTAGGATTCGACGGAAATGATCTGGATATTGCGCTCCATAAGCTCGTCGGCAAGCGCATCGACCGCCCTGTGCATGACGCAACTGTCGTCTACGGACTCATCCTCGATAATCAGCACCTGACGGATAGCGATATCTCTCATAATAAACCTCTTTTCATTTACTTCAGTGCGGTTGTGCGGCTCGCCGCGGTTTCTTTTCGGGCGGGCCGCACGGATGATTTACTTCACATCGTCCACTGCTGTCCGGATCTCGGTTCCGGTCCAGTGGGCCCATTTGTGGAATGTCCTGTCGACTGCCGGGGACTTGACGGCGATGACGATGATCGAAATCACGGCGACCACGGCAATGACGATCGCGCCGATCGATTCATTGCGGGTGAACAGCCGGCGGTCGGTCGCCGTCTTGTCGTCGGCGAGCGCGTTCCGGCGCGCCCAGACGTAGAACGGGATGCCGATCAGCAGGAAGATGAAAGCGAACATCAGGTAGGTGAGCCCCGCCGAATAGATCATCCAGATCGCGAACAGCGAACCGGCCACGCCGCAGATGAGCGCATAGCCGTAGCTGACCGGCAGTTTTGCAGGATACTGCTTCGTGGCGCAGAGCTTCCAGAGGTAAAGCGTGCAGGCGAGGTACGGCGGCAGGATCATGACCGACGTGATGGTCAGCATCGTGTTCCAGGCGTTGCTCGCAAAGTAGACCACGATCATCGTGAGCTGCATAACAGCGCTTGTGACGAAGAGCGATACGCTCGGCGTGCCTTTGGAATTTTCTTTCTTGAAGATGCGCGGGAAAGTGCCGTCCATCGCGGCCGCGTACGGAATCTGGGCGATCATGATCGTGAAGGCGAGCCAGCTGGTCAGCAGCGCGACGATCACGCCGAGATTCATGAGGTCCCCGCCCCAGGAGCCGTGAACCACATCCTGCAGCAGCGGCGCGGTCGAGGGGTTCGCGAGGCCCGCGAGCTCAGGCTGGTACATCCGGCCGAACGGCAGGATCGAAAGCAAAGCGTAAATCACGAGGCAGACCAGGAAACCGAGAACGGTCGCCTTGCCGACGGCGCTCTGGCTTTTCGCCTTGCCCGACACCACGACGGCGCCTTCGATGCCGATGAAAGCCCACAGGGTGACCGGCATTGTGGATTTGATCTGGTCGAACAGCGAGCCGAGCGGCTTGATGCCGTGTTCCGGGATGGTCTGGTCGCCGAGCACGTCGGTCGAAAAGAACATCCAGCGGAACGCGAAGAGCATGATCACGATGAAGACGGCGATCGGCACAAGCTTGCAGATCGTCCCGACCGTGTTGATGAACGCCGCCTGCTTCATGCCGGCCAGCACGGCGAAGTTCATGCCCCAGATCACGATCGAGCCGCCGACGATCGACCAGAGGTTGTTGCCGCCGGTGAAGGTGCCGGGAAAGAAGTAGTTGAACGCATCCATCAGCAGCACGGCGAATCCGACGTTGCCGAAGATGTTGCAGAGCCAGTAGGCCCACGCCATCTGGAACCCGGCAAACCGGCCGAAGCCGAGTCTGGCGTAGGCATAGATGCCGGTGGTCGCGTCCGGACGGGCATCCGCGAGCGTTCGGAACGTGTTTGCGATAAAGAACATTCCGATGCCGGTAATGATCCACGCGATCACCACCGCCACGAGTGCGGCGCTCTGTGCCATGTTCTGCGGCAGGCTGAAGATTCCGCCGCCGATCATAGCAGAGACCACGAGTGCGGCCAGCGGTATGACGCCGAGCTTTTTGTTGTCGTTGGTGTCAGACATTTTTTTCTCCTCCTTGTTATTTGCGCCTCTTCTCCCGAAAGGCGCCGTGCAATTCTACGGTACGTTGTGCGATTTGCTCTTGGCGGGTTGGTCGGGCTTGTCCGGCTGTGCGTCCCATTCGCATTCGCCGAGCACAATCAGCTCCGAATTTTTGACCGAGGTGGACTCGGTCGAAAACAGATATCCGATCCACGGGATCGATTTCAGGAGCGGGATTCCGGACGAGGAAGTCACCTTCTCCTGCTTTTTCAGCCCGCCGATCACGAAGCTGTCTTTGCCGTACGGCAGACTGACCTCCTGCGTCACGACGCTGTTCTCCGAAATGCGCGGGGTGCCGTTCGACTCGAAGCCGATCAGGCTGGAATTCGACAGCGATACCGTGAAACGGGTCTCCGCAAGGTTCACCGAGGCGTTCGCGACATTCATCGTGAAGCCGAAGCCGGTGAACTTTTCGACAATCTGCTGGTTCCCTTTCCCGACCGGGATATCTTCATCCTCCGTAAGCTCGAGCGCCTTGCCGACAAGCTTCGAGAGCAGCTCATAGGGGCCGACTCCTTTGTCGGGAAAGCTCTGCGACCCGTTGACCGGCTTCGATGTGTCGATGTAGAAGATCTGGGTCTTGCGGTCGAGCAGTGCGGGCGTGTTGTTCCGGATGCACAGCTCGCCGGTGTAGGCGACCTTCGCATGACCCTTGCTGGTCAGGAAGTCGAGGTAGCGGGTGTTCCACTTCGGGTTGAAATTGTAGAAGCTCGTGCGCTCGGAGCCGGTCTGCCCCATTGCGCCGCCATAGGCCGCCGACCAGTTGTCGCGGTAACGGCCGCCGACGCTGAAGAAATCCGCTCCCTGATTGTTCTTCCACGCCTGGAAGTCGATGCCGATCTTGTCGTCGTTTTCGCTGTAGATCTCGTAAACCCTGATCCTGAGCCGGACCTGCGGGATCGGCACATCATACTCCCTGAGCATTTTTTCGATGTTCGGCTGCGAGTAGTTCGTCACGTCGAAGACGAGCCAGTTCAGCGCGGGATCGTAAGCGACCAGATCCTGCCCCTGCCAGATTTCGGTCACGTCGGTCACGTTCATGCCGACGTTTTCGATCATCGGCATGAGGTTCCGGGCCGGAACGAATTTCGGGATGTAGAAGAAGGTCTGGGTGCCGAGGTTCGCGCCCATCTGCGGCTTGTCGAGAAACTCGATAAGGGAGTCGAATCCCATGCCGTTTTCGTGATCCTTGAAGCGGTACTCCTCGGCGCTCACGATCAGGAGCCCGGTGCCGTCCACATATTTCAGGCACTCCACTGCGGTATTGCTGCCGAGCTGAAGCTGCGGATTGTAGCCGGGCTGGGCGGTCGGCGGCGTCGTGAGCTCGGCCGAGCTCGCCGTTGCCGCATACGGCAGTGTTGCCGTATTCATCGGGTAGATCTGCTGCAGGCTTGTGTTGCCGACCCGCTTCGACTGGACCATCTGGCGCAGGTAGTCGCGGATTTCATACGGATCGACGTGCTTCAGCAGATAGGTTTTGGTCACAACGCGCGGATCATTGTTGTCACGGACGAAATGAACCACCTTCGCGTTGTCTTTGACCGGAACCTGAAGATGGACCTCGACCCGCGTGCTGTCATACGTGCCGGTGTTGCCGAAATTAGAATCGCGCGGCGGCGCGGGCGCATCGTTGGCGGCGCGGACGGCAGATGCGGCGGCGAGAAGCGGAAGAAGAAACATTCTGTATTTCATGGCCGTCACCTCACTTCATCCTCTGGAGCACGCCGCTCTTTTCACGCTGCGGGCTCGTGTTCAATATTTCGGCGGTCACGGTCAGATAGACATGCGTCTTCTCCTCACTGGTGGTCGTCGTGCCGAAAAAGTACTTCAGGACCGGGATGTCGGAGAGGAACGGGACGCCGATGGTCTGCTCGACCAGCTCCTCCTTGTCCCATGATGCGAGGATCTTCTCCGTGTAAAGGTCGATCGTGGCGTTTCCCTGCACCTGCGTGGTTTCAATGAGCTCCGCGCCGTAGTTGTTCCGTTCGACGACATTGGCGGCCTGCACATCGTATCCGAAGAAGAGCGACCCCGGCACCTTGTCGTACTGTCCGGGAACGTAGTTCGGAATCGAGAAGTCGATTTCACTGCCGCTGTGCAGGCAGGCGATCGGCTTCACAACCTTCATGTAAACCTGGTTCAGCCCCTCCTGGATGATCGAGCTGGTTCCGACGCTGGTCTGGTCGTTGTTCGCTTTCACGATGTTCTGCAGCTGCGGGTTGAAGAGGATCTCATAGGTGTTCTCGTCGGAATTCGCGACCGTGAGGTTTGCTGTGTTCTGCAGCGTCGCCTTGCCGTTCTGCTGCAGCACGCGGATGAAACTCGCGTCGAACTGCGGGGCGAAGAAAAAGCCGCCGAGCGGGCCGGAGGCGGCCTGCACCGCCGCGGTTCCGCCGGAAGAGAGGCTGAACACGTCGAAGCCGACCTGGAAGATATTCAGACCCGGGCCGTTCTTCCAGGCGAGGTATTCGACGCCGAGATCGCGCAATGTGCTTTCGCGCACTTCGTAGAGATTGAACGTCAGCGTGATCTGCGGAGCGGGCCGGTCAAGAAAAGCGAGAAACTGGAAGATGAACTCGGAATTCGTCGCATTGTCCTTCCAGTAAATCTGGTTTGAATTCCGGTCCCAGCCGTAGACGGAACCGTACGGCCCTTCGTTGATGACCGCGTTCACGATCACGTTCACGAGGTCCTGCCCGGAGCGGTATTTCGGGCGGTAGATCGCGCGGGTGATGCCGGTTCCCCTGATGATATCCCCCGGAACTTTGCCGTTGATCGTGACGTTGCGGTCGGCGACCTTCACGAAAGCGTCGACATACGGCATCATCCCCACGGGGCACGTGACGGTCAGGATCTGTTCATTCTGCGAGCCGTATTCGATGCAGCTCACGGAAGAGTTCATGTTGTAGCGCTTGATCATGCTCGCTACGAAAGGCATGAGGTCGTTGGCCTGCGTGTACTTCAGCACGTAAACCTTCGACACCATGTAGTCCTGCGCGTCGTCCTGGACGAAACGCAGCTTCTGGACATCGGAAACTTCCGCACCGGCGGACAGCCCGGCAAACAGTACGAATGCCGGAACAGCCAGCGCGAATCGGACGGACAGACTCCTCATATTCGCTCCTCTTCATTTTTCGATGGACCGTATGGAAGCGCCGCTCCATCGGCAGCTTCGGGCCCAAACAATATTGCGGCATTCCGTCAACAGCGGGAAGATGCGGATCAGGGGATCCGGACTCCCGGATTGCGGATCAAAAGAACCATTACTCCTAAAAATTCTTTTCAGTGCCAGATTTTGCTTTACGCTATTATAAATAGAGAGCCTGTTTGCTGTTTTGTCAAGCGGCATCCGCAAAAAAAAATGACACGAAAATATATTTTCAGGAAAATTTTGACAGGAATATGAAATAAAATTCTCTCTGATTTCAAAGAACAGCAGAGATTTATAGCATGGATTCCGTTCGGGGCATCCGAATATTTTCGGGATATCTGTTCCGCGCCGGTGGAAATATCGCAAGGGCGCCTACAGCAGCTTGACGAGTGCGAGCAGGAGGTCGTCATCGACGACGGTTTCCGCGCCCGGCTCGACCTGCCGGGCGCCGTACCAGACGCCGGTTCCGTCCGGCCGGTAGCCGCTTTTCCAATAGAGGATCTGGGCCGGGCCGTAATCGGCGTAGAGGCCGACCCGCAGGCCGATGACGCCGAATCCCTCTTTCCGCGCTTCCTCCTCGCAGCGGCGCAGGAGCGCGCTGCCGATCCCATGTTGCCGGAAAGGCGCAAGCACGCTCAGATCGCTGATTTCCGGAACCTCGTACTCCTGAAATCCGGGATATTCGGTTCCCTCGATCAGCAGGTGAACCAATCCGGCCGGCCGGCTGTCCTGATAAGCCGCGAAGATCCGGCGGGCCCCGGTTTCCTGCCGGCGCAGGCAGTTTTTCAGATATCCCGCTGTAACATGGGAGAACTGGCTGCCGGCGTAAGCGGCGGCAAACTTCTCCGCTTCCGCGGCAGTCAGCCGGGTGATTTCCGGCTTGTTTGTGTTTTGTTCGGTCATATACTCGTTTCGGTATCCTGGGCGCTCAGAAAACATACTTCAACTGCCGGAAAAGTCAAGCAATGGGGCCGGGGCGGCACTCTGTTTTATTTCGGCTTTATGAAGTATTCGGATTTGACAAACGCCCATTCCTGTGATAGGTTTCGTCATGGGCAATAAGGAGAATGAGATATGAACACGGCATCGATCATGACCCCGGCAGGCGCCACCCCGTTTGAGGGGTGCGGCACGGCCGGAACTCTGATTGCGGCGGAGGGGACGTTCAACGTGCGCGACCTCGGCGGCTTTGAAGCCGCCGGTGGCCGGAAAGTGAAGCGCCGCATGGTGTTCCGCTCCGACGACCTGAGCGGGCTTTCCGGGCGGGGCAAGGCCGTTCTGGAAGCGTGCGGCATCCGAACCGTCGTTGACTTCCGGGGCGGCGACGAGGTGCGGACCGCGCCGAACCGGCTGCCGGGGACGGTCGATCGGGTCGTGCAGCTGCCGATCGAACCGGGCAACGTCCTTGAGCTGGCGCGGCTGACCTGTGAAACCGGGCCGCAGATGATGTGCGAGCTCTACCGGGTTCTCGCAAGGAGCGCGCAGGAGATGTACTGGGAGTTCTTCCGGCTGCTTTCGAATCCGGAGAACGCGCCGCTGCTGTTTCACTGCTCGGCGGGAAAGGACCGGACCGGATTCGCCGCGGCGCTGTTTTTGCTGTCGCTCGGCGTCGAGCGCGAAACGGTCTTCCGGGATTACCTGCTCTCGGCGCGTTTCGTGAAGGAGAAGTATCGCAATGCAGTCGAAGCGGACGGGCGTTTCGCCCCGGTCTACACGGTTCGCCGGGAGTACCTCGAAGCCGCGTTTGAAGTCATCGACGATGAGTTCGGCGGCGTGGAGAGTTTCCTGCGGAACCGGCTCGGAGTCGATATCGAGCTCATGCGGAAGCTCTGCACGGAGGCCGTGTAACGGCAGTATCCATACGCCGCCTCCCGAAGACCGGGTCAGGGCCGTTGGCGGATGACCCGCGCGGGCGAGCCGACGGCGATGCTGCGGGGCGGGATGGAGCGGGTGACGACGGAGCCGGCGCCGATGACGGAGCCGGTTCCGATGACGACTCCGGCAGTGATGAAGACGTTTCCCCCGATCCACACATCGTCTTCGATCGTAATGGGTTCCGGGTTGGTTCCCTGTTTGTGGATCGGAAGCGCTGGGTCGGCGAACACATGGTTGGCCGCGACAATCATGGTGTGTGCGGCGATGCGGACGCCGTTCCCGATGCGGATGGGCCCTCCGCCGGGAGTTCCGACGATGATCGTGTAGTTCTGGACCGACGAATCGTCGCCGATGGAGACTTCACCCTGTACCATCGCGCCTGAGGCGAGGAGAGAGTGCTCCCCGATTTCGATCCGCCCGCCGCGCGGGTTCACGCGGGCGTCCGGCGCGATCTGGGCGGAGCGGGCGATGGCGACGTTCCTGTGACGCAGCGCGAGGCGGCGGCCGATCCACAGGCCGAACCGCTCGCAGAGCGTCCGGCCGCGCGGATAGGTGTTGCCGCCGGCGAACATATTGCCGAGAATGCTCATTGCCGCTTCGGAGCCTCCACTTCGGCCAGATAACTCAGGCCCTCTTCGAGCACGTTGAAGATCGCGCGTCTGCCGTCCGGCGAGAAGACCGGATGATGGCAGACGCGGAACTCGTTGCGTCCGTTGCCGAACGCCTCCTTGCCCGGCACGCGGTTCGGGAAGAACGCCTCATCGATTCTGCGGTTGTGTCCGATGTCCCAGAATTCGATCGTGCCGTCGTAGCTGTCGGTGACGGCGAGCATCGGGTCCGCGGGGGAGATGCTCGGGTGGCCGCCGCCCTTCGCGTCGCAGATTTTCCGGAAGCCCGTGCCGTCGACGCCGACGGTCGAGAGAAAGTTCTGCGCGTAGCCGACGAGGTGTTCCCCGCCGGGGTGGAAGCTCCAGTGGACGCCTCCGCCGCAGAGGTCGAGCGCGAGGCGCAGATCCGAGAAGTCGCGGTTGCAGGTGAACAGATAGAGGATTTTCGGTTCGCCGCGCTCCTTTACGACGCAGTGGTTGCCGAAGTGGAACATCATGCGCTTCGCATCGCGGCTCCAGCGCACACAGTAACACATGAGCGTGAGTCCCGTCGGGGTGTTGTTCCGCTTCGCAAGCTCGCGGTCGAGTACGAGCAGCCGTTCGCGGTCGGGGTGCAGATCGAGAACCTGCTGCACGCTGAGCCGGAGGTTCGGCCGGTTGGACGCGAAGTCGTACTCGAAGACGCCGTGCCCGGTGCGTTCCTCGAACGGGACCGGGGAGAGCGCGGGGTTGTAGACGCCGGTTCCGTAGCCGGCCGCGTAGAGCATGCCGAGCAGGCAGGAGACGACGGGCTCTCCGTCCGGCGGAGCGCCCTCCATCGCGCCGTCGATTGTGGTTTCCGTGCCGGTCGCGAGTTCGCGGCGCGTGATCTGCGGATTCCGCAATGAGCCGTCCAGAAAATAGACGCTGCGGCCGTCCGGGCTCCAGCTCTGCCAGAAGCCGGTGTGGAAAAAATCGGATTCGACCGGATGGCGGCCGAACCGCGCTTCGATTTCGCCGTCCGGACCGACGACGAAGACTTCGCCTTCACGGGTCGCGAGATCCGCCCCCGCGAGCAGCAGCCGGCCGGAACCGTCCGGCGCCCACGGCGGCATGGTGTAGTAGCTGTGCAGTGCCCACAGCCCCGGCAATTTTACTGTACGGAGAAGTTTCATGGCTGAACCATACTCCATTTCCCCGCCGTTTCAAGCAGCCTGACGGATTCTCCGGTGATTTTTTCCGTGATGAGGAAACCGGAGTTTTCGACGGCGAGCACCCACTCCTCACGCTGCCCCTTGAGCGCGATCCCCTCTTCGGTACGCAGATGCCACTGCGAAACCGGTCCGTAGCTGTCGAGCGCGATCGCATGGACGGCGGTGCGTCCGGTGCGGGCGGAATGCTCCTGCCAGCGGAACTGCATGCCGCTGCCGGGGGTGCCTTCGCCCTTCTGTCCGGGGAGCGGGTGGTACGCATCGTGCACATGGCCGTAGAACGGCCCCTGTGGAGCGCTCTCTTCGCCGAGGTGGAAGAGCTTCATGCCGACGGAGCCGCGCCGGGCGACGAGACGGTCCGGCGGCAGGAGTTTCCATTCGAGTTCGCCGTCGCGATTGTTGAGCAGCCAATTCCAGACGGCCGTCACCGGCTCGCTGCTGTCGATCCGGTCGACGACGAAGAGGACGTGTTCACCGCAGAGGATCGTGAAGCGCTCGAAGCGGGTGATCGGCGCGCCGTATGCCTCGGCGGCGTCGTTTCCAAAGGCGGTCACGTTTCCGCAGCGTCCGGCGAAGAGCATCTTCCCTCCGCGCGGCTGTGTGGGGCCGAGCGTCTTCTCCGGCCCGATTTTCCGCTGCGGGGTCGTTTTCTGGCCGAGTTCCGCATTGCCGTACCGGAAGACACAGGTGTTGTGGCTGCCGGTCGCGCAGTCGAAGTGGTGCAGCCAGTTGCGGTAGCAGCAGTGGCCGGGGTCGGCCAGGAACCGCTCCTGCCCGTACGCGAGGATCAGGCTGTTCGCATCGCCGTGCAGATGGCCGGGGGCGCAGAGCCCTCCGGAACCGGCGCGGAAGCCGAGGATGGTCCGGGCGTTTTCCCAGTCGCTCCGCGCGACGCAGTCGCCGTTCGAGAACGCGGCCCACGGCAGCGGCTCGTTCCCGGCGGCGGGCGCGGCGGCGCATTTGTACAGCACGAGGCTCAGGAAGCCGTAACGGTTCAGGAAGCCGAAGCTGCTGCGGTCGAACGGCCCCTGCGCCGGAGTCGCCGTGTAGAGCTCGTCGAACAGCTGCCGTGCCAGAGCGGCCTCGGCGGGCATTTCGTCTTTCGCCCGGACTGCGATATGCATGAGCAGATCCGGATCCGGGCCGCAGATCGCGGCGCTGTCGTTGAAGTTCAGCGAGCGCGGGCGCGGGTATGGTCCCCAGCCGGAAAGCGGCTTGCTGTAGAGCAGACTGTGACGGAACCAGCGGACGGCTTTCGCATATGGCATCGCGCCGGGTGCGCGGCCGCTGCGGATCAGCGCCTCTCCGGTCAGCATGAGTCCGCGATAACAGTAGTTCGCGTACTGCAGCGATTCCCCGTAGCTGCCGTCCGGCTGGATGGCGTTCAGGCAGAAACGGTACTCTTCTTCCGCTTCATCGAGGATTGCTTCGTCATGCAGGACCGCTCCGGCGACGGCGAGCCCGGAGAGCAGGATGCAGCGCCAGTTCGCAAGGTGGTCGTTCCGTTTCAGCCATTCGCGGCAGAGCGGGACCGCCTTTTCACGCAGGGCATGCTCGATCCGCTCTTTCTCTTCCGCGGAAAAGAGCTCCGGGACGAGGTCGTAGACGATCGCGAGCCCCGCCGCAAGATGGGCGGTTTCGAGGTGTCCGCGCGGCGGCTTTGAAGCGTGGTCGCGGAAGAACGGGCCGATCCAGTCGTCGAGCGGCAGCTCCGCGACGTCGAGCGCCGCATGGCGCAGCCGCACCTTCAGACGGTCATCGGGGGCGACAGCGCAGACGAGCGCGGCGTCCGAGAGATATTCCAGGACGTGGTGCAGGAACTCCGTGTCGGTTCCGGCGCATTCGAGGCCCGGAGCCGTGCCGTACTCCTTCGCCCGGTTTACGAGCCCCCAGTAGAGGCTCGAGAAGACCGGGTCGGTATTGTAGGCGCGGACGGCGGCGCGTTCTGATTCCGTAAGAAAGAGTGACATGGCCTAGAAGTATCCTCCGTTGGCGACAACCTGGGTCGGGCGCATGCCGGAGTTGACCATGCCGCGGATCCCTTCCTCCTTGTCGAGCAGTTTTTCCGCCTTGACGAGCACATCGTATGCGATATCGGCCGGGACGCGGATCGCGCCGTCAATGTCGCCGAAGATCCAGTCGCCCGGTTCGACGACGATTTCGCCGATGCGGACCGGCTTCTGGTAGTAGTACATGCGGAACCGTCCGAGCATGCCGACGTTGCAGCGGTAGATGTTGAAGATCGGGAATCCCTGCGCGAGGATCGCATCGGTGTCGCGGATCCCGTTCACGAGCGCGCCGCGGCAGCCTGCGCGCATCGCGGCCATGGTCATGACTTCACCCCACTGCGCGGTGACGCGGTCGCCGGTGCAGTCCCAGACGACGACCGAGTCCTCCGGGAGCGCTTCGAGCATCTGCGCACGCAGTTCGAACTCCCCGTCGGTCGTGATGTCGGGCGCGCCTTTGATGGTGAACGCCTGCCCGGCAAGCTTCATATGGCGCTCGAGCGGAGCGAACTCCGACGGCAGCGCCGCGTGCATCCTGTAGTCGAAACGCAGGATGTCGTTGACCGCGCCGGAGTAGAGCTTCAGATAGCGCTCGCGCATTTCGGAAACGGGGATCGGGTAAGATTTCATGGTATGGCTCCTTCAGAAGTTAGTCTGTTTGAATCGTTTCTCCCCCGACGGTCAGTTTCTTCCCGTCAAAGGTGCAGGGCAATGGCTTTTCCCCCTTTTTCAGCGGCTGAAGCACTGTAAGAAGCGTGAACTCATTGACCGGGGCGGCGTTGGAGACGGTCAGCACCTTCGCGCTGCCGGGCCGGCCTTCGTGCTGTCCGCCCGGCGAATAGTCGCGTTTGGCGCCGTGCATGTAGCCGTCGACGACCCCGGTCTTGAGCGGCACGCCGGAGAAGCTCGAAACGGCGAGATCCGCCTTCGGCCGCTCCGCGAGGAATTCATTGGTTTCCGCGCCGGAGAGTCTGAGATTGCGGTCGCGGTTGTTCAGCTGCCAGCGCGCCGTATAGATGTGCGGCGCTTTCACGTCCTTCATCCGGTCGATGACGACGAAGAACTTTTTTTCGCGGTGGTACAGCACGGTCCGGGTCGCAGTCTCCGGCCGCTCTTCGTAGCAGAGCTTCGCGTCGCCTTCGAGGATGTCGAAGAGCGGGCCGGCTTCGGCGCGCAGGAGCCTGCCCTCCGGCCGCCCGACGGTCGCGTACTCCGGCGCTTTGCCCCAGCTTCCGCCGGTCTTCGGGAAGAGCTGGCTCCGGCCGTCGATGATCACCGTGTTGGCTGCGAGCGAGGTCAGGTCGTAGTCGTAATGGATCTGGCTGCGGTAGCTGGCCGAGTGCGGGGAGATGATGAAGTATTCCCCGTACGCGCCGAGGTTGACCGAGTTGCGTTCCGGCCGCTGGTGCGCGTAGCCGACGCGGGTCAGCCCGGCGGTGTAGAGCGAGAGCACGATCCCGTCCTGCTCCCAAGACGAACGGATGAAGTTCTCGCCGTTTTCGAACCCCCGGACGGGCGGCAGCTTCGCCTCCTCCGGGGAGAGCGGCGGCGTATCCTTTTCATTCGCAAGGTGAACGACCGCCCAGCGCCAGTCGGTGCACTGCCAGTAGTTCCGGATTCCGGAGAAGTATTGCCCCAGCCAGCTTGCGAGCTTGTCCCCCCGGATGTCCGAAAGCATCGCAAGCAGCTGCTGGGCGGGGCGTTCCAGATAGGAGTTGTCGCCGTAGACGACCCGCAGCGCCCGGTCGGCTTTGGCGGAGGCGTACAGATAGGGGTACGCGAGCCACTCCGGCGAGTTGCGCAGCCCCGATTCGTCGAAGAAGCTCGTGCGTTCCGCCGGGCTCATCGCGGCGACCGCCGGCATGAGGTTGTTCATCGGGTAGGCGAAGTAGCCGGTTCCCTCGCCGTAGCTGCCGTCGTCCTCCACGGAGCCGTTGACGAATTTCAGCAGCGCGGCCTTGCCGGTCTCGCGCGCTTTGTCATCGCCGAGATACTTTCCGGTGATGTAGGTCCCGGTGCCGACGATGGCGATGAAGTTGTTGACCGCTTTCGTGTCTTCGAGATAGTTCAGCATGGGGATCAGCCCTTTTTCGCGCAGGGCGGTGCGTACCTCCGCGAGCTCTTCCGGCGTGAAAAGGTCCTCTGCGCCGCTCATGGCGCAGGATAGCTTCCAGGAGAGCTGCCCGGTTTCGATCATCCCCTGCGGCCGTTCCGGTTTGTAGCTGCGCAGCTCTTTGTGGCACCAGAAATCCATCGGCAGCCGGGCGATCTGCATGATGTGGTCGTGCAGGAATTTGCCGAGCGCCTCGTGGCCGGTCAGTGCGTAGACGATCGAGAGCGACTCCATCTGGAACGACCAGTAGATGTGACGGTCGAAGCCGCCCATCTTGAAGTACCAGTCGTTCAGGAGGTCGACGGCGAACTGCCGCCGCGATTTCCAGTATTTCCGCCCCATTTCGTTCTCTTCATAGAAGCGCGCGAGTTTCCGGAGCCCTTCCCGGTCGCCGTAGACCATCCCGGTTTTCATTGCGGCGACGCGGTTGTGATCGATCTTGAATTCATCGATCGAGTATTTCCGGAAGTTCTCCGGCTTCGGGGTCCGCAGTTCGCGGTAGATTTTCTGTTCGGCCGTCATCGTTGTGCATACTCCGAAAAACAGGGCTGAAATGAGGAGTGATTTGCTGAAACTATGCATGGCTTCCTCCTCACATGGGCCGGTTCAGGTTGTTGACGTTGTAATATTGCAGGAACCCGAGATCCCTTAGGAACTCCTCCTGTCCCTGATGGCCGCCGACATGGCCGTCGGCAAACAGGATGTTGGCCCGTTCGTTGTGGCGCGTGCTGATCAGCGCCTGTGTGCCGGTCGCGCTTGCGCTGAGGATATAGAGCTGTTCCCAGGCTGAGCCGGACTGCCGGATGCTGTCGGCGAGCAGGAGCCAGAGCGACGGCTTCTTCAGCTTCGCCTGGACGAGGTAACGGAAGCTGTTTTTGGAAAACTCGGCGTCCTCCGCTCCGGTGGTTGTGAACGATTTGATTCCGTAGATGTTGGTTCCGGTTTCCCCCTGTCCTTTGAAGGGGTCGGCGCTCGGGCAGACCGAGGTTGCGGTACCCGGCAGGTAGACGGCGGAATCCTCCTTCCACGGAGCGCTGTTGGTCGATTTCCGGCCGAGCAGCCACATGAGCCATGCCCGTGAGGCTCCCGTCCCCCCGTGCTGGAGCGCGATGATTCCTTTGTTGTCGTCCGCATAGAGGGCGAAGGCTGTGCCGTTCTGCTTGAGGTTGTTCATGCAGGTGGTCGCCCGTGCCCGCTCGCGTGCCTGATTCAGTGCCGGGAGCAGCATGGCAGCCAGAATTGCGATGATCGCAATCACGACCAGGAGCTCGATCAGGGTGAATCGCATACGCATAATGCGCAGTATGTGAAACAGCATGAACCCTGCCACCCGCTTCAAAAGTGCGGCAGGCGCCGTAAAGCGAAAGCTTCCTGCCGCAGCATGCAGAGCAGGCGATGAAGCGTTGATCGCTCAAATAAAAAGAACCATAAAACGCAGACATGATAACTTTGCCGCCAGAAAACTTGTAACTATGTTTAATTAAAAGGAGTTGCATTATGACAAACTCAAGTGGCCACCATCACATACTGCGCATTATGCGAAAATATGCTTCCGCAGCCGATATGAAGTTGTTTTTCATTTCATCCTCCGTTCCATTTTATGCTGCTTGAATTCGAATTCACGCACCTCGATATGTCCGCGCTCTCTGCCGGGGAGCAGCGAGCCGGTGAAAAAGAGATGTCCGACCGAAGGCTCACTGACTTCGAACGCGGCTTCGACCGTCAGGAAGCCGTCTTTGCCCGGTTCGGAAACCGAATGCGAAATCAGCTTCGGCAGCGCGGGCGTCGCCGACCGGAGCTCCGGCTTCGCACCCGGCCTGGCCGGCAGAATGAGTACGCCGCGGGTGTCCTTGAAATTCGAGAAACGGAAGGCAAAGCTCGCACTGCCGGTGTTGCGGTCGGTTTTAACCTTCCCCCTGAACTTCCAGATGCCCGGGCGGAATGCGATGCGGGCCGAATCGAAGTTGATTGTCTGCGCGTACCATTTGCTCCGGTCGAAGTTCAGCCGGAGCGTTCCGGCGTCGAGCGTGTAAAGCTCCGCGCGGTAACGCATGAACTCCGTTGCTGTGAACTCCTTGCCCGCATTGAAGTGCCAATGCCTCGGATATGGGATGTCGCGCGCCCACTCCGGCGTGACCGCGTCCGCCCGCTTCGGCGTCATCATCTCCGCATAGCTGCGGACTTCGTTGAAATCCCCGTTCAACAGCTCTGTCGCCGCCCCGTCAAGATAGGCCGACTTCACCTCGCTGACGACCTTCGCTTCGTTGAAATCCGGCGGCAGGTCCGCGAACGGGGCGGTCATCAGGATGTCGGCCGCGCCGCCGTCGAGCTTGCCCTCGAGGATGCGGGCGTAGGCGACCCGGAGCGCGAGGTCGCGGTACTGCATTTCCCCGGTGGCTCGGGCGTAGGCGGCCAGCACCGGGTAGAAATAGCTGCCGCGCCCGCCGACGTAATCCGACGCGATGAGTGGGAGCGTCTTTTCCGCCGGGAGGTTCGGATAGAGCTCCTCGAGGTGAACGCGGTAGAGCAGCTCGAGGTCCAGCGCGTTGCCGACCTCGCGCCGGATGTGCGGCAGAAGCGTCCTGTCGTTCGTGATTTCATACATTTTGAGCAGCCCCATGCAGCCGTACCAGCTCGCGAACGGGACGACCCCGGAGTTGGTCCAGTAGAAGAAACAGTTTTCGCGGTGGCGGGTTGTGCGCTGCATCATGCGGTCCTCCGGTCCCGGCGGTGCGGCAAGCCTCGCTTCGGCATTTCCGAGCTGGGTGCGGAAACGGTCGATGTAGCGGCTGTCGCCGAACACCCGGCAGCCGTCCGCCAGCGTCAGCAGATAATACGCAAGCTGGCGGTTTTCTGCGATTTCGGAGCTGTCGGGAGGCATGGCGAGCAGGGCGTTTCCGGCCTCATAGGCGACCTCGCGGCTGCGCGGATCCCCGGTCAGCAGATAGTGCAGCAGCACGCCCTGGATCCACGCGTGGCCGAAGTGGCTGCCGCCGTTCACGTGATTGCTCGAATGCATGATCGCGAGATTGTTGTTGTGATTGATGTCGATGTCGCGGTAATGTTCCGCCGCGGCAAGCCCGAGTCGCAGGGTTTCGGGGTCCCCGGTACGGAGTCCGCGCAGCAGCGTCGAGTAGTCGGTGTACGATTCGAGATTCGCCCAGCCGCCGTCACCGGGGTGGTCGCCGTAGTTGAAGAGCCCGTACCAGTTGCCGTTTTCGATCGCGCCGGGACGGAAGTTGCCGGATTTCGTGAAATTTTCGAGATAGCGGTCGAGCAGCGGCGTTTTTCCCGTTTCGGAGAGCTGGAGGGGAACCCCGGCCTTGAGGATCCAGGCCGGTTCCGCCGTGACGACCGGCGGCGCATCGAGCTGTGCGGCGAGCTCCGCTTCGTCCGGCGCGTTTCCGGCAGTGAACGCAAAAAGCGTGCTTGTGCGGGTCGCCGCCAAACCGGGCGTGAAGAGCAGCGGCTGGACCGGCGCGCCGGGCCAGAACGGAACATCCGCTTTACCGTCACGGATTCCAATTGCGGTCGGGTGCTTTTTCCAGCCGTCGCGGGTCTGAAGCCGGTAATCATATTTCGTCCCCGCCGAACGCATCGCCAACGGGATGCGCCTGTCGTTGTCGAACCGGAACGCTCCGTCCGTCCCGGCGGATCCAAGCCGGAATTTCCCGGAAAAGGGGTGAAAGGCCTGCAGCAGGGCCGCGTCCGCTTTTCCTCCTTCCGGCAGTTCGGCGCGCCAGCCTGCTTCGCGCAGGGCGATGCACTGCTCCGGATGGCGGTTCGTCAGGGTCAGCTCCACGGAGACGCCGGGCGTGCCCTTCCGGAGGTGGAGCCGTGCTTCGTAGCTGAGCAGCACAGTTTCCGGGTCATCCTCGGCGGCGAAACTGCCGATGGCGGTTACGACGGTGTGCAGCGGTCCGCCGGTTTCGGTGCGGAGTGTTTCCGTCACGCCGCGGAACCGGCGGTTGTCGATGCCGACGGCGTACAGCGTGCCGGGCCCGATGACGGTTTTTCCGTCCGGGGCGGTGAATTTCTCCCAGAGCTTCGCGGGATCGGCCGACGGATGCCAGATGAGGCCGCCGGCGTTCCGGGCCGCGGAGAGCGGCTGCACAGGCGCCGGTGCGGCCGCACCGGCGCTGTAACGCAGGGTGAAACAGTTTTCACCGGGCGCGAGGCCGGCTTCGAATTCGAGCTTCAGTGAGAGGACCGAACGATCCGCGATGTGGAGTGCGAGCGGCGCGGTCTGGAGCGGGAGCTCCCGCCCGGCGTTGTCCAGCAGCGTGTACCGGGTATTCGAGCCGAACTCGCCGCGCGGAGCGAGCAGTCCGGTCGAGAGCGGCGCGTTGCGGTAAACCGATTTGCCTTCATTTGCGACTGTGAGGCGGATTTCCCCTTTTCTGTCCGGTCGGACCGCAGCCGGGAGCGGCATCGGCGGCGGAGTCGCGGCGCGGGTCAGCTCCCGGCGCGGCACGGCATGGTCGACGGGGGAGGCGGCATATTCCGTCGCCTGTTGTCCCGGCTCCCACTGGGCCGCGTCGGCCCAGACCGTGACGCCCTTCGGGATCTCAAGCATGAAATTGACCGGCCCCTGATTCCTGCCGATGCGGCGGCCGAACCGGAACTCCCGCACGGTCAACTCATGCCGTTGCCACTCCGTTCCGGCCTTCACGGTTTTCTTCACCTCCGATTGGTCGAAGAAGCGGTAGGCGGCGGCTTTCAGCGTGACCGGCGTATCGGGCCGGTCGGCCTTGAGGTAGACCGAGAAGGTCCACGGATTCCGGGCGGTCGGCAGCGGGGAATTCACTTCACAGGCGAGCCGGAGCGTTTTTCCACCGCTGCCGCGCAGCGAACGGCTGCCGTCCACGGCGGTTGAGGCATCCGGCTGCCATGCATACGGCGCAAGATAGTCGCGGTCGCGCATACGGTGGAACGCCGGAGCGTTGCCGTACTCGAAGCTGCTGTCGGGGAGCTGGTTCGCCCCCGATACCGCAGCCGCGGCGAGAAATGTGACCAGCGCCGGAATTTTCATCTCAGTTTCCCATCCAGAATGTGTGCGTGCTGTCCGAATTGCAGGTATTGAAATCCGGCAGCGGAACCTGTGTGACGTGGCCGTCGAAGCAGACGATCTGAATTCCCTTGTTGTGCATGAAGTAGAGATAGCTCATATAGGTCGCGCTCGTACCGTTTTTCAGGACCGTGTCGAAAAAGAATTTGTTATCCTTGGCCGTCTCCTGATTGATCTGGACCGCATCGCCGAAAAAGACCATCTTCGACGGATTGCGGATGCCGGAACGCGAAACGGCATAGGTGTTCACCTTGTTGAGCGAATCCATCGACATCGTCCGGCGGTTGATTGCGTAGGTGCGGTTCATCGGCCACAGGCTGTAGTCGTTCGGGTAGGCGGCCTGATAGGTCGGGCAGGTGAATACCGTGTTTTTGAGCTTCACCGGCTCCTGGAATCCGAGGTATCCCGCGATGCCGCCGGCTTTCGTATGCGAGCTGTTCGGGGCGGGATAGTGGAACGCTCCGCCTGGATAGTCGTTATGGTCGTCGATGTACTGCAGCCCGGCCATGCCGATCTGCTTGAGATTGTTCATGCAGGTCGTGGTACGCGCCCGTTCGCGCGCCTGATTCAGCGCCGGCAGCAGCATCGAGGCGAGAATCGCGATGATCGCGATCACGATGAGGAGCTCGATCAAGGTGAAGCGGAAGCATTTCGGCATGGTGCGCTCTCCTTTATTTACCCGGTGATGGTGGAAATTCCGATTTTGGCGGCCTGTCCGAATGCGAGCGACGCGGGCCCGAAGGCGTGGGCGTCGTTCAGCGCGTACGGGCGCTCCATATACGCCTCCTTGCTGCCGTCGCCGGGGCAGAGGCAGCCGCAGCAGCAGTTATGCACGGAGCCATCCACTGCAATGTAAGAGAGATAGCCGCGGAGCCCTGCGAGCAGGTTCTCGCGGAAGCGTTCCGGCAGCAGCCCGGTCTCCAGCGCGACTCCGAGCGCGAAGAGGAATAGCCCGGTGCCGGAGGTTTCGACGTAAGAGTCGAAACGGCTCATCTCCTGATGCAGCATCCCGTTCTCATCCTGAAAGTTGCAGCAGGCTTCGACGTGATCCGCGAGGATCTTGCCGATTCCCTCTTTGCCCGGATGCCTCTCCGGCAGGAAGCGATAGGTTTCCGCGAGCCCGAAGAGGCCCCAGCCGTTGCCGCGGCTCCAGAAGTCGTCTGAAACCTGATCCGGCCCGAGTTTGCCGATCGACTGGTGGTAGAGCCCGGTCTCCGGGTCGAGGAAGAAGTCGCGCATGAGTTCAAGCTGGCGGACCGCTTCGTCGAGCAGTTCCGGGCGGCCGAGCGCGAGGCCCGCAAGCGTCAGGTACGGGCAGGTCGCAAAGACCATGTCGATCCAGACATGCGAATTCGGGTGGCGCGGATTCTGCGAACCGAGGAACCCTTCCCGGCAGCGCGGTCCTTTCGCGAGCCAGGAGTCGATGCTGCTCCTCAGCGTCTCCTTTTCCCCCGGCAGCTTCCCGGCTTCGACGAGCAGCGCGAACGCACTGCCGCCGAGCTGGTAGAAATCGTAGGCGCCGAACGACTGCGTGAGCTTCCCTGTGTACAGCGGCTCAAGGAGCGTGAGGCACTTTTCGAGGAGTTCCGCGTCGTTCCGGTCCAGCGCGAGCTTCGCCATCGCGTGGAACGAAAGGACCTCGGGATAGTGGTATTTCTCCGGCGGAACGATCGTGAAGTGCCTGTCGAGTACGTTGCGGGCGATGGATGCGGTGTCTGTGCTGTACATCGTCACCTCCCCATCCAGCCGCCGTCGACGAGATAGACGGCTCCGTCCACATAGTTGCTCGCGGCCGAGGCGAGGAAGACGGCAACGCCCTTGAAATCCTCCGGTGTGCCCCAGCGCCCGGCCGGGATGCGCTCGAGGATCTGGCGGCTGCGTTCCGGATTGTCGCGCAACGCCTGCGTGTTGTCGGTCGCGATGTAGCCCGGGGCGATGCCGTTCACGTTCACGCCCTTGTCGGCCCACTCGTTCGCGAGCGCCATCACGAGCTCCTTCACGCCCGCCTTCGAAGCCGCGTAGCCGGGGACGGTCACGCCGCCCTGGAAGCTCAGCAGCGAGGCGGTGAAGATGATCTTCCCGCAGCCGCGCGCGACCATCTCCTTCCCGAATTCGCGCGCCATGATGAACTGGGCGGAGAGATTGATTTCGATGATCCTGTCCCAGTATTCGTCCGGATGCTCGGCGGCGGGCTTCCGCAGGATCGACCCGGCGTTGTTGAACAGGATATCGACTTTCGGGTGTTCGCTTTTGACTTTTGCGATGAAGGCATAGAGCGAATCGCGGTCGGAAAAATCGCACTGGTAGCCGTAGAAATTCCGGCCGAGCGCGCGGATTTCGCGTTCGACTTCGCTGCCGGCTTCGAGCTGCGCGCTGACGCCGATCACATCCGCGCCGGCTTCGGCGAGGCCGACCGCGATTCCGCGCCCGATGCCGCGGCGGCAGCCGGAGACGAGGGCGAGCTTTCCATCGAGTTTGAACTGGTCGAGAATCATCTTATTCCTCCGTACACTTGATCAGGATCTTCATGACGTTGCCGGCGCTTTCGGGATACTCCATCGCCTGCTGCAGCTCGTCGAGCGGGAACACCTTGGTGATGAGCTTTTCGAGCGGGAGCTCCCGCGACGCGGCAAGCGCGATGGCCGCGTCGAAATCTTCCTTCTCATAGACGCGCGCGCCGCGCAGTTCGAGCTCTTTCCAGAAAAATTTATGCAGATCCACCGGAACCGGCTTCGGGTAGATCGCGACGATCACGATCCGGCCGCGCGGCCGCGCCATCGCGGTCATCGACAGCGCTCCGGCTTCCGAGCCGGAAACCTCGAAGACGATATCCGCGCCGCTGCCGCCGGTCGCCGCGCGGACCGCTTCGGCCGCATCGGTCTCCTTCGGGTTCAGCGTTTCGAAGCCGAGCTCCCGTGCGAAGTCGAGCCGGAACGGGTTGATTTCCACGACCGTGACTTTGCCTCCCGCCTTGCGCGCCGCAAGCGCGACAAGCATGCCGATCGGGCCGCCGCCGTTCACGACGACGCTGTCGCCCGGCTGCACGCCGCCCATGCGGACGTCGTGACATGCGACGGCGAGCGGTTCGACGAGCGCCGCGAGCTGCATCGGCATCCCCTCCGGCAGACGGTGCAGAAGGCGGGCCGGGACGACCCAGTATTCCGCGAATCCTCCGGCCGTTTCAATGCCGAGGAAGCGGAGCTTTTCGCAGATGTGCGTGCAGCCGCGTTTGCAGGTGCCGCACTCGCCGCAGTTGTCGAGCGGGCGCACCGTGACCGGAGTTCCGACCGGCCACCCTTCGACGCCCGGGCCGGCGGCGGCGACGCGGCCGCTCGCCTCGTGGCCGACCGCCTGGGGTGGATGCACGCGGCTGTCCATGCTGCCGTGGAAGATATGGAGGTCGGTTCCGCAGATTCCGCAGTAAGCGACCCGGACGGCGACTTCGCCGGGACCGGGAACCGGGTCCGGAATTTCATTGCATGCGATCCGGCGGGCGCCGAGATACTGTGCGGCTTTCATGATATCGCTGCTCCTACTTGATGAGAAAGTTGATGTTGTCGAAATTGATCTCGCGGATCATCATGTATTCGGGCTGGTCGAGCACGAAGCGGATCACATTCGCGACATCCTCCGGCTTCAGGAACTTTTCGCGCGGCACCTTGCGGTCGCCCCAGTAGGCGCTGTCGACCGGGCCGGGATTCACGTCGGTCACTTTGATGTGGTGCGCGATCGCCTGGTCCGCGAGGCCGCCGGAGAAGCCGCGTGCCGCGAACTTCGACGCGCAGTAGAGCGGCGCGCCCGGATTCGTGCGCTGTCCGGCCATCGAGATCAGCGTGACGATGTGGCCGGACTTCTTCGGCTTCATGAGCTTCAGCGCTTCGCGGGTGCAGAGGAAGACGCCGGTCACATTCACGTCGAACATCGTGCGGAAGACGGAGAGTTCCGCTTCGGAGAGGTCCGGCGTCGGAATCCCGACTCCCGCGTTGTTGACGAGGAAGTCGACGGAGCCGAACTTCGCGACGCAGTCCGCGAACGCCGCCTTTACCAGCGCCTCGTCCGCGACGTTCCCCGCCGTGAACGCGAACTTCCCGCCGAGCTCGGCCGCGAGGGATTCGAGCTCATCCGCCTTGAGTCCGAGGGAGTAGACGTTTGCTCCGGCCTCCGCCAGGGCGCGGGCGGTGGCCCGTCCGATGCCGCTGCCCGCCCCTGTGATGAATGCCGTTTTTCCTGCAATGCTCATTTTCAATTCTCCGTTTTTATCCATGGTGAAATTAAATCCATCAGTAATAATTATACCTGATTCAAAAACAAATGTCAATACTCCGGAAAACAAAAAATGAGATTTTTTCATCCATTAGAATTGAAATTTCATTATTGATGAAATATATTGATTTTTAAGACGATGAAAGTAAAAAAAGGAGGCGGTATGGCAAACGGAAACCTGGTCGGTTCGCTTGTGCGGAGCATGGATATCGTGAAGCTGGTCGGCGGTGCTCCGGACGGGATGCGGCTCGGCGAGATTGCGGCGGCGATGAACCTGAAGGTTCCGACCTGCTACAATCTGGTGCGGACTCTGACGGCGGGCGGCTTTCTCGAAAAGCGGAACATGCGATTCTTTTTCGGGCAGGATCTTGTCCGGCTGGCCGGGCTTCAGCCCGGTTCTCCGCTGGAAACGATCGCGGAGACGGAGCTGCTTTCACTCTATCTGCGCGTGCCGCGCGGCACGGTGGTTTTCGGCATGGCGGGAAAGCGGGGGATCGAGCAGACGAGCCGGATCAGCTTCGACCGTCCCGGCGTGATTCAGCACCTGAACCGCGAGCTCATGCATCCGTACGCGACGGCGGCGGGGCTGATCGGGCTGGCGTTCGCGGATGAGGAGAGCTACCTGATCCAGAACGAACGCTGGCCGTTTTCGGAGTTCGGGATCGTGCTCTGGAAGGAGCGCGCGGCGCTGGACGCCTGTCTCGCGGAGATCCGGCGGACGGGGACTGCCGTCTCGCCGTTCGACCGCGATATTTTCCTGCGGATTTCGGGCGCGGTGCTCGATCCGTCGGGCCGCCTGCTTGCGGCGGTGGGCGCGAGTGTGCCGGCGAGCCAGACCGGGGAGGGGGATCAGACGCGGGTCGAAAATGAGGTGCGCGCCTCGGCGGAACGCCTCTCCAAAGCGTTCGCGGAGTGTTGACAAAGTACCTGACCGGTCCCCGCGTCACGAACAAATTTTCCGCCCCGCTTGCATTTTCCGGCTGCGGGGTTATAGTAAAGACAGAACGGCAACCCCTCAACGTTTATGGAGGCGGCTTATGAATTACACATCCTCAAAACTTGTCTTCGGCCTCATCGGCTAGGTTTCTGCATACCTTTTCCCGAAAACATCAGCGGGTTTCGTGTGTCCGGATTCCGGCCGGTGCATGCTGTACTTCCGTTTGTTTTTTTATGATTATTTTCGGAGAAATCTGTTTTGAATACACCGGAAATCCGTTTTTATCATTCCGCCTCGACCTGGATGGAGGGGCGGGCCATCGAACAACTGAGGCTGACTGCTTCCCTGCCTGGCATGGTCGCCGTCGCCGGGATGCCGGATCTGCACCCCGGGCTTTCAACGCCGGTCGGGGCCGCCATGCGGACACGGGGCGTCATCTATCCCGAACTCGTCGGCGGCGACGCGGGGTGCGGCATGGCGCTTTTCCGTACCACGGTTCCGGCGGGGAGGCTCAAGGCCGCACGGCTTGAGCGGCGTCTGCTCGCACAGGAGATTCCGATCCCGGAATTTGACTTTCCGGCGGAGTTCCCGCAATGGCTGCGCCGCGATCTCGGGACGCTCGGGCACGGCAACCACTTCGCCGAGCTGCAGGAGCTCGCCGAAATCCGGCTGCCGGAACGGGCCGAAGCACTCGGGATCGACCGCCGGGTGCTCTGGCTCCTGGTTCACTCCGGCAGCCGCGGCCATGGGCAGGCGCTGCTCGAACGCACGCCGAAAGGGGGAATCGACCCCGGCTCGGAAGCCGGTGGACGCTATCTCGAACGGCACGGCCGTCTGCTCGAATGGGCGAGGCTGAACCGCCGGGTCGCGGCGGCGGGGGTCCTCGCGCTGGCAAATGCGCAGGGGGAGTGCGTGTCGGACAACTGCCACAATTCGGTTACGCCTGACCCGGCGGAGCCGGGCTGCTGGATCCATCGCAAGGGGGCGGCCTCGACTGAGTCCGGCGCTCCGTTCGTGATCGCCGGTTCGCGCGGCACGCTGAGCTTCTTCGTCGAGCCTGCCGGGGCGCAGGCCGAATGTCTCTGGTCCGCGGCTCACGGCGCGGGCCGCAAGTGGAACCGCTCCGGCGCGCGCGCCCGGCTCGAGGGCCGATACAGGGCGGAGGACCTGCGCCGGACGAAGCTGGGCGGGATCGTCGTCTGTCCGGACCGCGCGCTGCTGTACGAGGAGGCGCCCGAAGCCTACAAGAACATCGAGACGGTCGTTGCGGATCTCGAAAACGCCGGACTTGTCCGGGTTATCGCATCCTTCCGGCCGCTCCTGACCTGCAAGAGTCCACGGGAAAGGGATTGAAATGAAGCGCTTTTTCCTGGAAATATCTTCGGGGCAGGGGCCGGAGGAGTGCCGGCTGCTTGCGGCGCTGCTCGCACGGCACGTCGGGCGGAGGCTTGTCCGGGCCGGAATCGCATTCCGGCCGGTCGAGGTCAACGGGGAGCCGGAACGGAACTCCCTGCGTTCGATCCTCTTTGAACTTGAGGGGGCCGGCATCGCCCCTGTTGTCGCTCCGCTCTGCGGAACGGTTCAGTGGATCGCGACGAGCCCGTTCCGCCCGCATCACAAACGGCGGAACTGGTTTGCCGGAATCCGCTGCTTCGAGGCCGATCCGGAGCTCGCGTTCCGGCCCGGGGAGGTCGAGGTCACGGTCTCGCGCTCCTCCGGGCCCGGCGGCCAGCATGTGAATACCACAAATACGAAGGTGCAGGCGCGTCACAAACCGACCGGACTGTGCTCGGTGGCGGCTGAAGAACGTTCTTTGCATCAGAACCGGAGAATGGCCCTCGCGCGTCTTGCCGTGAAGCTGGCGGAGGCGAATGCGGCCGTCCTCTCCGGGCTCGGCGCGAAGCTTTGGCGCGGCCATCGCGGGCTTGAACGCGGCAACTCCGTACTCGTGATTCGCGGCGACGAACTATGGGAGCTTGCCGCCGAGAAGAAGTGAATTCAGAGCCCGGCGGACGCCGCCGGGCTCTGGAACCGGACGGAGCGTCAGAAGCGGCTTTCGCGTTCGAGGAGCATGCCGTCGTATGCGGCTTCCGCCCCGATTTCGGCGGCCTTTTTCCGGATCTCTTCCGCATCCTCCGGCCAGAGGGTGCGGGCGAGGTGGTTCAGCACGACCCGCGTTCCTTCCCCGATCATGCCGCGGCTGCGGAACGTCGCGAGGATGTGGCGCACTGTCGTGCGGTCGTTGTGCTCGAAGATCCGCCAGTTGCCCTCTTCCGCCATTGTACAGTCGATCACGATCCAGTCGAGCTTCACGCCGTCGATCAGCAGCCATTCGGGTTTTGTGAGTCCCGCGCCGTCGAGCGCGTAAAGCAGTGTTCCCGCCGCGCTTTCAAAGAGGTAATGGTATGCCTGCTCCGACGGAATGTGCGTCATGTGGTTGGCCGGCAGCGCGGTCACATTCAGCTCCCCGAGCGAAAAATGCAGCCCCGGGGAGAGCGCGTGCTTTTCGAACCCTTCCTCCGGCAGCAGCGCCAGAACCTCCGGCGCGGCGAAGACCCGGAGCGGCCTGCTGCGCCCTTGTGCGAGCTCCGCGGCCTGGTCCGGCCGGAAATGGTCGTCGTGGGAGTGCGTGAAGAGCAGCGTATCGACCGACTCGGACCGGATGCCGGATTTCCGCAGGTTCGCGAGCCCCGTGGCTCCGCAGTCGATCAGGATGTGCCCGTTCAGCAGCGAACTCGTGCTGCCGCGCACGCCCGGTTCCCCGAAGCGGCTCCAGTCGTAGTCGGCGGCCCCGGTCCCGAGCAGTATGAGCCGCATCGCCGCAAGCGTGTTCTGAATCATCTCCGTATGCCTTTTTATGAGTTGGATGGGAGGTCGTTGAAAATCTGTTCAATATCGCCCGCACCGATCACCGCGAGCAGCAGCGGGCGTTCTCCCCGGTAGTCGAGGGCCGCGCGCGCGGTTTGCTCCCAACTTCCGTCGAGGTAGTGGACGTGTCCGCCGGCGGCGGACGCGAGCTCCGCTCCGCCGGAGGGGCCGGTTTCGCACCACGCCGCAAAAACCGGCGTGACG
Organism: Lentisphaeria bacterium; assembly: GCA_018265615.1. GTDB lineage: Bacteria > Verrucomicrobiota > Lentisphaeria > Victivallales > Victivallaceae > Victivallis. The sequence goes on from JABLYX010000005.1 coordinate 54,775, forward strand.
ATGGCGGAATCGGCTTTCGCGAGCTCCGCCGCAAGCTGCGGCAGGTATTTCTGCAGCCGGGCATACCGGTGCGGCTGGAAAACGATCCGCAGATGGTGGGTCGGGTAACTCAGGCGCAGGGTTCCGATCGAACTGGCCAGCTCGGTCGGGTGGTGCGCGTAGTCCTCAATCACGGTCAGCTCGTCGGAGGAGAAGCGGATGCTCATCCGGCGGGCGACCCCCGCGAAGCTTTCCAACGCGCGCTCGGCCTCCGCCGCATCGACGCCGAGCAGCTCCGCCGCCCGGATCGCAAGATGTGCGTTCCACGCCTGGAACCCGAGCCACCGTCTGCCGAACGCGCCGTGCTCCGGGTATTCAAGCCGTGTTGCGGCGGGATGGCCGGCAAAAAGTTCGTTGGTGTGCGTGCCCGGATAATAGATGAGGCGTCTGCTCTGGAACGCGAACCTGCGGAAGTTCGCAAAGAGCTGCGCTTCTCCGCCGACACTCCAGCTGTGGTCGTCCTCGATGTTCGGCACGACGCCGAGGTACGGGTGAACCAGCGTGTGTGTTCCGTCCGATTCGTCGACCTCCATGACGAAGAGGTCGTCCCCCTCTCCGGCCGAGGCGGACGGCGCATCCTTCACCGTGGCTCCGATGAGAAACCCCGGCTGCCGCCCCGTGTGGACGAGGATGTGCGCGAGCATCGCCGAGATGCTGGTCTTTCCGTGCGAACCCGAAATCGCGACCGGCCTGCGGTAGTGCGAGGCGAGGCGCGCGAGGAATTCGCCGCGCCGGATCTGCGGGATCCCGAGTTCGGCCGCGCGGCGCCGCTCCGGGTTTTCCGGAGTGACGGCGGAGGAGTAGACGAGCAGCCGGGCGTTTTCCGGCAGGTATGCCGCGTCGTGGCCTGCATAAACCGCCGCGCCGCGGGAGGCGAGGCCCGCGGTTTTCGCATTCAGCTCTTTGTCCGAGCCGCTGACGCCTGCGCCGCGCGTGAGCATGATCTCCGCGAGCGGCGCCATTCCGGCACCGCCGATTCCGACGAAATGAATGCGTTGCAGTTGGTCACACATCGAGTTGGAACTGCGTGTTGTACAGTTTGCAGTAGATGCCGGACTTTTTCGCCATGAGCTCGTCATGCGTGCCTGCTTCGGCGATTCTGCCGTCTTTCAGCACGATGATTTTATTTGCGTTCCGGATCGTCGAGAGCCGGTGCGCGATTGCGAAGACCGTGCGGTTCGCCATGACCCGGTTCAATGCCTCCTGCACAAGCTTCTCCGTCACGGTGTCGAGCGCGCTGGTCGCCTCGTCGAGGATCAGGATCGGCGGATTCTTGAGGATCGCCCGCGCGATGGCCACACGCTGCTTCTCCCCGCCGGAGAGCCGGAAGCCTTTGTCTCCGACTTCGGTATCGTAGCCGTCGGAGTGGCGGCCGTCGACGATGAAGTGGTGCGCGTTCGCGAGCTTCGCCGCTTCGACGACCTCTTCGCGGGTCGCGTTCGGGCAGCCGTAGGCGATGTTGTTCGCGATCGTGTCGTTGAAGAGGATCGCATCCTGGTTCACGACGCCGATCACTCTGCGCAGCGATGCGATTTCGTAGTCGCGCACATCGACGCCATCGATCTTCACCGCTCCGCCCGTCACGTCGTAGAAACGCGCGATGAGGTTTGCGATCGTTGTTTTGCCGGAGCCGGTTTCCCCGACCACGGCGACCATTTCACCCTTCGGAATCTCGAAGCTCACGCCGTCGATGATTTTGCGTTCATCGTAGGAGAACTCGGTATCGGCGAGCTCGATCTTATCTTTGAATTCCCCGAGTTTGACGGCATCGGGCTTCTCCGGCAGCGACGTGTCGGTGTCGATGAGCTCAAAATAACGGTCCGCCGCGGCCATCGACCGCTGGATCGAGGTCACGACCTTCGACAGATCCTTGATCGGCCGGTACGCCATGAAAGCCGGCGCCAGCAGTGCAGCGATCTCGGTGAGCGAGATTCCCCGGCTGTACGAGTAGACGAAGAAGACCAGCGTCGAAATCACCGCCACGACCTCCATTGCAGGCGAGAGCAGCAGCTGCAGCCGCAGCGCCCGGACCACCTGCTTGAAGTAACGGCGGTTTTCGTTGTGGAACCGCACGCTTTCCGCTTTTTCGGTGTTGTACGCCTTTACGACCCGGATTCCGGTGAAAACCTCGTGCATGCGCGAGAACACCTCCGCGATGCGGGCGAAGCTTTTCTTGTAGACCCGCCGGATCTTGCGGCCGAGGAAGTGGATCGGCAGGAAGATCGCGGGCACGCCGATGAGCAGAATCACGACCAGCGAATAGCTGTCGTACTCCCGGCATGCCATGAGGATGGCGACCAGGCAGGCGAAGATCTGGATCGGTGCGCTCGTGAGGTCCGCGACGGAGTTCGACACGGCATTTTCGATTGCGGATGTGTCGTTCGTCGAGCGGCTGATGAGGTGACCGATGTCGATTTTGCCGTAATACTGCAGCGACTGGTTCACGAGCTTGTCGAAAATCTTGTCGCGCAGGTCCGAGACGACTTTTGCGCCGACCCAGCGCGTGTAGTAATTGCTGATGAAGGTCGCGAGGTTCTTCACCGTCCAGGCGAGCACGAAGACGAACACGTAGACGGCGAAGATCTGCCACGCGGGGCGCCCGCCGGGACCGATCGCCTCGAACCGGAATTGAACCGGCCAGCTGACGACGATTTCGCGGCCCTCCACAGAGAACGGCAGCCCGTATTTCTCCGCCGCCCGGCGCGCCTCATTCAGAATTTTGGTCAGTTGCGGATCACTGTCGATCGGGTGCAGGAGCTCCTGCACGGCTTTCTCTTTCTCCCCGCGGGTCAGCTCCGGCTTCTCGAGAATCTGAACGACGTTCTGAGCTTCGGCTTCGAAAGCCGCGGTGTCGCCCCCGGCGCCCGGCTCTACCGCCCCGACCAGGCGCGGGATCATCAGCAGGCTCACAAGCAGCGAGCCGCCGACGAGGATGCCCGATACGATGCCGACCGTGAGCCGGAACCAGTACGGGCGGGCATAACTCAGCAGCCGGAAATAGCTTTGCGCCTTGAATTCGCCCTCATTGCCGCTTTTGCGTCCCATGCCGCTCCCTTACTTCAGGAAAGCCGCAATCGCGTCGACGACGCTCTTGCGCTGCTCGGACGTGGATTCGGGATAGATCGGCAGCGCCATGATCCTGCCGGTCGCGGTTTCGCTGACCGGATAATCACCCGGCTTTCCGCCGAGGTTCGCAAAGCATTTCTGCAGATGCAGCGAAAGCGGGTAGTAAATCGCGCAGCCGATGCCGGTTTCACGCAGGTGCGCCACGAGCGCGTCCCGCCTGCCGTCCGCGATTTCAATGCAGTACTGGTTGTAGATATGGCGGACCGGATACGCGGCCTTTTTCGGCAGGGAGACCTTGCCGGCGAGCCCCGCTTCCGCAAAGAGCCGGTCGTACTCCGCCGCATTGTGCTGGCGCGCCTCGCTCCAGCCGTCGAGGTACGGCAGTTTGATCGAGAGGATGCCGGCCTGCAGCGCGTCGAGGCGGAAGTTGCCGCCGACGTAATCGTGTACGTAAGTGCCGCTCTGGCCGTGGTTGCGGAAGATCTTCAGCAGCTTCGCCTTTTCGGGGTCGTTGCAGGTGACCATGCCGCCGTCGCCGAAGCAGCCGAGGTTCTTGCTCGGGAAGAAGGAGAAGCAGCCGTAGTCGCCGATGGAGCCGACGCGGCGGCCCTTGTATTCCGAGCCGATCGCCTGGCACGCGTCTTCGATGACGATGAGGTTGTGCTTTTTCGCGATCTCCATGATCGGGTCCATGTCGGCGCTCTGGCCGAAAAGATGGACCGGGATGATCGCCTTCGTGCGCGCGGTCACTTTCCCGGCGATCTTCGCCGGGTCGATGTTGTAGGTCACGGGGTCGATATCCGCGAAAACCGGCGTCGCTCCGACCCGGACCACCGCTCCGGCGGTCGCGAAAAAGGTGAAAGGCGGCATGATGACCTCGTCGCCGGGGCCGATCCCTTCGACCATCAGCGCGATGATGAGCGCGTCGGAGCCGCTGGTCACGCCGACCGCGAAGTTGCTGCCGCAATATTCCGCGACCTCTTTTTCGAGCTTCTCGACCTTCGGGCCGAGGATGAAATACTGGGAATCGGAGATCTCGGAAATCTCCCGGAGAATCTCTTCCTTGATCGTCGCGTACTGCGCCTTAAGATCCAGCAACGGAACCGCCATATTCATATCTCCTTAACTCAGTGGGGAACAAAAGGACTCCGGTTTCGGGAATCCCAGTTATAAAATGCTTCTCATAATATAACCCGCATTCCGCAATCTTTCACCTTTTTTTTGCTTTTTTTTCGCAATTTGCACCGGGGCCGAGTATATTATAGCGCAAAAACAGGGATGGATGCAATGCAGACCGGTATCGAATTTCAGTGTGAAGTGGAAAAATGCGCGATGGGCGGCGACGGAATCGCCCGGATCGACGGCGAAGTCGTGTTCCTGCCGGGAACGCTTCCGGGGGAAACGCTCATCGGCCGGATCACGGCGGAGAAGAAGAATTTCTCCCGGGCGGAGGTGGTCCGCTTCGGCGCGACGAGCCCGCACCGGACCGCTCCCGTGTGCAAGTATTTCGGCCGCTGTCCCGGATGCCGGTACATGCATGCCGATTACCCTTATGAAACCGAACTCAAACAGCGCCAGCTGCTCGATATGATGGATGCGGCGGGGGTCGTGTACGATCCGGCTGCCGTCGCATCGCCGTTCGCGCCGGAGCCGCCGCTCGGCTACCGCAACAAGATCGTCCTTCACGCCCACAAGGTCCGCGGCGAAACGTTCTTCGGCTACGTCATGGAGGATAACGCCACCGTGACCGACATCGACATGTGCCCGCTCGCGCATCCGGCGATCAACGACGAGCTCGCGCGGCTGCGGAACGACAGGGGATTCCTGCACTCTCTGCATGAGGGGATGGATGTGACGTTCCGTTACACGGAGCATGACGGCGTGAAATTCTGGCGCAACGCGCCCGCGAAAAACCTCACATGGCTGCGGGAGCAGGTTCCGTTCGGGGAGCTTTCGGTTCCGTGCGGCAGTTTTTTCCAGGTGAATCCGGCCGGAGGAGCGCGGCTGGTCGAATGTTTCCTCGAAACCGTGGAGCGGGTAAAGCCGCGCCGGGTCATCGACCTCTATGCCGGCGCCGGGCTCTTCGGCTGCGCGGCCGCGAGCCGCGGCGTGCCGGAGATTCTCGCTGTGGAGTCGGATGCCGCCGCGGCCGGGGCCGCGAAGTTCAACCTCGCGAAGCACGGCGCACCCGGAGCCCGGGTCATCGCCGGGGATGCGGCCGATGTGTTTGCGGAAATGAGGGAAGAAGAAGCGGCCCGTACGCTGCTTGCGGTCGATCCGCCGCGCAACGGGCTTTCGTTCAAGGCGCTGAAGGCGCTCTGCGGCAGTCCGCTGCCGCACCTCGTTTACATCTCCTGCAACCCGGCGACGTGGACGCGTGATGCGATCCGGCTCGGCAAAGGCGGATTTTCTCTCCGCCGGCTTGAGGTTGTGAACATGTTTCCGCGAACCGAGCACTTCGAGCTCTTCAGCGAATGGGTGCGCGACTGACCATGGCCGGGCCGGTGAAAAAGCACACAGACGGACATCGGCAGCGCCTCCGGGAACGTTTTCTGCGGGCCGGCCTCGACGGACTTCAGGATTACGAGGCGATCGAACTCCTGTTGACCTATGGAATTCCGCGCCGCGACGTGAAGCCGCTGGCGAAGGATCTGCTTGAAGCGTACGGCTCGCTTGAGAAGCTGCTCGACGCGACACCGTCCGACCTGCTTGACCGGCATGGGATGGGAGCGAGCGCGGCGACGCTGGTCGTACTGATCCGTGAGCTCTGCGCGAAGTACCTTGAGCAGAAGATCCGGAATGTCGACATACTCGATTCGTTCGCCGCAACGGAGCGTTTTCTGCGCATGAAGCTTGGGGGAAGGCGCAAGGAGACGTTCATGGTCATCTTTTTGAACAGCCAGAATCATGTGCTTGATCAGCAGTGCTTTCCGGGGACAGTGGACCGAGCGGCGGTCTATCCGCGCGAAGTCGCCGAAAAATGCCTGCGGGTGGGTGCGAGCGTGGTGATAATCGCGCACAACCATCCGAGCGGAGTCTGCATGCCCTCCGACAGCGATCTCGTGACGACCCGGCGGATCCTTGCGGCGCTCAAGACGATCAATGTGGCTCTTGCCGATCATCTCATCGTGACGCCGACCGCCTGTCTGAGCCTGCGTGGCAACGGCATGCTCAGGAGGCTGGAGGCGTCTATTCCGCCGGAATGAACCGGCAGAACCGGATTGCTGATAAGCTCTTATTGCTGTTATGGTTATTGTGCCTGCTGTCCGACGGGGGAATAACCGGTTCGTTCCTGATCGAAAATCCGCCGGATTTCCTCCTGGCTTAAGGCCTTGTCAAAGACGCGGACCGCATCCAGCTTCCCTGTGAAGTTCTGCCCGTCACGCTCCTCCCAGCCACGACCGATTACAATGCATTCCCGGGTCGGTTCGAGCGGGTCATTGAGAGGAGCTTCCGCAAGCAGTTCCCCATTGGCGTAGAGACGGATTTTTTTCATTTCCAAATCCAATATCCCTGCCAGTAAATACCAGCGGTCGGCAGGAAGATTGCCTTTTTGAACAGAAAACATTTTGGGAGGAGGCCCGGACAACCAGACTCCGAAACCGACTCCCCCGTGATTCCGGATATAAAGTGAAGTGTGACGCCCCGGTTTGGATATCAGAGCCTGAAACGCTTCTCCGCCTTTGATGCGTTTGGCCCAGCAGAGGAAAGTCAGGCTTTTTCCCTCCAGAGTTTTGCCTGTCGGCAGCCGGACAAAGTCGCCGGAAGCTTTGAATTCCAAAACCGCTCTGCCGTTATCACTGACGGCCAATTTCCGGCATTGCGGGCTGTCGCCGCCGATATTCACAACCGGGTCTGCGGCTCCGAGGCCGGTGACCGCCAGAATGCTCAGAAAGGCGAGGATTCGATGAATTGACATAATGGGATTCCTTGTTTTTTGGTTACTGATACTTTGAGCTTATTCAGGAATAAGCCCTTTGTTCCTTTTTCGGAGCGGGGGAGGTATAAATCAGATACAGATTCTTCCTTTCTGAAAGCGTATTAGTTGGGCTGACCGAGAGGGTTGTAGAAAAAATCCAATGCGAAATCAAATTCGGTCAAGCTGTAATAGGCATTGGCAATACCATACATATCACGGTTTCCGATCCCGGCGGCATGGCCATCGAGAAAAGCCAGCTGCGCCCGGTTTTTATGGCGGAATGCGACATTGTTTCCTGTCCATTCGTCTTCACACCGGGAATCCCAGATATTCACTTCCAGTCCGTACGGATGCCGGTACTGATTCGCCTTGGCACTGGTTCCATCGCAGAAAATGATTGATTTTGCCGGACGGCGGAGGCGATTCATCTTATATGCCGGGGCATAACCGAGGGTTGACAGTTTGAAATTACTGCTGTTGTTACCCGCCAGTTTTCGAACCAGGGTCCAGTAGGTGATGGCGTAGGAACCGGCAGGATAGCGCCAATTCGGATTATTTTTTTCCCGGTTCGGCAGCCAGGAAGAAAAACTGGACATGGAAGCATATTTCCCCGCTCCCGGTGCGTTCAGAACCGGATTTGAATCAGGGCACAGTAAATTTTTCCGATAAAGCAGCTGCGGTTCGTAAGACAGACCGAGATGAGAGCGAAACATGCGGTTCTCCAGCCAGCTGCCGCATCCTCCGGTCGTGAAATCAACCGGAACACTCCAGTCATCGGAGTCATTAGCATAGGAAATATTGCTCAGAGAGAATTGCTTAAGGTTTCCCAGACAGGTAATGGCCCTGGCACGGCTTCGAGCGTTGTTCAGCGCCGGCAACAGCATGGATGCAAGGATCATGATGACTGCAATAACAATCAAAAGCTCGATAAGTGTGAATACGGATTTTTTTACCATTTTCTCTTCCTCTCTTTTCAGCCATTGTCATTTTCGTGTTACTGCAATATCGTCGATCCAGCATTTGCCCGCTCCCCATTCGTCGGATTGACGGATTTCCAGCAATGCCGCCCCCAATGTCCGGTCGATGCGGAACGGAACATGATAACGGGTCCATTCCGAGTCACGCGACGGATGCAGCCGGGTCAATTCCCATCGTGGAAGATTTCCGGAATCATGAATTCCTCCCAGCAGGATCGGTACATCGGCATCCGGACAGAGTCCGGCTGTTTTCATCTGAAATGCCAGTGAATACTCGCCGGGTTCCAGTATTCCCAGCTCCGCCGTCGCCGCCAGGGAGCCGAATTGAAGCTGGCGCGAATCGATCCGCATGCCGGAAAGACGTACCGACACTTCCCCTGCCGCTTTCTCCTTTCGGTCGAATGCCTGATTCCCTGAAAGACCGGCAAAGGTTGAAGCGAGATCCGGATACTGCGTCATCAACCGGTTCGGTATCATTTTCCGTTCTGCAGTCGAAAAAGCAACTCCGAAGATTTCCCAGGAAAGATCCGGCTGAATACTCTGCCGCCTGGCGGTCAGGTATCCGCAATCAGGCAATGCGGGCGCAGTGCCTTTCCCCGCCCGAAGCTGGAGCGTGAAACTCTGCCAGTGCCCCGGTAAGCTCGGTTTTGAAGAGACGACACCCGGCAGCGTTGCCACATTCTCTTTGACTGCGACGGCACCGGGTCCTTCCAGAAAACCGACTCCGGCCGGAGTTTCCGCATTCCAGTCGACGTCAAGTGCCAATGGACGGTCCGGCATAACGTGCCATGCTGCAGAAATCACCCCGCCCTTATTGAATGCGTATTCCCGTATTGCCCAGCAGCGGTTCCTGTCATAGGGAAACATGCTCAGGAAACGGAAATAAAGCGCGTCGCCCCGGCGTCGGATGAGGCAGCCGGTTTGAGGGTCGAGGCGCGGTTGCGCCACCTTGCCCTGAAGAACTCCGGCGGCATCGAGATTCTGATTCCGGAGCAGGAGCTTTCCATCCTGTTTCCTGACCAGCTCACGTATGTCCCCGGTGCGCCGGAGCCGCAATATGTATTCGTCATTTTCGATTCTGTAACCGGAACTTTCGCCTGCAAGTGTAACTCCGTCATGTTTCAACATGGAGCCGATGCCGGATTGCGGTTCGGCCCGGTAAACGGCAGGGCGCAGCTCAACAGCAAAGGTTTCCGGGAATCCTGCCGTCAGAACACTTGGAGTGCGGCAGGCAAGCACCAGTGCCGGACTTTGCCGGGTTCCGGTCCGACGGAGAATTGAAACGTTTGCCGGTGCTGTATTCAGAGGGTCCGGCACACGGACCTCAAAGCCGTCTCCTTCTGCATCAAAGCAGCCGGCAACAGCTTGCACGGGATCGAGCGGACGGGTTTCACTATCGTAGACGCATTCCATTTTATCACGGTACATACGGCCGTTTTCCTGATATCGCTCTTCTGTAGTCGGAAGCGGCAGCGGCCCGAAAGAATCATCCAGGAGTCCGTCAACCGTTCGAACCTGAAAGAAGCCGTCCTCCGGCTTTGCCACAGGGAAAACCAACTGGGCAAATTCACCGCCCGGGGCACCGTCCAATGTTGTGAGAAGCTCAATCCGATCCGGAAAGCAGCGATAACGTAATGTGGCGGCGGCGTTTCCGAAGCGACGCCGGAACTCCAGTTCAATCAGGTCTGCTTTTTCCTGAATTTTCAATTCCGCCGGCTGATCGGCCGGGAGGCGTCTTGCAAAAACCAGATCGCAGCCATTCAATATCTCTTTGCCGTTACTGTTATGGAACCGGGAAATCATGCCGCTCCGGGTATCCAGTTCCAAGGTGTAGCAATCGGTTCTTACCTCCGCCGGACCGTCTGCTCTGCGTTGTAATTCCAGTTTGCCGGAAGCTGCTTTCTGCTTTGTACCGGCCGCTGCTGTCGATACAGCAGGTGCTTTTTCCCTGAAGCAAAGAATTGCGCTTTCAAAAGGCTCCAGTGTGATTTCTAGACTTGTCAGCTTGTCGCGGGTTCCGCTTGCCAGCAGCCTGCCATTCATCTCATTGACTAAAAAGTACGGTTTCACAGGATCCAATTCGGTAAGCTTCGGATCTATGGTAAGCCGGCCGGATTTCTTTGCCGGGGAGAAATTTACCAATGCTGCCGCGCATTGTCCCTGCCAGACATGCAGGGTGCACCAGACAGCCGGAGAATCGTGGCGGATCCCATAATAATGAATCTTTCCGAAGCTCAATTCAGGGTGTGCTGCACGAATTCCATGGAGGCGGGAAAGAAAAGTCCCATGTCCCCAATCCATTCCCATGTCCAGTACAGGCGATCCCTTGCTCAGCACACAACTTGCGTAAGCACACCGTCCGGCCGCAGTGCCGAGGAAACCGAAATTTGCAGGAGTGTCATGCGTCTGAAAAACTCTGAGATAACGGGTGCCTGGCGGAGAAAGCCGATCACGCTCATAAAAATAACGCGACAGTTCCGGCACAAACTGTTCCGGGGCGAGAGAGCAGCAGGGCCAGGTAAGGTAAGTATAGCACAGATCGTAAATCAGGTCGGAGGAAACTCCGTTCATGGGGCTGAGCTGTTCCGCCAAAACAGATGCATCGGGTTTGGCCCGCCGTGCTTCGGAACGGATCAGGTCGACCATCGCGAACCCGCCTTTGCGGTTTGGAAGGCTGGCCCGCTGGTAAGGGAGCTTCGGCAGCACTCCTCCAAGTTTCTCCAGAGATTGCCGCCACCACTCCTGGTTGATTTTGACAGGCGTGTCTGCATTCGGAAAACCGGGGCGGGCCCAATTATAGTCGCTGCCGTAAGGCATATCGATACGATAGCCGTCCAAATTGAATTTCTTCATATACGATTCAGCAGTGCTGCGCATCCGCTCCCTGTGCCCGGGGTTCAGGTAATCGATCTTATAGGTGAGGGATGAAACCGTGCCGTTTTGTTGAAAACAGAGCCAATCGGCGGAATCGCCGCGTGCCTGAATATTTTTCAGATTACTCCCGTGAGGTACAATATCCAGCCAGGCGCGCAAGCCGCTCCGGTGCACTTCTTCGATGAATTCTCTGAATTGGGGTTCTGTTCCCACCCGCGAGGAAAGCTGTTCATAGAAGAGCGGCAGATAATAATGAACACCGCTTTGAACCGGCTGAAGATAGAGAGTGTTGAAGTTCATCCATCGGATGCGGGGCAATAATTCAACTGCCAGCCGCCTGAGGCGGTCCTCTTCCACGCCGTACCAGGGAGCGATCTCGTAAACCATGCTCCGCTCCGCCCAGTCGGGACGGTCCGCCGGCGCGCCGGCCCCGATCGCCTGAAAGAAACGCGGCAGATCCACATCCAGTGCCGTTGGAATGGCAGTCGCCGGACGGCAGAAAAGATAGGTGGTTCCGATTCCGGTCTGGACTTCTCCGGGATAGGCCCAGCCGCCGGCACCGATCCGTTGTTTTACCAGAAGCGGACCGTTCTGCCGGTTTTTGAACATATAAGCGAGCATCGGATCACTTCGGTCGTCATTGAGAAACAGGAAAGTCGTGCCAGCCGCCTGCAATAGAATCGTATTACCGGAGAAGAAAGCGGAGCGGAGACGCTCACCCGGAACCATATCGTGTGTATTGCCTTCGCGCATCCGTCGAGTTTGAGACAGCATCGGGGAAGCCGAATTTTCATAGAGCGTATAATGCCGAGGGTCGGCGAACACCGTTCCGGGCATGTAGTAATCGAAATCGCCCTTGAGCAGGAAGACCGGAGAGAAGGAGAGGAACTTCGCCGGTTCACGTCGCGTTTCCGACAGTTTCAGCTCTGCGGAACGCCCGAGAAGGCCGGGAATACCGTGTGCGTCGAAATCGATGAATTCAGTCAAAGTCCATGGCTCATGCTCCAATTCAAGGGTCAGCCGCCGCAGTTCGCGGTTGAAACGATACTTTTTCAGCAGAAACTCTCCTGTTTCCTTCCCATCGTCCTGAAAGTGGCGGACTGCCGAGAATTCCGGCGTGTTTCCATAGCGGACCGATTCGAGATTGCCATTTTGGCAGTTAAGCGTAAAATGCCAGGGACCGCATATCATATTTTCCGAGGCTCTTACAGTAAAAAACAGGCATAAAATGAAAACGATGCTGCTTTTTATCATCAATCATTCCCTTTTCTTGAATTATGAGGCTCGAAAAATCGGAATTCGTGTTCAAGGCAGAAATCGGTCGGCGCTCCGGCGGGATCTGCCATTCTGCGCTGCAACTCATGGACAGCCAACGCCGCCGTTTCCCGTGTCGGTTCTTCGAAATACCATGCCGGTTCCTCAAAATACGGGGGAAGCTCACTGACGGAAACCGTCAGGCATTGCTCTTCGGAAATCCCTGCTTCCCGCAAACGTTTCCGGATTGATGCAAGCTGAGTTGCTTCCGTCAGAATTGCAGATGGTTTCAATGCAATAATATGCTCCATTTCTCTACCGTCAAAACCGAGGTAAAATACTTCCCTGCCGCATTCCCGTGTCAAAGTTGAGTGGAGAATCGGCCGCGAGTTTTTTGTACCCATCACCACAATACCCCCTTCCGGGCGGATCATTTTGGCGAAGGGAACAATCGCACGGTGATAATAACGTATGATATTGCTTGCTCCGGCAACCGATGTGCCGACATTGACATGGGGAATGGATAGTTTTACTCCCCTGGCCGCTTGCGAAAAGTAAGTAATCAGTCCATTCAGAGAGGCGCTTTCTGCTTCCGACTGGAATTCCCCGGCATTTCTGCAGCTCCGGCTGAGAAAGTGAACATTACATTTCTGTTGAGAGAATTCTCCGGTCAGGGCTTCAAGTTCCCGAAGTTCACCGTGACCCAGCAGGAATTGGTCCCCATCCCGGAATTTGATCCCGATCAGGGGAACTCCGAATTCCCAGTTTCTGTTTTCGCATGTGAAGGTACCGAGCCCCTGCCTGGAATAGAGGCTGCCGTCTTCGATCATCCGGTCGTATGCCAGTTGTACAGTGGAAACCGCAATACCCAATTCCCTGGCCAGCTTGCGCAGGGAAGGCACCCGCACGGAATGCCCGCCGCTCCGGTAAATGATATTCATGATATAATGGCGAACTCTTACGGCTTCTGTCAGCGCAGTTTTCTGAAGGGTCATAATGTTCCATTTCCTTTGTCGGTACAGTAATAAATACAGTTATATTATATAATATTTTTTGTAAAAAGCAAGACTCCGAAAATAAAGAATGGCAATTTTCCCCAAAAAAGGAAATTGGAAAAATAGATTGTGCGTCAAAAAGCCCGTTATTTGCAAATGCGGGTATTTATATGATCTGGCGAACCGTCAACCCTGATGAAGAGATGATATACGAATACCGGTATGAAATTTCCCTGAAGGTGTGAGTACGGGGGAGCTGCACGGAACACCGGAGACGAGCCCGGCGCGCGGTGTCCGGCCCGGTCTCTTTAGAGAGCGGGGTCCCCGAAAAGCATCATCCTCCGCGCCGGAGCTATGGATGACAAGCCCGACTTGTCCTCCGCGGCCTCGGCGAAGGAGGAAGGGGGGCAACTTTTTGGGGAACAGAGGAGGTTGTGTTATGAAGAATATCAGAATTGCAATTGTGTGCTTCCCGAAGTATGGTCACACAATAAAATGATTCCTCCTCCGCAGTTGCAGGAATACGGCAACACGGGAGGAGGAGTTGTTCAATATATCGCGGTCAATCGGCGACCGAAACTTTCACATTGTCGAAAAATGCGCGGAAATTGTTCTTGCCGGGATGTGTGTTGATCGAGAGTGTCCCCGGATTGGACGGATAGGCGGTCACAGGGGAGACCAGTTCGGCCGTCTTTCCGCTTTTGGGGTCGGTCACTTCGATCTTCTTCTCCTTTCCGTCCGCTTCGGTCAGGGGGAGCGTGAACTTCACGTGGTACCAGGTGTCGCGCGCAAGCTCCATGAGCGGCTTGCGTTTGCTGTCGCGGATGCGGAAATTCTGCACGGTAAAAGCCGACAGGACCGACCGGCCGGTCACATTGTCCCGCAGCTCGAAGCCGAGCACCGCCTGGTTGCCGGGACCGTCGAGCAGGAAATCGTACTCAAGTGCGATTGTGCCCTTCTCCACTTTCGGAAAGCGGAACCCGAATCCCCACTGGCCCTGGTTCGAGGTGCGGTCGAGCATCAGCGCATTGTCCCCGCCCTGTGATTTTTCATTCGAGACGGTGACTGTGTCGCCGCCGGGGTTCCCCCATACCGTGCGCCACTCCTTCGGCGTCTGGCCGGGAATGGTCTCCTCGAAAGTTTCGGAGTAGATGACCTTCTCTTCCGCGTTGACGGCGGCAAGCGCCAGGAGCGCTGCCGCGAATGCCGCGGCTTTTCTACCAGTAATGATATTCATACGGGTTCCTCAATTTGATGGTTGGATGGTACAGCAGCTCTTTCGCCGCAGGTTCGGAACTCTCCCCTTCCGCCTCCGGTTCCGCAAGGTTCGCCCAGAAGCCGAAGCCTTTGCTGCCGCTCAGGATTTTGAAGACGATCACGTTCCTGCCCGCTTTCAGGCTGATGCGGGTGCGGAACTGGTTCGCTTTCGGCGCGGCGTGGTTCGTGCTCTGTTCGTAGACCGGTTTGCCGTTCACATAGACGCGGCCGAAGTAATCCAGTCCGAAACGGAGCATCGCCTTGCGCGCCGTCTCCGATTCGACTTCGCGGATCGCATAGGCGATTGTGTTCACGGCGGTGCTGCCGGTCGCGCGGCCGAGATCGAGGTAATGGTCCGCTCCCGCTGTCGCCGTGGTGCGGAAGTCGAGCGTGCGGCTGCCGGATTTGTAGGTGATGTTCGGGTTCAGGTCGCCTTCGAGCGCGGCTTTCTCGCCGGGGAACTTCATTGCGAGCGCCTTCGGCACATCGCCGGTCGCGGGATCGAACGGACCGAAAACGGTCCAGCTGTCGAGATCCTGGTAAGCCGCTCCGCGCCGCACCTTCATCAGCCGCGAGGCGAGTTCCGGGGAGGGACTCTCTCCCGCGAAGGTCCTGAGGCGCGAGACGAGCTGGCCGAGCCGCACGACCGTGAGGGCGACCGCTTCGCGCTTGTCCGGTTCATCCGCGTAACGGGATTCCAGCAGTTCCGGTGCGAGCTGACAGTAGATTTCAAGCTCTCCGTCGCTGTTCCGCACGAGGAACGCGCCGTCCGAATCGATTTCGTCGCCCGGCCTGCCGGAGACGATGCGGTTGATCTCAAGTTTGTCGCGGAACCGCAGCAGATTCGGAGTGACGACCGTTTTCAGGACGCCCTCCGGCATCGGAACGCGGCGGAGTTCCGCCTTTTCCGTGCGGATCCCGCGCTCCGCCAGCTCGGCGGCGGGCAGGTTCACAAACACTTTTCCCTTGCGCGCCAGGCGGTTGCCGGCGACGGTGAGGAACAGGTTTGCCGCCGTCTCCGTCGCGGCGGGATCGGTTCCGGCGCGACCGGTGAAGTCGAGCGAGCTGTAATATACCGCCCCCCTGCCGTCGAGGAAGGCGAGCAGCGGCGAATAGGCCATGTCGAATTCGCATGCGAGCAGCGGCAGGAAGCCTGCGGCGGCGGGGATCTCCATCACGCTTGTGGCGACCGTGTTGCGGTTGCTCGCCTTCGGGGCGACCGGAACGTCGTAGGCGCGCGGCGGTTTGAATTCCGGCAGCAGCGTCGATTTGCCGCGCCAGTACGAGAGGTCGGCTGCGTTGAATGCGAGCCCCGCGTAAGCCGGGAACACCTGCCGCGACGACGGTTCGTAGTTGTGGAACCCCATCGACTCCCACACCTCCGGCTTCTGCTCGAGGAAGACGACGCGCAGGCCGTTGCGGATATCCTCCGCCGTGAACGGCAGCTTGTCGCCGATCTTCAGCGACTCCCGCCCGAATACGAGGATTTCGTCCGGCGCGGGCTTCTCTCCCGCCGCGATCGGCTTCGCGCCCGGGATCAGCTCCGTCACCCAGCCGGAGAGCTTCATCGGGTCGTAGAGCCGCACGTTCGCGATCGAGAGCGGCTTCCGGGCCGGGAACACCTGAAGGTCGATTGTGTCGCGGACCGGTTCCCTCCACCCTTCGACATCGAGCGCCAGCCGGTACTCGCTGCGTTCGCCGGCCGCCGGGGCCCGGAACTCAAACGGGATGAAGCGGATGTCGCCGGGTTTCAGCGTGAGCGGTGCGAGCGTCCCTTCGGCGGCGGTTTTCCCGGCCGCGTCGAGGAGCTTCCATTTTGCGTTGAGCGTCACGTCGCCGGGGCCGTCCCAGACTGCCGCGAACTGCTTCTTTACGGCTTCGCCGGAGTAATAGCCGTGGGTCTTGTCGGTGTGGTCCGGCGCCCCGGCGACGTAGGCGAGGAGCTGCTGCATGTTCTTCGCGTAGTAATCGAACTGCGGGCTGGCCCACTCCGGGCGCTGCGTCACAGGGGCGCTCATCACGCTGTAGCGCGAAAACGGCTTGTAGCTCTTCGTCTCCGGCGGGTCGCCGTAGCCGAGGTGGAAATTGAAGTAGTGCCACCCGAGCACACCCCAGGTGCGCCAGGCGCGGTCGATCGCTTCGACATAACGTTTCTGAACCTCGTAGTAAAGCGGCGCATATTGCGCGACGTGGCGCATGTCCTGGCCGTGGCCGCGGTTGTTGAGCCCGAGCTTCACGGTCTCCTCAAGCTGCCGGCCGCTTTCGAGCCGGTACGCTTCGGGTCCGAGCATGATTGCCGCGAACTCGGTCAGCAGGAACGATTTCCCCTTGAAATAGCTGCCGTCGTAGACCGCCGCGAATTCACACGCCCACCACGGCATGTCGCCCTGCTTCGCCCAGAGCTCGGGCCAATCCTCGGCCTCCTGCAGCGGGGCGAAGTTCGGGTAGCAGTTCGCGGCGGCGATGTCGGTCAGGTTCCCGTCGGCGTGGGAATAGGCGAGCCGGGTCGGGTCGAACTCCTTCACGATGTCCGCCGCCTTTTCGAGCGCTTCGGCCTGCACGTGCCTGTAATTGCTGCGTTTTCCCATCGTCTCCGGATGGATCGCGTCGCGCGGGTTGAACGAGTTCATCGAGAGGCACCACGCGAGGATCGACGGGTGGTTGCGGTAACGCCTCATGAAGAGATCGCACTCCGTGCGGTATTGTTCGACGAGCGCCGGGTCGTTCAGCAGCCGTTCGCGTACGAAGTTCACGGTCGGAACCGGCAGCAGCACCGCGATTCCCTCGCGGTCGCAGAGCGAAATCGTCTCCTGCGGGAAATTGAACACCTCGCTCGCCGTATTGTTGCGCCACCAGCCGGAGGGGTTCGACTGAAAATAGATCATGTTGCGCCCGAGCAGCTTGAAGAAACTGACCGAATTCTCGTTGAGCCCGAAGCTGGACCATTCGACCCGGAAACGTGCGACGTGTCCGTTCAGCATGAGGTTGCGCCCCTCGGTCCATATTTCCCGGAAGCCGAACGGGAATTCGTGGCGGTCGATCACTTTGCCGGTCGAATCGGCGAGCGTGAGCTTCGCGGTGTAGACATAGCCGCGGTCGAGCTCCCAGAGAATCGGATTCTCCCACTTCGAAGTGAGCACGATGTCGGAGACGCCGGGTTTGAGGGAGACCCCGTCCTGCCGGAGCTCCAGCACCTTTTTCCCGTCCGCGCCGAAAATTCCGGCGGTCAGGACGGCTCCGTTCACCGGTTTTGCCGCATCGACTTCGGCATGCAGTGCGATCGATTTTCTGCGTACGCTCGTGTCGCTCCAGCCGGAGGTCAGCGATGCCGGGGACGGGCGGTAGACGAGATCGAACGGCGCATTGATTCCGAACGCCCACTTCTCCATCGGAACCTGTCCGTAGGTCGAACGCGGGCCGCGCGCCGTGTAACGCAGCGGGTCAGTTTCAAATGTGCGCGAGACATCCGTGTAGTTGCGGGTGTTGAAGATCAGCAGCTCCTGCTTTTTCCCGGGGGCGGCGAATTCGGTGATATCGATCTCTCCGTACGGCCCGAGCCGTTCGCCGATCCGTTTGTCGTCGAGGAAGATGATCGCGTTCCCGTTGATCCGTTCGAAGTCGAGCGAGATGCGGCCGCTGCTCCATGCCGCCGGAATTTCGATTGTGCGCGTGAGATACTGATTATGCAGTTTCTTCGCTTCCGCTTTCGTCCACGATGCCCCGGCGGGCGGGGCCGCCTGCGAGATGGTCGATACAGGATTTGTGCTCCACTCACCCGGCTTCGGGGCGGCGGAGGCGGAGACGGCGGGCTGGGCCCGGAATTCCGGTTTGACGGCGATCCGTTCGGCAGCCGTCGCGGCTGCCGCGGCGAGGAGGAGGGCGGCGAAAATGATCCGGTTCATATGATTTCCTTCGATTTACGGTGATCAGCGTTTGAAACGGAAACACCAGAGCTCCTTGCTGGTGTTCCAGTCCGGTATCGGGAACGGCTTTCCGGGCTGGAGCAGCTCGTATTTCTGAGCGCGGGCGTTCACGTGCAGATCCGCATAGAGAACGTTCCGCCGCCCGTTGTGCGCCTCCTCGTAGAGCAGGTTCTCCATGCCGGCGTTGATCCGGAACTCGGTGTAGTTCTTATCGGCCGATTTGCGTATGCCGTCGACGGCGAGCAGTTTTTTCGAGGGTTCGATGATGGTCCGGAAATGCTCCGCATAGTTGATGTCGTCCGCCCGCACCGGCTGGATGTTCTGGCTGAAGCTGTAATTGCGCCGTTTGTTGTTCGGCAGCATCCGGGCGATCTTGGGGCAGGCGAATACCGATTTCGGCCCTTCGAGCTGCTCGTTGGACGAACGCTTTACGAGCGACTCGACCGCCTTGTAGAATTCCTCTTCACCCTTGCTGATCGGAGGCAGGCTGTCGTCGCTGTCCCCCGCGTACAGCATGAGGAACGTGCCGGTCTGTTTCAGCCGCGAGGTGCAGTCGGAGGAGAGCGCCCGCTCACGGGCCTGCTGGAGTGCGGGGAGCAGCATTGCCGCGAGGATCGCAATAATTGCAATCACGACGAGGAGTTCGATCAGTGTGAAATGTCGGCGTATAACAGCCGGTATGTGATGTTCCGGGCTCAGACTTGACATAATGCAACTCCCTTTTATTGAATGAGGTTATCCGGCCTCTGGCGACTAAATCGTTTTGTCCGACTTTTCTGCGTTATTTCAGATTAAGTTGTCGTGGGATCTGCGGGAGAAATACATTTCCCCCGCACCCCCATTTCTTACGCTCATGTGGCGAGTACATTATCGTGTTATAATTTCCTTTCCGTTCGCGGCGCGGCCTGCTGCTGGGAACCTTCGCTGCGCTGCGTTCACCTGCGTCACTTTTGTTCCTTGCAACGCGCTTCGGCGGCGCCGAACCGCGCTTTTTTGCCGGGCATCTGCGTTTCTGCTTCATATACCGGCTGTTATATGAAACAGCAATTTATTCCGGCACTTTTCCGCTCGAATTGCGGATGTCGAGCTTGGTATCGACCAGGATATCCCGGGGAGTTTCTTCGAGTCCCGATATCCGGCGCTGCAGGAGCAGCATCGATTGCGTGACGAGCTGCCCGTAATCGTTGCCGAGCGTGGTGATTGCGGGATACCCGGACTCCGCGTCGAGCCGCCCGCCGACGGCGACCACGCTGAAATCCTTCGGTGCGGTGAGCCCGAGTTCAAGGCCCGCGTAGATGAAGGCGCGCGCTTCAAGCATGCCGCTGCAGAAAAACGCGGTCGGGCGCGGACGCTCCCGCAGGATTGCGCGGGCCCGCTCCACACAACGCTGCATGACTTTGTCGTGTGTGATGCCCCGCACTTCGAGATGGCGGATTTCCGGCGTCGTGTCGAAATGAAATTCGCGCACGGCTTCGGCAAGTCCGCGTTCAAGCTGTTGGTGCAGGTCGTAGACCAGATCCCCGACCGACAGGGAGATGCTGCGGTGCCCGAGGGCGGTGAGGTATTGAAGCGCCTCCCGGGCGCCGGTCGCGAAATTGCTGCGCACGCACCACTTGTATTTTTCATTGACGGCCACGAACGGAAACTCCGGGTTGCGGGAGAGGAAGCGACGCACCGTTTCGCCGAGGAATCCGACGTGCAGCGTTCCCGCGGCAAAATTGTCGTTGAAGAGCGTCGGCTGCTGGGTTCCGGCGCTGCTGATGAGCTCGAGCTGATGACGCAGATGGTATTGCTCGCACCAGTTTGTGAAATACGGCACGAGCATGACCTGCTCATCCGCGATGATCATGCCCGCGTCGACGACCGGTTTGCTGCGCAGCATCCGCGCGGCCGCGTTCGGACGGTAGTCCATCTTATGCGCGAGCCGCCGGATCGACTCCCGGGTCTCGGGGCCGATCCGCCCGGTTCCGGAGAGCGCCGCCGAAACGGTTCCGGTGGAAACTCCGGCCGCCTTGGCTATGTCTTTCAGCCTGACCATGTTCGATCTCCTGAAATAAAAGTGCCGAAAACTGCAATAACGTTATTTCAATTATATTATACCAAATTCTCATGGCGATGTCAAGAGGCGGATGCGGAAAATCCGGAAAAAAACGTTATTTGCAAATGCAGGTTTTATGTGATATAGTGAACCATCAACTCTAATGAAGAAGGAGGTTGTGTTATGAAGAATGTCAGAATTGCAATTGTGTACTTCTCGAAGTACGGCCACACGAAACTGCAGGCGGAGGCGGTGCGCGACGGCGCTGCGTCGTTCAGGGGAGCGGAGGTCCTGATGCTGGACGCCGCCGAAGCGACGGCGCGCATCGACGAGCTCGACGCGTACGACGCGATCATTTTCGGCAGCGCCACCTACATGGGGAACATGGCGGCCGGAATGAAGAGTTTCCTCGAAGCGACCGTGACGAAGTGGGGTGCGGGCAAATGGAAGGACAAGATCGCCGGGGGCTTCACGAATTCGAGCAACTTCTCCGGCGACAAGCTCAATACGCTGCAGGGGATGATGATCACGGCCATGCAGCTCGGGATGATCTGGGTCGGCGTCGGCGATATCGTCGGCAGCAACGAGCCCGGCGCGGAGTCGACGGTCGCGGGGCCGAGCCCGGAGAGCCTGAACCGGAACAGCGCGTCGGTCGGGCCGATGGCGAGCAGCTTCGGCGTGAGGACGCCCGATGCTCCGCCGGCAGGCGACGTCAAAACCGCATTCAATTACGGGCTGCGCATCGCGGAGATCACGGCGCGCTTCAAGTAGAACATCAGAAAAACGGCATCCGCCCCGCCGGAAACAGGAGACGCCGATGAAGATCGGAATCGGGGAGACACTGCGCGAAGCCTTCGGAGACGGGTTCCGTTATCCGGAGGCGGAGGTTGTTCCGGCGGAGATCCGGGCGCTGCTGATCAACGAGGTGGTTCCGGCGGATCCCGGTGACGACTTTTACGGCGGCAACGCTTTCCCGGCTTATCCGGGCAGCGCGCTGCCGCTGTTCCGTGCCGCCGGGGCGGAGGCTGATTCCATGGCGGATCTCTCCGCCCTCGGCATTTACATCACGAATGCGGTGAAGCGCCCGAAGCGGACATATGAAGTCGCCGGAGAGGATTTCGAAGCGAGCCTGCCGCTGCTCGAAGCCGAGTTCGACCTTTTCCCGAATCTGAAAGCCGTCATGCTGATGGGGGATGTGGCGAAGAGGATGTTCAACATCATCGCTAAGAAACGGAGCGGGAGAAACGTCATACCCTCCGGTTCCACTTATAAGCTGCGCGGTGAAGCGTTCCATTTCGGCGGAATCCGGGTATTCCCGTCCTATATCATGACCGGAGGAAACCTGCAGATCGAGAAATCGAAGTTTGAAATGGCATCCGCCGATATCGCCCGGATGCTCGAACTCTTGAACGCATGACGGGGGGTCGTGCAGGAGGTTTGGCGTGGAAGCTCTCATCGTTCTGGTTGTGCTGTGCCTGGTCGGCGGAATCATTCTGCTGATCGTGAATGCCGTTGCGGCGATCGCCTGCCGCAATGCGGTCGTGAAACTGTCGGAGAGGCTTGAACGTCTCGAATGCAAAGGCGCGTTCCGGCCGGCGGAGCCCCGGGTTTCCGCTCCGCCGCCGAAACCGGAAGCCCCGCCGCTCCGGGAGGAGAGGCCGCCCGCGCCGAAGCCCGCTGCTGCGCCGCTGCCTGCGCCGAAGCCGGAAGCCGTGCGGGCAACTCCGGAGGAGCAGAAAGCCGCCGTGCTCGCCGCCGCCATCCGGAGTATTCCGGCCTCCGTCCCGAAGGTTGCCGCCGCCGCTGCGCCTCCTGCTCCCGCGCCTGCTTTGCGGGAGCAGAAGGCGTTTCCGGAACCGGAGCCTTCCGAATTCGAACGGTGTGCCGCCGAAGCGCTGAGGAAGATCTGGAGCTGGATCGTCGTGGGAGAAGAGTTCCGCCCGCGCAAGGTCGCGGTCGAGTATGCCGTCGCCACGGTCTGGCTGGTCCGCAGTGCGGTCCTGCTGCTGCTGATCGGCATCGGTTTCTTCGTCAAATATTCGCATGACAACAACCTCGTGTCGCCCCAGGTGCGGATCGCGGGCGTGGTCCTGCTCGGACTCGGCATCGTCGCATTCGGCTGCCGGCTTGTGAAGTCGGAGCGTTACCGCCTGCTCGGCTTCGGGCTCTCCGGCGTCGGAGTGGTCACACTCTATTTCGCGATTTTCGCAGCCGCGTCGATCTACAAATTCCTGCCTGTTCCGGCGGCGTTCCCGCTGATGGTCCTTATCACCGTATTCGGGGCGCTGCTCGCGCTGCGGCAGAATTCGCTTCTCGTCGCCCTGATCGCGGTGATCGGCGGATACGCCACCCCCGTGCTGCTTTCGACCGGGTCGAAGCATCTGCCGGAGCTGTTTTCCTACCTTGTCCTCATGGGGGCGGGGTCGCTCTTTCTCGCCTTCTACCGGAACTGGAGGCTGCTGAACTTTATCGCGTTCCTCCTGAACTATGTGATTTTCATGGGGGCCGCATACCGTTTCTTCGAACCGGAGCTGCGGACGGATTACTGGCACGTGGCCGGATTCGCAAGCGCGCTCTTCGTGCTGTTCAGCATCCTGCCGCTGCTCTATTCGCTTGTACACCGGCGGAAGGTCACGCTGCTTGAGATTCTGCTGTTCATCGCGAATGCCGGACTTTATCTGCTGATTGCGGTCCGGGCGACCTTGCTTGCGTTTCCGGAATCGCGCTATGCGGCCGGGATCACGCTGTTTGCGGCGCTGGTGTTCGCGGCTGAATTCCTGTTCTGCGTGAAGTTCCGGGTTCGCGACCGGAACCTTTACCTGTGCTTGCTGGCCTTCTGTTCGTTCGCCGTCGCGCTGACCTTCCCACTGCTGCTCTCCGGACACTGGATCACGGCGGCATGGGCGATTCAGGCCGCCGCGATGCTCTATCTCGGCACGCATTCCGGCAGCCGGTTCCTTTCGGTGCTCTCGTTCATTCTCTACGCTGTGGCCGGAGTCCATGCCGTTGTGATGCTCGGGAACGGTTTTGACGGCCCGGCGACCTACTGGGAGGGGCTGCTCGACCGGTTCGTGTCGCTCGGGAGCTGCTCGCTGGCTTTCATCGCGGGGTGCCTCATCATGAAGCGGAGCGGCGGAGGCAGCCGGCCGGAGGTCGTCGGAGAAAACGAGCCGGAGCCGCTCGGCGCACGGCAGGCCGCCGGAATCGGCAGCGTGTTCCTCTGGGCCGCCGCGATTTTCATCTTTGTGCTGCTCCGCATTGAAATCGCGAAGCTGCCGGTCTTTGCTCCGGTGCTCCGGGTCGCGCTGTGTTCGGTGCTCTACCTCGGCACACTCGGGTTCATGCTTTACCGCGACCGTTTCTGCAAAGGTTCGACGGTGCGCGGCTGGATGGCCGCCGGCATGGTGGCGGCGGTGGCGGATCTCGTCCGGCTCACACTTTCCGGCCCGGTGGCGGACTATCCGGTCGACTGCGGATTCCGCATCGCGGCGTTTTTCTGCTTCTCCGCCGGGCTGGCGCTGATTGCAAGGGCGCTTTTCGGCCGCCACGTGAAGGAGAGTCTTGCCGGGTTCTTCGGCGCCGCGGGCGGGGTGCTCTGGTTCGTTTACAGCAGCGCGGAGCTCTACCGGGGGTTGTCGCTCTATATGCCGGAGTTCGCGCTCGGCGGACTCTCGGTGCTCTGGGCGGTTTATGCGCTCGCGCTGCTGATCGGCGGGATCCGGTTCCGGCTCAAGCCGGTGCGACTCTGCGGGCTCGGGCTTTTCGGTGTGGTCGCGCTCAAGGCGATTTTCTTCGATCTTGCACGGCTGCCGTCGCTTTACCGGGTGCTCGCGTTCCTCGCGATGGGCGTGCTGTTCTTCGTCGGCGCTTTTGCTTACATGCGGATGGAGCAGCTGTTCCGGCCGCCGCAGGATGAAAAGGAGAAAGAACAATGAAACGACTCTGGCTGATCGGACTGCTTCTCGGAGGGGCGCTGTTTGCGGCGGATCCGGAGGATTACCGTTTTTTCATGGAGCTGTCGCCTCCGCAGGTGATTGCTCCGAAGCAGTTGAACTCCGTCCGGCTGAACGATGCGGTGCTTGAGGAGGTTGCGGCGCTCGACGACCTGCGGCTTTATTCGGAGGACGGGCGCGAGCTGCCGTTCAAGCGTGAGCAGGTGTTTCTGCGCGGGAGCACGGTCCGCAGCGAACGGGTTCCCTCGCAGGTCGAATCATTCGACCTCGACGGGCGGAAAGCGGTGATTCTGGTCCGCGCCGGAGAGGCGGGGAAGGGGGCGCAGGTCGATTCCCTCGCCATCCGGACAAAGGAGCAGAATTTTGAAAAGCGGGTTTCGATTTACGGGCGCAACGGCGGCGACTGGCGGCTGTTGGCGGAGAACCGCCCGTTTTTCGACCGCAATCCGAGGTTTGCACTGCGCAGTATCTCGTTCGGCCTGCCGGGCGGCACTTACCGGGAGCTGAAAATCGAGATCGGCAATTACGGGGAGGATTACGTCTCTCCGCTGCGCCGGGTCACGACCGGGGACGACCCGGTGAACCGGAAGGAGGAGCGCGAGCTGCTGTTCCGGGAACTGAAGATCGACGGCATCGACCTGAGCCGGAATGTGCCGGTGCAGTTCTCGAGCCGCCCGTACGAGGAGTCTCATGTGCCGGAGATCCGCAGTGTTTCGAATGATCCGGAGACGAAGAGCACGACTGTGGTTTTCGATTGCCGGAAGATCCCGGCGCACCGTCTTGAGCTCCTGACCGGCAGCACGAACTTCAGCCGCAGCGCGGTGTTCGAGACGGAGGACGGCAGTCTGCGGCGCGCGGTTCAGCTCGAAAGCCTGTCGATTCCGGGCTTCTCGCGCCGTTCGACGGGGATCCCGCTCGACGGGGAACGGCGGCTCGGCGTCTGCCGGCTCACGATTCAGAACGGCGACAATCCGCCGCTGGTGAACCTCGCGCTGAAGTCGTACGGTCCCGCATACCGCCTGATTACGCTGACGGCGGACATTCCGGCCCGGCTCTGCTACGCCGGGAACGGCGTCGCGCCGGGGGACTACGATCTTGCGCGGACGCTTTCGGGCGTCGATACCGCGGTGCAGGCGTTCAACGAATACCGGCCCGGGCCGTCGCAGAAGAATCCGGATTTCCGGCAGAGCGGCGCTCCCGCCCCGTTCGGGGCGAAATGGCTCTTCCCTGCCGCGGCCGTGCTGCTGGCGCTGGCGTTGGTCGCCTTCATCGCCCGGAACATCGGCAGGGTGGAAAAGGACTCCCCCGGGGAGTGATTCCGCCGCGCCGGAGCGCCTTCTCAGTGTTCGATGCGGCGGTATTCGCCGGGGGAGAGCTTGAAGCGCTTTTTGAATTCCGTGGAGAAGTTCAGAGCGTTCGAATAGCCGGCCCGGACGGAGATCTCCTTGATGGAGAGCTCATCGCGGGAGAGCAGAAGTTCCCGGGCCTTGCGCATCCTCAGGCCCGAGAGCAGCCGGTAGGGCGTTTCGTGCAGATTGCTGCGGAAGACGTTGATGAGCTGGTTGCGGGAGCAGCCGTAGCGCGCCGAAAGCATTTCAAGTGAAAGCGGTTCCGCGAGATGCTCCTCCATGTAGGCGAGGAGCTCCGCGAGCTTCGGGGGCAGTTCCTGAGCGGGCGCGGGGGACTGCAGGAGCTGCAGGAGCTCGTAGCAGAGGAGTCCGTTCCGGTGCTCCGCCTCCCGTCCGTGGCGGTCGACGAGTTCCCCGAAGCGCCCGAGCAACTCTTCGAGGCGGCCGCGCCCGGGATCGCCGGGGAGATCCACGCGGTCGAGGCCGCTCTGCTTCAGTACCTCCGTCAGCAGCCGGCCGTGGATCGAGATTGCGAGCTTCCGGCAGGAGAAACTCTTTCCGGTGGAGAACTCCGCGACGCGGAACGGCTGCATCAGGAATATCTCCCCCGTTTCAAGCTCGTACATGCGTCCGTCCAGCCGGACGTAAAGGTTTCCCTCCTGAATGTATTCAACCGACAGGAACGGGGCGTTTTTTCTGAGATAATGCGCGCCCGGCAGCAGGCCGCCCTCGTAGATGCCGGTCGAGAAGAGCAGCTCCTTTGCCGGCGGCTCGAGGAAGAGCGGGCGTTTGCGGGAGTAGCTGCTGTTTTTCCGGTAATAAAATTCGCCGCCGTCGAATTTGTAATCGAACGGCAGGTTTCCGTCGTCGAAGACGGCACTGTTTTCCAGAATTTTCATTGATTGTGATTTTTCAAATATTTTTTGTGTTTCTCGTGATAATATATACGGTTTCTCCTATTGTTTTTCAAGTGATTTTTTGATATAATATGAGAGAAACAACAAAACACGAAAGTTGGAACGATGATTTTTGCAGCCGTAACGGAGAGCCGCACGATGCGGGTCATATGGGATTACATCCAGGAGCAGCTTTTCTGTCCGGAAACCAATCTCTTTTACGATTACATCACTGACCGCGAGCCCTCCCGCCGGTTCCGCCATCTGCCGACCCCGGCCGAAATCGCCCGGCAGTTTCCGAATCCGTGCGGCTGGGGGACCGGCATGGAGGACTGCATGCTGAATGCGGGCAGCGTCATGGAGATCCTGAAGCTGCGGCGCGAGCTTTTCGGCGAGGAGAACCGGGAATTCGCGGAACGGGTGCTCGACGGAATTTACCGTTGCGCGACCGTGCACGGCAAACCGGGCTTCATCGTGCGCGGCATTTCACCGTATGACGGGAAAAGCTGTTACTTCAACACCTCGCGCGACCAGCTGACGTTCGCGGTCTATGGTGTCTGGCGCTTTCTGCAGGGGTATCCGGACGCTTCCGGAGCCGCGAAGGAGAAAGCGCGCTTCATCCTCGCCGCTGTTGCGGAGCTCTGCCGCGAGCGGAACCGGCCGGAACATGGTTTCAACCTCGGCCGGCTCGACGGCGGCCCGGCCGTCGTGTCGCAGCTCTGGAACTGCGCACCGCATGAGATGATGCGGCTGCCGATGTTCTATGGTGCGGCTTACCTCGCCACCGGGCGGGAACGGTACCGCGGATGGATGCGGGAGCTGGCCGGTCCGGGGCTCGATGCAACGCTGCGGATGGATCCCGACGCGCACTGGTGGGATTTTTCGCTTTCACAGATGCTGCTTTCCCTGCGCTTCATGCAGGAGAGCGGGCTGTCTCCGGAGTTCGATGATAAAATCGGCGAAGCGATGCGCCGCGGAGTTGAACTGACCCGTCGCGACATCCGGCGTAAGCTTGTGCAGGCGGAGGCGTATCCGGGGAGCTGGGAGACGTTGAACACAAACTGGCGGCAGCTGCCGATGGCGATGACGCCGGAGACCGTTTCGCAGGACGGGACCGAATCCACATTCGGCGGATTCAGCTATCTGAATCCATGCTTCCCGCCGGAATTCCGGGAGCCGAACTCGTTTCTGCGCGCTTTCGGCAACGATCTTTTTGCGCTGTTCTGCGGCGGAGCGCTGCCGGAGGAGGAGGAACTCCGCCGGATCGAGGCGCTCCTTGCCCGGGTCGATTTCTCCCGCTGCGGCGGAGCCGGCCCGGTCCAATTGCTGCACGCGGCCCATATCGGCCTCACATTCGGCATCGAATTTTTATCATCCAGGAGGTAAAGCAAATGCATCGAAAACATGTCGCCGGATTCACACTCATCGAGCTCCTTGTCGTGATCGCGATCATCGCGATTCTCGCATCCATGCTGCTGCCCGCGCTGAACCGGGCGCGGGAAAAATCGAAAAGCACGAGCTGCGTCAACAATATCCGCGGCGTCATGACCCTTGTCAGCCTTTACAGCGACTCATACAACGGAGTCGTCATCCTCTCGCCTTCGACCATGTATTACCTGAACCAGGCCGGATTTTACGAGAAGGACGGGAAGGCGAGCCGGCTCTGGTCGTGCCCCGCCGTGGACCGTCCCGACGACATCAAATACTCGTACGGCGTCAACTACATGGGGTATTACCGGGAGGGTGACGTCAATCTGCAGGAGCCGAGCCGGAGCGTCAGCGGCTCCCATACGATTCAGGCGCTATATAAAATCAGGCGCCCTTCAGCGTATGTTTTCCTGACGGACAGCGTCGATGCGAGCATCACGGACAAGCTGTACAACAACTGTCTGATCCATTGGATGGCGGCGGGTTCCGGTTCGTTCGGCGGAGTCCTTGCGGCGCATAACGGCGTCCGGATCAACACCGGCTTTGCGGACGGACATGTGAGTTCCGTCCAGAGCCGGAAGTTCAAGGAGCTCTTTTACTCCACCGCGAGAGTCTACACCAACCAGACCGATTACTTATGAAACACCTGATTCTGACACTGCTGCTCTCCGCTTCCGCGGCGTTCTCCGCCTCGCCGCTGAACCTGTCGCGCGAGGAGCTGTTCTCGCTTGCCGACGCATACCGGGAAAGCTCGGGAACGCGCGAAAGGATCTGCCTCAACGGCTATTGGGAGTTCCAGCCGGCGGCCGCCGGCGACCGGATCCCGCCGGCGGAGAAGTGGGGATATTTTCTTCTGCCGGGTTCATGGACGACTTCACTCGGCTCCCGCAAGCTCCATATCACGCCGCAGCAGAAAAAAGAGCTGAAGGACCGTGCGTGGTTCCGGCGGGAAGTGGAGATTCCGGAAAGCTGGCGCGGCCGCCGGATCCTGCTCGACACCGATCTCGTGCAGACGCAGGCGCAGGTGTTTGTGGACGGCAGGGCCGCGGGCGAACTGTTTTATCCCGGCGGAGAGTTTGAGCTGACAACGCTGGTTGAACCGGGGAGACGGCATGAAATCGCGCTGCTCGTCTCAGCCCCGCCGGGATCGGAAAAGGGGGTCTATATGGCGCCCGGCCGGATCATCCCCGCGAACTCGAAGCCGGACAACATGGGAATCCTCGGCGACCTCTATCTCGTTTCGCGTCCGAAGGAACATGCCGTCGGCGATGTGCATGTCATCACCTCTTTCCGCAGGAAGAGCATCACATTCGACACAGGGTTCGCGAATCTCGCGGCCGGGAAATACCGGCTCCGCTGCGAGGTGAAGAAGGAGGGCCGGACGGTCAGAAGTTTTACTTCCGCGCTTTTTACGGCGGACGGTTCGCCGGAGTTCCGGTTTTCATTCGGCGGCCGGTGGGAGGATCCGGAGCTCTGGGACACCGACGCACCGGAAAATCTTTACACCGCCGGGATCACGCTGCTCGATGCGTCGGGGCGTGTGCTTGACGTTTTTCTGCCTGAGGAGTTCGGCTTCCGGGAATTCTACACAGCCGGGCGCGATTTTTACCTGAACGGCAGGAAAATTCATTTGCGCGCCTTCACCTCCTTCTATGTCGGACGGCTCTTTCCGGCCACGGAGGAGCGGGTCGGGGCGATGTGCCGCACGGCGCGTTCCGCCGGGTACAACTTCATGATCTGCGGCAATTACAATTACAATCCGGGGCGCTTTTCCTACTACGGGTCGCTGCACCGCGTCGCATCGAAGCTCGGAATGCTCTCATCGGTTACGCTTCCGCATTTCAGCGCTTTCGACCGCAGGCTGCACGATCCCGCCGTCGCGGCGGAGTACCGCCGCCAGAGCGCCTATATCATCCGGAAGCTTCAGAACATTCCGGGCGCCGTCATGTATGCGATGAACCACAACGCCATGGGCTACCGCGGCGACCAGAATCCGCTGCTGCTCGGGCAACGCAAGGCGCCCGCTCCCGAGGATCTGCGCAATGTTCCGGCGGATTTTCCGCGCCGGCAGGGGAAGATCGCAGAAACGATTGCGCGGGAGCTCGACCCGAGCCGTCCCGTCTATCATCACTCGGGCGCACGACTCGGGGACGTTTACACGGTCAACTGCTATCTGAACTGGATTCCGGACCAGGAGCGTTCCGACTATCTCGAAACATGGGAGGCGAAGGGCGACATGCCGCTCTTTTTCGTGGAGTGGGGCCTGCCGCACGTCGCGAGCTGGTCGAGTTACCGCGGCCCGGAATTCATCTGGAGCTGCCGGGCGGTCCAGGCTGCGTGGATCGACGAGTACAACAGTATGATTCTCGGAGAAGAGGCGTACCGTCCCGACGCCGCGAAGCTCGCTTTCCTGAAAACGCAGGAGAAGGCGCTCAAGGGAAACACTCCCGTCAACTACAATGTCCTCGGCGGCAACACTGTGGTCGCGTTTCTCGACGACGTGCACAAGGTGCGTGCTGCGTTGCTGCGCAGCCACATCCGCGATATGCGCGCCCGTGGAATCTCCGGAATCCTGCCGTGGGATCAGGGATCGTTCTGGACGCAGCAGGGGGAGGTGAGGAACCGCCCGAACCCGCTTTCTTCCGTCATGGTCAAGCGCCCCGGAATCGTGGACGAGGTCGTTGTCGCGCGCGGCGGCGCGCTGGGCGATCCGCTGAACAGCTTTGAGCTCTCCCCGACCGGCGAGGCGTTGGCGGAAAGCTTTCGCGAGGAACTCGGCTGGATCGGCGGCCGGGCGGATGAATTTACGGAGAAGTCGCACTCGTACCGCCCCGGCGAGACGGTACGCAAGTCGCTCGTGATGTTGAACGATACGCGGCAGACGAAGCAGGTGAAGTGGCGCTGGCGGTCGCCGGAGCTCCGGCTGGAGCGCGAGGGTGTCGCCTCGATCGAGCCGGGCGGCCGGGTTATCGAACCGGTCGAATTTGCACTTCCCGGCGGATATGAAGGGGAAACGGTCACACTGGAGGCGGAGTTCTCCTCCGGCTGCCGGGACCGGTTTGAAATCGAGGTCGCCTCTTTCCGCCGCATCAGGCTCGGAAATGCGCTCGGCGTATTCGATCCGGAGGGGACGGCGTCCCCGCTGCTGAAGCAGCTCGGCGTCCCGTTCCGGCCTGTCCGCTCAGAGCGGGACATGGGCGGGATCGGACTTTTCATTGTCGGGCGGAACGCGCTTGGACGCCTGCCTTTCGACCTCTCCGCCCATCTCGGCCGCGGTGTCCGGATTCTCGTGTTGGAGCAGTCCGCCGACACGCTGGAGCGGCTCGGAATCCGCTGCGCGGAGTATGCCGCCCGCACGCTCTTTCCGGTTGGCCGGGGGCGGATGCTGCGCGACTGGCGCGGGGCCGGAACCGCGCTTCCGGCGTATTATCCGGATCTGCTGCCGACCGATGAGCCGAAATTCAAATGGCAGGGGTTCTCCGGCACGCGGGTGTGGCGCGCGGGAAACCGCGGTACGGTCGCGAGTGTCCTGCCGGAGAAACCGCCGGTTGGGGACTGGATGCCGCTTTATCAGTGCGGCTTCGCCCTGCAATATGCGCCGCTGATGCATTTTCGCGAGGGCAACGCCCAGCTTATCCTCTGCCAGCTCGATCTTTCGGGGCGGACCGAAGTGGAGCCGGAGGCGCTCCGCGTACTTGGAGATGCGCTTGAGCGTCTCGACCGCGCGCCCGCACCGGAAAACCGGCGGGTCGCCTGCCTCGGCGGGAGAGCGCAGGCGTTGTTGCGGCAGTTGAAAATTCCGTTCCAAAGCTCCGGCACGGACGCGGAGCTGCTGGTCGTCGGTCCCGGAGCTGAGATCCCGGCGGGGCTCGCGGAACGGATCGAACAGGGACTGAACGTCCTGGCGTTCGATCTTTCGGGGGAAGAGCTCTCGCGGATCCTGCCCGGACTCCGGACCGTGCGCGGCAGGTACTGCACCATGTTCCCTGAACTTGACGGTCACCCGGAATTCACCGGGCTCTCCGCCGCGGATATCGCATGGCGGGACGGACAGGAGTTCGACGCCTTCAGCTCCGGCTCTCCGCTGTTCTCCGTGCGCCGCGGCCGGGGGCTCCTGGCCGTGTATCAGCTTCCGCCGTGGAAATTCGACGCGGCGGAGTTCTACAACCGTGCGGTCACGCGGCGTTCGGCCTTCACGGCGGCGCGGCTGCTTTACAACCTCGGCGCGCCGTCGGAACCGGGGTTCATCCGGCTCCTGACCGGGAACATTACGCAGGCCGCGCCGCAGCTTCCCGCGGATGCGTGGAAATTCCGCGCCGACCCGGAGCAGCGCGGAATCCGGGAGAAATGGCATCTTGCCGCGACGCCGATGCGGAGTCGCGAATGGCTGCCGATCAGCGTGGAACGCCATTTTCAGCATCAGCTCCCGAAGCTTGCGAAGTATAACGGACACTATTTCTACCGGCTGGAATTCAACCTCACGCCGGAGGAGCTCCGGCAGATGCGCGGCACGCTGCACATCGGCCCCGTGGACGACGAATCCTGGATCTACCTGAACGATGCGCTTCTCGGTGAAGTGACCGCAAAGAGCCATCCGGACGGCTACTGGCGGGAGCCGCGTTCGTACCGGGTGACGCCGGAGCAGTTCCGGGCCGGCAGGAATGTCCTGGTCATTCACGGCAACGACATCCGCCAGACCGGAGGGCTTTCGGGCGCGCCCGGCTTCGTTCCCGATGAGAAACCGGGATTCTACACGGATGTTCCGGTTGCCGGGGATCATCCCTACCGCTATTACCGCTGGTGACGGAAAGGAGTACTTATGAAACTGTTGGCGATTCTGTCCTGTCTGATCCTCTGCTGTGCCGTGATGGCGCAGGAGATTTCCGTCTTTCAGGTTTTCGGAGATAATATGGTGCTTCAGCACGGCAGGCCGGTCCGTGTTTCGGGCCGGGCGGAGCCGGGGACGGCCGTGCGCATCGAGCTGGCCGGAAGGGTCTGCGAGGTTCGTGCGGGCCGCGACGGCATCTGGCGCGGCGAGCTCCCGGCGATGCCTCCCGGCGGCCCGCACGAGTTGAACGTGAACGGCAGGATATTCCGCAACGTGATGTTCGGAGAAGTCTGGATCTGTTCCGGGCAGTCGAATATGGAGGTCAGGCTGCATGAGGTGCACAGCGCGGAGCGTGAGATTGCCGCGATGAACCTTCCCGGCGTCCGGCTCTTTCAGGGGAATGTCTATTGGGCGAGCGCAACGCCGCTCGACGATTTTCCGCGCGCTCCGCGCTGGAGCGTCTGCACGCCGGAAACCGCGCGGAACTTCTCCGCAATCGCCTGTTTTTTCGCGCAGCATCTGAACCGGGAGCTCGGAATTCCGGTCGGCGTCATCAGCGTCAACTGGGGCGGCTCGCGGATCGAACCGTGGATTTCGCTTTACGGCTTCGAGACCACTCCCGCCCTTCAGGCGGAATACCGCTTCGCCGCCGCGAAAATCGCCGGGAGCAGGATGAACCGCGAACTGACCGCCCGCTATCTCGAAGAACTCGCGCAGTGGCGGAACACGGCGGAGCGGGAGGCCGCTTCGGGCAGGCTCCTGGCGCCCCCGCCCGACTATCCTGAGGAACTGCGCCCCTATGTGATGAAAGGAGCCGGTTACCACCAGAAGCCGACGCTGCTGTTCAATTCGATGATATCCCCGCTTCGCAGCATCGCTTTCCGGGGCGTACTCTGGTATCAGGGGGAGTCGAACTATACCGAAGGGATGCTCTATCGCGAAAAGATGAAAGCGCTGGCCGCTTCCTGGCGGCATGAGTTCGGTATGCCCGGGCTGCCGTTCTATTTCGCGCAGCTCGCACCCTACATCTACAAAGGCAGCGGGTATGAGCTGCCCGCGCTGTGGGAGGCGCAGCAGGCATTTGCCGATGAGGATCCGCATGCGCATATGGCGGTGCTGACCGATCTCGGCGAATTACGCAACATCCACCCGAAGAACAAGCGCGAGGTCGGGATCCGTCTCGCGGAGCTCGCGCTGCAGTACGAGTACGGCAGGAGGTCCGACGCCGAATTTCCGCTCTGTGAGAGTTGCCGGATCGACGGGAACAGGGTGATCGTGAAATTCCGCAACACCCGTGGGCTGCACACTGTGGACGGCAAAGCGCCGTCCTGCTTCGAGATCGCCGGAAAGGACGGCGTGTTCCATTCCGCCGCCGCCGTCATCGACGGCGCGGAGGTCGTCCTGACCGCCTCGAAGGTTCCGAAGCCGGAACGGGTGCGGTTCGGCTATCACCAGACGGCCGATCCGAACCTGCGCGGCGCGAACGGGCTTCCGGCCGGACCGTTTTCCCGCTGACGGTTGCCGCTCCGGTTCCGGGAGCGTGCGGAATCAGCAGATGAAGCGCGAGGGGAGGACGGTTCGGTCGGAGGAGATGTCGCCGCGCATCCGTGTGACGAGCAGCCGGGCGGCGGCTTCTCCGGCGGCGCGGCGCGGCAGGGCGACGGTCGGCCAGGCCGCGAACGCAAGTCCGTCGCAGCCGACTACCGGAAGCCGCACGCCGCACTCCTTCAGGACCTTTTCGACATATGGAACCTGGTGGTCGCCGGCGACGAAGACCGCGTCGGGCGTTGCGCGTGAAAGCAGGCTCCGCAATGCTCCTCCGGCTGCTTCCGGCAGGGGGCGCGTATGTTCGGCCAGGGCGGGGTCAAAGACGCCGAGCGACTCCAGTGCTCTCCGCCAGGCGTGAAACTTGTTCAGCAGTTTCGGGTTGAAGTCATTCCCGGTCTCCCCGAGGAACGCGATGCGGCGGCAGCCGCGCTTCACGAGGAAGGCCATCGCTTCACGGATTCCGGGCTCGTAGTCGAAAAATACCTGCGGGAACTCCGGGTCGTCGATTTCGTCGCCCGCGCTGACCGCCGGGACATTCTGCTGCCGGACCAGCTCGAGGAAACGCGGATGCGTGATGCCGAGCAGCAGCTTCCCCTCGGTCGGGCTGAAACGGAAATCGTCGAGCAGCAACTGCCCGGCTTCATCGGCCTGAAGCTGGGTCAGCACGGGGCGGAACCCCGCATCGAGCAGCCCCGTGATGCAGCCGTTCCAGATTTCGCCCCAGAACGGATGATCGAAGAGTGCGGAATAACCCTCGAACAGCACCTCGACCTGCCGGTCGCCCGCCGCACGGGAGACGACGAAGGTTCCGACGCCGCGTTTGCGCGCGAGCCGCCCGGCTTCGACAAGCTGGTTGATCGCCTTGTTGATCGTTTTGATGTTGACTCCGAACTCCGCGGCCAGAGCCGAGCCGACCGGAAAGCCGGAGGAGTAGACGCCGTCATCGAGCCTCCGCTCGATTTCGGCGACGATATCGCCCTGCTTGTAGACGGCTCCCCGGCTCACTGCGTGCTCCCGAAGAAGAGGCGGCAGCCGTGCGGCGGCACGGTGCGAGAGAGCTCCCCGGAGCTCTGAACGCACTCCCCGCCCCAATGCTCGCGGTATACGCCCGCTTCGCAGCGGCAGGAGATTGTGCGCGGTTCGTCTTCGAAGTTGAAGAAGCCGTAGACCGGCGCGCCGGTTTCGGAGAACCGCCCGTACAGGACTGACGGGACCGTGCTTTCACGGAAGTCGAGCGGACGCACGTCTTCAAAGGCGTCGGTGCGCCTGAGCAGCAGCTTCGAAAGCTCCGCGCGCTCCGGCGCGAGCGTTTCGAACCGGTCGCAGAGCAGCGTGAGGCCGCCCGCCATCCACAGTACGGAGGTCCAGAGCCGGATCTCCTCTTCGTTGAGCTTGTTGTTGTCAAGCCGCGCGATATGGACGTCCGGGTCGTTAAGCCAGACATTGCGGTGCATGTAGATGCGGTTCAGCACATTGCGGCAGACGTTCGGAACCGTGGGGGCTTCCGCGTAGATCTCGCGGTTCTCCGGCTGCCAGTAGGGCGTGATGTCCGTGCCGATCCGCTCTGCGTCGACCAGTCCGGCCGAAGCGCCGAGAAGCGTCGTGCAGCCGAGGATGAACCGCTCGCTGCCGAAGCCGTCACGGATCGCCTGGAGCCCCCGGCGCAGCGCCTGCACACGGGTTGCCTTCGGGTCGTGATAGCGGCCGTCCTTCACTGTTCCGGCGTACATCATGAAGTCGAGCTTCACATACTCGTAGCCGGTTTCCGCGAGCAGCCGGAACACGTTGCGCAGATACGCCTGCGCGCCGGGATGCGTTCCGTCGAGGATCGCGACGCGGTTGCCGCGCCATTCGGTTGTCCATGCGATTTCCCCGGCGGAGTTGTGCACGACCCACTCCGGGTGTTCGACGATCAGCCCCGCGCGTTCTTCGACCATGAACGGAGCCAGCCAGATGCCGGGCTTCAACCCCGCTTTCCTGATCTCCTGCGCGAGGAAACCGATCCCATGAGGGAACTTGTCGTTCGCGGTCAGCCAGTCGCTGAGCGCGGCCTCATAGCCGTCGTCGATCTGCACGTATTCGAGTGGATACTCCTCATGGTGGTCCCGTATATACGCAACGTTTTCGAGGACGTCCACCTCGGTCACTTTCGAGAAATAGTAATACCAGCTGCACCAGCCGGTCGGCGTATGGTTCCACCGGCGCGCCTGCATGCGTTCGCCCCAGAGCCCGGCGTAGCGTCGCAGCAGCGCATACGGCTCCTCTCCGGCCATGAGGAGCAGCTCTTCCGCCCGGAACCGCTCGCCCGGGTCGAGCCGGATATCGTCGCCGCAGCAGACCGCGTCGAATAAGGCCGGCTGCGCTTCACCCAGTTCGATTTCAAAGCGGCAGACGCAGCCGGCCGTCGTGACGAACCCGGCGAGCAGCGAGTCACGCCTTCTTTCCGGCATCAGCACGGTCACATACTCCGAGGTGAACCGGTTCGGCTTCGGCGGTTCGTACCGCTCCGGCGCCGATGCGGCAAACGCGAGATAATCGGGGTCGCAGCGGAAATCGGCGTCGCCCCATCCTGCGGAGCCGCAGGCGCTGGCCATGGTCCACCCTTCGCGGTAGATGCGCAGCTCCGGGCCCGGAACGGCGGCGAGATCCTCCCCCGCCATCCGCGTCCAGCGCAGGTCGCGGATTGTGACGGGAGAGTTCCCCCGGTTTATGCACTCCGCTTCGAGCCGGACGGTATCGCCGCCGGTGCGGAACCGGGCGAGGAATGCGATCCCCGGTGCTTCCGCCGCGAATTCTCCCGGCGCGGTTTCGCGCCAGCCGGATGCCGGAAGCCTCTGTTCGCCGATGCAGGCCGAGAGCCGGAAATCCGCCAGAAACGGCATACTGCTGCCGGGAAGCCCGATCCGGAATCCGCTCCGGTCTGCTGCAAGTTCCATTTTGCGTCTCCCGTTATTTTTCACCGAAATATTCGCGCTGCATGAGAATCTCTTCGATGCAGCGGATCTGGGTCTTCATGAGTCCCGGAGAATATAATGCGCGGAGGTCCGCAATTCCACCGTTCTGCATCGCTTTTTCGATTTTTCCGTTCGCGGCATAGAGGTCGTCGAGCGTTTCGCGGACGTTGAACCGCCCCGGCGAAGTAGGCAGCGGGGGCCAGCGCGAGTCCGAAACCCACGCGCTCGTCAGTGCCTTGAACGCCTCGTCGAGTTCGCTGCGGTCGCCGAGCCGTTTGCGCAGCAGCGCGATGCCGTCGAACACTGAGCGGCAGACCGGGTCGAGCAGCCGGGAGTATTCGGTGTTCGCCCACGCCTTCGCCGTGCCGCCGTGCCAGGCGACGCCGTTCTCAATATGTTCGATATAGTCGTTACGGATCAGCGCATCGGCGGCGGCGATCACTTCGGAGGGGGTCGCAAGCTCATAACCGAGTGTTCCGGCGATATCGAGCAGCTCGCGGAATCGCCCCACGCTCGCGGGCTCCGGTTCGAAGAAGCGCGCCTGGTTGAACTGCTTCACATAGAAATAGGCGGAACTCCCGATGTACTCAGCATCCTCGGCATACGGCATGATGAAGCTGCCGGAGCCCGCGATGCGCTGCTTCCAGTTTTCGAGCATCGTGCGGATCTCGCCGCTCGAAACCGGGTCCTTGCGCATTCCCTCGGTCGCGCCCATCAGGTACCAGAGCATCGGGTTCGCCATGCAGTCCGAGCGGAAGATCATTTTAAGGCCGTTCGGCGCCTCCGACGGGTTCGTAAGGTAGCGCAGGTACTCCGGCTTATCCTTGATGTACTCCTCGATCTTGAAGAGATGGTTCTTGTTGCTGTGGCCCTGGACGTCGTAGGTGAGCCCGGTCGCTTCGCGGATTTCGGGGAACGAGAGGAAGAAGCTGTCCGCGTCCATCACAAGCGACTTGAAGCCCGCCTCGCGGTAGATTTCCGGCAGGAACGACGCCCAGCCGCACTCCGGGTTCCACCCCGTCGACGGTCGCACGCCGGTGTACTTCTCCCATGCGTCGAGCCCGTGCCTGAGCGTGTCGAGGCCGACCTCCGGCGGGATGTTCGTGAGCATCACGTGGATGAACGGCGAACCGACCGGCTCAATCTGCCCCTTCCGGACGAGGTCGCGCAGCAGCGCGAGCACCTCCGGCGCCTCCTCCGCCATGACTTCGAGCGTGCGGCCCGAAGCTTCGAACGCGATTTTGTATCCGCCGTCGCGCACAAGCTCGAAAAGCGGGCGGTACGAGTTCTCGCACACCCACCGCCTCCGGGCGGGATCGAGCTGGGAGTACTGAATGTTCGCGTGCGGCATGAAAATGATCTGCGGTTTCTTCGGCATATGAAAATCCTCTGTGGTTGTTTATTCGTTTTCTTTCAGGAAATGCAGCGAACGGCGCAGGCCGTCCTCCACGTCGGCCGGCAGCTCATACTCGATGAGCGCCGGGCCGTCATAGCTGCGCAGCTCCGCCATCAGCGCTTTCCAGTCGAGCCGCCCTTCGCCGCAGCCGGCCGGGACGACGCCGCCCGGGACATCCCTGAAATCCTTCAGGTGTACGAGGTTGATCCGGTCGCGGAACAGCGTGAACCAGCGCTCCGGGGCGGCCTCTCCGACCGCCGCGAGATTTGCGGGGTCGAAGTTCATCCCGACCTCTTCCGCCGGGAGCGCGTCGAGAATCGTCCGCATCGTGTCGCAGCGCGTCGACACCGAATGTACATGATGCAGCGCACCGCCGGAGCACACCACGCCTCCGTGCGTTTCGATCGAGAGTTGCACGCCGGTTCCTTTCGCGTGCTTCGCCGCCTGCCGCAGCGCTTCGGCCATGCGGTCGAACCGTTCGCCGTAAACAAGGCTGTCGGAGCTGAAGCCGGCGAAGATGCGCAGCACTTTGATTCCGGTTCCGGCCGCGATGTCGACGGCCCGCTTCACCTTGTCGAGCGATTCGCGGACCGCTTCGGCGGATTCCCGGGTGAAGTCGTTTCCGGTACAGCCGCAATCCGGACGCACGCCGTACTTTGCGCAGAGCTCCTTCACCCGCGCGATTTCCGCCGCGCCTGCGTCGAGCTGCAGGAAATCGCGATCACAGTTCGCGATCGAAAGCTCAAGCAGGTGTACATCCATCGCCTGTGCGAGCTTCAACTGTTCCTCGAGCGGGAGCTCGCGGAGCCCCCATGCCGCGTGACCGTATTCCATTTCACCGCACCTCGCGCCAGTCGAGCAGGATCTTGAAGACGTTGCAGCCCATCTTGTTCTGGTATTCGAACGCCTCTTTCGCCTTCTGGACCGGCCAGATTTCGTACGGCAGGTGCGAGGTGTCGAATCTGCGCTCGGAAATGTATTGCAGGATCTCCGCCTTGCCCCGCGCCTTGATCGCGCAGGTCATGGTGATCGTGCAGTTCTTCACGAACCAGCGGTGGTAGTGGTCGAAGATCAGCCGGTCGGGATAGTCCCCCTGCAGGTGGATATGGCCCGGTTCATCGTCGTCGCCCCAGCCGCCGTCTTTGATATAGCGGTGCAGGATGCCCGGAACGGCGGGGTTGCCGCTGCATTCCATGATCTTGTCCGCCTTCTTCCCGCCGGTCAGGTCGAGCAGCTTCTGCACGGTCGTGTCGTCGTGCGGCAGGACCGCGTCGGCGTAATACTGCGCGATTTCGCGGCGGAACGCATTCTTCTCGATTGCGATGACCCGGATTCCGGGGCACTTGATTTTCAGGAGCTGCATCGCGGAAATCCCGACCATGCCCGCGCCGATCACGACGACCGTGTCCGTCGGGTGCAGGTTGAACTTCTCGATTCCCTTGAGCGGCACGCAGGCGAGGTACGCGAGGACCGCATTCTCGTCGGAAACGTTGTCGGGAATTCTGCACATCGGGTCCCCCGCGCCGCCCGCATTGTCGGAATCCTTGTGCACGATGAATGTGCCGCCGCCCCATGCCGCGCAGACGTCGCCGTATTTGCGGCATTCGTTGATCATGACCCGGTCGCCGGCTTTGAGATCCGGAGCGTATGATCCCTCTTCGAGGATCACGCCGACGTTCTCGTATCCCGGAACCAGCGGATAGCAGCACTGTTCCGGGTGCTGCTCGCCGCGGTAGGTCTTCATGTCGGTCCCGGTCGAGATCGCGCTCCACAGCGTTTTCGCAACGACTGTGTCCGGGCGTTTCGGGGTCAGGGTGACCGGTCGGAACGCCGCTTCGTACGGGCGTTCGATCACAACGGCGGGGGTACGTACCAAATCCATAGTAAAACCTCTTATTTACAGAGCCTGTGTGGCTTTACTATGGAATTATATGAAAAGACCAGTTTAAATGCAAGGCTGGAAAACAGAAAAATCCGATTTTTTTTTATTTTCCGCCCTGCCGCGCGGCTTGCAATTCGGAA
Source organism: Lentisphaeria bacterium (assembly GCA_018265615.1). GTDB lineage: Bacteria > Verrucomicrobiota > Lentisphaeria > Victivallales > Victivallaceae > Victivallis. Next base: position 95,491 of record JABLYX010000005.1, read on the forward strand.
AAGATAAAGTATTATTTTCTGCACGGATAAAATCCTTTTGCAGAAAATACGGTAGCGCGATTATGGAAATTCTCAGGATGATCGGTTCCATGCCGGTCAACTTCACCTATTTCGGCGGGGGAGTCATCCCTTTCGACGGCAATGACGACACCGATTGGCGGACACTCCCGTGCCACGCATTCCTTACCTCCGGCGGGGACAATGGTTATATTGTTGAATATGAAGATGAAGGGCCGTATCAGGTTCGCAGCGGAGAAGCCGTGCTGATCCGGCGGAACCGGCGGCACCGTGTCGTGACGGTCGCCGGGGAAAGTACATCCACCGTCTGGGCGCACTTCTCCGTCGGGATCCAGGCCGGCGTCGACCTGTTCGAACTGCTGGAGTTTCCGGCGGTTTTTCCGGAGGCGGAATCCACCGATATCATCCGGCTCTGCCGCGAACTCTCCGGGATTCCGGTCGATTCGCTCTCCAATCTGCTGAAAGCCAAGGCGCGCGGCTTTGCGTTCGCCGCGGCGCTCACGGCGGCGGGCAGGGCCTGCGCCGACGCCGCCGAGAGGCTCGGACAGATGCAGCGGCTCGCTCCGGCCCTCGAGTTGATTCACCGGCGGCTCTCCGACCCTCCGACCATTTCGGAGCTTGCGCGCGCGGTGGGCCTTTCCGAATCGCACTTCTGCTCGGTGTTCCGCGAGGCGATGCAGCAGCCTCCGCTTGTATATTGCCGCCGGTTCCGGCTTACGCTCGCCATGAACCGGCTCGCATCAAGCGATGCATCCGTGGAGAGCATTGCCGCAGAATTCGGGTTTTATGATGCGTTTCATTTTTCCAAGCTGTTCAAGCGTTTCTTCAAGGAAACTCCGGCGACCTTCCGGCGCCGCAACGCCATTTCCCCGCCTTTCTGGAACTGAAGTCAGTTTTTATTTTCTTTGGAATGCCTCTTTATAAAAAATCATTTATTTTTCGGAATCCCTGATTGACATCTCGAAAAGACGGCGTATATTATTGTTCGGAATCTAACAGTTCGAAAACAGCAAGGGTTTCCCGCGGATATGAACAATCCTGATAATCTGCTGATCGGAGTCATCAATACGCTCTCCAAGAAGATCAGGCGTTACTGCGACCGCAACGCGGCGGAAATGGGGCTGACCGGCACACAGGGTCAGGTTCTCTGCTATATCTTTATCGCGTCGCGGTGGCAGGACATCTATCAGCGCGATATCGAGGATGTGTTCGAGATCCGCCGGTCGACAGCCACCGGAATCCTGCAGCTGCTCGAACGGGACGGCTATATCGAGCGCGTCAGTGTGCCCGCCGACGCGCGGCTCAAGAAAATTGTCCTGACTGCAAAAGCGAAGGAGCTGCAGCCGATGGTCGTCCGCGAAGCCGGGCGGGTCGATGCGCTCCTGAAAAGCGGGCTGAGTGAAGAAGAGGTGAATGTCTACATCCGTTTATCGGAACGAATCTGCAACAATATCACATAGCAACGCCGGATACACCACAAAACACACGGAGGAGTGAAAGCAAACAGGACTTTTATATTGTCAGACACATTGTTAGGTTTCTAGCATTCAGGAAAGTTGAAATAAACTATGGAGTTTAAGATGAAGCGATATGGAACAATCATCATGACGGCCCTCCTGCTGACGGGAGCGGCCCGGCTTGCGGCGGCTCCGGCGGCCCCGGCTCCGTCGGTGCGGGTCGAAGAGGTAACGATGCTCGACCGCAGCGAGCCGAAAACCTATGTCGGCACGGTCGGCGCGTCGGATACGGTCGACATCGTCGCGCGCGTCTCCGGCACGCTCGAGCAGAAGCCGTACAAGGAGGGCAGCATGGTCAAGAAGGGCGATCTGCTGTTCAAGATTGAAGATACGATCTATGCGGCGAATGTCCGTTCCGCCAAGTCGGTCCTTTCACAGATGGAGGCGGAGTACACCTTCGCGCAGGAGGAATTCGCACGATACAAGAAACTGATCGAGACGCAGGCGACCGCGAAAACCACCTATGACAGCTCGCTGCGCACGCTGCGTTACTACGAGGCGAAGATCGAAGAAGCGAGAGCCGCGCTGATTCTCGCGGAAAACGATCTCTCCTACACGAAGATCTACGCGCCGCTCAACGGCCGGGTCGGTGCGAACATCTACAGCGAAGGCAACTACATCACGCCGGAAAAGGGGACGTTGACCACGATTGTGCGTTACGACCCGATCAAGATCAAGTTCTCGATGAGTGAAGCGGATTTCTTCCGTCACTTCGAAAGGGGCGGGGATACGAAATCCGAGCTGGAGATCTTCCGTGCCGACGGCCAGAAGTTCAAGCCTGAAGCAAAGCTCGACTTCATCGACAACCGGGTCGACTCGAACACGGGCACACTGATGCTGCAGTTCGAAGCGCCGAATCCGGATATGGAGCTGATTCCGGGCGGCTACGTCACGGTGAAGTTCACCGAGAAATTCGAGAAGCCGCTCCCGTCCGTCAACGTCGCGGCCCTGATGACCGACGGCACGGATCACTTCGTCTATGTCGTCGACAAAGACAACAAGGTCGAAAAACGCAAAGTGGTCACCGGCAAGCAGATCTACGACCGGCAGGCGGTCCTCTCCGGCCTCGCCGCCGGAGACCGGGTCATTGTCGGCGGGCTCCACAAGGCGGTTCCGGGCGGAACGGTCAATCCGGTCGGAATGGCCGAGCCCGGCAAGTAAAGGGGGGTCTTCATGTTTTCAGCAATCTTCATCAAACGCCCGAAGTTCGCGATCGTCATTTCGCTGTTCTTCGTGCTGGCCGGCACAGTCTGCATGTTCCGGCTGCCGATCGCGGAATATCCCGAAGTGTCGCCGCCGACCATCGTGGTTGCCGCCTCCTACCCCGGCGCGAGCGCGCAGGTCATCGCGGACACGGTCGCGGCGCCGCTGGAATCCGAAGTCAACGGCATCGAGGATATGGTCTACTACTCCTCGACTTCGGACAACTCCGGCAACTACTCGCTGACGCTGACCTTCAAGTCCGACGCCGACGACGATATGGCGTACGTCAACGTGAACAACGCGGTCAAACGTGCCGAGCACTCGCTGCCGACTGAAGTCGTGAGCAACGGCCTGACCGTATACAAGCGGTCGAGCGACATTCTCGGAATGGTCGCCGTCACCAGCACGAATCCGGAGCACACGCCGCTGTTCATCAGCAACTACGTCGCCATCCACATGCGCGACGCGATCTCGCGAATCGACGGTGTCGGTCAGGCGATCGTGTTTACCGACATGACCTACAGCATGCGCATCTGGATGGATCCGAACAAGATGCGCGCGCTCGGAATCAGCAACGGCGATATTGCCGAGGCCGTCTCCAATCAGAACATCCAGGCGGCGACCGGTTCGGTCGGCACTGAATCCGCCAGCAACTACATGCAGTTCAAGATCGACACGAAAGGGCGGCTGCAGGACCCGGCCGAATTCGGGAACATCATCATCAAGACCGGCGACAACGGCCGCATCGTCCGGCTGAAGGATGTGGCCCGGGTTGAACTCGGGTCGGAGAATTACAGCGGCACCGCCCACTTCGACGACAAGCCGACCGTTCCGCTCGCAATCTTCAAGCTCAGCGATGCGAACGCGCTTCAGGTGCTTGCAAACGTCGAGAAGGAGCTGAAAAGGCTTGAGAGGAACTTCCCGGAAGGCATGGAGTGGACACTCGGCTACGACTCGACCAACTTCGTCCGCGTGACGATGAACGAAATCGTCGAGACGCTCATCATCACCTTCATCCTCGTGGTTGCGATCACCTGGCTTTTTCTGCAGGACTGGCGGGCGACGATCGTGCCTTCGGTCACGATTCCTGTTTCGCTGATCGGCACGTTCATCTTTCTCGACCTGCTCGGCATGAGCATCAACACGCTGTCGATGTTCGCGCTGATTCTCGTGATCGGATCGGTGGTGGACGACGCGATATGCGTGACGGAGAGCTGTGTGCGGATCATTCAGGAGGAGCACCTCTCTCCGTTCGACGCCGCGATGAAAACCATGCAGCAGCTCACGGGAGCGCTGATCGCCACCACGCTCGTAGTCGTGGCGGTCTACGCGCCGATCGCCTTCTACGGCGGCATGGTCGGTAATATCTACATGCAGTTCGCGGTCACGATGTGCATCGCGCTGATCCTGTCGACGGTGAACGCTCTGACGCTCTCCCCGGCGCTCTGCGCCCTCGTGCTGCGTCCGCAGAAGGAGCCGCGCGGCCTCTACCGCTGGTTCAACGTCGGGCTGACCTGGACCCGGAACGGCTACCTCGGCTTTGCGAAGCTGATGGTCCGCCGGACGATTCTGACGCTCGTCCTTTTCGCCGCGATCCTGTCGGCGAACTACTTCGTCTACCAGAAGCTGCCCGGCGCCTTCCTGCCGGATGAGGACAAGGGCGCGCTCTTCTGCGAAGTCGTGCTTCCGCCCGGCGCTTCGCTGCCGCGGACCGAAACGGCCCTCCGCGAAGTCGCCGAAATCGCCAGGCAGCTGCCCGGCGTGGACCATGTGCTCTCTGTTCCGGGGCGCAGCATGACCGCCGGCCAGGGGGAAAACCTCGGCATGGCGATCGTGACGCTGAAGGATTGGGATATGCGCAAGGATCCGGGGCTCCAGATCAAGGCGATCCAGAGTGAAATCACGAAGCGCTGCCTCGCCCTGCCGGACGCGCAGGTGACGGCGTTCGCTCCGCCCGCGATTCCGGGCCTCGGCGCGACGGGCGGTGTTTCGTTCGCTTTCCAGGCGACCGGCGACCAGACTTCGCAGGAGCTGTCGCAGGCGACGCAGAACCTGCTCGGCAAAATCATGCAGAGCGGCAAGGCGATTTACGCCTTCACCTCGTTCGACGCGAATACGCCGATGCTTCACCTCGACATCGATCGTGACAAGGCCGAAGCGATGAAGGTTCCGATCAGCTCGATTTTCTCGACGCTGCAGAGCCAGCTCGGTTCGATCTACATCAACGATTTCAATAAGTACGGCAAGACCTACAAGGTCAAGATGCAGTCCTCCGAGGACTTCCGCCGGAATCTGAATATCGTGAGCCAGCTCTACGTGCCGAGCTCCACAGGGGCTCTCGTGCCGCTCGACGCGCTTTCGACGATCAGTTGGACGCTCGGGCCGCGCCAGACGGAGCGTTTCAACATGTTCCCGGCCGCGAACGTCAACACGCAGGGCGTGCCGTTCTTCAGCTCCGGCCAGCTGATGGGGCTCGTCCAGGAGATCGTCGACAGGGATTTCTCGCACGACTATCAGCTCAGCTGGACCAACATGAGCTACCAGGAGAGCCAGAATGCGGGCATGATCCTCTACCTGATGGCACTCGCGCTCACGTTCGCCTATCTGTTCCTCGTGGCGCAGTATGAAAGCTGGACGATGCCGATTTCCGTGATCCTCTCGGTCGGAACTGCCACGCTTGGCGGACTGCTGGCGCTGTGGTTCTTCAAGATGAGCTTGAACATCTACTGCCAGCTCGGGCTGCTGATGTTGATCGGCCTCACCGCCAAAACCGCGATCCTGATGGTCGAATATTCGAAGCAGGAGCGTGACGCGGGGCTGTCGATTCCGGAAGCGGCGTTGAACGGCATGCGGCTCAGGTTCCGCTCGGTCATGATGACCGCGCTGTCGTTTGTGATCGGCGTGTTCCCGATGGTGTTCGCCTCGGGCGCCGGCGCGGGCAGCCGTCAGGCGATCGGCATCACGACCTTCTGGGGCATGTTCGTGGCGACCATCGTCGGCATGATGTTCATCCCCGGACTCTACGCCGCGTTCCAGCGCATTGCGGAAGGTACCGTCCGCCTCTTCGGAAAGACCCCGAAGGAAGAGCAGCGGTAATACAGGCGACAGAAGCCCGGAGAAGGTCGAAGCGCCTCCTCCGGGCTTTTTTGCGCCGGTGTTCCCCGCCGTCAGATGTAGTCGGAAATGTACGCTTTCTGTTTCGGGATCAGGTTCTCCAGCAGCTTCAGCGTCTCCGCGTCGGTTTTCAACCGTCCCATCTTGTGCAGGTAGGAGGGGGATTTGTAGCTCAGCAGCAGCGCGGTCATGGTTCCGATGTCGAGGTCGATCGGGTGCACGGGCTCTTCCGGGATGAGCTCGGCGTTCCCTGATTCCGCGAGCCGGACGGTGAAGGCACGGTCGTTCCATTCGAGGAAGGGGTCGCGCACCCGGAACGTGAACTCTTCGCCGCCCCGGCAGTTGGCGAACCGGTACTGTTCGAGGAACTGGACCACGTCCACGATCCTCCCCATGATGTAGGGGCGGATCGTTTCGCGGATGTCGCTGTCTTCCAGCCAGAAGGCGATGGATTCGTTGGAGTAGTTGTTCCCGATCACCTCGTCGACCATCGACTCATGGGCGGCGATATATTTCCAAAGCCCGTTCCATGCGCCGATGTTGAGATAGATCATCTCCTTGATGTGCATGACGTTGTCTTTCAGCAGATACACCATGTAGCCGGTCGGGATGCCGCTGTCGTCGTAGTAGATCGCAATCGTGGTGTCGTCCACGTCCCAGCGCCAGTACTCTTCCCATGCGAGCTCGTTGCGCAGCAGGCAGCCGTGGGTCTGGGCCGCGAAGATGTTGTGCAGCCGCTTGAGGTCGGGATCGTTCTCCTCGACCCGCCGCACATATCCGCCGACGCTGATTTTGCGCGGGAGCTGATTGTCCTTGATCCGGAAGGACATCTTGTCCGAGATGATCTCCCACCCCCGGTGCCGGTAGAGCGGGATGGAAAAGGGGTAGAGGATCGCGAGACATTCGCCCAGCTCGCGCATCTCCTCAAGGCTGCGCCGCATGAGCCGCGACATGAGCCCGAGCCCGGTGTATTCCGGATAGGTCGCCACGCTGGTGATGAAGCCGATACGGCAGATGTGGCTGAAGATGTTCATCTTCAGCGGATAAACCGCGAATTGCGACGCCAGCCGCCCGTTGTCGAACCACCCGATCACCCGCGCTTTTTTCAATACCGGCATTTTCGATTGCCGGATGTCGTCGTTCTCCCAGCCGTAGTCCAGCAGCTGCTTCTCCGTGACCTGGAATGCGTAGCGCAACAGGTCGTCATACTGTTCCAGATCGTTTTCCGCCGTCAATTTTCTGATCTGCATATCTTCCGCCATAATCGGCCTCCGTCTTTCTGTGCCTGTATTCAGATTGAAGCTTCCCGGCACGGCAGAACCCATGTTTCCGGAATGCCGGAAACATGCCCTGCCGCGCGGGTAAACCGGTAAATGCAGACAGACGCTATGTGGGGGCGACCGTTTCTCTTTCGATATGGACCATGTGACAGCTTCTCCTCTCTTCCGCGGCCGGAGGCGTCGGACGGTGCCTTGCCGGGCATTGTCGTTCCAGCCATTCAAAAACCTCTTCTGCCGGTACTATACCATGCCGGAGCGGGAAAGTCAAGCAGCCGGGACATCCACCCCTTTGAACAGGAGTCCGAAGGCGGTAATTTGGTTGAATTGTCTGCGGAAACGCAGGGGAAGCAATCTCACCGTCAACAGGTTTTCTATGAAAAACCTCTGTTTTTTAACTGTTTCGTTTGAATTTTTCCTGATCGATCATTATTTTGACATCGGGGTGGAATTTAACAGGAGCGGTATTACATCGCTATTCCGGAACAGATTATGGTGCGTGCGAGTCTCAAAGGTAAAGTTCAGGATATGAAATTTTTCAATATGTCAAATACCAAAGTGAAGTTGCTGTGCCTGAGCGGAATACTTGCCTCCGGATTTTTTCTCATTTTTTTTTTGTACGGAGAACGTATTGGATGCAGGGGAGCCGGGAGGCCCTATGATCAGATTGATGATATGCCTGAAATTGCCGCAGACAAGTTATTTTCTCTATCAGCCCTCTGCTGATGCAGTTTGCAGACAGAACGATATCATCTGGAGTATTCCGGGCCATTATTTTGATTCATGCATCGGGAAAAAAGTTAAGATTGAAATCTATCATGAAGATCAGGCATGCACATGGAGCAGAGAAATCGTCATTTCAGGTCCTCCTTCCGCTGCATCGGAATATACATTCAGAGTATTGAAATTCTTACCTCGAAGGAATATGTACTATCCACAGAGTTCTCCATGGCGTAACCGTATGTGGTCGGATGTTGAAATTCTGAGAGTGAGGTTCATTGATCGTACTGCGGCAGACGAAGCGGACAACTGTATTTATTTTACTCCTTCCGATAAGTTTTTAGTGAAGGTAATAACAGACTGCACCAATGTTTCCCTGTCCACGCAATCCTACGGGAGCAGAAAGGAGATAATTGCTGATATGCAATCATGGGGGTTTTTCGGCAAGAACCCATTGACTGATTATTCAGATCAGCTCAGAAAATGCAGTTTTCATATGAGTGAAAATGAGAAAATCGATTTTCATATGTGATACGCTTTCCATCATGAAAAATCACAAATGCTGCATTTCCGCTTCATTCGCGCGGCCTTGTGCGCGTCTGGTTAACTCTGTCAGCCAGACACTTACAAAACCACGCGACTTTTGCGGAAATTTCGCATTTATGATTTCTCATTCAGAAAATCGTATGAGACGGGAAAGAAGTCTTGCGGCAACTTGCATTATTTTTATACTGTTTTTTTCTTCTGCTTCGGGAGATGATTCCTTCTGCATACTGTCCTCAACGCAAAAACAGCGTTCGCCGTCGGTTGTTTGCCGAAGGGTCGGCCCTGAGGCATATATATGTGGGACCGTCTTTTACATACATTTCCGGGAAACGGGGGGCGGCGGATTACCGGGATGGATACGGCAGCAGCGTTCCGTACTTGACGGGATCCTTGCCGCTGCCGATGCCGTCGGCCCAGTGATGATAGCCGATTCGCCCGGAGCCGTCGTTCTCATTGATCAGCAGGGAGAAACGGAGCTTCTCCGCCGCGGCCGGAATCAATGGATACAACTCTGACTGTTTCAGCCGGACCAGATAGCGTCTGCCGCCGGGGATCTTCTCCACTTTACGGAGGACGGTTTCCCGGCCGGCGAAATTGCCCGGCACCGTATAATCGCCCGGCAGATCGCCTCCCAGCGGGGGCGCGCCCAGCTTGAGCACGGGGGTGCTTCTGTCGGCCAGTTCTCCCAGGGCGAACTCCACGCAATCGGCCGGATGGCCGGAGCCGGCGGTATCGAATGCGAACTGGAGGGAGTCGCCGAGCCACAGCCGGCGCGGGTCGGCGGCAGGAACCGGTTCCGCATCCGAGGTCTCAACCGCCAGCTGAAGCGTGCCGTCGGCGACGGCAAGCGTGAAACGTGACCGGCGGTGGAACGGCTTTCCGTAATGCCGCACGGCCCAGTCCCGCTCGTTCCACACGGCGTTGGCGGGCAGGAAAACACCGTCGGCACCGATGATCGGACGGCCGCCGAACGTTCCGGAGGGCCCTGCCAGTTCAAGCTGCGGACGTTCCGGTGAAAGCACATCGATCCCCGCCATCGGGGGCGGAAGCTTCTCCAGGCCGGAGAGATAGTAAAACTCCTCCGGCTGCAGCGCAAACTCTCCGGGCCGGGTCTCCCGTCCCTCCCAGTCCGAGATCCGGGTCGTTTCGGAGAAGAGCTTCTTCAACTCTTCCGGGCACTTCAGAGCCTCCTTTTCATCGTGCCAGGCGATCAGGACCGGAGTCGGGCCGTTGCGGAAGAGCGCGCCGCGGACCGCGCCGAAACGGAACTCCCCGGCATAGTCGAGCGACACAGGGAAACGGGCAGCCAGTTCTTCCAGCACCAGCGCGCAGTGCCGGGGCATGATATAGGGGACCGACTCGAAGATGCCGATCGCCTGCGCGCGGTAATTGCCGTGGCTCAGGTGATGGCGCAGCCCCTCTTTCCGGATCCAGCCGATGAGCCCGAACGCCGTGATCTCCCGGATGCCGCTCCGCTTCTGGCGCAGGAGGTCCAGCACCATCACCTTCGAAATCTCCCGTTCGGTCGATTCCGGATTCGGCGGCAGCTTGTCGGCGGAGATCAGCACCGTGTGCCACTCGCTCGAGGTGTAGACGGGCGAAGCGACTCCGTGCTTGCGGTCGAGGGCGCGGAATGTGTCGGCATTGTAATCCCGGCCGTGAAGCGGGACCGCGTCGAAGTATTTCCTCGCTCCGAGCTCCAGCAGCCGGTCGTAGAAGGGGAGATAGCGCTGGCCGATTCCGCCGAGCCATATTTCCGCGCCGGCGTCCTCCGCCCGGATGGCGGAAGCGGCATCCGCGAGCATCTCCGCGAAATGTTCGGGCGTATCGTTCCAGAAGCAGGAGAAGCCCGGCAGGTGAGGTTCGTTCCAGACCTCATAGCGCCTGATCCCGAATTTGCGATAGTGGTTGACGAGTGCGCTCCAGAATTCGCGGGTATACTCGCTTCGGGCGGGTTTCACGATTTTCCAGGTCGGATTATAAAGCTGCATATCGGTCCGTTCGGGCTGCGAGGAGGCCCAGCGCGGCGTCCCCCATATATTCAGAATGGAGCGGGCGCACAGCTCCGGCCCGAGTTTCCGCATGGCGTCGTCCAGAAAGAAGTTGAATTTGCCGCGTTCCGGTTCGAGATCCGGCCAGATGCAGCCGTGAAAACGCACGAAGCTGCCGCCGAGCGCACGGATGATCGGCAGCTGCCGGTCCAGAGAACCGTGCATCAGCCCCGACAAACTCCCGTCGACGGAGAATCCGAGCCATTCCGCGCGGAGGGAGTCCCGCGGCGTCGAGGCGACGGCGACCGGCAGGTATCTTTGTTCCAGGGGAATGCGGTTGAGAACCCGGACGCTGCGTTCGCTGAACTCCTCCGTCACCGGAATCTCCCGGCCGCCGGCCATCACGCGGAAGTCGAGCAGATAGAAGCCGGGTGCATCGGGCAGGAAAGACCATCCCCGGAGCCGGAACTCCTCCGCCGGAATGCGTTTTCTCTGCAGTTCCCGCTCCTGCGAATCGCGGACGATGCCGATGACCTCCTCCACCTCCGGGGCGCACACCTTCCCCGCCGGAGTCACCGTCACCGTCTCCCCGAGATGGTACCAGCCGCCGAAACGGTCGGCGCGCGGCAGGAAGAAGCCCTGCTGACGCCCGAAGAAAACCATATCGAACCAGAGCTTACCGCGCGGTTTTCCCTCCGTTGCGCGGCAGCCGAGAAACAGTTGAAAGAAAGCTGTTTCCGGCGGAACGTGCTCCGCGGTCACCCCCGTGGAGACACTGCTCCAGTTGTCGACTGACGGCACTGCCGGAAGCTCCGTCTCAACGACCTTCAGCAGCTCGCGGGTGCGGCTGAGGAAATGAATCCGCGCAACCGGGCGGGCCCCGGAAAAATCTCCGGAGCGCCGGAGCTGCAGCCGGAGCAGGAACGGGTTGCCGGGAGCCGTCTCAAGCGGGTTGCAGATCCAGCCGGAAAACCCCGTTTCCGGCGTGTTGACTTCGAGGGCCTGGGGCGGTGTTCCTGGGGAGGTGAGCGGCGTGAGCCGGTCCGCCGCATTGATTCCGGCTCCTCCGAAGGCAGCCCGGTCCCATCCCGACGGCTCGGTGTCGATCCTGGCGTTTCCCTGCCATTTCGGATAGGAGAAGCCTTCCCTGAGCAGCCAGACGCAGGGGCGCCCGGCCAGTTCCTTTGCAGACGGCCGGACCATAATCGCTTCGGGATCGGCCGGAACCGTCCGGGAGAGCGTGAGATTGCGGAGCCGGAAGGAGCCGGTTCGCTGCCAGGCGAATAAATTGAGCCGGACGCTGCTCATATTTTCCCCGGCGGTGAAGGTGCCGGAGAAGCGCCGGAACTCCTCCGGCTTCGTCCCGGCGACAAACAGATTCCGGCGGTTTCTGCCGGGAAAGTTCTTCGACCAGGCCACGCACTCCACGGGAACGTCGCCGGAGAGCTCGGCACTGACCGTATAGACGGCTCCGGGTTCCACCGGGAGCGCCAGGGCGACGCCGCCTTTCGGCGGAACGACGCGGCAGGAGAGGGCTCCCCCCTCCGTCTCCAGCGAAACGGCGTTGTCATTTTCAAGTTCCGACACCGGAATGTCGGCCGCCGATGCGGCGAGAACGGCGCAGAAAAGAACCGACCATAATGCTTTTTTGTACATGAAAAATTTCCTTAAATTGCTTCCGCCCAGGAGGTCGCCGCATCATCGAGGTAAAGCTTCTGAATGGCGGTCATTCCGCTTCGCAGCTCCGCATTGTTCCGCGATTCGACATGGCCGTCCGCGTAACCCGTCGTGCAGCTCCTGTTGTGGCGCAGCACTGCGCCGACCGGCGATGCGGCGCTGGCGACATTTTTGAGGAAGTACCACGCCCCGCCGCTCCAGGAAGGGTGAAAGGAGTCGGCCAGCAGGAGCGTTCCGGACGGAACCTTCATCCGGGTTACCCGGTAGCCGATGAACTCGTTCTGCCCTCCGGTCCGGTAAAAGTATCCGCCCATCAGGCCCCGGGGGGCCGTGGGATCGTAGGCGCTGACGGCGGCCAGTGAGTTGCTCCACACCCCGTAGACGCCTTTTTTGAACTCCCTGTTGACGTCTCCGCCGTTGATCTTCAACGTGTCGGCGGGACAGTGCAGGACCTTGTCCGTGGAGAGATAAGCCGGGCTTGCATCCTTGTTGTAATTGGCATCGTTGAGCAGAATCGCCGCATAGCTCACCGTGTAGGCCACTCCCGGCCGGCCGCCCGCGATCCAGTCGTTGTAATCGGCGGAATATTGCAGAAAGGCGGAGAGAATCTGCCTCTGATTGTTCTGGCAGCCGGTTGCCCGCGCCCGGCTTCGCGCGTTGTTCAGCGCCGGGAGCAGCATTGCGGCAAGAATTGTGATGATGGCAATCACGACCAGAAGTTCGATCAATGTAAAATTCCGTCTTCTCATGCTTCCTTCCCCTTCCGTTGATTCTTCCATGAAAAGCTGACCTGCTCCGAGATATCGCGGACCAGCAGACAGCGGCCGTACGGCGTCTCCTCCCATTCGAACGGCAGGTGCGTTCTTCCCCGGCGGACCTCCCAGTCGGAAGAGCCCGGCGGCACCAGACAGCGCACTTCGGCGTTGCGCAGGTTGCGGACCTCGATCGGCGGCGTCATACCCGGCAGCAGAGGATACATGGTCTTCCCGGATATTACGCCCTCCGCCTCCTGACGCACGAAAACGCGGACTTCGGACCGGAACGCCTTGGCGGTGTGCCAGATTCCGGCTCCCGACTTCAGCAGAAGCTCCTGCTCCGGCGGGACCGGCGCCCCGAGCGGCGTGCGGATTTCCAGGGGGACGGTGGTATCCGGCGTGTAGCCGCAGAAGAAGAAGGCGCCGTCGCGCCGCGCGATATTGAGCCGGGGCGGCATCTGCCGGGGAGCGGACGGGACGGCGCGCAACTCCCAGCCGGCCTCCGCCAGGATCCAGCGGATCAGCCGCGCCGACGGGAACATCCGGTCCGGCGGCGCGCAGTTCAAATGGCGCTTCCGGAATACGGAGGGATTCTCCGGCAGGTACTCCTCCTCCACCGGCAGCAGGGAACGGACGAACAGAATGGAGCCGTTCCGCCCCGCCAGCAGCCGTGTCCCTCCGGCAAAACTGGCCTGCGCCGCTATCCGCGTCTGCGGCAGCGCCTCCTCCACCGCCGGGCCGCCGGAGAACTGTTCGTGCAGGAAAAGGCGGTCGGAGAAGGGGGCCCGGTCCCCCCGCAGAAACGATTCCGCCCGGGCGGCTCCCCGCTGCGGCGCGGCCCGGCGGAATCCGATCCGCTCCGCCAGCCGTTCCGGGATTCCGGCTCCGCTGCCGTAGACGAGGATGAAATTGCCGCGCCCGGCAAAGGCGAACAGGAGTTCGGCGATATCCTCCTCCAGCAGCGCCGTCACCGGGACGACCGGTATGGTTCCCGCCAGTTTCTCCGGATGCTTCGCGGCCACGCTCCGGAAGTTCCCGGTGCTGATGACCGTATTGAGCGGCAGCCCGTCCTGAATCGCCGCCGCGATGAACATATCCTCGTTGAAGGTGCGCGGCAGATCCCGCATCCGGCTGTATTCGGCGAAAGGATAGACCCACAGCAGCGGGCCGCTCCGGTCCGGCGCGGAGGAAAAAGCCTCGATCACATGGGGAATCACCTCGTCCGGAACCTGTTCCGGCATGCCGCCGTAAGAGTCGTCGCAGGAGAGGAGGGCCAGCCGGGAGGGCGGTTCGACTTCCCCGGCCCCGTTCAGGCGCGACACGGTCATCACCGGATAGAGGTCCCACGGATTGCGGCCGTAGCGGTCGAGCCACGGGCTGTTCAGAAACCAGGGGTCGTGGATGTAGTAGCGGAATGCGTAATCCCGGCCGGGCAGCTCGGCGATATGGCTCATCCAGCTCGCGATGGCGAGGCCGGTGTTGAAGTCGATCGCCGCCATCGGAGAGTTGACCGGCGGGGCGATGACTCCGTTCCCGTAGAGGAAATCGAGCGGCGCGGCGTCGGTGGCCATCTCCACACCCGCCGGGAAATTGCTGCCGCGGGTCTCCAGCACCGCATCCGGGAGTTCGGCGAGGAGCTCCCGCCAGAATTTCAGCATTTTTGCGGAGGCTTCCGGAATCTTCTCCGGATAGAAGGCGTGTTGGTCGAAGAGGGCTCCCGTGACTCCCCACGTCTCCGTGCCGAACCCCATTCCGTTGGAGAGCCAGAGGTAATCGAACCCGAAGTCGCGGGCGAGGGCGGCATACTGGCGGCCGAGAAAGGTTCCGATGCCGGTTCCTTCGGGGATCCCCTCCGGAAATCCCGCGTAAGGCTTCGGATCGGCGTGCAGCGCGGAGTCGCAGGTGACGAAGCTGTTCGGATAGATCGAATGCGCCTGCGCGATTTCACGGTGGCGGCGGTACTTGAAGTCGGACACGGAAAATTCCGGGCCGTTGTCGAAGGTGGCCCCGATGCGGATCGGTTTTCCGCCGCATTCGGCGGCGCCGACCTCCCGCAGAACCTGAATCAGCCGTTTCAGCCAGCCGTAAGTGCGCGGCGCGGCATCCCCGCGGTAGCGGAACGGGACGAAATTGTAGTTGCGGAAAGCCTCCGGCGACGGATTCTCCGGCATCGGCATCGGATTGGCGATTCCCTGCCAACAGCCCCACTCGAAGGTGTCGTCCGGGTTGCCGGTGTATTCGAGGATTTCGCTGCCGTCGGCAATCCACAGCAGGATGGAGATCCGCCCGGCCCGCCCGGTCAGCCGCCGCCATTGCCGGAACAGGGTTTCGGCCACCCGGCGCATCTCCTCTTCACTGTCGTTCAGAAACGGCTTGCCGCTGATCTCGAAAGTCAGATCGCGCAACTGAAAATCTCCGTACATAAAAGCGCTCCTTTCGTTGGTCGAAATTCTGTCTGTGTTTATTATGACAAAAAAAAGAACGAAAGTCTTGGCTTTTTTGTTCGGATGAAATGGAATCCCGGAAGACAGGCGAAAAAGCGAAGATGCTTCACCGGTTTGCCGCCCGCCGGGGAGAGGTGCCGAATTCCTGCCGGAACCGGCGGTAGAAGTAGCTGATATCACGGAAGCCGCAGCGGCGGCAGAGCTCCGGGATGGAAAGCTCCTCCTCTCCGGCCAGCAGCTCCTTCGCCCGCTTCAGCCGGAGCCTCAGGTAGGCGGAAGAGATGTTCTCCCCGGTCTCCCGGCGGAACAGGACTCCGAGCCGGGAGCGCGAGAGCCCGGTCAGGAGCGTGAGCTCCTCGTAATCGACGCCGCGTTCCAGATGCTCCGCGAGATAGGCCAGCACGGCCCGGGCCGGCTCTGTGCCGCCGGAGCGCTGCCTGTTCCGGAGGCGGCATGCGTTCCGCTCCAGAAGCAGCAGGAGTTCGATGAGCTGGGTGCGGAGCATTTCCCGGCAGTTGTTCCGGCCGGAACGGTACTCCCGTTCCATTTTGCGGAAGAGCCCGGCCACGGGAGGCGGAGCGCCCTGGACATAGAGGGTGCGGACCGCCTCCGGCGTCGCGGAGAAACCGGTCCGGAGGATGGAGAAGAAGCCGGAGGGATCCCGGAGCTTCTCCAACCGGTCTTCGATCAGTTCCGGCAGGAAGCAGAGATTGCATATCTCCAACTTTGTCTCCGCCAACCGGTAGCGGGTCTCCGACGCGGGATGAATGAACAGAACCGTACCTGGCGACAGGGGGTATTCATGTCCGTTGATTTCAGTGCTTCCCTCTCCGGAAATCACGTAAACCAGTTTCCAGAAATTGCGGCGGAAGAGAACCGCCGGGAGATCGCCGGGCGTATGGGTCCAGCGGAAGATGGAAAAGGGAAACCCCAGTTCCATCGCTTCCCCCACCCGGTATTTGGAGATGACTTTTACATCCATGACTTTCCCTCATTCCGGCGGCGCTCTGATTTCTTTTCCGTCGTTGCCGGCTGATCGTTCAGTGGAATGTAATATGGCCGGGCCGGAAATTCAAGCGGGAAAAGAGGGGGCGCCCGGTCTTTTTGAAATGCCGGGGCCCATCGGATGACGCTCCGGGCGCAGGCGCGAAAAGCCGCTGCGTCACCCCCGGCATCAGCCGGCCTTCTCCTGCTTATCCTCCACCGGGCAGGTTTCAATGGCGAAAAGGCGATGGACCGCGCTTTGTTCGCGGAGCAACTGCCGGAACGAACCGGTTCGCAGCCAGACGGCGCAGGTGATCATATCCAGATTGCTGCTCGGCTCGATGACGTCCCCGGCCCGTATCGGAATTTCCTCGGTGAAATATCCGGGAAGCTTACGGATTTTATCCAGATTGCGAATCGCCGTGATGCGTCCGGATTGGGTGAAGGGAAGGCTGACCAGGCCCAGATGCTTATAGAGGACGACCCGGTTCGGGACATCGGATTTACCGGTCGTGAAAACGTTGAGGGTTTCCAACGGAGAATCGATGTGTGTGGCGATCGGCATGTAGGTTTCACAGGCGCTGCCCATCAGCCGGGCGCCGATTTCAATGGCAACCGGCCCCCGCCCGGAGAGTTTGATTTCCGCGTGCCCCGGCCCGAGACGGATGCCGACGGCCTTATAAAGCCGGACCGCATACTCTTTCAAGGCATCGAATGCGGGATCGTTCAGATCCATGAGCAGGTCGTTCCAGTAAAGATTGTCCGCGAATTGATTGCTGACCTTTTCGTATTTCCAGAGCATTGATTGCATAAAAGTGCCAAGAGAAGATATTCAACAGGCAACTACGCTCGCCTCCGAGCTACTGGGGCATAAGCCTCGGCGACCTCTCGCTTTCCCGCCCGGAACCTCCTTCAACTCTTGTTGGAAATGAACCGTAAGACCTTCACCCGGGAAGAAGGGATGGACCACACCGGCGGCCCGGGACCCGTCTTTACATCCACCTCACAGAGTTGATCGAAAAGGAACTGGTCCTCCCCGAATCTCAGAAGAAGAACCAGCTCCAAACCTGCAAACTCAGCGGAGCTTTCCCTGTGAGCCTTACTCACGGAACTTGCACACAGCGTTACAGTATTAAATGCTGCCATCAAAGAACCGGCATATCAATTCCATGAAATTCTAAAAGTGATATTGACAAATCTGGAAAGAAGATATATAGTAAAGAAACTTGATGGTAAAGAATCTTGCAATTTCCGGAGGAGTTCAAATGAGGCCATTATTTTGTTTTTTTGCGTTTCTTGCGGCGTTGTTGCCGTTGTCCGCCCATGAAGGTTTGGTGTCGACCGTGAAAGAAGGAGTCGTTTTCGAGGCCGGGAACAGTCAAGCCCGGCGATATACCGGCCTTGTGGTTTCTCCGTCGGTGATCAATTTGGTGGCGCGGGTCACCGGGGAAATCACGGAGGTCAACTTTCGCGATGGCGATACTGTTGAAAAAGGGCAGGTCCTCTATCGGATTGATCCGACTCAGTACGATGCGGCGGTAAAATCCGCAGAAGCCGCAGTCGCTCTATCCAAGGCGGAATTCAAATATGCGGAAAGTAATTACAATCGGTTTCGGCATCTTCATGACAGCCAGGCGGCCAGCAGGGATTCCATGGAAAACAGTTTGAGGGCGATGCAGGTCGGAGAAGCCAATTTGCTGGCCGCAGAAGCTGCATTGATTACCGCCCGGGATAACTTGAAGAACACAGTGATTTATTCTCCGATAGCCGGAACCATCGGCGTAACCGATTTCACTGCGGGGAATTATGTTTCTCCTGGTTCCGGGACATTGGTGAAAGTAATCCAAACCGATCCGGTACGAGTCCGTTTTTCCATCAGCAACCGTGATTTTCTTTCCCTCTTCGGAAGTCCGGCCGGGTTTCGGAAAAATGCGTCCATCCGCATCCGCCTGGCTGATGGCGGTATCTACTCCGAATTCGGAGAGCCGGAGCTGGTCAACAATGAGGCCAACCGGAATACCGACACGCTGCAGGTGTATGCGAAATTCAAAAATCCCGACATGAAACTGGTTGCCGGCAGTTCCGTAACCGTCACGCTTTCTCAGAAAGAATCGGTAAAGCTTCCCGCGGTTTTACCTTCAGCATTGATGCATGACCGGAATTCCGTTTACGTATATGTGCTTGACGACGCGAATACCATTGAAAAACGGAAGGTGCGGGTCGGCAATGCTTCAGCAAATGTATAATTCATCGCTTCCGGATTGAAAGTCGGCGAACGTGTCGTGGTGGACGGTAACCACAAAGTATTTCCCGGCGAAACGGTCAAGACGGTCAAGTAAGCGGAGACGGAAATGATTTCAAAAATATTTATTGAACATCCCCGGCTGGCCGCCGTAATCAGCTTGGTGCTGGTTCTGGCCGGTCTTGTTTCCATCAACCGGTTGCCGATTGCCGAGTACCCGGAAATTTCTCCGCCGACGCTTTATGTGTCCTGCAATTACGCCGGGGCCGGAAGCCAGGTAGTGATTGATACGGTCGGAACTCCGCTCGAAGACGAAATCAATGGCGTCGAAAATCTGCTCTATTTCTCCTCTTCCGCCGACAATAACGGGGGATACTTCTGTACGGTGACGTTTCAGTCCGGCACCGACAGCGATATTGCGATGGTGAATTTGCAGAACGCGGTAAAACGCGCCGAGCCTCGGCTGCCCAACGAAGTGGTAAAGGAAGGCATTTCCGTAATTAAGAGAAACAGCGACATGCTTGGCATTTACGCTTTTACCACCGACAGCCCGAAATTGTCGCTGGCGGAATTGAACAACTTCATAGACGCCAATATCAAAGACGCGCTGGCCCGCATCGAAGGGGTATCGCAAATTGAAATCTGGTCGGACAAGAAATACGCCATGCGCGTCTGGCTCGATCCGTTGCGGATGTCCGGACTCAAAATATCCGTCGCGGAAATCATGGATGCAATCGACAGCCAGAACATACAGGCCGCCTCCGGGAATGTCGGTTCCGAAGGCAGCAACGATTACATCTCCTATAAACTGAATGTGCACGGGCGGCTGATTACGCCCGGGGAGTTCGAAAATATCGTGATCCGGCGCGATGCGGACAACAGCGTCATTTACCTGAAAGACATTGCCCGCGTCGAACTCGGTTCCAATACCTATCTGGGCGGAGATCTTCTCGATGGAGTTCCGGTCATCGCTCTGGGCATCTACCGTTCCGGCGATGCCAATGCACTGGCGACGATGAACAGAATAAAAGAGGAAATCGCCCGATGGGAACAGCGTTTTCCCGAAGGGGTTGGTTGCGAATTGGTTTTTGATCCCACGGAGTTCATCACCATTTCAATGAAGGAGATCATGGTCACCATCGTATCCGCGTTGGTTTTGGTGATACTGATCACCTATCTCTTTTTACAGGATTGGCGCGCGACGTTGATTCCTGCGGTCGCGATTCCGGTCTCCTTACTCGGTACTTTGCCGTTTCTGCTGCTTTTCGGGTTCAGCATCAACGTTCTCACCATGTTCGGGCTGATTTTGGTGATCGGCTCATTGGTGGACGATGCCATCGTCGTGGTGGAAAACACCCTGGCGGTGATGGAGCGTGAAGACATCGATGCGAAAGCCGCCGCGATCAAATCGATGGGGCAAATCACCGGAGCCGTAATCGCCACCACGCTGGTCACGGTCGCCTGTTATCTGCCTTTGGCGTTTTATGCCGGGATGATCGGCAGGATTTATATTCAGTTTGCCGTCAGCATGTGCGTGGCTCTCTGCCTCTCGACTGTGGTGGCGCTGACGCTCAGTCCGGCTCTCTGCGGGTTGATTCTGAGAAAAACGCCGGAACGCGCACCGCTGATTTTCCGTCCCTTCAATACAATTCTCGACGGCAGCCGGAAAATTTATATCCTGAGCACCGGAATTCTGGTTCGCCGGGCGCTTCTTACCGCACTGTTGACCGCATGCGTATTCGGTTGCATTTATTGGATCTACGGTAAAATTCCCTCCGCATTCCTGCCGGAGGAAGATAAAGGTACAATCATGTGCGATATCGAACTACCCCGCGGCGCTTCGCAGGCACGAACTTTCGCGGCACTTTCCGAGGTTCAGGACAAACTGAAGGACGTAAAGGGGATTGACCGGATTCTGACTGTTGCCGGATTCAGCCTCATGTCCGGCTCGGGGGAAAATACCGCCATGGCCGTCATCGTGTTGGATCATTGGGATAAACGCAAGGCTCCCGGCCTGAGCGTGGGCGCAATTCTCGAAGAGGTCAATCAACGCCTCAGCACGGTCGCCGCAGCCAGAATCACCAGTTTCACTCCGCCGGCCATCGACATCGGCGATTCCAGCGGGGTGACGTTCAATCTTTGTGGAGTCGGCGATATCGACATCCATGATTTTGCGGATGCCGCGGGGCGTTTTGCCGCTGCCCTGAGTGAAGATCCGCGGGTCATGTATGCCGCAAACGGCTTCAATGCGGATACTCCCCAGCTTTATTTCGACCTCGATCGTCAAAAAGCCGAATCACTGGGCGTTAAAACCGAGACGGTGTTTTCAACGCTTCAGGGAAAGTTGGCTTCCTACTATATCAACGACTTCAATTTGCACGGAAAATCCTATTATGTCAAGATCCAGTCGGACAGTGAATTCCGCACTTCGGAGAACGATATCCTTGAAATACAGGTTCCGAACAGCGACGGCGAAATGGTTCCCTTGCGCTCTCTTGGAACCTTGAAGTATATCGTCGGACCGAACCGGATGACCCGATTCAACAAAATGATCAGCGCCGAAATGAATATGCAGGGATTTCCCGGCGTCACTTCCGGCGAACTGATGCGTCTGATTGAAGGAACAGAACGACCGGAACAATACCATATCGAATGGACGGGAATCAGCTATCAGGAACGGGAAAACGAAGGCCGGATATTTTTCCTGATGGCGCTGGCCGCGGTATTCGCTTTCCTTTTTCTTGTCGGTCAATACGAGAGCTGGAGTATTCCGGTTGCGGTAATGATTTCGGTGATTTTCGCGCTTTTCGGCGCATGGCTCGGTTTGTTTCTGGCCGGGTATCCATTCGATATCTACGCGCAGTTGGGGATGGTGATGCTGATCGGCCTGGCGGCTAAAAACGCGATTCTGATGGTGGAATTCTCCAAGGTGGAAAGGGAGCGGGGATGTTCTATTATCGAAGCCGCCATGAACGGAGCCAATCTGCGTTACCGGGCGGTATTGATGACCGCCTGGAGCTTCTTGCTGGGCGTACTGCCGTTGGTGATCGCGACCGGAGCAGGGGCGGAAAGCAGGAAGGCGATCGGAATTACCACCTTCTCCGGTATGCTTTCAGCTACTCTCGTCGGAATCATTTTCACTCCGGCTTTATATGCCTTATGCCAGCGAATACGCGAAAAAGCGAAGATTGTGATTGCAAAAATATTCAATGTCGGGTAAAGTACCATACAATTATTTCAACAGGATATAGTTATGGAAGACAAACGAATTGAAAATATTGGCGAATGGGCGGACATCTGGCGGCAATGCGATGTCGCTTATACCCAACTGATGAGGCATTTCAATGTATCAGCCAATACCTATTGTGTCCTGGAGCTGCTCCTGAACAATCCAGACGGCGTCAGCCCGGCGGAAATCGCCGATGCGGCGATTATCAAGCGGCAGATGGTTGCTTTGATCCTCAACGACTTGGAGAATCGGGGGTGGATTATCCGCAAGGAATTAAAAACTGATCATCGGCGGAAAAAGATTTTTCTGACCAAAGCCGGAAAGGAACAGGCATCAGGTATCGTTCGGATCACCAATGGCGTTGCATTGCAAGGCATAAAAATAATGAAAGAGGACGAGCAGGCACAGTTTCTCGCGCTGGCCAGGCGTTTTGCTTGTTCCCTCCAGCAAGAGATCGACCGCGTCGTCGATAAAAAAGATATTTTGAGGTGATGACTTGGAATCATTGGAAATTCACGCCGTGTGCAAGTTTCTTAACCGAGGTTGAATCGTAAAAAAGAGCATGTTGAGGTGGAAAATCCCCCAAGGACCATTACTTTTCTGATGCTTAACGCTGAAAAAGGGAAGGCAGCTCAAACATGCTCATGGAAGACTATATCACGGAAGTTTACTGTTTGATAGATGACATGCTCAAAAAAGCTGAAAAAATCACTGAAGTCGCGGTTCGGTCCCAAAGCTTTCTGATGCGGAGGTAATCACGATGGAAATAGTTGGCGAATCGGCCGAAATGGATTGTGACAAAACCATTCACCGTTATTTTCGCAATCATTGGCATGCGTTGTTTCCGAACCTTGGCGCGATCCACATTTCTGAGGCAAGCGGCCAATCTCAGGAAACAAAAACAGCAAATTCGGGAGATATTGGTCCGGCATCTTTTGCCGAGCGGCAGCCAACAGAGTATTGCCGATGGTTTTCCGATGCCAGTCTGCGGCTTCAGACGAGCCAATTTTTCTCGTATCTTCAGGGGCAGTGCCACTTATGGTTATTGTGCCGCCGAAGCGATGCGCTATTACGGTTTGAAGGGATATCCGCTGATTGACCAACAGGACGCTATCCTGGATTGCGAAGTTGCTCCGGCGAATATCGATGAACGTGAAATGCTGCTCCTGCAGCAAGAATATGCGGCTGCAAACGTGCTTGGCGATAAGGGGTATCTCTGCAAGGAGGCGATGAAAGAAGAGTTTAACCTGGCCGGAATTGCACTCCACACGCTCTTACGGAGTAATATGAAAGCCACAGGACCCAAAGCGGAGGTTCAATCGTTGAACAATCGGAGACGGCTGATGGAAACGGTTATTGGACAGTTGGCCGAACGCTTTCAAATTGAAAAGGTCAGAGCAAGAGACTTATGGCATTTGACTGTCCGCATCGGACGAAAACTGCTTGCTCACATCATCAATTGTTTGATCAATTCTGCCGAGGGGAAACCTATCCTTCAATTTGTGCGGATTTTCTCATGAAAAAAACTTGCACACGGCGTTATTTATGCATTCTTTCTCAGAACACGCCATAATCCTGCCGCAACTTTGCCACAGTTGCCGCGTGGAAACAATAAAAAACACGCGGTATCGGTTGAAGCCGTTATCACGTGCTTTGAGTTTAAAAAATGGTGGAGCTGGTGGGAGTCGAACCCATGACCTATACGATGCGAACGTATCGCTCTAGCCAACTGAGCTACAGCCCCATTTTTCATCGGCTCCGGAATTCCCGGTGCTGATGTCTTATAATATAGTTACTGCCGCAGAAATTGCAAGGCCGGGTTCAAAAAAAATTCTGTTTTTTGAAAAAAAGATTTCTCCGGCTTTGCCTTTTCCGGGAATTCCCGGAGGGAAAATGCCGGGGAGGGCGGCATCGGCGTGTTTTTTGTTTGAGATTGACTTCTTTTATCGAAAAATGCCACTCAGATGGAGAAAAAGAGTCTAAAAAGGATTCGGACTCCCGCCAGAAAAGTTGAAGTTTTCTTTTTCTGTATTATAGTAACAATGTATGGTTTCAATCTGTGGTATATTGTCATACTGCAGCAACAGAAGGAATCGGACCGGACCGGCGGAAATTGCGCCTCCCGGTTTAAAGAGTTCCGCGATATGGGCAATATGAATTCAGCAGACAATGGCGAAAATACTCCGCCGGCGGCTCCCGGCAGCGTCAGGCTGCCGGAGACCGTATCCGACGATTTTGCGGATTCCCTCTCCAGCTATCTGAGGCAGATCGGAAAACTTCCGCCCCTGCCTCCGGAACAGCAGGAGGAGCTCGGCAATCAAATCGACGCCGTCACCCGGAGGATGCGGCAGAAGCTTCATGCGTTCGGATTTGTGACGCAGGAGCATCTCCGGCTGCTGGACGAGTGCCTGAATTCCAATTCCGACCCCGCCGATTATTTCCAGCCCTCGTCCCTGCGCAAAGAGGAGATTTCGTCGGGTGAGCTGCTTTCCCAGCTTTCCCTCTGGCGCGAGGAGCTCAGGAAAAGCCACAGTGCACTCTCCACGGCATTCAAGGCCAGGAACCGGGATTATCCTGAACGCCGCGAGGCGCTGATTGCTGTGCTGTCGAAATTTGACGTCTCCGGCGATCAGCTCGGGGAGTATTTCCAGATCATCATCGACTGGGTCAAGGTACTCCAGCCGAGCATCAATCTTGACGCCAGAATCAAATTTACGCCGGGGCCTGTGAACCGCCAGCGGCTCCAGATGCTTGAGGACCGGTTCCTGATGACGCTGCCGGAGTTCACCGCGAACATCCGCCAGCTTCTCGATATCCACGAAGAGCTTCAGGAACTGCGCCAGAAGATGATCGAAGCGAATCTGCGGCTCGTCATCAGCATCGCCCAGAAGTACCGCAACCGCGGGCTGCCGTTCAACGACCTGATTCAGGAGGGGAACCTCGGGCTGCTGCGTGCGCTTGAGAAGTTCGACTTCCGGCTCGGGAACAAGTTTTCGACTTATGCGAGCTGGTGGATCAAGCACAATATTTCGAGGTCGATCGCGGAGCAGTCGCGCGTGATCCGGATCCCGGCGCACATGGTGCATGCGATCAACTCGATGACCTGGGCCGAACAGCGCTTCATTCAGGCCAACGGCCGCGAGCCGGAGGTGGAGGAGCTTGCGGCGATGCTCGAAATGCCCGTCGCGCGTGTGAGCGCGATCAAAAAAATGTCCTGCCAGACGATTTCATTGCAGGCTCCGGTGGCCAATTCCGACGACGGCGCAATGCTCGAAGACCTGATTGCCGATGACAATTCAGCGAATCCGGTCCGCGACTTCGCCCGGAATCTGCTCTATGAGAAGCTTTATGAGATGCTGAGAACGCTGCCGGAACGCGACCAGCAGATCATCATCCTGCGCTTCGGCCTGTTCGGCCAGCCGTGTTTGCCGCTTGTCGAAATCAGCAAGCGGTTCAACCTGACCCGGGAGCGGATCCGCCAGATTGAGGCGAAGATCATCGAGAATCTGCGTTCCCCGGCCAAGCTGAAGTTCCTTGACGGCTGCGTCCAGACCGAGTAGGGAGAGCCTGTCCTGCCGCGTTGGAGACAGCGCCTATTTCATCTCGTCAAGCTCAAGCGTGAGGTTTCTGAATTCGACCCTGCCGGAGGATCCGAAGTTGGCCGGTTCGAAGGAGAGTTCCGTTGCCCCCTCCGGGATTTCGTAGACGCGGCTGCATTCGGTCCAGTCGGCCGTTCCCGTTCCGGCGAAGATTTCCGGCCAGGCGCCGACTCCGCCTTTGGGGCCGTAGAAACGCATGGCTACACGCGCGTTCTTCCAGTCGGCGTCGCCGGGCTTCACATCGGTGAGTTTCCATTGCATGGTGAGCTTCAGCGATTTCCACTCCGGCGCGACCGGGATGCTCAGGCGGCAGTTGCCGGTTCCATCGATCGTCACGTCGAGCCCGCCGTCCTGCACGACCGCTCTGACCGCGCCTTTGTCGAACCCCTCCGCCGGGATTCCGTTCGGATTCGGCGACAGCAGCAGATTCCGCGGCGCTTCTTCAAGCATGAGGTTGCGGAACACCGCTTTTCCGGAGACGCCGAAATGAGCCGGCTCAACCAGCAGCAGGGCCGCTTCCGCCGGGACGTTGTAGACGCGGCTGCACTTCTGCGCGCCGCTCCCCGAAACCGCGAAGACGGCGGGCCAGGCGCCGGCCTGTTTCCCGGCGCTGTCGAGGAAGCGCATGGCAATGCGCCCGTTTTGCCATCCCTCTTTGCCGGGTACGAGGTTTTCGCCCGCGAGCTCCCCGGTGAGCAGCAGCCGGCGATGGTCCGGCGTGATGTTGACGCTGTACTGGAGGGAGCCCGGCTTCGTGAAATCGACGTTGAGCTTTCCGTCGCTGACGGCGACAGTCGCGCCCTCCGGGGCCCTGCGCCCGTTCGGAAGCCCGTCCGGGGTCGTGTGGGCGAGCAGCAGGTTTTCCGCGGAGGCAGCAAAGGCGGCTCCGCCGAGCAGCAATGCAAGGGTGATGGTTTTCAGAAGATGGTGATTCATATGGGAAGCCTCCTTTTTCAGATGATATACGATACGTCGATTTTGTCGGATTACCAGTGATAATAGCGGTACGGGTCGTCTCCGGCGATCGGATTTTGCAGATAATAGCTTTCGAGCCACGGTTCTTTTACCGGTTTGGAGTTGAAGCGTTCGAGCAGCACGGAGCCGGAGGCGATTCCGGCGTTCCGCAGGATTTGCGACACGAGGAACGTGCGCCTCCGGCAACTGGAACGCAGGCGGAAGAACGCTTCAGGATCCAGCATCGAAGGAGTCACCCCCGCAATGACCGCCGTTCCTTTGCCGATCTTTTTGACCGTGAGTTCCCGGCTGTCGACCGTCGCGTAGTCGAGCCGGGTCTGGAACGCGGTGTCGAGGTTCGAGATTCCGCGCAGTTCGGGGGCGGAGAGATCGGCCGTCTGCGACGGGCGGTTCTTCGCCGTTGCGATGTCGAGTTGCGGCAGCAATTGCCTGAGCTCTGCTTCGGAGAGTCCGAATGCGAGCACGGTTTTTCCGGATTCGACGGCAGCGGAGAGGTCGGGGTACGACTTTGCGCCGGGGCCCGCGACGATCACATCCGCATCGGGCTGTTCGCCTTCGAGCCTCAGCGATGCGAGGAAAGCCCGGAATTCCGGCCCCGCGATGATCCGGTATGAACGGTAGCGTGGTGTTTCCGCCTGGCGGATATAGTCGAGCAGGTTCGCCGCGAGGCGCTTTGCCGCGGGCTCCGGTTCGGTGCGGCCGGTCACCTCCGCCTGGCAGAAGAGGATGCGTCCTTTGCCCTCTTTGTATTCGAGCAGCGGCGCATACTGCAGCGCGAAGCCGCCGTCCGCGAGCGGCGTGAAGTTGCCGACGGAGGGTTTCTCGATCAGGGCCTGCGCGACGGTCCCTCGGTTGCGGCAGCGCCAGACCCGGGTATTTTTGAAGCCGCACCACTGCCACTCCGGGCAGAAGAACTGGTCATAGTCGAGGTACGGTGCAAGCAGCGTGGCTTCACCGCGCCAGTCTGCGAGCAGTTCCCGCGGAAGCCCCGCGAGCGCCGGATGCATGGCATCGCGCGGGAAGAGCCGCCGCAGCCCGTATTCGTTGTAGCGGAACCCGAGGCGTTCGAGTGCCGCCGTCGGCTGCTCGAAGACCAGCACGTTGAGTCCGTCGCGAACCGCGTCGAGGTTCGGCAGCGGATCCGCCGCTGTGAGCGCTTCGCGGCCGATCACGAGGGTTTTGACTCCTTTCAGGCTCGCGGAGCGTGAAATCCGGCGATACGGGATTTTCAGCCCGTCGAGCAGCTTCGCGGTCATCCCTTTCGGATCGTACAGCGCGACCGGCTGCGCGGCGGCGGGAGATGGCGGGAGCGGCGGCGTCACGTCGATCCGGAACGCATGGCTGCGGCGTTCACCGTTGTCGAAGCGGAAGTTCGCGGCAAGTTCATATGAGCCCGGTGCGAGTGAAGCGGGCAGGGGAGTTTTCACCGGAATGACGGCTTTCCGCCCCGGTTCGATTGTGACTTTGCCGCGGATGGCGGGAGCGTTGACCTTGCGGATCCACAGTTCATAAGAGCATTCGGCCGTCTTCCGGGTGTCGTTCAGGATCACGAGTTGCTTTTCGACCGTTTCGCCGGGGAGATAGACGTGCTCTTTCGTCGTGAAGCTCTTTGCTCCGCCGATCCATGCAATGAGCGGCCGGTTCCACTCTTTGATGGCCTCTCCGAGCGGGCTCAGGCGGAATTGCCCTTGGTGGGCGGTGAGGATATAGTCGCCCCAGTTGAAAAAATCGGGGACGAGGCCGGGGCGGTTCAGCCGCTCCAGCCGGCCGGGGTTCTCCACGGCATCGAACGTGCCGGGGTTCGGGGCGTAAAACGCATAGTCGTCCCACGGCAGCAGGAGTCCGATGTTCCACGCCCGCATCGCCGGAAGGTTGTCGCGGAAATAGTCGGCCTGCAGCCGGATCACGCCCGGCAGCCGCCCCG
>JABLYX010000006.1 GCA_018265615.1 Lentisphaeria bacterium
CCGAACTGCCGGAGCTCTGCGCGCTGCTCACGCAGCTGCTTGATCTCGAACAGGATTTCACGCCCGATCCGGAGCGGCAGATTGCGGGGCTCCGGCTCATGCTTGAATCGCCCGGCGCCGTGCTGCTGACCGCGAAGCGCGGCGGCCGCATCGCGGGCTTCTGCGGCGTCCAGCTGCTTATCTCTACAGCGATGGGCGGGTATTCCGCCCAGATCGAGGATCTCGTGCTGCACCCGGAGTTCCGGCGGCAGGGCATCGGGAGGAAGCTGCTCGAAGCGGCGGCGCAGTGGGCAAAGCGGCGCGGGGCCGTGCGGCTGCAGCTGAACTGCGACGACCTGAACCTCCCCGCGCAAAGCTTCTACGCCCGGTACGGATGGGAGCGGACCCATCTGTACAATTATTTTAAATTTGATTTTTAGCCCGGCCGTTTGACTTTTTCGCGAAAGGGTGTATTATTGTAATATCCGCCCAAACGGAAAAGCAGGAAAACCGCACTGAACAGGAGAAACCAATTAAATAAAGGAGAATTGGTAAGCATGGAACACAAGAAGGAAATTTTCGCGGACGGCATCGGTCAGATTCACTTCGCCGGCGGCATGGTCCGTTTTGACTTTGTCACGCTTCAGCCGAACGAAGACGGCTCGGCCCCGACCCCGGTGGTCAACGAGCGCATCATCATGCCGCCGCAGGGCTTCCTCGGCGCGTTCAACTCGATGCAGCAGCTGATCGACAAGCTGCTCGAAGCGGGCGTTCTCCAGAAAAACGAACAGGCGAAGTAATAAGAGCTTATCCCTGAATAAGCCGAACCTTCCTGATTTGCGGCGAAACGCCATTCGTTTGCCCGTTAAAATCGCCGATACCTCAAGTATCACCGATTTCATCAGGCTTCACGACTGACATTCCGGCGCGGCGTCAGGCCAATTCTTTATTCAGGGATAAGTTCCAAGCGCCGCCATATGATTCCAGGCCTCCCGGATTTTCTCCGGGAGGCTTTTTTTACCCACCGGATCCTCACATTCCGGTTCATTCGAGTTAATTCAATATCAATATAATTTACCCTCAGAAATATCTGTTTTTTATTCAAAAACAGGGATTCACGCAGTTGCAAACCGCGCAGGGCGGCATTATATTGAGCGCAGAAGCGCCATGAATGTCTTCATCATGGCGGGAAACAACAACAAAGGAAAGAAAGACAAGATGAAGAAACTGTTTCTCCTCGCCGTCGCCGCCATCGCGGGCACCGTTGTCATGACCGGCTGCACCGCCGTCAACACGAATGACGCCGCCAACGATTTCAAGGCTGAAATCGTCCCGGCCAAATTCGAAACGGTCATCAACCACAAGGATACCCCGGTCAGCGGCGAAGCGCAGCTGAATGTTCTCTTCAACGTCTTCTCGTGGGGCGTGAGCGAATTCGCCGACCGCAGCTTCGTCGGCAGCACCAACAACAGCCTCGGCCTGTTCCAGGATCCGCAGACCCTGGCCAAGCAGGGCGCGACCTACAACGCCTGCAAGAACGCCAGCTGCGACGTCCTCCTGAACGCGAAGTATATCGTCACCACCACCGACTACTTCGTCTTCAAGATGATCAACTGCAAGGTCACCGGCTACCCGGGCACCGAAGCGGGGATCAAAGCGGTCAAGTAACCCTTGACGACCTGTTGATTCAAGCGCCGCGGCATATTGCCGCGGCGCTTTTTCGTGCCTTCTTCCCTTAAATTCATAATGTGATTCAAGCGGAGAAATCTCTGCTTTTCCCGGCAGCTCATCTTGACTTCCGTTCCTGTTTTCGTCATAATATATTCATATCGGGGATCATGAAAGCTATGATGCAAACTTCAAAATCCACAATATGGACTTCACTATGATCAAAGTACTGCAGAAAACATTCGATGTCATGGAATATGTGGTCAGCCGGGAGCGGCCGGTGCCGGCCTCGGAGGTCGTGTTCCGGTTGAAGCTCGCCCATCCGACCTGCATCCGCATCCTGAAGGACCTCGTGGAACTCGGCTACCTTGAACAGGCCGGGGCGCGCAAGGGATACCAGGCCGGCCCGCTCGCGGCCTTTCCCGGCGGCCGGAAGCAGAGCCGGAACGATTTCATCGGACGGGCGGCCCCGCTGATCGAAGAGTGCGCCCGAAAGCTCGGGCAGTCCGTGCTGCTGGCGATCCGCCACCGGAGCTGGCGCCACATCCCCTGCTGCAGCAACTTCAATCCGGATTTCAGCTACGATCTCGACCAGGTCCGCCACCATGACCTCTACTGCACGGTGAGCGGGCGGCTGCTCCTCGCCTGTGCCGACGAAAAAGAGCAGGACGAAATCATCGACGTATTGCCTCCTCCCGACGCGGACCGCTCCAGCCTTCAATACTGGCCCGAGGCGCAGGGCGGCCGCGAAAACGTCAAGCGGGAACTCGCCGCGATCCGCCGGGATGGAGCAGCGGAGATGCCGGTGAGCAAATGCCGGCAGTTCCACTGCTTCGCGCTGCCGGTTTTCCAGGACAACGTTTTCTTCGGCGCGCTCGCGGCGAACTGGCCGGCCGGTTCCGGCGAAGCGCTCAGCGGAAGCTGCCGCGACGCCATGCGCCAGTTGGCGGACCGCCTCTCCATACCCGCAACTTTTTCGAAGGTCATAGTCGGTTAACAGAAAGGAGTCCCTGAATGAGAACACAAAATTTCACACTGATCGAACTTCTGGTCGTAATTGCGATCATCACGATCCTCGCGGCCATGCTGCTGCCCGCACTGAACACGGCGCGGGAGCGGGCGCGGTCGATCAACTGCGTCAGCAACCTCAAACAGGTCGGAATGAAGGTCCATATGTACGCGGACGATTCAGCGGACTTCCTGCCGTCGGCCGAAGCGCCGACCGGGTGGACGCCGGAGCTCAATTGGGGACAGCGGGTCGCCGCACACTCCTCGCCCGGCTCTGCGGCCGACCTGTCGCTCCCCGTCTCGGCGGCAAACGCTCCGCGGATCAGATCCGCGCTGAAGGAGTTCTACTGCCCCTCGGCGCCGTACCGCGCGCCCGGCCCGACCGTCGTCCAGCAGATCTATGCGTGGAACAGCAACCTCTCCGGCGACTGGAGCGACGGAAAGAACCCGAACCGCACAATGGTCAAGCGCGGCAGCATCACCCGGACCCGGGAGCGGAATTACCTGCCGTCAGGCTCGCCCGGCTCCATCGTCATGGCGGCCGACGGCGTTTTCGCCGGGAGTTCCGCCTCCGGCGACGGCGCGGGAAGCTGCTCACTCAACCGCTTTCCGGGCAATGACGGCAACGTCATCCTGCGCCACCAGACGCGCTGCAGCACTGTGATGCTCGACGGCAGCGCCCGGTCCAACTCCCTCACCGAGCTGCGGACCCGGTCGAAAATAGTCAGGATCTTCGACGGCAACGGCGTCGAAATTCCGTAAATCAAGGAACCCCGAAAATGATCCGATCTCTTCTGACGTGGTCCGCGATCCTGTGCGCGGGCCTCTCGCTCTCCGCCGGCTCCCTGCTGCAGGACGACGGCTGGAAAACCCTGCGCTTCGGCGGCCGCAGTGCGGAAACCTCCGCCCTGGAACGGCAGGGAGGAATTTTCCGGTTCAACGCAGCGCAGGTCCCGGCCGATACGGCGCACTGGCACCTCCAGCTGTCGCAGCCGGTGCGGCTTGGAGGAGGAAAGAAACACGTCCTCGAATTCACGATCGACTCCCCCGCCGCGTCGGAGATCTATGTGAGCTACCGCACGCAGAAGAATCCGCGTGTGCTCGGCGCATCGAAGCTCTTCCGGTTCGGCGCGGGAAAGCACACGCTCCGCTTTCCGTTCACGCCGCAGGATCCCGACCCGGCGGAGGACGGCAGTGAACTCAGCATCCAGCTCGGCATGCTCAAAGGCGAATTTACGCTCAGCGGCATCACGCTGCTCCCGGCCGCGATCCCGTTCCGGCTCGGGGACGGGTGGCTGGTGTTTACGGAGGGCCCGCTTCCGGCCGCCTCGGGAGGGCTCCCGGAAAACTCCGCCGCCCGGCGCGTTTCCGTCCCGATGCGGACGGACAATGCGAATTCGATCGACCTCGCCCGGCAGAGTGGGAGCTTCTCACCGAAGCGGGAGGCGGTGCTCTTCAATGAATTCACCTCCCCGGAGACCGGGTACATGCCGGCCGGCTTCTCGGCGGATTACTGGATGGAGATTTTCGTGAACGGAGAAAAGGTGTACGACACACTCGCCGGAGGCAACGGCGGAAGCATCGTCTACGACAGCCACGAAGTGCTCCTGCCGGTCCGGAAAGGCAAAAACCTGCTGGCGGTCCGCGTGCTCGCGGGCTCCGCGGGGTGGAGCCTCGCCTGGGGCGTCCCGCGCGAACCGGTCACCTACCGTGAAGGGCCGGAGTGGAAACGGGTCGATCTTTCGAGCCTCGCCGTCCGGCCCGGCAGCGCACTCGACCTCTCCATGCTCAGTGAGGTCCCCGCGGGGAAGCACGGCCGCGCCCGCGTCTCGAAAACCGGGACGCTTGAATTCGAAAACGCCCCCGGCAGGAGCGTGCGGCTCCAGGGTTTCTCCAGCGGCATCCCGGACGACATCTGGGTCGGCGGCAGCGATGAGGAGTTCCGGCGGAAAGCCCGCCTCTTCGCGCAGGCGGCGCGGCGGCAGGGATACAACTATTTCCGCACGCACGGCCTCGACCAGTGGCTCTGCCGCGACTCCGGGCGCGACATGGCAATCAGCGCGAAATACCTCGACCGCTGGGACAGGCTCTTCGCCGAATTCAGGCAGGAGGGCATCTACCTCCAGCTCGTCGTCCTCTCCTTCGGGCTCTACAGCAGCAATGCGAACTACCGCGCGACCAGCAATGACCGCGACATGCACAAGCTCATGCTGAACCTCGGCGCGGAATTTCAGCGCGAACGGTTCCGGTACGGCGTGAACACACTGCTGAACCATGTGAATCCTTACACGGGGCTCGCCTGGAAGGACGACCCGGCCATCGTCGCCGTGGAGTTCCACAACGAACAGTATTCCGGCATCGCCCGGCTCGACAAGGTCGAGAAGGAGAATCCGGAGGAGTACGCTTTCTTCGTCTCCCTCTGGCGCGACTGGCTCAACAGGCGCTACGGTTCGAAGCCGCAGAAGGAGTGGCCGGCCGAGCTGCGCAGATCCGGTCTCGCGGCTGCGCCGGTCCCGCGCCACGGCGATGCGTCGAGCGCCCTTGCGAACGACCTCGGAACCTTCTTCTTCGAGAAGACCGCCGAGATGAACCGCTGGTGTGAAAAGACGGTCCGCGAGGCCGGATATCCGGGGCTGGTCACGCAGAACAGCTACCACACGCTCTACTCCATCGCAAGCAGTTACGAGACGCTCCCGGTCATCGACACACACTCCTATTTTCAGCACCCCACCAGCTGGGCGAATCCCGGCTCCCGCGTCGGCGCCGAAAGCTCGGTCGGGCAGCTCGCCTCGAATTTCCGGGGGCTGAACTCCACCCGCATCGCGGGTCGGCCGATGTTCGTCGGGGAGTTCAACCACTGCTTCTGGAACCCGTACCAGCACGAAGCGGGGCTGGTCATGGGCGGCTACGCGGCATTTCAGGATTACAGCATGCTCTCGATCCACAGCCACCCCGTCCTGTTGGAAGGGAAACCGCAGCAGGTCAGCTGCTTTTTCGCGGGCAACTCGGCCGTGTCGCGCGCCGGGGAGTTCCTGGCCGGATGCCTCTTCCGGCGCGGCGACCTCACGCCTTCCCGGAAGCAGGCCGTGCTGTCGGTTCCGAACAGCTGGCTCTTCTCCGGCAGCAACACTGGCAGGGGGGTGTCGAGCGAGCAGAACAAGCTCACGCTGCTCTGCGGCTTCGGCCTCACGTTTCCGGAGCTGCCGAAACCGGCGGCCGTGCCGGAGCTGCCGGAGCCGGACCTCGCGATCCTGCCGGCCGGAGCCGCGCAGGTGCAGGCGCACGACTGGTTCACGCAGGTGCTTGAAACAGCCGACCGGAACTTCTCACTGGCGGAAACGGTACGGGCGATGAAGAAGCGCGGAATTCTCTCCGCCTCGAACCGGACCGATCCCGAACGCGGCATCTTCGAAAGCGACACGGGCGAACTCCTGCTCGACGCGGGCCGGAACGTGCTGAAAATCACGACGCCGCGCACCGAAGCCGCGACGCTCCCGGCCGGATGCTCCGAGACCCTGAACGCGCTTTCGATCGAAAGCAGCAGCGTCCCCGCCTGCGTCGGAGTCTGCGCCATGGACGGGAAGACGGTGGAAGAGAGCAGACGGCTCGTGCTGGTCTATTCGACAGAAATGGCGAACAGCGGCCAGCAGCTCGGCGCGGACCTCGAAACGCTGAAAAACCTCGGCGGCGCTCCTGTGCTGCTGCGGACCGGCAGGCTCAAAGCGGCGCTCAGGAGCCGCAACGCCGGTAAAACGGAGTTCTACGCGCTCGGCCTCGACGGCAGCCGCCGCGAAAAGCTGCCGCTGAAAGCGGAAGGCGATCAGCTCAGGATAGAGCTCGACACCGCAAAGCTGAAGCACGGGAACACCGTTTTCTTCGAGCTTGCCGCGGAGTGACGGCTGCCGGGAATTGCGTCACACGCCGCCGAGATAGCCGGTTCTGTCCGAACTGTGCTTTTCGGACAGAGCCGTCAGCGCGCGGCGAGCAGGAAGCCGACGCACTTGTATCCGTCGAGTCCGCACTTCAAACCGCTTTCGAATGCCCGCCCATGGCGCCGAACGCTCCTTACGGCGTTTCTTCCAGAAGGTTTCTGTCTTTGTAATATTTGAGATAGAAGGGATTTCGGATCCAGCGGGCGGGAATCGGTTTGTTCGCCGCTTTGCGGGCGTCGATTTTTTGCTGGATTTCCCAATCAGCCCGCCGCTGTTTCCGCATGGTGGGATTGGCCGCTTTGGTGGTCTCGATCTCCATGTTGTAACGCTCCGCAACCTGCTCGACAGCCGTCTCCGCCGACAGGCGGCCTTGAAATACAGCGCGAGTCCTTTTTGCATCCAGTTGGAGGAGCCAGTCTTGACATAAGAGCTGCTGAACGGAGGCAGGGCAATGCTTTGCGCCCACTCCATCTCACGGATTGGCCTTCTCCACATAGGCTTTGCCCATCTCCTCAAACGCTTCCGGAGTCCGGGCGGCCGAAGCCGTATCGCTCCAGCGTCGTCAAATTGATCCAGAGCGAAAGACTGGTCGCGTTGCAGGGATAGGCATACTGCCTGCCGTCCGGTCCAGTCAGAAGCCCGCTCATTCCGGGGTAGGTGTCGCCGAGTCCGAATCCCCGTCGGTTCGCCTCGTCGGTAATGTCCACACCGACACCGAGTTGCTGGTAACCGGAGACGTCATACGAATCAAAAACATCGCCCGCCATCCCGGACACCGTCTGAATCAGTGTGCTCTGGTTGGTCGAGGTCTGGAGCAGGATGTCGCCGGCCGGTTTCAAGACGTCCCCCTCCCGGAATGGCCATTTTTCAGCAGCCATTGCCGGAAAAGTTCAA
This sequence comes from Lentisphaeria bacterium, assembly GCA_018265615.1. Classification (GTDB taxonomy): domain Bacteria; phylum Verrucomicrobiota; class Lentisphaeria; order Victivallales; family Victivallaceae; genus Victivallis. The sequence goes on from JABLYX010000006.1 coordinate 7,482, forward strand.
CCTGCTCTCGCGCTACGGATTGGCGTCGGTCTGCCAGACGATCACCGGAACCTCCGCCGTCTGTTCCCGACTGGACCAGACGGTGTAGCAACTCGCGGCAAGCAGCAGCAGGAAAATCAGAAAAAGAGCCGCTTCATCGAGCCGGACACCTCAATTCGGGCAAAATCGTCAGGTCTTCCACGCCCGTGCCGAATCCGTCTGCGATGCGTATGAGGCTTTCACGCCCTTCGCCGTCGTCGTCATTGACCAGCAGATTGAAGCGGAATCCGTTCTCTGCGGTCTTCCGACCGATCCCAAGTTCCGTCAGCGGAAACGACAGGAGATAAAGAGTCGTTTTTTTCGCCTCGTCCCGCTGAATGGAGCTCTTGACCGCCCGCCGCAGCCGCTCCTTGGCAAATCCCTCGGGAGTCTCCCAGCAGAAGGTTTCGGTGACGCCGTCTTCCCGCAGGGCAACTCCGAACTTCCAACTGCCCTGCTGTCGGGGAACTGCGATTGCGAGCTGCACACTGTCCCCTCGCCAGATTTCGGAACCGGCGTGTTTCTGGCGGTGAACATCATCCAAAACTTCGATTCGCACCTTCATTTTACCATCGGAAACGGCGGTGAAGATCCGGGCGCTCAGGTCTTCGGGCCCACTCCAGAAAAGATGACTGGTATCCGGCGCATTCGGGAAAAACGTGTGCGTCTGCGAACGTTCCTCCAGAACAAAATCCGGCAGATCCTCGAACTCCGCCTTCAGGAAGGTGACGCCCGAAATTTTTCGCCGGATGCTCCCTTCCCACAGCGGGGCGGCATGGCAGAATACGGTTAACTGGTCCTCCTGCGGACGGATGGGGCGATCGGCGGCGATCGCAAAGTGAAACGCCTCCTGCCCGCCGCCCGCGATCCGGAAACGGCAGGCGGAAGGGGTGACGGAAATTCCGCCGGGAGCGCGAAGCGCCAGCGTACCCTGAAGTTCTTCCCGCAGAGGGTTGTTCACCGTCAGCGTAAATTCCCCCGGCACGTTTTCCGCGATGACGATCTCCTGTCCCGGAGTCAAAAAATTCCCGATCAAAACGGGTTCCGGACCGGAATAGCGCAGAAGCGCGGGCTGGAGCGCGGGTTCGACGCAAACGGTGTGATTCTTCGAGCGTTCGACGTTCTTGCCGTTCCCCCAGAGGTCGAAGAGTTGAAGATTCCGTCCCTCGGCGGAGAGCAGAACAGGGCGGCTGTCCGCCGTGTTCCCCCAGAACGGAATCAGCCAATCCCCGTTCGCCGCGCGGAAGAGATAAAGCTCGCGGTCAGCTCCTTTTTCACTCAATACCCGGATAAATTGCGCTCCGGCAAAGTGGGCGATGAGCGTATTATAGGCGGCGTAGGCCGGTTTCGGTAGAAACTCTCCGGTCAGGAGACCGTATTCGTACTCCGAATGCCCCTTGGGATACTCCGGTTTGCTTCGGAAGTTGTACCAGACGTACCCCTCCGCTCCCCGGGTCCAGGAGTACAGCAGTTTCTTCCAGAGCGTGTGCGCCTGTTCCAGCTCCGTGCACCAGCCGGCGGCGCTGGGATAAGCGGTCTCGTTGGGATACCATGGTGTCTCCGGCGCAAACTCGGCCTTCATCTCCAGGAACTCGTCCAGGCACTTTCGGTAATAAAGGTAATCCGAGTGGAAATGAACCGCCAGAACATCATATCCCTTCCCCCGGGTCTGCCGGAGAAAGTTCCGGACATAATCCGGTTCGACCGCCAGATCGTGATAAGTGACGGTGGCGAAACCGCCGTTCATCACTTGGATTTCCGGCGTTTCATCCTTGGCGGCGCGATAGGCGCCGTTGAGCAGCGTGATGTAATCCTTCAGAGAGTAATTCGCAAATAAGAGCAGATCCGGTTCGTTCCCGATCTCCAGATAGCGGAAGCGGCCCCGGAAATGTCCGACCGTCGCCCTGGTGAACGCGGCATACTGCTTCACCTCCGGCAGCGCATTCCAGATCCGCTGGTCGGGGAAGTCGCGCAGGGGTTTCCAGTTCGGATCGACTCCCCATTTCTGTATTCCGGCGATCTGAATCATCGGTTCGATATTCTGCTCTTCGATAATTCGGAGATAACGCTCCGCGCCGTCAAACCGGAATCCCCTCCCCTGTTCCGGTTCGCACATCCACCACTTGACTTGAATTCTGGCCAGATTGATTCCGCAGGCGCCGGCCGCCCGCGCCATGATGCGCTGCTCCGCTTCCGGATAGCGCTCGGAATGCATGTGAACGCCGAAGGAGAATCCGCCCCGCTTCTTTTCGGCGGGACCGGCCGGTTTCATGAAAACGCAGGATAGTTTCCCTTCAAGCGCAAGATCGCCGGAAACGCGGTATGCGACCTGATAGAAGCCGTATTTGTCCCACGGGCGAAGCGGCAGCCGGAGTGACCCGCCCGCGGGAATGGCGGACGCCGGATGCTCCAGAACGTAGAGGATATTGCCATTCACATCCGTCATAGTCAGTTGCACCTGAACGTTCTTCGCGCTTCCGCCGGTGTTGCGCAGAAGAAACGCGCTTTGCGCTTCACGGCCGGGGAAGACAGCATTCCAGGGAGTTCCCGTGTCGAGTTCCGCACTCAGTTCCACCCCAGGTAAAACGAGCCCCCAGAAAAAGAGCAGCGCAACAAAAAGCGGTCTCTTCATATCACTCCGTCTCCGTCAAAATCTTCCCGTCGCCCAGGGCGAAGGTGACATTGCCGCGTGTTTTGCGGTACTGGAATCCGAAACCGTTGATCTGAAACGGGAAATCCAGCTTCCGGTTGAGTTTTTCTTTGTTTCCCCAGGTGTCGCCGGCGGGCAGCTTTTCCGGGTCGATCTCATAGACAAGAACAATCCATCCTTTCCCCTTTTCTTTTTCTTTCGGCAAGGTGCCGGGGAATTGAAAAATCTCTCCGTCCCGGTCGCGAATCCGCAGAAACAATGCACCGATTTCCGGCACATCGTCGGACCATACGGCGACTTCGATCCTGATTCGTTTCGCAGCGGCAACGGCGGGCATTCCTTTGGAGATGGAGAATTCGCCGTGCTTTTTTTCATCCGCGTTGGATTCGATCAGGAGCGCGGGTTTCTCCTCAATAAGTTCCTGCCGCGCAACATCGCAGCTCCCTTTGGGGTAAAAGACGACCGTTTTCGGCGACAAGTTTCCAAACGCAAGGGGAATCTCCTTCGCATCGAGAAAGAAGACAGAAAACACGACGGCAAATAAAAAATAAAGTTTCATCGTCAGTAGGCTTTCGTTGTTTCATTGACATAATACCCCCACCAGGTATATTTCCGTGTGGGAAATTCGAGTGTCCGCCAGACATCGGAAGTTCCGCTCCGGTAAAGGATCGTCTGGGCGTGGCCGTCGGCAAACACCCCGTTCTGGCGTTTGCCGCCGGAGTGATCAAATCTGACGTGGGTGTTCAGGTTGAACACGTACATCGAATAGTGGATATACCAATTGTACGGCACCTCGCCGATCATCATGCACTGCGAGGGGGCGGATACCCGTTCCATGCAGATATGTTCCTTCATCGTGTTGACGGCGTCCTGAAAATGCGGCATCAGCCCGGTATTGGCGCCGTATCCCCAGGTCCCGTTCCATTTCCCGGTATAGGAAGGACAGGCAAAGAGTCCCCTTGCTTCCTTATTGCCTTTTCTCGTGTTGCCGAAATAGAGGGCGTCGAGGACGGCGTGCCATTGATTCTTGAATTCGTGTCCCGCCGCTTCACACGTCGCGGGAAAGACGCCGTAATCCATGGTGTACAGAATCACGCCGCTTCCGATCTGTTTGAGATTGCTCATGCACGAGATGGCCTTTCCCTTCTCGCGCGAAGATTGCAGCGCAGGCAGCAGCATGGCCGCCAGAACGGCGATGATCGCGATCACCACCAGAAGTTCGATCAGTGTAAAGCGGCAAGGCGCCGCCGCCGGGCAATGCCGCGTTCGTCGCTCCGCTCCTTTTGGCGCCACCGGGGGGTAATTTCCCCGGCTCCCCCTGGCTGCATACAACAGGAGTTCGATACATGGAAAAAAACGTTTGCTGTTCATAATCATAATGCAAGAGCCTCCTTTATAGGTAAATTATACCACAGTGTCCATTTTCTGCCAAGAAACGATATTGCGAATCGATGGTACGATATTGCGTTTTCATCGATTTGCAATATCCCGGATTCCGGTTATATTGACAAAGGGAATCAATTTTAAGACGATTTTTTGAGACGATTTTTCGGTTTCGGGAGAAACGTGACCTATGCTGTACACCTGGACCTTGCAGGCCGTTCGGGCCGAATTCCCGGTATTTGGAAATTACCCCCTGTTCATTACGGAAGATAACGACCAGAAAGTCGTTCTCCATCGCCACTCTTTCATTGAGATTCTCTATGTGTTCCGCGGCTGCGCGGAACACTGCCGCAAGCTGCCGGACGGGAGGATCGTCGAGGAACGGCTGAAGTTGGGAGACATTCTGGGGATTCCGGTGGAGGACTCCCATATGTTTCGGAACGGAACGGATTTTTCATTATGCAATATTATGTTCGACCCCTCCATCCTCGGCGACTCTTGGAAACAAATGCTCGAGCTTCCGGGACTCGCCTCGCTCTTCGGAGAAGCGCGGCTCACGCTCTCGATCTCCCCCAACGAATGCAGCCGCCTTACCCGGATGCTGGCTGAACTCTGCAAGGAACTTCTGCACCGCCAGCCCGGTTACGAGGAGGCCGCATCCGCCCTGCTGATCGGAATTCTGGTCTGGCTCGGCCGGTATCCGCTGCAATGCAAGGCGGAGCTGGGGTACGGCGCGCAGGTGGAGTGCGCCATTGCGTTCATGGAGAAAAATCTGCTCCGTCCCCTGACGCTCGAAGAAATCGCCGCCACAGCCAATACCACCAAAACCCATTTCTGCCATCTCTTTCGGAACGCGACGGGAATGACCGCCTGGGAATATCTCAATATGCTGCGGATCGAAAAAGCGAAATTCCATTTTCGGATATCCGCCAATGTCTCCATCGGTGAAATCGCCGACCGCTGCGGCTTCGCCAACGCCGGCTACTTCATCAAGATGTTCCGGAAACGGGAGGGCGTCACCCCCGGCGAATATCTGCGCAAATACCGCCACAAACTCACAGAGCAGGAGAAGTCGTGATGCGAAGAATGGACGACTCAAATACCTGACTCCGGCTGAATCTCCTGCTCCTGCGTTGAAAAGCGAAATCACGCAGAGCCATGGGAGTCCATGCTCTGCTGTTCGAACCCTGAGCCATGCCGCACCCGGTTCGGGGAGTCGTCCGGGCCGCGCGGGACATCGCAAGGGAGATGTACGCGGTCCGCGCAGGACGGCGGTAGCCCCGTCCCCGCCGCGGCGCGTTAATGCGCCGCGGCCGCTATGCGCGGGCCCGGCGCACGTAGAACCAGAGCTTCAACGGCCGGACGCGCCGGAGCAGCAGCCGCGTGAACGTCCCCACGAGGAACGCCGCGAACAGCGTCCCCTCGCGCAACCCGCGGATCTCCGCGAGGAATCCCGCCGACAGCACGACCGCAAGCGCCACGAGCGATATGTCGAAGCAGACCTTGACCGAGCCGAACTGGCACTTCAATCTGCCCGCGATCGCCTTGACCATCCCCTCCCCCGGGATATACATCACATCCGCGATGATCTGGAAGCTGATTCCGGCTGCGAGCAGCAGGCATCCGGCAACGAGCTCCGCGACCTGGAGCGGATAGATTCCGGTCCGCAGCGGAGCGGTCATCCACATGCCGAGGTCGATGAAGAGCCCGAAGACGCCGGTCGCCGCAATCTGGAGGTACTGGAAGTTCCGGAACTCCCTGCGCAAAAGCGCGACCTGACCGAGCACGAGAAACACATTCACCAGCAGCGTCAGCAGCCCGAAGCTCAGCGGCACGATAAAGGTCAGCACATACGGGACGCTCGATATCGGGCTCGTCCCCAGCCCCGCCTGTGTGGTCAGCGCCACGCCGATCCCGGCGACGGCGAGCCCCGTCGCGAAAACCGCCCACCGCCGTTTCCTGTCGTCCTGATACACGTTCCGTCCTTTCCGTTCAAAAGCATGACTGATTAATATACACGGGAAATGCTCCGCTTTCAACCGGGAACCGCCCCCGGACGCTCCGGAATCCGCGCGGAATGCGCCATTTCCGAAAAAAATCGCAAAATTCCTGCCGACGGCCATTATAAATCCGGATTTCCGGCGTTATAGTCTGTGTAGGACGGCAACGGAAGCGGCGGTGCGGATAAAGTGGATGAAAGCGACAGAGAGCTGATCGATTCCTTTCTGAATGGATCGGACGCCGCATTCGAGCGGCTTTACAACCGGTATCAGCAGCAGCTTTACGGTTATCTGCGAAGCATGCTCCGGAACGCCGACGCGGACGACGTGTTCCAGCAGACCTGGATCAGGGTGTGCTCGGCGCTGCCGGGCTGCCGGACGGACGGCAGCTTCAGGCCGTGGCTGTTCCGGATCGCCCGGAACCTCGCGATCGACGCGATCCGCCGGAACAACCGCCGCGGCGGCATCGAGTGCAAATGCGAGAACGCCGACCTGCCGTCCGGAACCGAACCGTGGCACAGCCTCGCAGAAGAGGAACTGCGCCGGAAGCTCGAGGAAGCGCTTGATGAACTCGCGCCGGAACAGCTCGCGGTGTTCCGGATGCGGCAGAATGAAATTTCGTTCCGCGTGATCGCGGAGGGGCAGCACTGCGCCGTCCAGACCGCGGTCATGCGCATGCAGTACGCCTTGAAGAAGCTGAAACGGAAACTCGAAGAATTCAGGAGGAAAGAGTGAACAAGTGCCGGAACATCGTCCGCCGCATTCATGAATCGGAGGGCGCGCTCGACCGGGAAAGCGCCGAACACTGCCTCGAATGCCCGGAGTGCCGCCGGGAGCTGCTCGCCGCCCTCGCCGCCGCCGATCCCGCCGCGCCCGCCGCGCCGGAGGCGCTCAGGCGGAACATGCTTGCGCGCTGCCGCGGCGGCCGGGCCCTGAAGCGCCGCCGCGTTTTCCGGCAGACGCTGACCTGGTCCGGGGCGGCGGCGGCCGTGCTCTTCACGGTGTTCCTGATCGCCGCTGAATTTACCGAACCCCGCACGGAAACGCCGCTTGCCGCCGCGAATCCGGAGTGGGACGGCTCCGCGCTGCTCGGCAGGATCTCCGACATCGGCACGGAACTCGGCAAGGTGGAGAAAATACTCTCGGGCGAATCGGAAAGGATCGGGATATGAATCACGTTTTACGACTGCTTCTGTTCTGCGGCGTCACAGCCTCGATGCTCCTGCCGGCGGAGGAAAAGACGCCGGACCGGGAGCCGGTTCCGCAGCGCGAGCTCCGTGAAATCCTGAAGGATCAGAAGAACCTCGCCTACGCCGCCGGAGAGATGATCTTCGGGCTGGATGAGGCCGAGCAGAAAAAGTTGGCCGCCCTCTGCCGCAGCGACCCGGAAAGTGCAAGAACCTTCATCGTCGGCAGGCTCGAAGCGAACAGGCTCCGGAAGCAGGAGACCGCCGAGGCGATCCAGGAGACAAGCCGTCTCTTCCGCCAGGCGAAGGAGGAAGCGGAAAGGGAGAAGCTCCGCGCCCGGCTCCGGGAGCTGCTCGCGGAGCAGTACAACCGCACCTCCGCCGAAATCGCGGTACGGCTGAGGCTTCAGGAGCTGCGGCTCGAGGAGGTCCGCCAAGGCTACCGCAAGCGCGTCGAGAACGCCGGCCGGGCGATCGACGCGCAGCTGAACCGAATGACACAGACGAAAAAGAGTCCGAAGAAATAAGAGGTTTCCCGATGACCACCCGTTCGACATTTTCCGCCCCCGGCGCGCTTGCCGAGACATTTTTCGCCATGAGCTCCGTTCCGGGGCGGAATTTCCGGGAGGAGGCCGAAGAACTGCTCGCGCGCTACCGCGAAGCGTCCGCCGGGACGCTCCCGGTCTGGATCCGCTTTCACCTCAGCGACATCGCGAACCAGGCGAAGGAGCTGCGGGAGCTGTTCGGCCGCGACGCCGCGACGGTCGGCCAGCCGCCGGCCGGAAACGCGCGCATCGCGCTTGAGGCGTACCACCTCTCCCCGGAGGCCGAAGCGCATCGCGAGGGTACGCTGCTGGAACTCCGGCTGAAGCACTACCGGCAGCTTTTCTTCCGCACGGGAGAGCTCGTTTCTCGCGGCAGCGGACCGCAGATGCGCGAGGAGTTCGACGAGGCGGAACACACCCTCTCGCGCTTCGGCGGCACCGTCGCGGAAAACCTCCAGCGCACCTGGATCTACTGCCGCGACATCGACAACAACTACGAAAACCTCGTCATCGCGCGGCGCGAACTCTTCCGGAAGTACGGCCTCACGGAGAAAACCCACTACATCGCGAGCACCGGCATCGAGGGGTCGTCCGACCCGTACTGGCGGCTTGTGCGCATGGATTCGTTCGCGCTTTTCGGCCACAGGCCGGAGCAGATCGAGTATATGCAGGCCCTCGATCACCTCTCCCCGACGCATGTGTACGGCGTGACCTTCGAACGCGGCACGCGGATCATCTACGGCGACCGTTCGCACTACTACATCTCCGGCACGGCCAGTATCGACCGCGACGGCGCGGTCGTTCATCCGCGCAATGTCGCAAAGCAGACGGAACGGCTCGTGGAGAATGTCGAAGCGCTGCTCACAAATCACGGCGGCACGCTCTCCGACCTGAAGCAGGCGGTGGTCTATCTGCGCGACCCGGCGGACGCCGCGGCAGTCGAAGCGGTCCTCGCCGGGCGCCTTTCGCCGGAAACCGCCCGGATCATGGTGAAAGGGACGGTCTGCCGCCCCGGTTGGCTCGTCGAGATGGACGGCATCGCCGTGAACGCCAACGGGAACCCCGCGTTCGAAAGGTTTGCGTGAACTCATGAATACGCCGCGTCTCGAAGTTTGCGCCTCCCGCGTCACCGTCGGCGGAACCGTTTTCGGTTCCGGCGGCTTCGGCTGGATCGCGGGTCCCTGCGCCGTCGAATCGGCGGAGCAGCTGCGCGCCTGCGCGGCGGCGCTCGGAGCGTGCGGAGTCCGGCTCCTGCGCGGCGGGCTCTTCAAGCCGCGCAGCTCCCCCTACTCGTTCCAGGGGCTGCGCGAAGCCGGAATCGGGATCGTGCGCGAACTCAAGCGGGAGACCGGGATCGCCTTCGTCTCCGAGGCGGTCGACGCGGAATCGCTGGAGCTCCTGCTGCCGGTCCTCGACCTCATCCAGATCGGTTCGCGCAACTGCCTCAATTACGCCCTGCTCGAAAAGGCGGGCCGCGCGGGCAAGCCGGTTCTGCTGAAGCGCGGCTTCGCCGTGACGGTCGGGGAGTTCCTGAACGCCGCCGAATACCTCGCGGTGAACGGCGCATCGCAGATCATCCTCTGCGAACGCGGGATCCGCACCGTGACGGAGGTCACGCGGTTCACGCTGGACCTCGGCGCGGTCGCGTGGCTGAAAGCGCGCTTCCCCATGCCGGTGATCGCGGACCCGAGCCATGCGGCCGGGGACGGTTCGCTCGTCGGGCCGCTCACGCTCGCCGCCGCCGCGGCCGGAGCCGACGGCGCCATAATCGAATGCACGCCGGAGCCGGCCGGCGCGAAATGCGACGCCCGCCAGCAGATCACGCCGGAACAGCTCACACGGTTGAAACGGAAAGTCGAACTCTTCAGGAGTCCGGGAGGGATCCGATGCTGAAACATCTCTTTGCACTGTCGCTTCTCCTCGCGGCGCTCGTGCCGGCGGGCGCGGAGGAGTTCCTGTACCGGAAGCCGGTTCCGGTCGCCATCGAATCGGAGGTCGACCGCGCGCTCGCCGCCGGTTGGAAGCACAACCGGCTCCCGCTTCCGCCCGAGGCCTCCGACGCCGTGCTGGTCCGGCGACTCTATCTCGCGCTCGCCGGGCGGCTCCCGACTCCGGATGAGGCACGCGCCTACGTCAACTCGAATGCGCCGGACAAATACGGGGTCCTGATCGGCACGCTGCTCGAATCCGGCGACTTCGCGGATTACTGGACGATGCACTGGTGCGACGCGCTGCGGATCAAATCCGAGTTTCCCATCAACCTCTGGCCGAACGCGGTCTACGGCTACCGGCGCCGGGTCCGCTCATTCCTGAAGAACAACGAGCCGTACGACCGGTTCGCGCGCTCGCTCCTGACCTCCGCCGGCAGCAATTTCCGTGTTCCCGAGGTGAACTTCTACCGCGCGACGGCGGACCGGTCGCCCGCCGGAATCGCGAAGGCCGCCGCGCTGACCTTCCTCGGGTCGCGGCTGGAAGGCTGGCCGGAAGCCGAGCGGGCGAAATTCACCGCGCTCTTCGAGCCGGTCGCCTTCAAAAGCACGAAGGAGTGGAAGGAGGAGATCGTCTACTGGCGCGAAACGAAAACAGATATTGATCCGCGCGAGGCCGTCGCGGAGGCCGTGCTCACACACCCCGATTTCGCCCGCGCTCTGGTGAACCGCGTCTGGTTCTGGTTCTTCGGGCGCGGCATCGTGCACGAGGCGGACGACCTGCGCCCCGGCAACGCCCCGGTGAACCCGGAGCTGCTCGACGTGCTGACCCGCGAATTCGTGAAATCCGGCTACGATTTCCGGCAGCTCTGCCGGACGGTCGCGAAATCCGCCGCCTGCCGGGCGGCCTCCGGCGACGGGAACGAAGCGATGGAGAAGTGTTTCGCCGCATTCGCCGTCCGGCGGCTCCCGGCGGAGGTGCTGGATGACGCGATCCGCGACCTGACCGGGACGCCGGACAGCTATTCGAGCGTGATTCCGGAACCGTTCACCTTCATTCCGCCCGAAGCGCGCACGGTCACACTGGCCGACGGCTCGATTTCCAGCTCGTTCCTGATCCTCTTCGGACGGCCCGCGCGCGACTCCGGCACGCTCTCCGAGCGTAACGACGCCGTCAGCGACAAGCAGCGGCTGCAGCTCTTCAACTCCGGCGAGCTCTACCGCCGGCTCGGGAAAATCCCGCAGCGCGAGGAGCTGAAAAAACTGCCCTTCCCGCGCAAGGTCGAGGAGTTCTACTGGATGTTCTGCTCGCGCCCGCCGACCCGCGGGGAGCTCATGACGATCTGGTCGAGCTACGAAGCGACAAAAAAGAAGTGGCGCTATCCACAGGATCTCTGCTGGATCCTGCTGAATTCAAAAGAGTTCCTGTATCAGCACTGAGGAGGATTGTACCCATGGACAGACGTGAATTCCTGAAAACCCTCGCGGCCTGCGCCGCGTTCGGGGCCGTCGCGCACGTTGCCGGGCGGCCGCTCCTCTCCGCCGCCGCCGAAGCCGCAGCCGCGAAGAAGCCGCCGCGCGCCCGCGCGAAGTCGGTCATTGAAATCTGGGTCTGGGGCGGCCCGTGCCAGCTTGAAACCTTCGACCCGAAGCCGAATGCGCCGCACGACTACAACGGCGGCTTCAAGGCGATCCCGACGAATGTGCCCGGCATCGAAATCAGCGAGTTCTTTCCGCTGCTCGCGAAGCATGCAGACAAGTACTCGCTGATCCGGTCGATGACCCACCCGTACCCCGGCCATGAAACGGCGACCTACCTCATGCAGACCGGACGCAGCCCCGGAGGCGGCAAGGTCTACCCCGCGATCGGGGCGGTCGTCGCGATGTTCAAATCGAAAGAATACAGAGGCGACATTCCGCCGTATGTGATTCTGACCATCCCGAAAGGGCGATTCTCCGAAGTCGGGTTCCTCTCCGAGCGCTACAGCCCGCTCGTGACCGGCGGGAACCCGGCGGCGGCGAAATTCATCGTTGACGGCATCGTGCCGCCGGGCGGGCTCACGCCGGAAGAGCTCTCCGAGCGGTTCACTCTGCTCGAACGGCTCGACACCTTCGGGCGCGCCGCCGCCGGGAACGCCGGGCTCAAGGCGTTCGACGAGGCCGGAGCAAAGGCGCGGAAGATCATCGAGGGGGACGCCGCGAAGGTGTTCGACCTCTCGCTCGAAACACCGGAGATGCGCGAGCGCTACGGGCGCACGGGCCTCGGCCAGTCCTGCCTCGTCGCGCGCCGCCTCGTCGAAGCGGGCGTGCCGTACATCACAATCAACGCGCAGGGGTGGGATACGCACAAGCGCCACTTCGAAACCATGAAGACCAAGGCCGCCGAAATGGACCGCGCCACGACCGCGCTCATCACCGATCTGCATGAAAAGGGGCTGCTCGACAGCACGATCATCTGGTGGACCGGCGAATTCGGCCGCACGCCGAAGGTCGACTGGGAAGCGCCGTGGAACGGCGGCCGCAACCACCACTGCAAATGCTTCTCGTCACTGGTCGCGGGCGGCGGCTTCGCGGGCGGAAAAGTCGTCGGCGCGTCAGACGAATTCACCGCGAAGGTCGTTTCGCGCCCGGTCGCGCCGCAGGACATGCTCGGCAGCATCTACGAGCTCTGCGGAATCGATCCGGACGGCCCGCTGCCGAATCCGATCGGGCTGGACACCACCGTACTGCCGCCGGAATCGGAGGCGGGGCGGCTGCGGGAGATCTACAGGGAGCTGGCATAATCATGTGGAAACGGATCTTACTGCTCCTGCCGGCCCTCCCCGCCCTCCTCTCCGCGGCCGATCCGTACGTCGGCTACCTCTATCCGGCCGGAGCGCAGGCCGGGACGACCGTACAGATCCTGGCCGGCGGCCAGAACCTGAACGGGCTTCAGGGCGGAGTCGTCTCCGGAACCGGCGTCGCGGTCCGCAGCGTCAAACTCGTGCCCGGCTTCCCGCCGCCGGAGTGGACGCAGCGCAAATACCTGCTTGAATGGATCAGGAACATCGAAGAGGGCAACCGCATCCTGCCGAAGCTGCCGGAAAAAACCGACACCTGGCGCAAAAACGCCTGGTGGGACAAGCTCGACAAACTTGAACCGCTCGAGCTGAACCTCGTGATCCGCGACCTTTACATCCGGCGCAACCCGCTTCAGGCGACGCCGTCGCTGCGCCAGATGGCGATCATCGAAGTGCACGTGACCTCCGGAGCGGCGCCGGGCATACGCGAACTGCGGCTCTGGAGCCGGAGCGGCGTCTCCGCGCCGAAGCTCTTCTACGTCGACCCGGCGCCGCACACGGCGGAGCCGCTCTACGTCCCCCCTGACCGGCCGCAGCCGGAGACGCCGCGCATCGACAGATTCCCGGCCGTGCTCGACGGCCAGATCATGCCGGGGGAAACCGACCGCTTCCGCCTCGCGCTCAAGGCGGGAAAGCCGTACACGCTGACGGCGGCGGGGCGCAAGTTCCAGCCGTTCATCGGGGACGCCGTGCCGGGCCACTTCCAGCCGGTCCTCCGGCTGCTCGGTCCGGACGGCGAAGAAGCGGCCTTCGCGGACGACGACCATTTCAACCCCGACCCGGTCATGCGCTTCCGCCCCGAAAAGGACGGAGAATACACGCTCGAAGTGCGCGACAACCTTTACCGCGGACGCGAGGACTTCGTCTACCGCGTCGCGGTCGAGCCGCGGGAAATCCCATACAGCCTCGCCGACGAGCCGTTCCCGAAGCTGCCGCGCGTCAAAGCCGACGCGGCCCGCCGTCAACCGCTGCTCACCGGCGAACCGCAGGTGATCGACGGAACCATCTCCAGACCGGGAGAACGCGCGGCTTTCCGCTTCTACGCGAAGGCCGGGAGCCGGATCGTCATCGACGTCGCGGCCCGCCGGTTCGGCTCCCCGCTCGACGGCGTGCTCCGTGTAACCCGGCCCGACGGAACCGTGCTGGCCGAAGCCGATGACTCCCCCTCCGAACTGAATATCGGAGAATGCCTGCAGCAGGTCGACCCGTACCTCTCGCTGCAGATTCCGGCCGACGGAACCTACACGGTCGAACTGCGCGACCTCACCGGAGCCGCCGGGGCGGATTACCGCTACCTCATGCGCATCGGTCCGCCCGTGCCGGATTTTCTGGTCTACGCATCGAAGTCAATGCTGAACCTCTACGCCGCGCAGACCGGCAAGCTGAAACTGCATGTGGTCCGGCAGGACGGATTCGACGGAAAAATCACGCTTTCAAGCGACGACCTCCTGCTCCCCGCGCAGAACACCGTTCCGCCGGGCGCCGACGAATTCACCGTAAGCGTGAAGAATCCGGCGAAGAAAAACACGAAGCCGATCCCCGTCGTGCTGAACGCCGAAGCGCAAATCAACGGCAGGACGTTCCGCAAGCCGGTCATCCCCTGCGATGAGTTCATCCAGGCCTTCGCCTACACCCATCTGCTTCCCGCCCGGGAGCTCTATCTGGGAACCATATACTCCAACCCTCCCCGCAAAAAAGCGGCGGCGGACAAATAGGGCCGGGCGGGAAATTCCCGCCCTTCAGAAGTTCTTCCCCGAACGGGTTGTGAAAAGGTTGGCGGCGAAGTTGAAGAGCGTCCCCGCTCCGTAGGCGATGTGGTTGGCCGGGTAGAGGAACAGCAGCGCCGGGACGTACCGCCAGCCGAACCGCTTTCCGGCGGCGAATGAAGCCGCCAGGTCCGCGAGAAAATACCCCGCCGCGGCAAGCGCAAAGCACCAGCTGAAGAACGGAAAGAAGAGCCCGAGCACGAAGATCGCGACGAGCCCCGTCACGAAAAAGAGCGGCGCAAGATGGCGCAGCCGCACAGACGAAGGCGCTTTCCAGAGCAGGAAACCGATTGAGTTGCCGTTGTGGAACATCTGCATGAGACACCCGGCAAGCGTGGGGCGGCAGAAATAATTGCAGACGATGCGCGGGTCGAGATAGACCTTGAAGCCCGCCGCGCGGATCCGCGCGTTGTACTCGGTATCCTCACTGCGGAACAGACTTTCGTTCATCGGCCCGACCGCCTCAAGCACGCAGCGCGGAAACGCGCCGAACGGAACCGTGTCCGTCTCCCCCGCCGCAGCCCCCACCCGGAACTTCGCGCCGCCGATGCCGAAATGCGTCCGGTTGAAAATCGCGATGGCGTGGGCCATGTAGGTGTTCGCGCCGGGACAGACCTTCCAGACGCCGCCGGCGTTGCCGATCAACGGATCCCCGGAGAGCACCCCGATGATATTCTTCACATAGTTCCGGTCATAGGTGCTGTGTGCATCCATGCGGATCACGACCGGCGCGTCGGTCCCGCCCACACCGATGTTGAACGCCTTTACCTGCACGCGGTCCGGGTTTTCGAGCAGCCGGACATTCGGGTGCGCCCTGCCGATCTCCCGCACGATCTCCCGCGTGCGGTCCGTGCTGCGGCCGTCCACGATCACGATGTCGAACTTCTCCGCCGGATAGCTCTGCCGGAAAACCGAATGCAGACAATGCCGGATGTACCGCTCCTCGTTGTACACCGGAATCACCAGTGCGATCTCATACTTTCTTTCTGTCATGTTCATACTCCTCTTTCGTCCATTTCCGGAAGAACTCCTCAGTCTTCCGGCCCCATTCGCTCACCTCGAAGCATCTGGCGCAAAGCAGGCGCCCCGCTCTCCCGAGTTCCTTCGCACGCTCCGGATCCTCGATGATATCGTTCATGCGGGCGGCCATCGCCGCCGGAGCCGCCGCCGGGACCACAAAGCCCGTGACGTTCTCAAACACCGCCTCACGGCAGCCGCCGACGTCCGTCACGATCACAGGCAGCTCCATGCTCATCGCCTCGCGGATCGAGAGCGGCAGCGATTCGATCCCGGAAGCCAGCACGAAACAGTCCAGGCTGCGCAGGATGTCCGGCACGTCGCGCCGCTGCCCGGTGAAATGCACATACGGCTCCGTCCCCTCCGCAACGCGCCGGAGCTCCGCCTCGCACGGCCCGCCGCCGACGATGAAAAAACGCGCTTCCGGGTGTTTCGCGCGCACCATCCGCGCGGCGGCGATGAAGTCGCCGTGCCGCTTCTCGGGACTCAGGCGCGCGATGATCCCGAAGACGGGGACCGATTCCGCCAGCCCGAATTCCCGCCGCAGCACCGGCGTGCTGTTCCGCCGGGAAAAACGCTCCATATCGACCGAATTCGCGATGACGGTCACGCGGCCGCGCTTCACGCCGCCCGCGACCAGCCGGCTGCGCTCGCAATTCGACTCGGTGATGACCGCGTTCGCAAAAATATTCAGCAGCCACGACCATTTGTACAGCGAAAGCGACGAAATCATATGGATCGTCGTCACCAGCGGAATCCGGCACGGGCGCGGCCCGAACCGGGTCAGCCATGCAATCGCGGCCGGGAACATCCCCTGCGGATTCACGAGCCCGATCCGGTGTTCGCGGATCATCGCCGCCAGCCGGCGCGACGCGCGGAGCAGCCCGAACGGGTTGCGCGTGTAGAACGGCGCGGGCAGGAACGTCACGCCCGTCCCCTCAAGCTCCCGGTCCATCACGCCGGGATTCGAAATGACGAACACCTTATGCCCACGCTTCAGCAGCTCCTGCGAAAGCGTGATCACATCGTTCTTCGCCCCGCCGATATCATTGCCCATGGTCAGGAATGCGACTCTCATTGCTCCTCCTCCTCTCCCGCCGTCCGGCGGTATGCGGCCTCAACCTGGTCCAGCAGCCTGCCGAGACCGAAATATCCTGCGACGACGGGACGGGCGAGCCGCCCCGCCTCCCGCCGGAAACCGTCATTCCCAAGCAGCGCGCACACCTGCTCCGCAAGCGCCGCCGCGTTCCCGGGCGGGAACAGCAATCCGTCGTAGCCGGAGGCGATCTCCTCCGGATTCCCGCCGACATCCGACGCGACAACCGGCACTTCGAGCGCCATCGACTGCAGCACGCTCAGGCTGAACGTTTCGCTATATGACGGCAGCATCATGACGTCGAACGCCGACATGAGGCGCCCGACGTCGTGCCGGAACCCCGTGAACACCACTTGCTCCGCGATGCCGCGCTCAACGGCTGCGCGCTCCAGCTCCGCGCGCAGCGGCCCGTCCCCGACGATCAGGAACCGCGCCGCGGGGAACTGCCTGAAAATCCGCTCCGCCGCCGGGATGAAGAGGTCGCACCCCTTCTCCGGCGACAGCCTCCCGACATACCCGAGGACCGGAGAAGCCGCATCGAAGCCAAACTCCGCGGCGACGGAACGGCGGAACGCGGCGCGCTCCTCCGCAGAGAAGCTCCACTGCTTCATATCGACCGCGTTATGGATGCGCACAAGCTTGTCCGGCCGCACGCCGCGGGCGGCAAGACGGATGTATTCGGCATCCGAAATCGCAATCGTAAGGTCGAGCCGGTTCAGGAAAAACGGCAGCCAGCGGTTCGTGAAGGGCTTGATCCCGTGGTTGTGGAAGATGCAGCGGCAGCCCGGCACGAGTCCGCGCATGCGTCCGAGCGCCGCCATGACGGCGGGCCCGGCGGTGTGGCAGTGAACGATGTCCACCTTGTTCTCCCGCGCATAGCCGTCGAGCATGGCGGCCCCGCGCCAGAGCGCCGGAAGGCTCCGCCCGGCGACCGCGAGCTCCGCACACGGGACGCCGCTCCGCCGCAGCTCCTCCATCTGGACGCGCCCGCCCGGCGCGACGGTCACGCGGTGCCCGCGCTCCATGAGCCCGACGGCGAGGTTCCGGACAAAGGTCTCCTCTCCGCCGATGCCGCCGCCGGTGCTGGCCATGAGTATGTGAAACAGCCGTGCTTTCATCTTCCTCCCCCTTCTGCAAGCTCGAGATACGAGCGAAAAATCTCCTCTTCTCCGAACAACGCCTCCGCGCGGCGGCGCCCCGCGCGGCCCATCGCTCCGCGCGCCTCCGCACTGAGCGCGCAGAACACCACGACCGTTTCGCGGATCGACCCGGCGGAATGCGGATCGAAGAGCAAACCGTTGCCCCCCTCCTCCGCCAGAACCTCCGCATCCGAAACGCCGCGACCCATCAGCACCGGAATGCCGCACGCCATCGCCTCGCAAACCGCATTCGGCAGCCCTTCCGAGAGCGCGGGGTGCACAAGCGCATCCGCCCGCCTGAGATGCTCCGCGATATCCGTGACGGGCGCGTGGAACGCGATGCTCCCCGCAACGCCGAGCTTCTCCGCGAGGCGTACCGTCTCGTGAAACGCCCCCTCCTGCCGCCCATACCAGTCGAGGTGCGGCCTCGATTCTGCAGGGATCCCGGCCAGCGCCTCAACCAGCCGGGCGGCGTTCTTGTTCGGCGTATGGGTCCCGAGCGCGATGAGCCGCAGCGGCGCATTGCGCGGCGGAGCCTCCGCCGGACGGAACGCATTGAGGTTCACAAGGTTGTAGACGGTCGCCGTCTTCGGCCCGAGCGCCGGGACGGCGGCCGCGATCGCCGCCGCGTTGCGGTACGAGTTCGTCGTGACCGCGTCCGCGAGCCGGTGCAGCGAAAGCACGAGTTTCGTCCGCGCCGGCGGCTTCGCGCCGATGCTGCCGCGCTCGGAGACGACGAGCCGCCAGCGGCGGTGCGGCACTCCCGCGAGCTCCGCGAGAACGGCGGGCGTCTGCATGAGGGCGATCACCGCATCCGGCGCGCGGCGGCGGATCTCCCGGCGGAATGCGAGGATCCGGCGCGCCGCCCCGAGACCGGGAAAGCAGCGGTATTCGACTCCCGCCTCCTCCAGCACGGGCAGGTAAAATTCGCCCGGCGCATAGCCGAACACCGCAACGGAGTGCCCCTCCGCCGCGAACTTCCGCGCGAGCACGGCGCACTGCCGCTCCGCACCGCCGGAATCGAGGTTGTCGATGATGAAGATGACTTTCACGGTTTCTCCTCCTCTCCGGGAAGCCGCCCGAGATGATAGAGCGCAAGGCGGCGAATCTTCAGGTTCCCCCGCACCGCGAATCCGAAACGCGGATTCCCGCGCCCGGCCCGGGTGCAGTCGAGAAACGCATAATATTGCCGGCGGTCCGACACGTCCAGCGGAACGAAAGCGTAATACTCCTTCCCGCCGTAGATCAGCGGCAGGAGCTGCGCCCCCGGCTCCCCTTCCGCATCAAATGCAGCCAGAAGGTATCCGCCCCGGAGCGGCTCCGGAACCGGTTTTCTCCGGTAAACCGTGATGAAATCCCGTGCGGCAATCTCCCAGCCGCCCCCCGGCGCAGGCCGCGAGGAAACCGGCAGCGCGACGCGGCTCCAGAGATGGTCGGCATTGACAGTCCAGCCGTCCGGCAGCTCAAATCCGTCCAGATCGGCCGCCTCCACGCCGTAACCCGCGAGCCGTTCAAGCGCCCGCTCCGGCAATGCGGCGGGCTTCAGCGGAAAAGCGCCGGAAAGGTCGAACAGCAGCTACGCGCCGTGAAGCGGATCACGGAACGGCGGATGTGCCGCGAAATACAGCGTTTTCTCCCCGTACCGGCGAACCGGTTCAAGCGCCCACCTCCGCCGGAACGCCTCAGCCGGCTCGCCGCCGAGCAGCAGGAACGCATATTCACCGTTCAGCAGCGTCTGCGCGACGGCGCTCACAAGGAAGCTCTCCGGATCGACCGTCCGGTCGCGGAACAGCACACGGCCCCCCGGCCCCGGCAGCAGCCGCCGCTCCGGTTCGCCGCCGACAATCACCGCGCAGGGGCCGGAGAGCTTCCGCTCCCGCAGGAAACGACCGATCCCGACAGCGGCTTCCGTCAGGTATTTCTTCTCGCGGCTGCGGTGAAACGGCTTCGCAACCGAGATTCCCCCGACAAGGAGAAGCAGCGCCAGAAAGAGCGGGAACGCCAGGCGCGGCGCACGCAGCCGCCGCGCCAGCTCCGCCGCGAGCTCCCGCGCGCCATACACCGCCGGGGGCAGCGCAAAGAGCGCGAGCGCACCGAGATAACGCGACGAAAAATGGCTCGCGCCGGAACCGAACAGGATGAGCCGCCACGCGAGCGCAAACGCGCCGAGCAGCAAAAAGAGCCGCATCTCGCGCCGCCTCATGAGCTTCCGCCAATGGAACAGCGCGAAACCGAGCAGAAACGGCACGAGATAGAACCACACCTCCCAGAAGCCGTTCACGATGTCGATCAGCCGCGCACTCATAACACGCCTCCCGCCAGACGCAGGATCCGGCTGAATTCAAGGGCGGCGTCGTAGCCGCAGAGTGAAAACCACGCGCCGAGAAGCACCGCGCACACCGCCGCCGCAAGCGCCGCGAGCCCGAGAAAGCCCGCCAGGCGCTTCCCCTCCCCGTTCCACGCGGCAAAGCCGGACGCGACGGCCCAGAAGAGCAGGAGCTCGACACCCTCGCGCCGCGTGAAGCACGCGAGCGCCGTCGCGCCGCCGAGAAGTACCGCGCTTTTCCACCCCGGCCTCCGGCAGAGCTGAAGCAGACAGCAGACCGCCGCCGCGAACAGCATGACATACAAACTGTCGCGCAGCACGAGGATATCCTGCCGGATGAAGAACGGATGCACGGCAAAGAGGAACATCACGGCCGGAGCGAAGAAGGCCCGCCCGGAAATCAGCCTGCCGATCCGCCAGCCGATGCACACCGTCGCGATGCCGGCCGCAAAGCTGACCGCCTGCCCCGCCGCCCCGGGGGCGAGCCCGAACCTCGCGCCGAGCGCCATCAGCGCCGGGTAGAGCGGCTGGACCGGCGAGCGGAAGAGCGCCGTGCCGTCCCCCGCCGCCATCCCGGCCGCGAGCTCGATGAACAGCAGGGAGTCGCGCTTGATCCCGGTCGCGATCAGAAAATACCAGCCCCGCAATATGACCGCAAGCAGCAGGATCCCGGCGAACCACGCGCGGGAGGGGATATGCCGCAGCCGGGAACCCAGGCGTTCGATGCGTTCCGTCTTCATGCCGCCGCCTCCATATCCTCCGGCTCCGGGGCCGGCTTCGAAATCGCATGGGAGATGATGAACGCGAGCAGGAACCAAAGCAGCTTATTCGTCATCATCCCGCCCGATTTGAACATCTCAATGGTCAGCGCCGCGAACAGCATCGTGACGAACACCGAGCGGTTGCTCCCGAACAGCACCTTCCAGAGCGCCGCAAGATACGGCACGAGAAACAGCGCGAAACCGGTCACACCGCCCAGCACGAGGATCTCAAAGAAGAGGTTGTGCGCGGACTTGCGGACCCCGAAGATCTGCATGGTCTCATAGTAATATCCCGAAAAGCCGCTGCCGAACACCGGATACTCCCGGAAAATCCCGAGCATGTACCGCCAGATCTCCACGCGGCCCGTCGAATAGCTGTTGCGGTTCTCCCAGACGCTTTCGAGCGAATCGAAGCCGCCGAGCCGTTCGAGCAGCAGACTCCCCTCCGGCAGCATATTAACGATGATCAGAACCAGCAGGGCTCCGCCGATCAGGTAAGAGAAGAACTTCTGCAGCACGCTCTGCGGATTCAGCACGAGGAAGCTCACAAACGCCGCAAGCAGCATGAAAACCGCCCCCTTCGACGCCGCCTCGCGCAGCAGGAACACCCCCGCCGGCAGCGTAAGGCCGATGATCGCCGCCTGCGTCGAAAGCCGGCCGAACCGGCCGGGCAGATAGAAGCATCCGGCCATCGCATAGACCGCCCACGCCCCGACCGAATTCTCGTTGCTGCCGAAGAAGCTGAGCCGGTCGTCCGGATACGATATGCCGATTCCGAGCGCGGCAAACAGCGCGACCGTCCAGACCGAAGCGATGAACCAGAGCAGCATCCGGCAGCGCAGCGGCTCATCATCCCGCATCTCATTCAGCATGAGCCAGAAGATCACGATGCAGAACAGCAGCGACGAGTTGAATATCTCCCCGAACGACACGACGTAAACGCCCGAATAAACCAGCGAAACCAGCGTCAGCTCCCCGAACAGCAGCAGATACGGCAGCACGAAGCGTTTCACGCCGCCGAGCGCGAAGCTCCGGCCCGCCCGCGGCAGCGCGAGACAGAAATAAACGGCTCCCGCGATCTTCGAAAGCGTGCACCACGACGCGATGCCGAACGGATCGTAATATTCATAGCAGACGCCGAACACGAACAGCCCGAGAAACAGATGCCTGAGCTTTGCAAGGTCCATCATACGCCGTTCCTCCCCTCTTTCGGAGCGAGCCGCAGAAAGCGCAGCAGCTCCGCACGCGCACTCCGGCCCAGGCAGATACGGTAATTCACGGCGACGCCGAGCAGGCCGCAGACAGCTCCTGCCAGGAGGAGCCGGAGCCAGCCGTCCGGAGCCGGCAGCACGGCCTTCACGCCGAGGAACAGCAATGTAAGCGCCGCAACCGCACCGACGCCGGCAAGACTCCGGCGGACAAAGAATCCGCGCGGCACCGGCAGCACCCGCGGCAGGTAGTACAGATGGAACCCGAGATCGCGCAGCGCGGTGAAGAACGCCGACACGCCGATGATCGCCCAGAGCCCGAGCGAAGTCGTGCCGAGCAGCGCGACCGCCGCAACGATTTTACCCGCGCCGAACGCGAGGAAGGCGAGCGACGGGACCTTCAACCGGTCCGTGGCAACGTAAATCCCCATGGAGTAATGCAATGCGAGCGAAAGCGCATACGGGACGAGGGAGATCACGGTCAGCCAATAAAGCTCTCCGGCCTCCTGTCCCGGCAGCCAGACCCGGAAAAACTCCCGGCCGAAGACCGCCATCCCGGCCACCGGGATGCTGCCCGCGAAAATCATCAGCCGCGAAACGAGATCCAGATGGCGCTCCATCTCCGCCGCGCATTCCGCCGCATGGCACTTCGTAAAGGCCGGGGTGAACGAGGTTTTCAACTGTTGGAGCAGGAGCAGGATATAACCCGGGAACGCTTTCACGATCGCAACCACCCCCTCCTGACCGGGGACATAGATGTTCGCGAGATAAACATCCGCCGCGTTCAGCAGCACCCAGTTGATGTTGTTCAGGGAGTTCCAGCTGCCGGAGGCGGCGACACGCTTCAGGACCGAGAAGCGGAAGCAGCGGAAATCCACCTTCAGATACGGCGTCAGCCTCCGCCACGCCGCCACGCCGCAAACCGCGGTCAGCAGTCCCGCCGCCGCGTCGGCCGCGCCGACCATATAGATCTGCGGCCGGAACCCGTAAAGCAGTGCGAGCACCAGCCCGATGTAGAGCAGCTTCGAAGCCGTGTTGACCCAACTGCGCACATCGAGCCTGCCGCTCGCGAAATAGGAACCCGCAAACGGAGCCGAGGAGATCTTCAGCAGAAACGTGACCCCGACCAGCAGCAGCAGCCAGAGGAAGCTCCGCTCCTCTCCGGCGGGAATCCGGAAAATCTGTCCGCGGAACAGCGCTGCCGCGATAAAAAAAAGCCCGACCGGAACGATCAGGCAGAGGTTCGCGGCAAGAACCGAATTGAACACGGCGTTCGCCGCACGCGGATCGCCGCGGTGGATGCTGACCATGATATACCGCCCGGCCATCGAATTCAGCGCCTCACGGAGCGCGTCCACGCAGAGGACCAGCACGGAAGCAAGCGAAATCAGCCCGAATGCGGCAAGTCCGAACTTCTCCAGCAGAAACGGCGTCAGGAAAAAACCGGTCAGAATGACTGCGGCGTAGTTGACCAATCCGCCGGATATGTTTTTCATGATCTGCCTGACGTCCATGCCGCCGCTCTCCCGTTTTCCGCAACAGGGAATTACGCAACGGCGCGCCTGTGCCCGAACCGGGCAAAGCGGATATACGCCTCTCCACTCCGGGCCGCCCTCTTCCTTGCGTGACCCGGCACTCCCCTGTATATTTATATGGTTACAAGATTACTCAATATAATATGTTCTGCCGGTTTTTCAACTGCCGGCGGACGGAAAATGATCGATGAAAGAGTGGTTTCATCCTCAAAATGCTTGATTTCACGCGACAATGCATTATATTATCCAACATGAAGAGGTTCAAATATTTAATGCGGCAGATCAGTTTCCCGGCCGCATTGCGGATAAAACCGGATTCCGGTTTTATCATAAATTTCAGAGGAGCGGGACCATGGGCACACAGGCCGGACAGGCATTCAGGGACTTCGACTTTCACTTTTTCGTCGGGGTCTTCGTCAAACACTATCGCTGGATCTTTGCATTCGCACTGCTGGGAGGCATACTGGCGTTCGGCATAAGCATGGTCCTGCCGAAACGCTACGCCGCCTCCGCCACGCTGCTGATCTGGCCGCGCGGCAACCATATCGACGAAAACGGGAGCGTCTCCGATCCGCAGGACATCGCCCGGAACACGACCGCATTCTACCAGCAGATGCTGACGATCAACTACCTCGTGACCGACTTCCAGTCGCTGCTCGCCTCGCGCAGCTTCAAGGAGCGCGTTGAAAAGCAGATCGCCCTGACGGGCCGGGAGCTTGCTCCGTACACGGTGCGGCCGTCGCTGCTGCGCGAGCGGCGCTACCTTGAGGTCGCCGCCATGAGCACCTCGCCGGAGACGGCCGTCACGGTCGCGAACGAGATGACGGCCGTCCTGGCAGAGTACGTGGAGGCCAATCTGCCGATCTACCGGCCGCTGCCGGTCGACAAAGCAGTCCTGCCGGAGGAACCGTATTCCCCGCGCACTCCCCTCAACGTGGCGGCGGGAATCTGCCTCGGGCTCTTTGCGAGCTTCGGCGCGTTCCTGCTCAAGGAGATTTTCTTCGCGACGGTGGACGCCCCCGCCATCGCGGAGTCGCGGCTCGGCGCCTCCGTCCTCGGCGGAATCGTCCGGGCTCCGGGAGAAGCGAAGGAAGCCCCGGCCGATCCGGCAAGCGACATCGTGACGGTTCCGATGGAAGGCAAAACGCCGCGCTTCGACATCGCGGAGGGCTTCCGGCTGCTGCGCAACAACCTGCAGTATGCATTCCCGCGCAAATCCGGCGCAAAGGTGTTCGTGGTGACCAGCACCGCGCCGCGTGACGGCAAGACGTTTGTCGCTTCGAATACGGCGGTCGTCTTCGCGAGCGCGGGCCGCCGGGTGCTGCTGATGAACTGCGATTTGCGCAAGCCGTCGCTCAGCCGGGGCTTCAAACTGAACTATCTGACCGGCATGGTGAACATCCTGACGGGCGACAGAAGCTTCGGTGAGGTGTTGAACAAAAACGTGCTCGGCCTGCCGCTCGACGTGCTGGCGGGAGGACCGGTTCCGCCGAACCCCTCCGAACTGCTGCTGTCGGATGAATTCGCGCGTTTCCTCGAGGAGCAGCGTAAAAACTACGACTGCATCATCATCGACGCGCCGCCGTGTCTGAACATCCCCGATGCGGCGATTGCGGGCAAACTCTCCGACGGCGTGATCTTCGTCGTGAACGCAGGGAAAACGCGGGTCGAGGCGGCGCACCATGCGCTGAACCAGCTTCGCGCACTCAAAATCCCCCTGCTCGGCGTCGTCCTGAACCGCTACACCCCGCCGGGCTGGGGCGACAGCTACGGCTACGGCGCATACGGGGAAAAGCAATAAGAGAGCCTCCCGGCGTCCAGGCCGAAACCAACCCGTCCGACTGCGGCGTCCCGCATATGCGGCGGCGCCTGCCGCGCCTTTGAACCGGGCTCCCGTCAAAAAAAACGCTTTTTCTTTCATCCGGCTCTTGACACCGGAAGCTTTTCGTACCATAATTAATAACAAACAGGTAAGCCATACAGGTACGGTCTGATTATGAATACAAAAACTCCGATCTTCAAGGAAGTCGCCGGGAACCTCTCGGTGCAGATCAAAGAGCGCGGCTACGCGCCCGGAACGGCGCTGCCCTCCGAAAACGAGCTCTGCCGCCAGTACAGCATCAGCCGTTTCTCGGTCCGCAAGGCCCTGAGCATCCTCGAGGCCGAGGGGCTGATCGTGCGCCAGCCGGGCGTCGGATCGATCGTCTGCGAATCCTCCGGCAAAAAGCCCGCACCGAAGCAGTTGAACATCGGCATCAGCGGAACCAATCCGGACAATCCCTATGCCGGAGTCATCTACGAAGGAGCCGGGCAGGCCTGCAACCGATGCAGTGCGCGGCTGGTCTTCACCTCCTGCGACGACTTCATCGCGGCGGGCGGCGACGGCTTCGACGGCTTCATCCTTCTGCCCATGCGCGAATCCTACTCAAGCTGGGAACAGCTCAACCAGATCGCCGCGTCCGGCAAACCCGTTGTGTTCATGAACCGCATCACGGATCTGCCGCACATCGCCTACGCCGCAGTCGACTACGAGCTCGAATCCCGCCGCGCGGTCGATTTTCTGTTCCGCCTCGGCAGACAGCGGGTCGGGCTGCTCACCTGCGACGACGTGAACCAGTACGCCAACCGCACCCGCGCCCGCGGCTACAGCGACGCCTGTAAAAAGGCCGGAAAACCCGAACTGGTCTGCCGCCTCCCGAACCTCGTTCTTGAGTCGATCGACCAGGCGGAACGCTTCATTGCGGAACAGCAGCCGGACGCGCTTTTCGTCACCACGCATGCGATCACCGAATACGCACTCATCGCCCGCCGGAACTGCAACCGGCCCGACCTGACGCTCTTCTGCTTCATCGACCGGATCCCGCGGCAGAAGCAGTACGACAATGTCATGTTCGTCGAAATGCCGCTGCAGAGAATGGCGGAGCAGGCGGTCCGGCACATCTCCGACAAGTGCCGCCTCCGGGAACCGCACCCGGTCATGCGCCAGTTGTTCGGAACCGATTTCGTCCTCAGCAGCAGCATTCAATAAGAAAGGAACCCTTCGCATGAAAACCGGAATGTCCCGCACTTTCACACTGATCGAACTGCTCATTGTCATCGCCATCATTGCAATCCTCGCCTCTATGCTGCTGCCCGCGCTGCAGCAGGCGCGCGACCGCGCCAAAACCGCAAGCTGCGTCAGCAACATGAAGCAGCTCGGGCTCGGCTTCTCGCAATACCACGCCGACAACAACGACTTCATGCCGCCCCCGAAATCCGCGGCGGGAAGACCCTACTGGACCCAGATGATGATGGGGCCGAATCCGGCCGACGCGGCGAACCCGTGGGAGAGCGGGCTCCAGCACCTCTCCGGTCCCTATGCGAATGTGAAGCTTTTCCGCTGTCCGGCCGTCCTCGCGACCGTCGACGTCTACGGGCAGGTCAGCCACTCCGCGGCCGGCGGGGACGAATTCAAGAAAGCCGGCTGGTGGCACAAATATCCGCATTACGGCATCAACGACCGGCTGCGCCCGAGCTCGACCGCCAGCCTCAAGATCACGCAGATGCGGAACCCTTCGCGCAAGGTCGACCTGACGGATATCTGGAACAACCCCTCCGGCACCGTCATCGAGGAGCAGGGGATCTTCCGCTGGCGGCCCGACGTGCCGGGCGGCAACGTGGAGTACGGAACTCCCGCCGCGCGCCACTCGAACCTCATGAACGCGCTGCACTGCGACGGCCATGTCGCGGGCTATCACATCACAAACCGTTACCAGCCCTTCGTACAGTCGCCGTTCCGGAACACCGCCGACGACTACCAGTACTGGCACTACAAATACTGAAAACAGGAGACGGTATATCAGAGAGTGTTCACACTATTGAGTCGATTATCATTGTAAACAGAATACCCCCCGCCCAAAGCGAAGGGTGGCAACTTTCTGGGGTTCACAGGAGACAGATCATATGAACAGCAAGCTCTTTTTCGCCGCCGCGCTCACAGGAATCGCTTTCGCCCTGGGGGCCGGACACCCGTTCCGGATCGACCTGCGCAATATCAGGTGCATGGAGAGCGCCCCCTCCCCCTCCGCAGTTACCGGCACCGGAATCAAGGCAGGGAAGCTCGGCGGCAACGGCCTCTCCGTCGAAGGGACCAAAGCGCTCGAATCCGGCGCGTGGCAGGAAAATTCATTCACGTTCACTCCCGAAAAGGACGGGACCTTCGAGCTCTGGCTGCGCGGGCCGTACCGGAAGCAGCCGGACAAACAGCGCCCCGACAAACTCTGGGTCTTCTACGATCAGTTGAAAATAACCGGAGCGGAAGTGAAGAACAGCGATTTCAAGCTTGCCGACGCGAAAAAGCCGGATCTCCCGCAGGGCTGGAAGAGCGCGGGCAAAGGAATGGCGCGCGTCAGAAACGAAGCCTCCGGCACATATGCGGTCAAGGTCCATCACGACGGGCTCCTTTCGCAGACCCTCGGCGTCAAAGCCGGGGTTCCGGTCACCGTCTCCTTCCTCGCCAGAGGCGGGGAAGCCGAAACCGAACGCTGACCATCGGAGCCGGGACACCATGAAACACCTCTTCTCTGCGGCGGTTCTCTGCGTCGCCGTCATCGCCGCCGCAGCAGCGGAGCTTCCGCTCGAAAACTGGAGCGCCGGGGCAGAAATCCGCAACTCGCCCGTTCCCGGCAATCCCCCCGCGCTCTACCTGAAGCGGGCGGGAGCCTTCCACTCGCCGGAGACCGGCGTAAAACCGTCAACCCGCTATCTGCTGAAGCTCCGCAGCTACGGCGACCGGGCCAACAGCTTCTACCTTGAGCTCGACGAATATGCCGCCGACGGGCGGAAGCTGCCGCGGACCGACTGGAAACGCCACCGCGACACATTCCTCCGCCCCGACAAGTCGCTCCGCAGGGAAGAGCTCGAAATGGAGCTGCCGTTCGACACGCAGCCGGAGAGCGTCCGCCTCTCCGTCCGGATCGAAAAGCTCAACGACGCGGATATCTTCTTCCGCGATTTCCGCATCGAAGAAGAGAAGGAGCGCCCGCTGCTCGCCCCGGATGAGTTCCGGGAGCCCGACGCGCTCTCTCTGCGGGGGCCGGACGGCATCCTCTACCCCGACTTCAGCCGGGCCGGCGTGAGCGAGCGGCAGCGCCCCTCGAAGCTCTTCGCCGCCCGCGACTTCGGAGCCGTCCCCGGCGATGCAGAGGACGATACGGCCGGGATCCAGCGCGCAGTCGACGCAGCCGCCGCGGCCGGGGGCGGAATCGTGCAGCTCGAACCGGGCGAATACCGGCTTTCCGGCAAAATTCACATCACCGCCGACCGGACCGTCATCCGGGGAGCGGGACGGGAGGCGACCCGGCTGATCCACCTCCCGCACCCCTCGCGGTTCCATATCATGAACACCGCGCCCGGCGACCGGATCGGCGCGAACACCCGGCTCGAGCTTTACTTTCCGTGGAAGGGAAACCGCTTCGCCGTCCTTTCGCACGGAGAGCGCGAAATCGCCCGCCGGGAGCTCCCGGAACAGGCGAAACCGGAGCGCTTCAGCTCCGACGAAGAGTACCTGAAATTCCTGAACCTCCGGAAAACAACCGGCTTCGCCGTCAGCCAGCACGACCCAGAGACCGGGAAAATCGTACTGGAGCCGAAGGAATTCCTCGCCGTACTCCCGCCCGGAACCTGCACGCTCACGCTCAAGACCATCGGGTGGGACGGAAAAATCCGGTCGCAGGCGTTCACCTTCACCGTCACGCCGAAGGAACATTACACTGCCTCCCACGCCGTGTTCCACTTCCAGGGGCGCGAATACAATGCGGCGACCTCGCTGATGCCGCTGGCCGCGGACGTGAAGCGCGGCGACACGCGGCTCGAGCTCGCCTCCGACCACCGGCTCGACGGAGCGCAATTCCTCTTTCTCTCCGCTCCGCTCGGGACACAGTGGGACCGTGACGCGCACACGCCGCTCGCGTGGGGGAAGATGCGCCGCAGCGCGTTCCGCATCGCCGCGCGGGACGGAAAGAAAATCACGCTCGGCAGGCCGTCACGGGTTCCGTTCTTCGCCGGGGAAGGCTCCTATGCGAGCGCGTTCCACCCGATCCGCTTCTGCTCGATCGAGGATCTCAGCCTCGAACAGCGCGACGCGCTGCAGAAAGAGTTCAAACTCCATGCCGTCGCATTCCAGAACGCCGCCGACTGCGAGGCGCGCGGCCTCGAGATCATCAAGGCGGGCGTCTGGCCGGTTCAGTTCAGCAATGTGCTGAACTGCACATTCTCCGACTCCGTGCTGCGCGGCGCGTGGCTGCCGCGCACGCTCCTGAGCTACGCGGGGTTCGAAAACGGCACGGACTGCCTGCTCGAACGGCTCGAAACCTTCGACCTCCGCCACGCTCCGCTGCTGAACTGGTCCTGCTCGGGCTGCGTCGTCCGCGACAGCACGTTCCGCAACAGCGACGCACAGCTCCACAGCGGCTACTGCCTCGAAAACCTCTTCGAACAGTGCCGCGTCATCGAAACGACCGGCGAATTCTCCAGCTACGGCTTCGCGTTCTACTCCACCCCGTTCAACGACGGCATGCACGGCTCGAACGGCCCGCGCAACGTGATCTACAACTGCGACATGTCCTCGCGCCGGAGCAGCATCTATCTCGGCGGCAACAACAGCCGGTGGCGCATCGTCTACAACCGCTTCCACGCCCGTTCCGGCCCCGGAATCATCGCCCGGCTGAACTGCCGGGACAACATCGTCGCGGGGAACCTCTTCGTTCTCGACAGTCCGGAGTTCCCGCTCTTCTTCAACGAGTACCTCGACAACACGGGGAACACGTTCACCGGCAACACCGTCGCCGGCGGCAACGGCGGCCTGTGGGGCGGGGTCCGCTCAGAGTACCGTTCGGAGAAGAACCGCTTCCTGCCCGCCGGGAGCGCCCCGCCGGAGATCAAAGCCCCCGTCCCCTCGCTTTATCTCTGGCAGAAGGAGGCGCAAAAGTAACAGAAACGCTTCGCATTTTTTTCGCGGGCCGCGTTGCAAACGCGGCTTCCTGTATTATATTATAATGCATTTATAACTGATTACCAGACAGGAATTCATCATGCGGAAAAGCGAAGTGGCGCGCACGACGCGGGAGACCGATATCGCAATCGCGCTCGAACTCGACGGCGAAGGGAGAAGCTCGGCCGACACCGGCATCCCGTTCATGAATCATATGCTCGAACTCTTTGCGAAGCACGGCTTCTTCGATCTCGACGTCCGGGCGAAAGGCGATATCGAGGTCGATTACCATCACACGATGGAGGACCTCGGGCTCGTGCTCGGGCAGGCTCTCGCCGAAGCGCTCGGCGACAAAGCGGGGATCCGCCGCTACGGCAGCGCGATCCTGCCGATGGACGAAACGCTTGTGCTCGTCGCACTCGACCTCTCCGGCAGGCCGTGCCTCGTCTGGGACGTCGATTTCCCGGCGCAGATGATCCGCGACCTCGACGTGCGGCTCTTCTATGAATTCTTCCTGGCGCTCGTGAACAAGGCCGGGATGAACCTGCACGTGAAGAAGCTCGCGGGCGAAGAGGTGCACCACGTCGCCGAAGCGATCTTCAAGGCGTTTGCAAAAGCGCTCGACCAGGCCGTCACGCACGACCCGCGGGTCAAAGGCGTTCTTTCCACCAAAGGCTCGCTCTAAGGTCCTCCGATGCACGCACATAAAATGGTTTTCGGTCGGTACGATTTCGCGAACTTCCTCTGCTTCAGCTCCTATGCGGCCTGTTCGGTCATCGTGCCGGTAGTGCTTGTCGCGCTCGCGAAGGATCTGCATTTTCCGCTGGAGGACGGCGGCAAGGCCGCGGGCGGCGCACTGCAGCTCGGGCGCAGCATCCCGATGGTCATCGCAATGGTGTTCTGCGGCTTCTCGGCCGGCTGGTTCGGCAAGCTGCGTTCGCTCGGCGTCGCCATGCTCTTCATGAGCGTCGGCATCCTGCTGGCCGCCTGGTCGCCCGCCTATCTGCTGCTCTTTGCGGCGATTGCGGTCGCCGGGCTCGGCGAAGGCGTGGTCGAAGGGCTCGCAACGCCGGTCATCCAGGACCTGCACCAGGATGAGCCGGGGCGCTACATCAACTTCACGCACTCGTTCTGGTCGATCGGCGTGGTCGCGGCCGTCCTCGCGGCGGGTGCGCTGCTGGCACGGGGCGTGAGCTGGCGGTGGATCCTCACCGGCTGCTCGCTCTTCGCTCTCGTCCCGGCGCTCATGTACCTGCTGCCGTCGAAATCCCGGACGGCGCCGCCGCATGAAAAGCTTTCGTTCAACGCCGTCTTCGGGCATGCCGTCGATGTGATGGGCGTCAAACGCTTCTGGCTGTTCTTCGCGGCGATGTTCCTCGCGGGCGGCGGCGAATTCTGCCTGACCTTCTGGGTCGCGAGCTTCATCCAGCTCGACTACGGAGCAAATGCGTGGATGGGCGGACTCGGAACCGCGTTCTTCGCCGGCGGCATGATCGCCGGGCGCATGGGCTCCGGCGTGCTTGTGAAACAGCAGCATCTGCTTCGGCTGATCCTGCTCTCGGCGCTGGCAGGAACGCTCTTCGGGCTCTTCCCGCCGTTCCTCTCGAATATCTGGATCCTCTTTGCCCTGCTCTTCGTGCTCGGAATCGCGACCGGCCCGTTCTGGCCGAGCATCCAGAGCTACAGTGTGGAGCGGCTGAAGGATTCGGATGCGACGATGATCTATATCCTGCTCTCCTGCGCGGGCGTTCCGGGCTGCGGCTTCTTCGCGTGGCTCATGGGCTTCGCAGGGGATCATGTGGGCCTGCGCGCATCGTTCTATCTCGTGCCGTTCTGTTACGCCGGGCTCGGGCTGCTGCTCGTGTTCGACGCGCTGCTGCACCGCGGAAAGAAACCGTGGGCATGACGAGTCCCACACCGCGCCCGGAACTCGTCGAGAGCTGCGAAAAACTCCGCATCGCGTTCCCCGAAGAGCTCCCGATCACCCGCCACGTCGAAGAGATCAAGGAGGCGTGGCGCAACAGCCAGGTCATCATCGTAGCCGGCGACACCGGCAGCGGCAAAACGACGCAGCTGCCGAAAATCGCGCTCGCGCTCGGTTTCGGCCGTACCGGCCGGATCGGCTGCACCCAGCCGCGCCGCCTCGCCGCGACCGCGATGGCGCGCCGCGCCGCGCAGGAACTCGGCTGTGAAACCGGCGGTGAAGTCGGCTATCAGGTGCGGTTCGACGACCGCACGAAGCGCTCGACCGTGCTGAAATTCATGACCGACGGCATCCTGCTGGCCGAAACCCGCAACGACCGGAGCCTGAAGCAGTACGAGGTCCTCATCATCGACGAGGCGCACGAGCGGTCGCTGAATATCGACTTCATCCTCGGCTACCTGAAGAACCTGCTGCCGCACCGGCCGGACCTGAAAATCGCAATTTCCTCCGCAACGCTCGACATGGAGAGCTTCGCGGAGTTCTTCCATGCGCCCGTGCTGTCGATCGAGGGGCGCACATTCCCGGTCGAGGACGTCTTCATGCCGCCCGAAGCGGATGAGGATCTGTCGAGTGCGATCGGCCGCGCGGCAGAGTTCGTGACCGAGCTCGATCCGCGCGGCGACATCCTCGTCTTCCTGCCGGGTGAACGCGAAATCCGCGATGCGACCGACCTGCTGTCGGGACGGAACTACCGCAACACCGAGGTGCTGCCGCTCTACGGGCGGCTCTCCGCCGGCGACCAGCAGAAGGTGTTCAGCCCCGGCCGCGAGCGGCGCATCATCCTCGCGACGAACGTGGCCGAAACCAGCGTCACGATCCCGCGCATCCGTTTCGTGATCGATTCGGGGCTCGCGCGGATCAAGCGGTTCAATCCGCGCAGCCAGATCGAAGAGCTGCAGATCGAGACGATCAGCCAGGCCAGCGCGCGCCAGCGGCGCGGACGCTGCGGGCGTGTCGCAGACGGCGTCTGCGTCCACCTTTACAGCGAGGACGACCTCGCACGCGCAAGCGCCTACACCGATCCGGAGATCAAACGGACCGGCCTTGCGGGGGTCATTCTGCAGATGGCGTCGCTGCGGCTGCCGCGCATCGACCGTTTTCCCTTCATCAACCCGCCCCCGCCGGCGGCGGTGCGCGAGGGGCTGCGGACACTCGAGGACCTGCGCGCGCTCGACCCGGCCGGACGCCTGACCCGGGAGGGGTGGAAGCTCGCCGGCCTGCCGATCGACCCGCACCTCGGCAGGATGCTTTCATTCGCGGAAGAACGGCGCGTGCTGCCGGAGCTGCTGGTCATCACGGCATACCTCTCGATTCAGGATCCGCAGGAGCGCCCGCTTGAAAAGCAGCAGGCCGCCGACGAGGCGCACCGCCGCTTCCGCGACCCGAAGTCGGATTTCCTGTCGATCCTGAATCTCTGGAACGCCGTCGCGGAAGAGTGCCGGAGCAACCGCCTGCTGCGACAGTTCTGCAAGAAGAATTTCTACAATTTCAACCGGATGCTCGAGTGGCGTAACCTCGTCGACGACCTCGCGGAAAGCGCGGCGGAGCTGAAATGGAGCAACGCGAAGCTCCCGCAGGTGATCGAAAACACGCCGTACGACACGGTCCACCAGTCGATCCTCGCCGGAATCCCGCGCCACATCGCGCGCTACGTGCCGGAGGAGCAGTACTTTCTCGGCACCGGCGGCCGCAAATTCCTGATCTTCCCCGGCTCCGGCCTCGCGAAGAAAAAACCGGTCCCGGCATGGCTGCTCTCGTTCGCACTGGTCGAAACGAGCCGCCTCTTCGCGCGCCAGAACGCCGAAATCAAACCGGAGTACCTGGAAGTCGCCGCACCGCACCTCTGCTCGAAAATCTACGACCTGCCGAAGTGGGACCCGGAATCGGGCTTCGTTTACGCGCGCGAGCGGCTGACTTTCGGCGGGCTGCTGATCCACAACGGACGGCGCGTGCATTATGCGAAGAGCCATCCGGCCGAGGCGCGCGAGATCTTCATCCGTGAGGCGCTCGCGACGGGTGAGCTGAATATCCCCGGAACCTGGGTCACGAAGCACGTCGAAGTGCTGCGCTCGCTCGAAAAGATGGAAGAGAAGCTGCGCCGCCCCGGCACGGTCCTCGACCCCGGCGCTGTCGCGGAGCACTACCTCGTGCTGCTGCCGCCGGAAATCAATTCGACGCAATCGCTCAAAGAGTCGATCAGGCGCGACCGGCAGGATTACAGCATCCCGCGCGCCGACGCGATGCAGGAGCAGTTCGTCACCTGGAGCGCGGAGGATTATCCCGACGCCCTGACCTTCTCCGGCCAGAAATTCAAAGTCGACTACAGGTTCAATCCCGGCGAACCGGATGACGGCATGCTGCTTGTCGTTCCTTCCGACCGCATGAACCTGCTGCCGGGTTGGGCGCTCGACTATCTCGTGCCGGGCTGGCTCGGCGACAAGGTCGAGCTGCTGATCCGGTCGCTGCCGAAAACGGTGCGGCAGAAAGCGAGCCCGGTCGCCGAAACCGTGCAGCGTTTCCGCGAAGCGCTCGACGGCGGCCGCATCTTCCGCGAACAGCCGCTCGCCGACGCACTGGCCGAGTTCCTGCGCGAAACGACCGGCGAAAACGTCGCCCCCCCCGACTTCGACGGTTCCCGGCTGCCGGGCTATCTGCGCATGAAGCTGCTCGAGGTCGATGCAAACGGCGCCCCCGTGAAACTGCACGGGGAGCTCCCGGAGAGCTTCCGCAACGGCTCGCGCCTGAGCCGCGCGGTCGCCGGAGCCAAACAGTTCACCGTGCAGGCCGGAAATACATGGCCCGGTTTCGGCCCCCTCCCCCGCGAAGTGGAACTGCCGAACGCGAACGGCAAAAACGCATTCCCGGCGCTCTGCGACGAGGGCGGCAAGGTCGGCCAGGCGGTCTACCTGAAGGAGTCCGAGGCGAAGCTGCATCACAGCCGCGGGCTCCTGCGGCTCTTCAAGCTTGAAAATGCGAACCAGATCAAATTCCTGAAGCGGACAATCCGGGTGTCGCGCGAGGTCGAGCTGTCATGGTTCCTGAACTACCGCGACTATGCGGACGACCTGCTCGACCGCGCAATTCTCGAAGCGTTCGGCGAAGAGCCGTGGGATATCCGCGACGAGCTCGCCTACGGAGCCGCCGCCGAACGCGCGAAGCAGGAGATCGGCGAAGCCGAAACGAAGCTCCTGAAACAGCTCGAAGCGCTCTATCCCGCCTGCCGGCAGGTGCGCGACCTCATGGAGAAGGTGAAATCGCGCGCCGGGGCGAGCTGCGCCGACCTGAAACGGCAGCTCGACTTCCTTTTCCGCGCACACTTTCTGCGCAGCGCGGCGGTGTTCGACTCCTACAGCCGCTACCTGCGCGGCGCGAAGCTGCGGGCGGAACGCATCTCCTCCGGCCCCGCGCGCGATGAGGCGAAGCTCGAAACGATCGAGGCGTATCTCGACCGCTTCCATATCGCGGCTGAAAGCGTCGGTGAAATCACCGACAAGCCGGAACTCGAAGCGTTCTGGCAGCTGACCGAGGAGTGCCGCCTTGCGGTGTTCGCGCCGGAGGTGACGCCGGCAATCCGCGGGCCGCTGAAAAAGCTCGGACCGGCATGGGAGGAGCTGCGCTTCTGATGGAGCAGAACGGAACAGGGAAAACGGCCCCGGTGATCCGGGATCTTGAAGCCGGAATCATCTGCGGCACCTTCGCTCCCGGCGGAAAGATCCCGTCGCTGCGGCAGCTGATGGAACGGTACGGCGTCTCGATAAACACCGCGCGGCGCAGCGTCAAGGCGCTGGTCGACAAGGGATTGCTGGAGTTCATCCACGGTTCCGGAACCTTCGTCGCCGAAAAACGGCGCATGCCGCAGGGGCGCTGGCGGATCGCCGCCGTCGCAGCGACCTTCGGGCCGAACGCGATGCACACCTGCACGGGGATCGCGGTCAACGGCATCCTCGACGCTGCGGACGAGCTCGGCATGAAGGTCACGGCCGTCCCCACGGCCTTCGGAGAGATGAGCGACGCCCGCCTCGAAGCGCTCGCGACGGATTACGACGGAGTGATCCTGCTCGGCGGGTACGACGGGATCCTCTCCGCGCCGCGCCCGCCGGCGGTGGTGGTCGGGCTCTCGATGCACAACTCGTGCGGCGGACTCTTCTCACTGCTGGAACTCGATCCGTTCCGCGCGACCGAGCTGGCCGTCGCGTTTTTCCTGAACAGGGGAG
Organism: Lentisphaeria bacterium; assembly: GCA_018265615.1. Classification (GTDB taxonomy): domain Bacteria; phylum Verrucomicrobiota; class Lentisphaeria; order Victivallales; family Victivallaceae; genus Victivallis. The sequence continues at coordinate 44,049 of JABLYX010000006.1, forward strand.
TTCGCAAAGTCATCCTGATCGGGCACGACCGCCCGGCCCACCGGGTGCGTGAACAGCTGTTCCGCGAAGCGTGGAGCCATCACGGCGAACTCGAAAGCATTCCGCCGGAAGAGGCCCTGCCCTTCCCCGGCCCCTCCCGCGGCGCCTACTTCACCTGCGGGGCGACCGCGCTCGCCGCCGCCGAAACGTATCATGCGGCAACGGGACGGGAGCTCGGAGACGACATCCCTGCGCTCTGCGTCGACGGCAACCCGATGTTCGCGACCCGCCCGTGCCGGGAGCTGCCGACCATCGCGGTCAATCTGCGGCTGGCCGGAGTCGCGGCGGCGGAGGAGTGCCTGCGCCGCCTCTCGCGGCCCGGCAGCGCCGGACGCCGCATCTACCTGGTCCCCGAGCTCTACGGCGACCGCTGATCCCCGCAAGCGCGAAGCGCGAGCAAAAAAGCCGCACGCCCTGCATAACCCGCAAAAACAGAAACTCCCCTGACAGCCATGAACCATCAGCGTGGTTCTGTCAGCAAAAGAAATTGGCTTGACAAAACCTCGCAAAGATCTCCAAAAAACGGGAACAGCCAAACCGTTTGCGCAAACATCTTACGGTTTGTTCTCAAACTTCCTGCCAAAACAGGCGGAGGGAGTGCTGGTTCTCTGTAAAAAAACAGAGAGGCATGCCGGAAGGAGCGGTATTTGGCGCAGACACAACCCTGCATGACCCGGCCTTGTCCCCGTCGAGCATAAAAGGCTGCGCCTTTTATGCGGCCGGCACCGGCACCCTGCCGGTCCGGGGGAGATCCGGAGGGGGGACAAAGTGCCCCCTCCGAGTCCCCGCGGCAAAGTTATTGCCGGTACATGACGGGGTAGGTTCCCTTGACCGCTTCGCCGGTCGGGGCGTCGACGGGGCCGACCCGGTCGATCAGGCCCCAGCGGCGCGTGAAGGGCCAGAAGGCAACCCACGCCTTGCCGACCAGGTTCTTTCGCGGAACCGCTCCGAAAAAGCGGCTGTCGAGGCTGAAGCGCGAATTGTCGCCCATCATGAAGTAATGGTCCTTCGGAACCACATATTGCTGCTGCGGGGAGGCGATCAGGTGCCCCATTCCATTCAGGTGGCCCTGATAACCGCCTTTGCCGCTGTAGAGCTTTTCGAATGCCGGTGCGATCTCGTAAATCGGGCGGAACTTCTCTTCGCCCGCCGGTTTGACTTCGAGGACATTGTTCACGATCCGCAGCGTGTCGCCGGGCAGACCGACGAGACGCTTGATGTAGAAGAATCCGCTCAGCTCCGCAAGCTTGCGCCCCTCGGCGGTCAGGCCGTCGGTCGTGAACACCATGACGTCGCCGCGTTTCAGCGGCGCAAGATAGATGCTCCAGCGCTCGACGAAGAGGTGGTCCCCCATCGAAACGAAGCCGTCCGCGATCGTCTCGCCGGATTTGTAGCGGCGCCCCGCTTCGAGATCCGCGTATTCGATGACCTTCTGCACGTCGCCCGGGAGCTTGTAGCCGGTGCCGCCGATGGTGAACGCGGTTGAATCCGCCAGTGCGCTTCCGGCCGGACGCAGCGAATCCACGTCGAGTTCGCCCGGCGTCTCCACCTTCGCCTCGGCGCGGCGGGTCGAAAAGAGCAGCCAGTCGAGCGGCGCGGGCAGTTTGCCGAGCAGCGGATTGACCTTCTTTTCGCCGTCGATATAGTGGATGCCGTAGAGCGTCGGCTGCATGCTGCTGGTCGGAATCCGGAACGGCTGCAGGAAGAGCGCACGGATCCCGAACGCAACCGCTCCGACCACGAGGAGCAGGTCGAGCAGCCCGCGGATCGTCTGGTAACGGTACGGCGGAACCGCCTTGTGGAACCGCGAAGCGCATTCATCCAGCCGCGCAGTCGCTTCGGCGGCCGGAACCGCTTTCATTTCGAGAAGCAGCGCATCGAGCTCCTGCTTCTGTTTCTGCGAAAGCAGGTCGTCGTCATTGTGCCGGCAGAGCCGGATTTCATTCCTGAGTTTCGAGAGACGTTTCTTCGCCTGGCGCCGTTTCCAAAAGTTCATGGTCTGTACCAGCTTTCCGTCAGTTGACTTCGCTCGCCTTGAGAACCGCGACGAACGCTTCCTGCGGAATGTTCACCTGTCCGATCTGCTTCATGCGCTTCTTGCCCTCCTTCTGCTTCTCGAGCAGCTTGCGCTTTCGCGTGATGTCGCCGCCGTAGCATTTGGCCAGCACGTTTTTGCGCAATGCGCGGATGCTTTCGCGGGCGATGACCTTGCCGCCCACGGCAGCCTGGATCGCGATCTGGAACATCTGCGGCGGAATCACATCCTTCAGCCGTTCCGCGAGCTGACGCCCGCGGCCGTAGGCCATGTCGGTGTGGACGATCGAGCTGAAGGCGTCGACCGGCTCGTTGTTGACGAGGATGTCGAGCTTCACGAGCTTGTCGGCGCGGTAGCCGGCCGGTTCATAGTCCATGCTGCCGTAGCCGCGCGTGATCGACTTGAGCTTGTCGTGGAAGTCGATCAGGATTTCGTGCATCGGGATTTCCGCCGTGATGATGACGTGTTTCGCGTCGACGGAGTTCGTGTTCGTGCAGACGCCGCGTTTGCTCATCACAAGGTTCATCACGTCTCCGATGTAATCGGTCGGCGTCATGATGTGGCAGTTGATGATCGGTTCTTCGATGCGGTCGATGCCGGAGGGGTCCGGCAGGAAGACCGGGTTGTCCACCGGAATCATTTCACCGGACTTCATGTAGACGTTGTAGATCACCGACGGATAGGTCGCGATGATATCGCAGTTGTATTCGCGCCTGAGCCGCTCCTGGATGATCTCCATATGCAGCAGCCCGAGGAAGCCGCAGCGGAACCCGAAGCCGAGCGCAGCGGAGGTCTCCGCCTGGTAGAGGAACGCGGCGTCGTTCAACTGAAGTTTGCCCATGCTCGCCTTGAGCTGTTCGTAATCCGCCGTGTCGATCGGGTAGATGCCCGAAAAGACCATCGGCCGGATCTCCTTGAAGCCCGGCAGCGGCCCGGGACAGGGGTCCTTCACGTCGGTGATCGTATCGCCCATCTTCGTGTCGGAGGGGCTTTTGAGATTCGGCAGCAGGTAGCCGACGCTGCCGGCGGAGAGCTCGTCCGCCGCGCGCATTTCGGGACTGAAGAAGCCGACCTCCTTGACTTCGCTCTCGATGCCGTTATTGAAGAGCCGGATGCGCGTTCCGCGCCGGAAGCTCCCGTTCGTGACGCGGACGTAGTTCACCACGCCGCGGAAGGTGTCGTACATCGAGTCAAAGATCAGCGCGGCCGTCCCCGCCATCTGCGGTTCGACCGGGTGCGGGATGCGCTCGACGATCGCCCTGAGCAGCTCCGCGACGCCTTCGCCCGTTTTGCCGGAGACGCAGAGCGCCTCTTCGCGCGGCAGGGCGAGGACCTCCTCCATCTGCTCGCAGCAGAGGTCGAGGTTCGCGGCGGGCAGGTCGATCTTGTTGATGACCGGAATCACCTTCAGGTTCTGTTTGAAGGCGAGGTTCACGTTCGCGACGGTCTGCGCCTGCACGCCCTGCGTCGCATCGATCAGCAGCAGCGCGCCTTCGCACGCCCCGAGCGAGCGTGAAACCTCGTAGGTGAAGTCCACGTGTCCCGGAGTGTCGATCAGGTTCAGTTCGTAGATGTTGCCGTCCCCGGCTTCGTACGCCATGCGGACCGGGTGGGATTTGATGGTGATCCCGCGCTCGCGCTCAAGGTCCATCCCGTCCAGAAGCTGCTCCTGCAGATCGCGCTTTGCGACTGTGCCGGTGAGTTCGAGCAGCCGGTCGGCGAGCGTCGATTTGCCGTGGTCGATGTGCGCGATGATGCAGAAATTACGGATCAGTTCAAGTTTTGCCATGGTTTCTCTGTCTGCCAATGTGTAAATCGATCATTCATCCCCTAATATAGCACTTTTTCCGATGTAAAACAACTTTTGCTTTTGCGAAAAGCGCAAAATCGTGGTATTGTATGATAATCGGGACGCATTAAGAAAAGGCTTCCCGGAAAAGGGGAAAATTCATGAAATCATTCCGGATCGCGGTTTCCGCAGTCGCGCTGCTTGTTCTGGCGGGGTGCACTGCCTCGCCGGTCGGCTCGTATCAGTCGTTCGGCACCTTCAATTCGACGCTGAACAGCGAGCTCGCGCTCCAGGCGCGCGGATATGAGGGGTATGAACGCAACCCGGTTGTGATCATCCCCGGTTTTCTCGGTTCGAAGCTCGAGGATTCGGCGGGCGGCGAGATGGTGTGGGGAAATTTTTCGACCTCGACCTTCTCCGACTCGAATCTGAAAACGCTCGCACTGCCGATGAAAAGCGGAAAGCCGCTCTCGGAGCTGGCCTCTTCTTCACACCCGGCCGGCATCCTCGACGACGCCGAGATCCGCTTTGCCGGGCTGACTTTCAGCCAGCCCGGCTACGGCATGGCCGTCAGACAGCTCGAGCGGGCCGGGTACGTCGACGGCGGCAAGCCGCTGCCGAAGGGGCGGAAGCACCCGAACCTCTTCTGCTTTGCCTACGACTGGAGGCGCGACCTGCCCGAGGGGGCCGCGAAGCTGCATGAGTTCCTCATGGAGAAGCGCAAATACCTCCAGGAGCTTTATGAGAAGGAGTACGGCATCAAGGATTACGACGTTCAGTTCGACATCGTCGCGCACTCGATGGGGGGACTCCTCGCGCGCTATTACCTGATGTACGGCGACCAGGACCTGCCGCAAAATCCGGAAAAGTTGCCCGAGCTCGACTGGCGCGGCGCGATTCTCGTTGACAAGCTTATTGTGGTCGGGACGCCGAACGACGGATATCTCGACACTTTCAGCGAGCTCGTGCGGGGGCTGGCGCTCGTTCCGGGCGCGCCCCGGCTGCCTTCCGGAATCCTTGCGACTTTCCCGAGCTACTACCAGATGCTGCCGGGGCCTTCGGGCGGAACCGTCGCGTTCCGGCTCGGGAACGATGAGCGCATCGCGTCATACAACCTCTTCAACCCGAACGCCTGGCTTCAGAATAAATGGGGGCTGGGGGATCCGGCCAACGACCGCTACTGGAAGCTCGTCATCCCGGAGGCGGAGGGGCCGACGCCGGAGGCGCGGCTCAAAATCGCGCGCGATCACCTTCTCAAGTGTCTCGTGCGCGCCTGGCAGTTCCGCCGGGCGCTGTCGGTTCCGGCCGATCCGCCGGGCAGCTGCGTCCTGTATCTCTTTGCGGGAGACGCAGTCGAAACCGCCTCGGTCATCAACGTCGATCCGGACGGGAAGATTCTCAATACCGAGTACAGCGCGGGCGACGGCAAGATTCTGATTTCAAGCGCGCGCTTCGACAGCACCACGCGCCGGATCCAGACTCCTCCTTATTCGCGCTCCCCGATCTCATGGCAGGCGGTCTACCATGTCAAGGCCGCGCATATGGGGCTCTTCGCCAGCGACGACTTCTGGCACAATGTGCGTTACAACCTTCTGATGCAGCCGACGCCGGAACAGCGCGGCCGCTTCAACCTCAACAGATAGCGGAGTTTATGGACAGAATCCACATCAACGGCCTCCGGGTCAACACGATCATCGGCTGCTATCCGGCCGAACGGGAGCGGCGGCAGGGCGTCACGCTCGATATCGAGCTCGGCGCCGACCTCGCCGCGGTTTCAGAGAGCGACGAACTGGCCGACACGGTCAATTACGCCGAAATCGAGGAGCGGGTGCACGCGCTCGTTTCGGAGTCGCGTTTCAGGCTCATCGAGGCGCTGGCCGGCGCGATCGGCCGCCTCGCGCTCGAATATGACCGGATCAGGTATGCAAAGGTCAGGGTGGACAAGCCGGGCGCGGCGAAGCATGCGCGCTCGATCGCCGTCGAATTGGAATTTTACAAGGAGTAGTTATGCCGGAATCTGAAAACTGGAAAGAGATCGACCCGTCGGAGTTCGCCTGCAGTTCGTTCCGCATCTGGAAGGACGACTGGCTCGTGCTCGCCGCAGGAGCGTTTCCGGGAGGAGCGTTCAATGCGATGACCGTCGGCTGGGGCTTTTTCGGCTGCATGTGGGGCGAGCCCGCCGTAACGGTGTTCCTGCGGCCGCAGCGCTACACGCTTGAAGTACTCGACCATTGCGACACCTTCACGCTGTCGGCGTTCGACCCGAAATACCGCCAGGCGCTGACCGCGATCGGCGGAAGCTCCGGGCGCGAGGTGCCGGACAAGCTTGCGCGGGCCGGGCTCACCCCGGTCCGTTCGGAGGAGGTCGAAGCCCCCTCGTTCGCGGAGGCGGAGCTGGTACTCGAATGCCGCAAGCTTTTCCGCACCGAACTGACCGGGCGGAACTTCATCGACAAGAGCCTCATCAACGCGCACTATCCCGAACGCGACTATCATGTCTGCTTCATCGGCAGGGTCGTGCGGATCGCCGGCGATGAGAAATACCTGAATTCGGAAGCATTGTTGAAGAACTATGGCGGACATTAATCTTACACCCATGATGCAGCAGTACCGCGAGGCGAAAGCTTCGATTCCGCCCGACGCGGTTCTGCTGTTCCGGCTGGGCGACTTCTACGAGGAGTTCTTCGAGGACGCCGAGCGGGTCAGTTCGGTGCTTGAACTCACGCTGACCCGGCGGCAGGGGTATCCGATGTGCGGCTTCCCCTATCATGCGCTGGACACCTATCTGCCGCGGCTCGTCGCGGCGGGCGTGAAGGTTGCGATCGCGGAACAGATGGAGGACCCGCGCCTCGCGAAGGGGATCGTGAAGCGCCAGATCACCCGCGTCATCACGCCGGGAACCATCGTCGACAACGCGCTGCTCTCCCCGTCGAGCAACAACTTTCTGACCTGTCTCGTGCAGGGTAAGAACGACTGGGCGCTCGCGAGCCTCGACATCAGCACCGGCGAGTTCCGGGTCTGCCGCATGGCGGAGAGCGACAAGCTCGTCACCGAGCTGAACCGGCTCGGCGCGCGCGAGTGCGTCGTCAGCCACCGTCTCGATGCGCAGTTTGAGGAGGAGGGCTCCCGCCCCGAGCCGCGCACGAAACTGCTCTGGACCACAGTGGACAACGACTTCTTCGAGCTCGGCTGCGCGACGGATTTCCTGCTGCGCCAGTTCAAGGTCGGCACGCTCGACGGCTTCGGGCTGCGCGAGCTGCCCCACGCGGTATCCGCCGCCGGGGCCGTGCTGCGCTACGCGACCGAAAACCTGCGGCAGGATGCGGCGCACATCTGCAAGCTCGACCTCTACAGCCTCGACCATTCGCTCGAGCTCGACTCGATTTCGCTCCGGAACCTCGAACTCGTCGAAACGATGTTCGGCTCCGGCAAGAGCGGTTCGCTGCTCGGCGTCCTGGATCACACCGAAACGCCGATGGGCGGCCGCAAGCTGCGCGGCTGGGTGTTGCGCCCGCTTTACGACCATGACGCGATCGTTGCGCGCCTCGACGCCGTCGAGGCGTTCCGGGACGATCCGCTGACGCTGGCCGAACTGCGTGAAACGATCGGCGTCGTGCGTGACCTTGAGCGCATCGTCGGGCGTCTGAACGTCGGCAACGCGAATGCGCGCGATCTTCAGACGCTCGCAGTTTCGCTCGGTGTGCTGCCGGGAGTCAAGAGCCTGCTTTCGATCTTCAGCGTGCCGCTGCTCGAGACGCTGAACGGCAGGCTCGAACTTTTTCCGGAGCTGGTCGAAAAAATCGAAAGCGCGATTGCGGAGAATCCACCTGCGCTGCTCTCCGACGGCGGCGTGATCCGGGCCGGCTACTGTCCGGAACTCGACGAGCTCCGCAGCGCAGCGACCGACGGCAAGGCGTGGCTCTCGCAGATTCAGCTGCGCGAGCAGGAACGCACCGGGATCCGTTCGCTCAAGGTCAAGTACAATTCGGTTTTCGGCTACTACATCGAAGTCAGCAAGTCGAACCTTTCGATGGTTCCCGAGGATTACGTCCGCAAGCAGACGCTGGTCAACGCCGAGCGTTTCATCACACCCGAGCTCAAGGAGCTTGAGAGCAAAATCCTCGGCGCGGAGGAGAAGGCGAAGGCGCTCGAGGCGCAGCTTTTCCAGGAGCTGCGCGAATTCGCATTGCAGTACACGTCGCGGATCCAGACCGCCGCCGACGCGCTGGCCGAGGTCGACGCGCTCGCGAGCCTCGCCGAGTGCGCGCGGCTGCACGGCTATCACCGGCCGCAGATTTTCGACGACGACCGGCTCGTCATCAGGGGCGGCCGCCACCCGGTGCTCGACGCGACGCTCGGCTCCGACAAGTTCGTGCCGAACGACTGCCTGCTCGACGGCGACCGCAACCGAATGATGCTGATCACGGGGCCGAACATGGCGGGAAAATCGACCTACATCCGCCAGACGGCGCTGCTTGTGGTGCTCGCGCAGATGGGTTCGTTCGTGCCGGCCGACTCGATGGAGCTGGGGCTGGTCGACCGGATCTTCACGCGCGTCGGCGCGGCGGACGACCTTGCGCGCGGCCAGAGCACCTTCATGGTGGAAATGGTCGAAACCGCGAACATCCTGAACCACGTGACGCCGAAGAGCCTCGTGATCCTCGACGAGATCGGGCGCGGCACCAGCACGTTCGACGGGCTTTCGATCGCGTGGGCGGTCGCGGAATTCCTGCACGACGACCCGTCGTGCCGCTGCCGGACGCAGTTTGCGACGCATTATCACGAGCTGACCGAGCTTGCACAGACCCGGCGCGGCGTGAACAACTACAACGTCGCGGTGAAGGAGTACGGCGACCAGATCATCTTTCTCCGCCAGATCGTGCCGGGCAGCACGGACCGCAGCTACGGCATCCATGTCGCAAAGCTTGCGGGGATTCCGCAGCCGGTGATCGAGCGGGCGAACGTGATTCTCGAGCTGCTCGAAAAGACGGCCGACGCGCCGCGCGAGGCGATCTCCTCCCTGCCGCGCCAGACCGTGAAGGCGAAGCGCCGCAGCAGGGGCGATTCCGACGAGAACGACGATATGATCCAGCTGCGGCTGCTGTAAGCGGATCAGGAGGTGTGCCTGCGCCGGAACTCGCGCGGAGATACTCCGTGGAGCCTGCGGAATTCCGCAGAAAAGTAGAGCGGATCCGCGTATCCGGCGCGGCGGGCGACCTCCTTGATCAGCAGCTTCCGGTCCAGCAGCAGCGTGCGCGCCCGCTTCATCCGCTGTGATATGATATACTCCGCCGGAGTGGTTCCCATGGCGCGGAAGAATGCATAGAGTTGTCTGGGGCCGACATTCGCCGTCCGGCAGAGAAGACCGACGCTCAACGGCCTGTGAAGATTCTTCACGATGAAATCGAGCAGCAGGTCGGTGGAACCCTCCCGATTTTCCGGGACAAGGTGTGATAATTCGAGCAATATTTCGCAGGTCAGCAGGGATGCCGCGTCCGCCTTGTGCGGGTCACGGCATTTCAGGAGCTCGAACATCTGCCCGAACAGGGCGTCGAACCGTTCGAACGGAACTTGCCGGAACAGGTTTATCTCGCTGAGGTTCAGCGTATCGAAAACGGGCTGGAGCGCTCCCCCGCCGAGGGCGATTGTCCGCTTGCGGGCGTGGGGCGCGGTGCAGGCCATGCGTGAATCCGTCGCGAACTGCACGATGAAGAGGTCGCCGGGTCCGCTGGTGCAGCACCGGCCGTTCTGTTCGAATTCGAAGCACCCGCTGGTGACGAGCTCCAGCGAGCAGGTGTCTGAATTCCGGCGTGCGCGCCAGATCCCGCCGATATTGTCGCCGTCGCCGCCGTAGATGGCCTGGACCGGCCAGCGCTCCGCCTCGTTTTCCCAGATTGCGTGAAAAAAGTGATGACGCGGATAATTATCGATATTTTCGCCGATCAGCATGCTGTCGTCCGCGCTCGGCATTTTGACTTTGGTGATGCGATTCTCCATGTCTGATCCAGAATTCCCCATGTTTTCGGGATGGTGGAGTCTTGCTGCTTCCACTCTTTTCCTGTATAATATACTGCAAAAGGCCCTGTTTGCAAAGACGGAGCGGAAAACATGAAGGAACCAGCGAAAATGAGACGGAATTTCACATTGATCGAGCTCCTGATCGTGATTGCGATCATCGCAATCCTCGCCTCGATGCTGCTGCCCGCGCTGAATAAGGCGCGGGAACGGGCGCAGTCGATTAAATGCGTCGGCAACCTGAAGCAGGTCGGCGCGATGACGGCCATGTATGCGGACGACAACAAAGGGCGGATTTTTGCCGCCAAAATGTGGGTTGCGGGAATCAATTATGCGGTTGCATGGCGGCGCGGCCTTGGCGAACTCGGCTACGCAGGGACATTCCGGAACGGCGTGAAGACGGAGTCAAATTGCCCGTTGAACATGGTGAAGCTTGATGAGAATAACTCCTACGGTGTTCCGATGGGCTCCGGAAAGGACGGGGCCCCGGTTTATACAACCGGCGGCGGTGAAAAATTTTATTCCCGCCTGCTGAGCCGGCTCGCCTCCGGGGATATCATTGCGGCAGATTCGAGCCGGGGGGAGAAGAACAATGATTACTGGGAGATTTATTATGTCGGTACAGGCGGCGGCAACCTCGCGAAGACCACGACGAAAGCGTTGGAGCTCCGCCACGCCGGGCGCGTGAACATAGCCGCGCCGGACGGCCACGCCGCAAGCAGGGATCTCGGCTGGATCAAGAAGGAGGCTTTGTATGATTATATCGTTTTATGAGAACCGGAAAGGATCGTTTGAGCGATGAAGCTGCATTTGTTTTTCCTGCTGTTGTCCGTGTCGGCCTCTTTGTGCGGCGGTCAGGTGCTGTGTGATTTTTCGAAAAACGGATTGAAGGGCGTCGAATCAGCCGGGCATGCTGCCGCCGTGGTGGAAAACGGCCGCCTGGTCATGACCGGGGAACCGTATCTCCCGGGCAGGACGGAGATGTATCCGTTTGTCACGCTCAGGCCGCCGGAACATAACTATTTCGACTTTTCGGAGTACGCGGTTCTGGCGGCGGATGTCGAAAACCTCTGTGATTATCCGGTCAGTGTTGTAATCCAGATAGACGCCGACGGGCGCACCGGGTGTGCCAAGGGCGGGGTCGCCCTGAATGCGCGCGAGAAGCATACATTGAAGCTCCGCTATCCCCGGAACGGGCTGGCCGGCCCGGACGTCCGGTTCGAGGCGGTCCGGGAGCGCCTTGACGGCTTTCCGGACGAACGCCATATTGATGCGGCGAAGGTTCCATCGATTCGGTTGCTGTTCCGACGTCCCGGCAGGGCGTACCGCGTCGCCGTGTCGAATATCCGCCTGGAGGAGCCGTACCGCCGGGCGTCTGTTCTGGCGCAGCCGGAGAAATTCTACCCCTGCTTCGACCGGTTCGGGCAGTACCGCCATGCCGAATGGCCGGGAAAACTGCACTCCGAAAAGGAATTCAATGCGGTCACGGAGGCTGAGGATAAGGATCTTGCCGCTTATGCCGCCGCAACCCATGAAAAGCGGACCGTCTACGGCGGCTGGGCGGACGGACCGTCCCTGGAGGCGACCGGCCATTTCCGCACCGCGAAGTATGGCGGGAAATGGTATCTGGTCGATCCGGAGGGCAAGCTTTTCTGGTCGTTCGGCATCGACTGCATCTACCCGACGCAGCCGACTCCATTGGATTTGCGGCACAATTATTTCGAATGGATCCCGTCGGAAGGAGATCCGGTGTTCGGCAGGCTGTTCGGCCGGACCGGAACCGTCTACCACCCGTTTTACAGAGAGCGGGAGATCAGGCCGCGTACATTTGATTTCTATGCCGCCAACCTGATCCGCAAATACGGGGCAGACTACCGGCGGGCGTTTGCGGACCGTGCCGCGAAACGCCTCGGCGGCTGGGGATTCAACACAGTCGGCAACTGGAGTGTGCCGGAGGTGATTGCCGCGGCACGGAAACCGTATGTCGCACAGGTTTATCCGAAAGGCGGGCGCAAGATCGCCGGCGACCGTTCAAGCCGCTGGTATGCGTTCTGGGATGTGTTCGATCCATCGTTTCAGGAATGCGTGGAAAAAGACCTGAAATCGAATTTTGCATTTGCGGTGAATGACCCGTTCTGCATCGGTTTTTTTGTGGATAACGAGTTGAGCCATTATGGAGAAACCGGGCTCTCCGACAGCGTATTGCGTTCTCCGGCGGACCAGCCGGCCAAGCGGGCTTTTCTCGATATGCTGCGGAAGCGTTATGTCGCGGTTGCCGCTCTGAATGCGGCCTGGGGTACGGCTTTCCGCGACTGGGACGCATTTCTCGCTTCCGCTTCCGTGCCGGAAACGGAAGGCGCGGCGAATGATCAGCGGGAGTTCAACGCTCTTCTGATCGAGTCATATTACCGCCGGTGCCGGGATGCGATCCGCTCCGCCGCCCCCGGCAAGCTGTACCTCGGCAGCCGCTTCGCCGGCTTTCCGCACCCGGTTGCGGTCCGCAACGAGTCGAAGTACGCCGATGTCGTGACGATCAACCATTATCTTTACTCGGTTGCGCACATCGATATTCCAGCCGATCGGCCGATCCTGATCGGCGAGTTCCATTTCGGAACCATGAGCCGCGGCCCGGCGTCGCCGGGAATTCAGCCGGCGGCTGACCAGAACGAACGGGCGCGGGCTTTCGAGCGTTATGTCGAAAGCGCGCTGTACAACCCGAAAATCATCGGTGTCCATTATTTCAAATATGCGGACCAGCCCTCCTCCGGGCGCAATGGGGACGGCGAGAACATGCAGATCGGTTTCGTCGATTTCTGCGACACCCCGTTTCCGGAGATGATCGCAGCCGCCCGCCGCCTCGGTGAGAAACTCTACCGTTACCGGGCCGGAACCGCCGCCCGGTAACAGCGGCCCCTATTCCGGCTGAAAGCTCAGGAAGAGCGGTGCGAGCGGCGCAAGTTCGAACTCCGGCGCGAACGGTTTTCCCGCGACGAGATCGGTGAAGGTTCCCTTTCCGGTCAGTTTGAGCTTGCGCGGCTCGCGGTTGTAGTTCACGATGTTCACGAGCTGCCCGCCGCCGGCGGCGGGGACCGCGCGGAAGAGGATTCCCGTGTTGTCTCTGTTTCTGGACTGTTCAAGCTCGAACGGCATCGGCAGAAGCGCGGAGAGCCGCTTTTGCCAGAAGCGCGCTGCGCCGCCGGGCGGCATCGCGTTTTTCACGCGTTCACCATCGGGGCGGAGCTTCAGCGGGGCGCCCCACGAATCGAACGCGGGCGGCGCGCCGACGATGAAGAGCTTTCCGCCCTTTCGCGTGAATTCCGCGAGCGCGGCGGCCGCCGCGGCGTCGAGGTGGGTCGCGTCGGTGAGCACGATCACCTTCAGCTTGCCGAATTTCTTCGCGGCGAGCTGTTTTTCGCTGATGAATCCGGTTTTCCGCCCCGTGAATGCGAGCGTGGTGTAGGTGTTGCGGAGCGTGGCCGTGTAGTCGCCGGGATTCTGGATGTGCGACGACGGCGCGTACACGAGCGCGATTTCCGGCGGCGCTTCGACGAATTCCGAAATCGGCCCGGCGAGGCGGTTGCCGTCGAGCGCGGCGCGCCCGTGGGCGATGATCGCGGCGGGGCGGTGGTAAATGCAGCCGTCCGTGTCGCCGCGCCGCTTGTAATTCGCATAGTCGTTTTCGGCCCACACCCAGCTCACAATGCCGCCGACGCCCTGAAGCAGCTGCTCGAAGACCGCGGTGTAGATGTGTTCAGGCGGGATGAAGCGCGATTCGCCGTCGCGGATGATGTGGTTCTCGGAGTTCAGGATCCGCACCGGCTTGAGCGAATACTGCAGATCGTGGCCGAACGCCGTCTGGACCCAGCTGCTGATGAACGGCCCCTCGCCGTGGATCATGTAGTTGTCGTTCCCGTTGTAGTCGCTGAACTCCGCGAAGAGTTCCGGGTCGACGCAGTCCTCGACGCCGGCCGGCGTGATGAGCTCGGCCATCATGATTTTGACCGACACCGGCATATCGGGCAGATACTCTTTGACTTTGTCCCCGATCATGCGGTGGAACGCGGCGAAGGTCTCGCGCCGGAAGCGGTTGAACGCGTAATTCACCGCCGGATCGGCGGGGGAAGAGGCGAGCACCGCGCCGAAATCCGGGAATGACTTTCCGGAGACCCGGTTGAACTCCGCAACCGTGCCGAACTCCTGTTTCAGCCACTCCCCGAACAGTTCCCGGGTCCGCGGGCTGCTCCACTTCGCGCCGCGGTAAACCGGTTCGTTCGCAAGCACGATGCTGTGCAGCACATTCCTGCGGACGCCGTCGCGCAGCTTCGGCAGGAGCCAGTCGAGGAAACGGGTCACCATTTCGCGCGCTTCGGGGCTGTTGACATCGTACTTGTACATGCCGTTCGCCTGGGCGAGCTCCGGATGCGCTTCGAGCCACCACTTCGGGTGGTAGTGCGGCGAGAGCAGCAGCGCGATCTTCATATTGTTCTTCGCGGCAAGTTCGAACGCGGTTTCGAGCCGCCTGCGGTAGACGGCGTCTGACGGGTTGCGGAAGTTTTCCTCCGGAAAGATATGGTGCGGCCCGAGTTCGATCTGGATCACATTCGCCGCGACCTCCGGCAGGTAGTCGAGGTCGCGGATCACCTGCTCGAAATGGCCGTAGCCGATGAAGAAGTGCGGTTCACGGCGGATGGAACCGTCCTCGGCAGCCGTTTCGACCACGGGCAGGCCGCCGCGGTACGATTCGACCGGGCTCGTCCGGTACATGCGGGCCGGCGGCGGCAGCGGCAGCGCGAGCGCGGCTTCGAACCCGTCGAGCGCGAGGCCGAGCTCGCGCGTGACGACCTCGCCGGTTCTGAGGCGGAATTCGAGCGATTCGGCGCTCTGCCGCGCCGTGAGGTTGGCGCGGTGCATCGCGATCTGGCGGCGCAGGACCGCTTCCGGAAGCCCGAGGTAACGGCTCTTCGGGATGTTCGGATCCTGTGCGAGGCGCGTAAACCGTTTTTCCGCCTCCGAGAGAAAAGCGAGCTGCTGTTTGAGCAGGTCGGCGCGAGAGCCGTCAACTGAACCGATCTCATTGCCGTTGAGCAGGAAACGGAGTTTGAACGATCCGTCCGCAAGCGCGGTGAGCGGGAACGCCGCCTCGGAGCGGACGATCTCTCCGGCCCGGACCGGCGGCAGGTTGCGGAACGGGATCCGTACCTGTTTTCCGTCGGAACCGGTGAATTCGGCCGTGAGCTCCCACTCCTCCGCTTGCTCGACGCCGGAGAGGAAGAGCGTTCCCCGGAGCACGCGCGGATCCCGGAACGACTCCGCGGCGAGCACCGCGAGCGGCGCGCCGTCCTCCTTCATGACGAGCGTGTTGAGCCGGTCGCTCTTGCGGTGGTGGATCCCATCCTCGAGGAACGCCACGTCGCGGTGGCCCGGCGCGTCGGAATCGTTGACGATCACATTGAACGTGAAAGCGCGGGCGTTCCGGAACTCCGGCGTCGCAGCGAAGAGCTCCCACTTCAGATGCGCGGCGAACCGGTAGCCGCCGGGAACGGGTCCGCCGGCCAGCTCCGCCTCCGCAGCGCTGAGCGGACGCTCGTCCCGCCAGTTCCACGTGCTGATTCCGGAGGCGGCGGGGGAAAAGCCGAGCTCGAAGTCGGTTGCGGGACAATCGCCCGAGAAGCTTCCTTCGGGGCTCAGCCGCAACTGGACGGAGTCGTTTTTCCACATGTCGCCGCCGCTGCCGCCGAGAAGGCGGTCGTCGCGCACGTCCGCGAAGAAGAGGAGGCCTTCATCGTCGAAGCCGAACGCGAAGCGGGCTTTGAGGTTCGCGGCGGAGGGGAACGTTTTCGCCGTGCTCCGGCCGGGGCCGGAGGGGAGCGTGATGCAGGGAAAATTCTCCGGGATTCCGGCGGCAGGCGGCGCGTTGACCCGTTTTGCCGGGAGCATCCGGGCGCTCTGGAACGCGCCGGGCGCGAGTGCGGCTCCGCCGGCGGGGTCGATGCGGAGATTGTCGAGCCGGGTCCCCTCGGAAACATCCTGCGAGATGATGCGGATCACCGCGTACCCTTTCGCATCGAGATCCTCCGGCTTCAGCGTGAACTCCTTCGAGAAATGCCGCCATCCGCCGGAAGAGGCGGGGGTGCCGGGGTGGAGCCGCACGTTCCAGCGGCTGCCGATGACGAAGGCGAGCCCCTGGGTCGGCGCGCCGGAGATGTCGCAGCTCAGACGGTAGCGTTTTCCCGCCTCGAGCGGAACCGCCTGACAGAGGGAGCCGAACACATTCGGCCGCTTCGGGCTCGGATTCCGGATCAGGAGCGAGCGCCTGCCGTCGGAAGCACCCCGCTCATCGACGGTCATCTGCGCGCCGGAGGGGGCCTTGCTGTCGGCGAAGTTCCAGCTCTCCGGCGTTTTGCCGGGGGCGCCTTTTTCGAACGAGCCGTTCAGTAGCGGCGAAGCCGCCGCCGTCAGCCCGCAGAAACACAGCAGGGCCGGGAGTCGATATCTGAGCTGCATGGAACATCCTTTTCAGTTGAGGTCGATCTTGCGGAGCGTGTAATTGTAGAGCTTGCCGTCGATGAAGAACTCCTTCGCCATCGCTTCGACGTGTCCGTCCGGCAGCGTGACGTTCGCGCGGGTGTAGCCGGCGTGGCGCAGGTGGACGATTTTGCTGGTGGTCGCCGAGCCCTCCTGGCCGCTGCCGTTTTCGATGAGGCTCCACTGCTGGCCGGAGACGCCGCGGACGGAGTCGCCGAGCAAAATGTCGTATTTCCCGAGCTTCCTGAGACTGCGGGCGTAGGCGTTGTCGTCGCTGCATTTCGGGCCGTAGTTCGCGTTGCCGTTCGGGACGCCGTAGCAGAAGTCGTTGTTGTATTTCGAGAACGGCTCCCAGCTCGGGCAGGAGAAGTACCCGGCCGGAGCGTTGGTATTCGGGCTGAGCGTGTACTTGAGCCCGCCGAGCAGCCGCGGCCAGCGCCGCTGGACCGGGTCCTTGATCGCGGCAGGCGGCAGGACGTCGTTGAAATCCCCGGCGTACATCGTGAAGATCGTGCCGAGCTGCTTCTGATTGTTGATGCAGCTCGTCGTGCGGGCGCGTTCCCGCGCCTGGTTCAGCGCGGGCAGCAGCATCGATGCGAGGATCGCGATGATCGCAATCACGACGAGAAGCTCGATCAAGGTAAATTTCTTTTTCATGAAAACCTCCATATATCTGATTGTTGCGGATTCATTCAGCACGATTCGTTGACCTCGAAGTCCACCGGAATGCGGATCTGGACCGGGGCGGTCAGATCCCCCGTGATCTGGCGGTGCAGCAGCTCCGCCGCCTGGCGGCCGATCTCCCGGCGCGGAGTTTTTACGACCGCGAGCGGCGGGGAGAGCCGCGACAGCAGCGGCAGTTCGCCGTAGCCGGTGACTTTCAGCTCTTTTCCGATCCGGACCCCCGCCGAAGCGGCGGCCTGGTAGAGGCCGTAGGCCATATAGGTGTTGACGCAGAAGACCGAGGCGGGCAGGGCGATCTGCTTCAGAAGCTCCTCCGCCTTGCGGGTCGGGTAGAGCAGCCGCATCTCGGAGGACCAGCTCTGCGGATCGGGCGCCTGGTCCCCGATGTCGAAGGTGTATGCTTCGATCTCCGCATCGAAGCCGGCGTCGATCATCGCGTGGCGGTAAGCCTCGTACCGGTCCGGAACGCCGGCGCTGCCGAAGTAATGGACCGGGCGGTTGTAGCGGGTCAGCAGACAGGTGACGGCCGCGAAGGTCCCGCCGAATTCGTCGTGCCCGATGCTGCTGCATTTGAGCGGCTCGAAACGTGAAAGCGTGATGACCGGGTAGCCGCTGCGCGCGAGGCGGTTGATCGCCCGGATGTATTTCGGCAGCGCATGGGGAACCATGAAAATACCGTCGATGCCCCACTGACGCGGATTTTCGAGCATCCGGAGGACCGGTTCGTGCCCGTCGCGGCTGTTGAAGATCTGGAAGCCGAGATTGCGTTCCTCGGTGTAGCCGCGCATCGCCTGCGTGACTTCGGAAATCATCGCGTCGGGGAACCCGGCGTAGACGAATCCGAGCATCGCGCTCCTGCCGGGGAGGAGAGCCGGCTGCGGAGCGGCCCCGCTCTCCTGTACGGCCGGGGCGATGATCGAACTCTGCTTCGGCTCGCGGATGATGATCCCCTTCTCATGCAGGATCGCGAGGGCGCGCCGGATCGTCGAGCGGGAGACGCGATATTCCGAAGCGAGCCGGTTCTCCGCCGGCAGGTGGCGCATCTCCGCGAACCGGTTCCGCAGGATATTGTCCGCCAGCGTCTCCGCGAGCTGGACCGCTTTGCTGTTGTAATGTCGTTGAATCATGGTGACAGGACCGCCTTTCGGTGAATATTATACCGAAAAACAGACCGCCGGGCAAGTGGCAATGTGCATAAAACAGGGAATTTGTCCCGCTTTTTTCAGAAAAATGCGATCAAAAACATACCGGCAGTATGAAATCTCGCTGAGAAGCATCGGTCGAAGCGAAGCGCAAACAAAAAGGCCGCACGCCATGCATGATCCGCAAAAACAGAAACTCCCCTGACGGCCATGAATCATCAGCGTGGCTCTGTCAGTGAAAGAAATTGGCTTGGCAAGACCTCGCAAAGATCTCCAAAAAACGGGAACAGCCAAACGGTTTGTTCTCAAACTTCCTGCCGAAACAGGCGGAGGGAGTGCTGCCTCTCTGTAAAAAACAGAGAGGCATGCCGGAAGGAGCGGTATTTGGCGCAGACACAACCCTGCATGACCCGGCCTTGTCCCCGTCGAGCATAAAAGGCTGCGCCTTTTATGCGGCCGACACCGGCCCCCTGCCGGTCCGGGGGAGGTTCGGAGGGGGACGAAGTGCCCCCTCCGAGTCCCCGCGGCGGCTCAGAGAGCAAGCCAGGAGCGGGAGCGGGAGGCGGCGTAGAGCGCCTCCATGACGACGTTCCGGGCGGCCGCTTCGGAGACGGAGACGAGGGGAACGTCCCTGCCCTCAAGCGCATCGAGAAACAGATCGAACGCATGGGGAAGAGCCTCCGGCAGCTCGGTCCACGGGGTGTTCCCGTCGGCGCCTTCGAGGTTTGCGGACTTCACAAAGAGCTCGCCGTTGCGGATATAGGCGAATCCCCCGGTACCGCTGACTTCGCAGGTCACCGGGTTCATGAGGTCCACCCATGCGCCGGAAAGGGTTCCGACGGCTCCGCCGGGGAACTTCAGCAGGGCGGTCCCGGTCTCGTCGCAGAGCTCACCGTAACGGCCGGTCACGACCTGAATGTCGGCGGTCACGGATTCGGGCTTGCCGAAGAGCCACATCAGGATGTCGAGCGAATGGGTCCCGAGGTCGCCGAACGCGCCGCAGCCGGCGATTGCCGGGTCGGCCATCCAGCGGTAATCCGTGTCGAACCAGCCGCCGAGCGAGCCGCTGTGACAGTTCACATGGCGGACACGGGTGATTGTTCCGAAAACGCCGTCTTCGACCATCTGCTTCAGCGCCCGGTGGACCGGGAAGCCGCGCATGAAATACCCGGTCTGGAAGAGGACGCCGGCCTTTTCGACCGCAGATGCCATTTCAAGCGCGTCGGCGGCCGAAAAGCCGAGGGGCTTTTCAACGAACAGATGCTTTCCGGCGGCGGCGGCGGCGGGGACGATATCCCGGTGCAGGTTCGTCTCGGAACAGACGACAACGGCGTCCACGGCGGGGCCGCGCCACAGCTCACTGCACTCGGAGACGGTTATACAGCCGAGCTCCTTCGCGTACTTCTCCGCCCGCTCACGGTCGTGGTCCCAGAGCGCGGCGACTTCGATGCCGGAACGCTCCTTCAGCCGTTTGGCGAAATTCGGCGCATGGATGTGGGCGACTCCGGCAATTGCAATTCTTTTCATCTGATTTCCTCCAAAAAAAATCCCGGCGCGAGACCGGGATCGGATTCGGGTAAGCGGTTATTTGATCGGCACTTCCCTGCCGCCCTGCTCTGCGGAGCGGTAGATGCCGTCGAGGATCTTCTGGATCGCGAGCCCCTCTTCGCCGGAAGCGCGCAGCGGCGTCCCCTTGAGGATGCCGTCAACCCAATTCTGGAGCTTGCGGGCGAAGAGGTAGGTCCAGTCTTTACCCCAGTCGGGAGCGACGTAATCCGGCTTGATGTGGACCATTGCGCCCGCGTCATCGGTGAAGATCTGAAGCGGATCCCAGTCACAGCCGCCCTTTTCACCCATCGCGACGAACTTCCACTCATCCTTGTCGATGTGCGCCGCGAACGACGACTCGATCTGCATGATCATGCCGTTGTCGAAACGGATATGGCCGATCGCGAGGTCTTCGACTGTGTAGGTTTTGTAATCCCAGTTCGGCCACGCACTCATCACGTCGCTCGGCTTGTCGCCGAGGTAGGTCCAGCAGTTGCCGGTCGCGGCGACCGGTTTCGGGGAACCCAGAAAATAGTGGGCCATCTCGACCACGTGCACGCCGATATCGATCATCGGGCCGCCGCCCTGGAGATCCTTGCGGCCGAAGACGCCCCAGTTCGGAATGCCGCGGCGGCGCAGCGCCTGGCACTTCACGAACATCAGCTTGCCGAACTTGCCTTCATCGCGCGCCTTGACCAGGAAATCGGTCTTGGAGTTGTAGCGGTGCTGGAAGCCGACCGCCAGAAGGACGTTGTTCTTCTTCGCGGCGGCAATCATCGTCTCACATTCGTCCGGGCTCATCGCCATCGGCTTTTCGACCATGACGTGACAGCCGGCATTCGCGGCGGCGACGGCCGCGGGGCAGTGGACGCCGTTCGGCGTGCAGATATCGACCGCGTCGGGCTTGACCGTCTTGAAGAGGTCGTCCCACTTCTCGAAGCACTGCTCCGGCTTGACGCCGTATTTCTCCTGATAGCCGGTCAGGCGCTCAGGAAGGATGTCGCAGAAACCGACGAGCTCGACCTCCGGAATCGACTTGTAGGCCGCCATGTGCGCATGGCTGATGCCGCCGCATCCGATAATCGCGACCCGGAGCTTCTTCGGAGCCGCCGCCTTTTTGACCGTTGCCTTCTTCGCCGGCGCTTTCTTTGCCGGAGCCTTCGCCGGAGCTTTCGCCGGCGCCTTCTTCGCTGCTGCCGCTTTGGTTGCCATTCTGAAAAATCCTTTCGTAGGCGTTGAAACGGGAATGACCGTTACCATATTATAGCGCCCGGTTTTGCAGATTGCAAGCGGTTGCAAACCGTGCGGAACGATTTTTCTTCAATCGAACTCCGCCAGGAGCCATTTCCCCTTTTTCCGGCCCCCCTCCCGCCGCAGCAGCCCCCTCTCCCGCAGGGCAAGCAGCCTGCGCTTGACCGTGCTCGGATGCAGCGAGAGCGCACTGCAGAGCCCGGCGATGGTCAGCTCGGGATTCTTTTTGAGCCGGTCCAGTATTTTTTGTTCGTTTTTACAGCTCTTTTTCTCATTCCGGAACACACCGACGCTGTCTCGATGGACGATCGAATACGGCACGAGCCGGTCGGAGACGGGGCCGGAGCCGGAGGTCAGCGCTTCGAGCATCTCCATCGCATGCCGGGCCAGCTCCGTGTGGCAGATATTGATTTCACTCGGTACCGGAGAGATGAAGTCGATCCGGTCAGGCAGCTCATAGCCGACGATCGAAATATCCTCCGGGATGCGGTAGCCCGCCCGGTTGATCACCTGGATGGCGCGGGCAATCTCAAGGCCGCTCGTGCAGATGAATGCGGAGAAACCGCGCCGGATCAGGCGGACAATCTCCCGCTCCAGCTCCGCGTCGGACGGCGGTTCCGGCGCAAACCGGTTGCAGAAGACGCAGCACTTCTCCGGGCTGCGCACACGGCGGCGCTGCATGGAGCGGAAAATCCCCTGAAGCCGCCGCGACGGCTTCTTCTCCTCATACTCCCGCGATTCGAACGAAATCAGCCCGATCCGGGTGTGTCCGCAGGATTCGAGATAGGCGAACGCCTGCTCGACCGCCCGCTCGCCGTCGAGCAGGACCGAATAGATCGCATTGCGGTTGTCGGAGCGGGCATTGATGCGGACCAGCGGAATCCGGGAGAACTCCGGCCACACATCAACGGTCCGGTCGTAAGCCGAAAGGTCGATCACCCCGCTGATGGCCCGCTCCGACAGCAGCTCGATGTCGTTGAAGTGGACGATTTCGAGCCGGTAGCCGCGATTGAAGCATTCGATCCCGATGGCGGTCGCCGTGTCGCTCCAGAACGAGAAGTTCGTCACCCCCACCAGCGGCAGGATCAGCCCGATATTGCGGCGGCGCGGCCGGAGCCGGTAGCCGAGCTCCTCCGCCGCCCGCACGACCGCAGCGGTCGCCTCCTCCGAAACCTCCGGCCTCCGGTTGATCACCCGGGAGACGGTCGCGGGGCTGACCCCGGCATGTTCGGCAACATCGTGAACCGTGACCTTTTTCATGACGGGAACAATAACACCGCTCTGTTTTTATTTCAAATTATTTCAGTATAAAAATACAATTTCTATTGCAAATCCCCCGCCGTTTTCCTATAATATTACAACAGAAAACGGATACAGCCATTCAACCGAAGGAATGAGAGATGAAGAAGGCATTCACCTTGATCGAGCTCCTCGTCGTGATCGCGATCATCGCAATCCTCGCGGCCATGCTGCTGCCGGCGCTCTCCCAGGCGCGCGAAAAAAGCAGAACAGTCAAATGCGTCAGCAACCAGAAGCAGCTCGGATCGGGCTTCGCCATGTATTCGGCGGACTGGAACGACATGATGATCAACGCCGCGACCTACTACGGCGCCACCAAAACCTTCTGGAGCTACACGATGTATATGGGCAGATATGCGACGGGACGGGTCATGAGCTGTCCGTCGCGCGACGGCCTCGGCGGCGACGTCGGCAATGAACTGCGCAACCTCGACTACTGCATCTCGAAGAAGTATGCGAAATGGAACATCGACGGCTACGGCTGGCAATTCATCGAATACGGCTACAATTTCACGCTCAGCAACTGGTCGACCTGGCGGAAGCTGAGCCGCCTGAAACGGCCGTCGGGGATCATCCACGCAACTGACTCCGGGCGGGTCGGCAGCACCGCCGCCTCCGGCTTCTACTGGAGCATGGATTATTTTTCGACCAATTCCAACCACGGCATCATGTACCCGATCCACGCCAACGGCTCGACCATGAATGTACTCTGGGCGGATGGACACGCCGCCGGCCGGCGCCATCCGCAGGCGCGGTTCGAAACCGCCTCGCAGCTCTGGTATGACGGGGAATTCAAAAACGCCTCGGCGGAGAACGCCGGCGACTGCAGATGGGCGGAGTGGTTCTGATGCGGCACGTCATACTTCTTCTCTGCCTCGCCCTGTCCGCTCCGGTACTCCGGGCGGAGGCCGGCAACTCCGGCAGCGACCCGGTCGATCTCAGGCAGATCGTGAACTTCGGCTTCCGGGATGAAACGGCCAACGACGGCAAAGGCGGCTGGAGCGACCAGGGCGAAAACGACTTCCGCGGCTTCCCGGTCGGGGAGAGGCTGTTCTGCCGGATCCCGTTCCGGGTGATCGACCCGGCATCGAACGGCGGGCGTTCGATCCTCTCCTTCTCCGGCGGGCCGGTGCGCACCGGCCTCGCGCGGGCGGAGCTCCGGCTCCCCCCGAAGCGCAAATACCTCTGGCTGCTCCACACCCTGACCCATGCGCCGGGGGGAGCCGCCGAAATCGGCAGCATCACGTTCAACGACACGAACAGCATCACGCTGCCCGTGACGGCCCGGCGCGACGTCGGCGACTGGTGGATGCCGAAGGCGGGGCCGAACGCCCTCGTCGCCCTCTCCGTGAGCAACGGCCAGGCGGAAACCGGCGCTTATGTCTCGTGCTTTCCCGTTCCGCCCGGCGCGACGGCCGCGACGCTCGAAGCGAACGGCCGGGCCAACTGGATCGTCATTGCAGCGACCGCCTCCGATTCCGGCGCATCCGCCGCGCGGCAGAAGACCGAACGGATCTCCGCCGGGACGGAGTGGCGCCCCATCGACCTCGGCAGCCAGTATGTGAAGCCGGGCAGCGCGCTGGATTTCTCGCGCTTCACCGAGACGGCCGAGGCCGGAAGCTTCGGGCGGGTCGTCGTCAACGCGGCGGGAAAGCTCGCCTTCGAAAAGAGGCCGGAGCTCCCGGTACGCTTCTGCGGCTTCGTCTGCGAACCGGCGCGCATCGCGGGATATCCGGTTCACGCCGAAAAGCTTCCGCCGGCGGAGCGCGAGAAGCTCATCTCCGATTACGCCGACGCCGTGAAGCGGGCCGGCTACAACCTGCTGCGGCTGCACTTTCTCGACGCGATGCTGGTCAACGGCCGGGCTTCGAGCTGGGAGCCGCTGCCGCAGACGCCGGATGAAATCCGGTTCGACCCGGTGCGGGTCGAGATCTTCCACGCCCTGCTCCACCACCTGAAGAAGCGCGGGATCTACGTCACGATCGACCTCATGACGTCGGCCGGGGGCTATTCGCAGGTCTATCCGTTCTCGGGCCGTTACGTCAAACCTCCCGAGTTCAAGCAGAGGACATATGCGGAGCCGCGGTTCCGCGCCCACTGGCGCGCGGGAGCGGAGAAGCTGCTGAACCTCGTCAATCCCCGGACCGGGCTCCGGCTGGCAGACGAACCGGCCGTCGTTTTCCTCCACGCATACAACGAACAGTATTTCACGTGGGACGACCGCTTCAGCAAAGCGCTCTCCCCGCGCTGGAAGGAGTTCCGCGCCGCACAGGGCCTCGCCGGAGAAGCGCCGGAGCTCGACCGCCGCACCGCGGAAACCGGCGGGGAAGAGGGGATTCTGATGACCCGTTTCATCACGCAGCTCGAGAACGGGCTGAACGACTTCTACACCGGCGTCATCCGCAGCTGCGGCTACCCGGGGCTCGTCAACAGCTTCAACAACCGCCACACCTATGCGCGTCTCGCCGTCCATGAGCGCCAGCAGCTCGTCACGAACAACACCTATGTCGCCCACCCCGTGTTCGCGGGGAAAAAGCCGAGCGTCACACAGGCGAGCTCGCTCACGAACCTCGGCAACACCACGGCGGCCGGCTCCTGCCGCTTCCTGGACCGCCCCTATGTCATCACCGAGCACAACCATGCGTTCTGGAACCGCTACCGCCACGAGCACGGCCCCCGGTTCGGCGCGCTGGCGGCGCTGCAGGATTGGGACGGGACCTGCCTGCACGCACAGGCGGTCTTTCCGAAAAACGAACCGGTGCTCTACTTTCACAGCAACGACGACCCGGTGATCCGGGTCAACGAAATCATCCACTTCTTCGCATTTCTCCGCGGGGATGTCCGCCCCTCGCCGCATGCGGTCGGCTTCCGTGCGTCCGGCGAGGAGGCCGCGCGGCTCGGCCGCCGCCCGCCCGCGAGCCCCCGGCTCTTCCCGCTGAGCTACCTCTGCCGGACCGGACAGCTCCCGTCCGGCAGCCGCGCCGCCGCCGGCCTCGTGCTCTCTCCCGAAACCGGCGGGGACGCGGGAGGCGGGGACACTGCGACGCTGCAGCAGCTCACCGCCCGGATGAAAGCGCAGGGCATCCTGCCGCAAACCAACGCGACGGATCCGGCGAAGGGGATCTTCGAATCCGACACAGGCGAGGTGAAACTCGTCACGGATCCCGGTGAAATGACGATCCGCACACCCCGGCTCGAAGTTGCCGTCCTCAAGCGGAACCGCCCGGTGACGCTCGGCGCGCTGACCGTCCGCGGCGCATCGGTCCCGGCGGCCGTCGGCGCAGCTGTGCTGGACGGCGCCGACAGGCTCGAAGAGTCACGCAGAGTGCTGCTGACCATCAGCACCGATGCGCTGAATTCCGACATGGTGTTCGCCTCTCCGCGACGGGAGCAGCTCGTCGACGCCGGGCGGCTTCCTGTGCTGGTCCGCTGCGGGACGTTCGAGCTTGAGCTGAAAAACCCGGCATTGCGCAGCCCGCGGCTCTTCGCGCTGAAATTCAACGGCGAACGCCTCACATCCCTGCCGCTCACCCGGCAGGACGGCACGCTCCGTTTCCGCATCGACACCGCGTCGCTGCCGGAGCCGGCCATGCTTTTCGAGCTCACGGAGGAGTGAAATGACCAGATGCATCCCCGCCATCCTGCTCCTGCTGGGAGCCGTGCTCGCCTCCGCCGGAGAACTCCGCGTGACGGCCGACCGCGAAGGGGCCGTCTACCGCCGGGGCGAAACGGTCGTGTTCCGGATCAGCAGCACCGGTCCGCAGGAGAACCGGAAGATCGCGTATATCCTGCGCACGAGCGGCAAACCGAACCGGAACGGGACGTTCACCGCCTCCGAAACCCCGTTCACCGTCGAAAGCACGCTCGACGAACCGGGCTGGACGTGGATCCAGGCCATCCCGCTCGATGACGGCGGAAAGCAGATCGAATCCGGCATACGGAGCACCGGCGCAATGGTCGCCCCCCTCGCAATCGCGCCCGGCATGAAGGAGCCGGAGGATTTCGACGCGTTCTGGCGGAAGCAGCGCCGCGAGCTCAGCCGGGTCCCGGCGGAATTCACCCTGACGCCGGTCGAAACGCCGGAGCCCCGCCGGCAGGAGTACGAATCGTTCGATGTAAAGGTGCGGTGCACCGGCGCCATGCCGGTCTCCGGCTGCCTGATCCGGCCGAAAAACGCCCGGCCCGGAACACTGCGGGCCGTCGTCCGCTTCCATGGCGCGGGCATCCGCACCGCCGGACGGGCGTTCTGGGCGGCGCGCGGGAAGAACGTCATGGTATTCGACGTCAACGCGCACGGCATCGAAAATTTCCGGGAGCCGTCCTATTACCGGGAGCTCGGCCGGACCAGCCTGAAAAACTATCCGAAACGCCATGCGGACGACCCGGAACGGTTCTATTTCAGGGATATGTACCTGCGCGCCCTGCGCGCGCTGGAATTCATGAAGTCGCTCCCGGAGTGGGATGGAAAGACGCTCATGGTCATCGGCGGCAGCCAGGGTGGCGCACAGGCGCTTGCGGCGGCCGCGCTCGACCCGGATGTGATGTTCTGCATCGCCGGGGTCCCCGCGATGTGCGACCACGGCGCACCGTTCGTGAGCCGGCAGGCCGGGTGGCCGCGGCTGATCGAACGGAAGCCGGACGGAACCGCGGAGAATCCCGCGACCGCTGCCGCCTGCGGCTATTACGACAGCGTGAATTTTGCGAAACGAATCCGGTGCGAGGTGCATCTCTCCACCGGCTTCGTCGACACGGTCTGCGTTCCGACCTCGGTTTACGCGGCGTACAACGCGATTCCGGAGGGCGTCCGGAAAGCGATTCACACCACGCCGGACGCCGGGCACCGCGCCCCGAACCCGGAGGCGGACGCCCGGCAATCGGAGCTGCTCCGATAATACCGGCCGGGTGCTACCGGACCTCAATGCTCCGGCCCGCCTCCTCGCCCTTCGGGAGTTCGACGGTGCGCTTCTTTCCATTCAGCGTCAGCGTCATGGTTTTGAGCTTCGCCGTCGGATCGGCCGCAAACACGCTCTCGCTGCCGATCAGGAAAAGGCCCGGGGAACCGGTCTCGAACGCGCCGAGCTTTCCCGGCGCATAGAAGATCGCGCCGACCGTCCCGTCGCCGAACTCCACGGCCTGAAGCTTCTCCGTCGCGGAGAGGATCTTCCCGCCCTTCCGCACGGCCGTCTCCTCCGGCGTCGCGCCGGGCAGGATCGCGAACGCATAGGAGGCGTTCCGCGGCTTCATGCCGTGGTCGACCGTCAGCGTGAAGAGTTCCTTCTCCTCCGGCGCAGGCTCCATGAGGCCACCCGAAAGATAGCGCCAGTCGCCCTTGCGTTTGCCGGTTTCAAGCGTCATCCCCTCGCCGAGATAACCGATCCCGTCATGCCAGAACCAGTTTTCTCCCTGCCGGATCTCCCCGTTGCGGAGGCAGGAGTTCACCGTGGTCGCGACCGGGTACGGGCTCTCCGAGCTGATTCCGTTGCCGAGTTCATAGATCGCATCGGTATCGAAAAAGTACCCCTTCTGCGCCTGTACGCCGTCAAGGTTCATCGTAAAGACCGCGACGCCGTGCGTGCCGTCGGTCACGCCGCCGACGAACTCCGTCTCGCCGATCTGCCGGAACTTCACGCTGTGCGTCCAGCGCGGCGGCTTTCCGCCGGCGCGGAGCCCGCGCTTCGCGCTCTCCTCCGGCGTGTAGACCGGAGTCTTCGGCAGCGTGGTCCCGGGCAGGCGCGTCCAGTCCCAGCAGGCGGTGATGTTGTCATACTCTTTGCCGGAGCGCATCACGAGGCAGACGCCGTCGGAGAAGTAACGCCCGAGCGCATTGTCCCAGTTCGTGTCGTCCTCGACCGGGCGCACACGCTCCGAATTCATGCGGACTGCCGCGTACCACTCCGGGCGGCGGTGAACCATGTAATCGGAGTTCCAGAAATGACGGCTGCCGACAAGCGTGTTCTTTCCGCCCCGGTTGCGCATGAGCGCCGCGTCGTATTTCTCATGCGGACCCGGATCGGCGTCCTTCAACCGTTCGAGCGTCATCATGGCCCGCCCGCCCTTGTCCTTCGCGGCATCCCTGCCGAGCTGGCGGCCGATCGCGAGCAGATCCATTTCGCCGTTCCAGAGCACCCATTGGAAGCCGTTGAACGAAAGGTGGCGCATGAGTTCCCACTGCTGCGGAGAGAGTTCCCAGCGCGTTCCTTTCCAGATGTTCGCCCAGTAGCCGATGTTCGAATAGAATTCGCCGCCGTAGTTGCCGAACTGGATCTGCGGCCCGTGCTGGTGATAGCAGCCGTCGGCGCGGATTCCGCCGAACGCCCACGCGGTCTTGTTGACCGTCGGCGCCCAGCTGATCTCCTCCGAAAGCGCCGCGGCGGCTTCGGTGAGCGGCGCGACGTTGCGCTCGAGCAGCGCACGCCGGAAGATGTTCTGCGCGATGAACACGCGGTTGTTGCCGGTGTAACGCGGCAGGAACTTCGCCTGACGGCACACCTTGAGCGCGTTCGCCCGGACCGGACCCTCCGGGAACAGCTCGGGCGCGAGCAGCAGGATGTTCCCCATCGTCTGCGGCGTCGACATGTCGTTCCACCACCAGTTCGAACTCTGCGGCCTCTTCTCTCCCCACCACGCGACGGCTTTCCGGATTGCCCGGCCGGCCGCTTCGTCATGGTACAGTTCGTGTCCGGGGATTGCCCAGGCGCGGGCGAGCCGCAGGGCGTTGCCGAGATGGCGGGCGACATGCCAGATCGAGCGGTTGTCGTCGTCATAATCCACGCCGTCGAACGTCCCGTCCGGACGCTGCGACGCGAGCAGTTTCTTCGCCTCCTCCGCCTGAACCGGCGGTCCGGCCAGCAGCCGTTCGCGCATACGCGACTCGATGAGGTCGAGCTCCTTCGCCAGCTCCGGCGTGACGGGGAGCTTCTGCTCTTCTTCCTCGTGCGGAACGCCGATGCGGAGCGTGGAGAGATCGAATTCGACCCACCCCGAGCTCTCCTGCAGCCCGAGCCGGAGAGTGCCCTTTTCAGTCCCCTGCGGAATGTCTTCAGAAATCTTTGACTCAAACCAGCCGAACGTCCCTTTCGGAATCTCCGCCCCGGGCCAGTGTTCACCGCCATTCGGCGTCTTATAGTAGAGCAGGAACTTCACGCCGTTGTACGGCTGCGCCGGCGTCGACACATCCCGGCCGCGCGCCCGAATTGACGCCTGCAGGGTTCTCCCTGCAAACGGCTTCAGGTCAACCGCCGCGAAAGCACAGTTCTGTTTGGAAATATCCTTTGACCCTTTCGGGACATCAACCTGCAAAAACTGTTTCCCGTCCCGGTTCACGATTTTGCAGTAGCGGGTCAGCTTCCATTTCAACTGACCTGTTTTCAGCTCGGCATTTTCCGCAACAACGGCAAATGCCAGTGCGACAGCAATACAGAATAGCGTTTTCTTCATCGAATTTCTCCAACTGTTCAGTGCAGTTGCACTCCGTCTTTATTCAGGACATAAGTGATTTTATTCGCGGTGTTCGCAAGCTCTCCCTTTCCCAGGCCGCCGACATGTCCGTCACCGAACAGCACGTTCGCGGCATTCCCATGACGCAGCATAACGGCCCCGGCCTCCAGCTCCGTGTGCTTGAAAGACTTTGCACAACGCCCCGAATCCGAGCTGGAAAACAGATAACCGGTATCCGCAACCAATACGGTATTGGAAGGCCTCCGCATATTCTTCACGGCAATATACTTGTTGTTACCATCGATTCGACGGTCAATATTGCCGATGTCACTTTTGATCTCATCCCAATTCCCACAAAAAGAGACTTCAACCATGCCATAACTGTAATTGCTTCCTGCTGGATTCATCATGGTCGGACACCACGTCACGCTTTCCGGTGCCGACAGATACGGAGTGATGCCCCATTGTTTGAAATCGATCCTGTTCGGGTTGTTGACATCACTGTAACGCTTCCAGCCAAGCAACGCATTATTCCAAAAAATATCGGTCTTTCCGTCTCCGCCCTTGCGCAGCTTGAGAATACAGCCGCTGTTGTCCCCCGCATACAGCTCCAACGCCATTCCGCACTGCTTCAGCTGCGAAGCGCAGACCGATGTCTTTGCCCGATCCCGGGCCTGGTTCAGTGCGGGCAACAGCATCGAAGCGAGAATCGCGATGATCGCGATAACGACCAAGAGCTCGATCAGTGTAAAACGTGTACGCATGATGTAGAATATGTGAAGTTTACGACGATGGTTTTTCATGATGCAACTCCTTTGGGTTAAAAATATTATAGGGTCTCTGGTGTTAAAGCTGTTTTTCCTGCTCTTTCTGCGTTATTCCCGCTGAAATGTCGTGGGATTCGCGGGGGAAATGCATTTCCCCCGCACCCCCATTTCTCACACTCATGCAGCAAGCGCGGAGTCGCGGGTTGTTCCCTTCCCGCTCGCGGCGGGGGGCCTTCGCTGCGCTGCGTTCACCTGCGTCACTTTCGTTCCCTGCTGCCCTTTCCCCCGAAAGTTGCCACCCTTCGCCCATGGGGCTCGGGTCCCGCCGTTGGCGGGCTGCGGGTACTTTCAGGGGACCCCATCCTCCGGCAGTCCGTGCAGCTTTGCTGTACTCCCGCCTCCGGCCGCCGAACCATGCAGTCCGTTCACATCCGCTCCGCGGCGCATACCGCGCTTTTTGGCAGGGCGACATCGGTATGCGGCGGGAAGCCTGCGCGCTGTTCTCCGCCGGGTTGCCCGGCATTCTGTTTCATATACTCTACATCATACATCACTTATACCGAAACACCATACCGCCTCCGTCAATTGGTCGGAACCCCGTATTCCGTGTAGACAGCAGTCGGCGTATCTGCAGGCTCAATGCAATTCCACTCCATCGGCAGAAAGAATGTAGGAAACCTCATTCACTGAATTGCGCAGGCCGTCTTCCGACAAAGAGGCGACGTGTCCGTCACCGAACAAAACATTACACCGACCAGAGTGCCGTAACATCAGGCCGCCTCCTTCCGATCCTTCATACGTCGTGCTTTTCACTCTGGAAATCATGTATCCGTTATTATTGGCATTCCAACGATAACCGGAATCTCCCATGATGATGGTAGCGGAAGCCTGTCTGAGCTTCTTGGAAACAATGCCGACAAAAGGGCGGAAACTTGAAGAGCCCATTGCGACAAAAATCCCCGGACCTCCCATATTGCTCAGTGCCGTATTAGTAGAATTCCAACCGAGCTGAACCATCCCGTACATATAATCCGTACTGGTCGTACGGGCTTCCAACGGCCGCATGGTTGGACACTGCAGAACTTTCTCGTTGCTTAAAAAGGTGCCGCCGCCGAAATTCTTGCGCGACCCGTCATCGTTATATTTCCAATCCATCAGAATATGCCCCCATACAAACCTGCCGTTTTTGACCGGAGATTCCGCATAAATGGGCATGAATCCCCTGAAGGAGTCCGCATAAGACAGTTGCCCCACGCCACATTGTTTCAAATTTGAAACACAATTAATTGCCTTCGCCCGTTCCCGCGCCTGGTTCAGCGCGGGCAGCAGCATCGACGCGAGGATTGCGATGATCGCAATCACAACCAATAATTCAATCAGCGTAAAATTCCTTTTCATTCGGCTCACCTTATATAGTTGGGGTTGACTGTTCGCATCTGAGCTCCGCATACTGCCATGCCTCCTGCGCGGGAAGCGCCGGGAATTCCGCTGCCTTGCGGACGCTGCTCTGCTGGCGCAGCTTTTCCCGCTCCCCCTGCGGAGGGGAGTTGTAATCGATGAATACCCGCATGGCGGACGCGAGCTCCGGCACGACCGCTTCCGGGTCGAGGTCGTTCTGCCAGATGCGGTTTATGCAGTCGAACACCATCTGGTAGAGCTCCGGCCACGCGAGGCTGCAATCGGGGGAAATCCGGGTCATCTCGGAGAAAAAGACCGAATCGCGCGAATCCTCCTCGTTAAAGCTCCGGATCGCCGCGGAGCGCCGGATCGGGATGCCGTAACGCACCTGCCCCAACCGCTCCTGCACCTCGGGCGAAAGCAGCAGCCGGATCATCTCCTTGACCTCGTCGAAATCGTTGACCTGCTTCCGGACGCAGAAAAGGTCGCTCGCCTGCCGTGTGCGGTCGATTCCGCCCGGAATCACGGGCAGCGGCACACAGTGCCAGTTCAGGTTCGAGCCGAAGCTCATATCTTCGCGCGTTCCGCCGAACAGCGCCATCGTGCCGCTCAGAAAGTGCCCCTTCGCTTTTTCATGCGTTTCGAAGCTCCTGCCGCTCTCCAGGACCTGCCGCAGCTCGCGGAGCTTCCGGAAACCGTTCATGGTCTGCGGACTGTCGAGCCTGACCTCATATTTGCCGTTTTCGCGGACGATGATCGCCCCGCCCGCCCGGAAGAGAAAGCTCATCCAGAAGCTCGGAGACTGATAGAGCGTAATCGTCTGCTCCGAAGAGTAAACCTGCCGCAGCTTCCTGACGAGCGCGATGAAGTCGCTCCACGTCCAGCCCGGCTGCGGAAGTTCCGCCCCCGCCCTCTGGATCATATCGACATTGCATGCAATGACCCACGGCGAAAAAATCAGCGGAATGCCGTAAAGCTTTCCGCGCCTCGAATAAAACGCCTGGAACTGCGACATGAAGAAATCGCGGCCGTCCGGATAGACCTCCTCGAACAGGCCGGCCAGATCGAGGTACTCTTCCTGGCGGAACTGGGCGGACCAGGTCGAAACGATTTCGTACATGCCGTTCCGGAATTGGTCGCACACCCGGACGCCGGGGATATCCCGCGCGATCAGGTCGCCCAGCACCTCTTTCCAGACCGTTCGGAAGGTCTGAAAGCTCCCCGGCAGGATCCGCTCGGACCAGTCCTTCCGGACATAGGTTCCCTGCCGCGGCACGCTTGTGAGAATGCCGTCGCGGGTCAGCGAGGAGAACGCCATCTGCGTGATCGCGAGCGACACGCCGAGCTCGTCGGAGTATTCCCGCGCGGCAGGCAGCTTGTCGCCGCCCGAGAGAGCGCCGTCTTCGATTTTCTTCAGGATATATTCCCGTGCATTCTGCAGTTTGTCCGACATTGTATCCGCCTCTTCCGTTTCGTTGCATTAATTATGACATAAAACCGTGACATTGTCAAGAGGAGAACAATAAAAAAATCAGAAAAAAATGGTCGTTTCAAGTTAAACATCGTAACTCTGCCACAGACCAGGCGCCTTTTCGGTGAAGGAAAAATGGGGGAAATGAACACATCATGAAATTCGTAACATTGTCACAAACCGGCAAACGCGGGGGATGCCCTTTCCACAAGAAAATTAGATCAATCTAAATTTCGGGCTTGCTTTTTCCGATTCCGGGAATATATTAATGGCGCAACAGAGCTTCCGAGCATAAAACGGGAGCTTTTTTAAAGAACAGAAAATTAGCCAAAGCTAATTAATAGACAGAAAACAAGCACCGCCATCCATCGAAAAGAAGGAGAATTGCATTATGAAGAGCGCAGCTCCGAAGAGCCGCCGCCGGGCCGGGTTCACCCTCATCGAACTCCTGGTCGTCATCGCTATCATCGCCATCCTTGCCGGAATGCTTCTGCCGGCGCTGAACCAGGCAAAATCACGGGGATACGCCGCTTCCTGCGTCTCCCGGCTGAAGCAGATCGGGACCGCGGACGCCCTCTATACGGCGGATTACGGCTACTTCTGCCCCGCCGCCGAAAAAATGGCGGGGAGCGGCCTCAAGGCGTGGAACGCCGTGCGCGCAACCTCGCCGTACCTCGACTACACGCAGGAGGGTTACCTGACGCCGTACCTCAAGAGAGGCGGCATCACCCAGGAGTCGATGGGCTCGATCGGCAGCAACGTCTTCTTCTGCCCCGAACCGTCTCTGAAGCCGTGCTGGGACGGTCAGAGCGCAACCTCCGCCGCAGCCAGCGGCTACGGCGCGAACCCGTCGATCCACGGTTTCGCCCTGCCGACCTCCATGGGCGGGATGACGATCGCGGCCACCATGCTCAAGGACTCCAAGGTGAAGAAACCGTCGTCGATCGTCAGTTTCGGCGACGCAGCGGGCAAGGACGGCGGAACCTCGAGCTGGGGAACCCTTTCCAGCCTCACACTCTGCTGGTCGATCATCGCAGGCAACACCCACTTCCGCCATGCCTCGCGCGCCAACATCTCATGGGCCGACGGACACGTCTCCTCCGAAGCGCCGGGGCTGCTGCGCTCCTGTGAAATCGGCCAGACCTGCAAGATCGGCAGCCTCGGGAGCAAGGACTCCGACCTGACATATTACGACCCGGAATACGACAGCGGCGACTCCGGCTCCACCCATCCGTAATCCACATTTCCAACAGGAGAATTTTTGATATGAAATGGAAAATCATCGTTCTGTCCCTCCTCGTCTGCGGAGCGCTCTTCGCGTGGATCGTCACCGGCCGGGACAAAATCGACGAGTCGCTGCTGCTGCGGGAAATTCCGGTTGAATCCGCCGAACAGCAGCGTGAACTGGCGAACCTCGCCGACAAGGTGCTCGAGCTGCACCGCACCCGCGGCGAACGCGCCCTCAAACGGATTTTCGCCTATGGCGACCAGGAGCTCATGATGATCCAGGCCGAATCCGGCACGAACCCCTACCGGCAGAGCATCGACCTCCTGAACAGCCACCGCGATGCAAAGCAGGTCAGCGAGCCGCAGGCGGTCACATTCGCCGGGAACCGGTCCTCACGCTATTTCGTCGATGCGAAACTCGGGGAAAACGGCACGCCGGTCCGGTTCGAATTCATCAAAACGAAAGACGCCTACCGGTTCGGCGGCGTCCGCACGATCTGACAACCGCAGAATTTCCGCGCCGGAGACACGGCCGCGTCTCCGGCTTTCTTTTTGATCCCGCAAAGGAGGGGATCGCCACACCATGAAGAAAAAGACCCGCCGCACCATTCTCGCCTGCGCGATTATCATCGCCGCCGCCGCCCTCGCCGCCTGGGGATATGCAAGGTACGCCTCTCCGACCCGGATCGCATTCGTGAACTATCCGGAATACGCCATCGCCCCGGAGCTCGACCAGCCGCTCAACCCGGCGATCGAAGTCTCCGTGCTCCCGTGGGGGCCGGAATCGGGCGACGAGCTCCGCAAGTATGATGCGATCCTCTTCTTCGGAATGGGCGCGAATATCTCCGGCCGCCAGCGCGCGCTCCTGGATTCACTCGAGAAACCGATCTACCTGACCTCGACGCCGAACAACGAAACCGCGAAGAACACCATGACCGCCGAACAACGCAAAACCATCGCCGGCTATCTCAGCAACGGCGGCAAGCAGAACTTCCGCAGCATGCTGAACTTCATCCGGCGCGAACTCGACGGCAAAATCTTCCGGGTCGATGAAATTGAACCGGTCAAAATCGTGCCGCGCACCGTCTTCTTCCACCTCGACGAGAATGCCGGCTTCATGACCTACCGGGAGTATCTCGCATATTATAAGTCGATCGGAAAGCACCATCCGGGCGCCCCGACCGTCCTGCTCTACTCCGGCAACGGCGGCGGAGACCTCGGCAGGCTCATCGAGGCGCTCGAAAAACGCAGCCTCAACGTCGTCGCGATCAACGGCATGGGCCGGCTGACCGAAATGATCGAAGAGGCGAAGCCCGATCTCATCATCTACCAGCCGCACGGCAGGCTCGGTTCCCGCGATCCGGAGGGGGCGGTCAAGGTGCTCGCGAAGTACAACATTCCGCTGCTCTGCCCGATCAAGAGCGACCAACCGTACGACGTCTATCTCAAAGACCAGCGCGGCATGGACGGCGGCATGCTGAGCCAGAGCGTCACGATGCCGGAGATCGACGGGGCCGTCGCGCCGTTCGTCCTTTCGGCCCTCTTCCGCGACGCCCGCGGACTGCTCGCTTACAAGGCGATTCCGGACCGCGTCGAACGGTTCGCCGAACTCGTCCGCAAAATCACCGCGATGCGCCATAAGAAGAACGCCGACAAGAAAGTCGCGATCATCTACTACAAGGGACACGGCAGGAACGCCCTGACCGCCGGCGGCATCGAGGTGGGGGATTCGCTGCTGAATCTGCTGCGGCACCTGCAGAAGTCCGGCTTCGACACCGGAACGCTGCCGGAGTCGTCCGAAGAGCTGCTCAAGCAGATCCAGGAGAACGCCGCCGTCTTCGGCGCCTACGCGAAAGGTGCGGTCCGGGAGTTCATGGAGTCCGCGAAGATGGAAAAAATCTCGCGCGAAGAGTACGAAAGCTGGATCAGAAAGAGCATGCCCGACGACCTCTACGCCACTGTGACCGCCCGCTACGGCGACTTCCCCGGCCGCTCCTTCGCGACGCCGGACGGCGGACTCGCACTCGGCATGCTGCGCTTCGGCAACATCGTCCTCATGCCGCAGTCGATCTCCGGCGAGGGCGAGGACACGGACAAGGTCGTGCATGGCGTCAAAATGGCTCCGCCGCACCCGTACATCGCGACCTATCTCTGGATCCGCCACAAATTCGACGCCGATGCGCTGATCCACTTCGGCACGCACGGCAGCCTCGAATTCACGCCGTGGAAGCAGGTCGCCCTGTCGAGCTACGACTGGCCCGACGTGCTCATCGGGGAGATGCCCCACTACTACCTCTATATGATGAACGACATGGGCGAGGCGCAGATCGCGAAGCGCCGCAGCTACGCCGCGCTCATCAGCCACCTGACCGCGCCGTTCATGTACGCGGACGGCTACGGCGCGATCCGCGAGCTCGACCGCAAGATCGAGATGCGCGCGCTCGTCGAAGACGCCCGGCTCCGGGAGGAGTACGGCAAATCGATCGTCGAACTCGCCCGCAGAGAGAAGTTCGACCATGAGCTTCAGTTCAGCCCCGACTTCGCCGCCGGAAAGCTGAACGAAGCCGACCTCGAGCTGCTGCACGGCTACCTGCACGATCTTCAGGGAGAAAAGGTCAACCGCGGGCTCTATGTCCTCGGGCGCCCCTACACGGAGGCGGAGGCGGAAGAGACCGCGAAGCTCATGACCGTCGACATCGTCGCCTATGACATGTTCAAGGCCGATGCCGACGCCGGTAAAGTGGACCGTAAAAAACGTTCCGACAGCACGTTCTACCACAAGCACTACCTGGAGCCGGCGGGAAAGCTGATCGACCGCGCCTTCTCCGACGTGCGCAGCGGCAGACGGCTCCTCCCGTCCGTGCAGCTCGCGCAGGAGAAGGCGAAAGCGAAGCCGAAGGTCCCCGCCGCCATACCGAAAGCGGGCGGACGCCCCGCCGGCATGGGCGGAGGCAGTCCCTCCGACGAAAACCCGCTCAGGAAATTCGCGCCCGAACTGCGCGCCGTCGAAGCGTATGAAAACCTGCTGAAGTCGACGCCCGCCGAACTCGACGCTTTTGTGAACGCCCTCTCCGGCGGCTACATCCTCCCGTCGCCGGGCAACGACCCGATCGGCAACCCGGAGGCGGTCCCGACCGGACGCAACCTCTACGGCATCGATCCGGAACGCACCCCGACGCCCGAAAGCTTTGCGGTCGGCAGGCAGCTCGCCGAGGAGCTCATTGCGCAGAAGCTCAAATCGACCGGGAATTATCCGAAAAAGGTTTCCTTCACGGTCTGGGGGGGCGAATTCATCAACACGCACGGTTCCGATATCGGAGAGATCTTCTATCTGCTCGGCGTCGAACCGGTCTGGGACGCGCGCGGCAGAGTGCAGGACGTCCGGCTGATCCCGCTCTCCGAGCTCGGCCGCCCGCGCATCGATGTGGTCGTGCAGACCTCGGTTCAGTTCCGCGGCGCCGCCACGAGCCGCATGCGGCTCATCGACCGCGCGGTGCGTCTCGCCGCGGCCGACAAGGAGACCGGTCACGAGAACTATGTCGCGGAGGGAAGCGTCGCCGCCGCAAAAGCGCTGATCGAAAACGGGCTCTCGCCGGAAGAGGCGAAGAAACTCGCAAACGCCCGCATCTTCGGCGGCGGCAACGGCGAGGACAACGGCCCCGGCGTCGGGCAGATGGCGCAGGCCGGGGACAGGTGGGACGATCCCGCCGCCGTGGCCGAGGCGTTCATCCGCAGCCGCGGCACACTCTACACCGAGGAGAACTGGGGCGTGAACGTCCCGGGCGTCTACCGCGCCGCGCTGCTGAACACCGATACGGTCGTGCAGTCGCGCTCATCGAGCGCGTGGGGGCCGCTTTCGCTCGACCATGTGTATGAATTCACCGGCGGCGCGAACCTCGCGATCCGCCACATCACCGGCAAAGAGCCGGAGGTCTATTTCAACGACCTGCGCACCCCCGGCCGGGCGAAGGTCCAGACCGGAACCCAGGCCGTCATGAGCGAGGCGCGCGCCACCGTCCTCAATCCGAAATTCATCAGGGAGATGATGGAAGAGGGCCCCTCCGGCGCAAACACCTTCGCCGCCTACTTCAGCAACACCTACGGCTGGGAGGTCACGAAGCCCGACATGATCCAGGATTATCTCTGGGAGGAGTATAAGAGGGTCTACGTCGACGACGAGCTCAAGCTCGGCATGAAGGAGTACTTCGGGAAGAAGAATCCATACGCCTTCCAGGAGATGACCGCCATCATGCTCGAAACCATCCGCAAGGGCTACTGGAAGGCCGACGAAGCGACGACGAAGCAGATCGCCGAACTCCACGCCGAGCTCATCAGGAAGCACGCTCCGGGATGCAGCGGGTTCGTCTGCAACAATCCGAAGCTCAAGGAGATGATTGCGCAGAAGCTCTCCGACGATCCGCAGGCCGCGGCCGCCTACAGGGAGGCGATCCGCCGGATCCGCGAAGCGCCCGCGCTGGAGAGCGAAAAGGTCGAGGGCCAGGTGTTGAAGGAGGAGCGCATCGATCCCGCGCAGCAGCCGGAGGAGTCGAACGGCCTCGCCGGAAAAATCGCCATCGGCGCGATCATCCTCGCCGCCCTGCTTGCGATCCTCTTCGGCAGCCGCCGCAGAAAGAAATTCTGAACACAAACCGGGAGGGGACGTCTCCCCTCCCGCTGCTCCGTCCGTCAGCGGCCCGGCTTCGCGGTCGACGAACGTACGATGAGCCGCGCCGGGACCACGATCGCACGGAGCGTCCCCCTGCCCTCGATCTCCTGTTCAAGCTGGTCGAGGGCCTGTCCAGCGAGTCCGTCATAATCGTACTCCAGCGCGGTCACGGGGGGCGTCAGGTACGGCGACAGCGCCCGGTCCTCGTAGGTCACAAGCGAAACGTCCTCCGGGATCCGCCTGCCGCAGCGCCGGATCAGATCCATCAGGCGCTGAGTCTCAACGAGGAAGATCGCGATGAACGCGGTGAACCCTTCGTCGAGCATGCGCCGCAGCTCGTTTTCAAGCGCGCCCCAGTCCGGGACCGGCACATAGCGCACGTGTTCCCGGATGCCGTACTCCGCGGCGACGCGATAGAACTCCTCGAGCCCGCGGCTCCGCTCCTGCTCGCTCGCCTTGCCCGGAATCAGCCGCAGCCGCCCGATCTTCCGGTGGCCGAGCGAAATCAGGTGCTCCATCGCGAGGCGTGATTCGCCGTTCGAATCCGGGAACACCGAGCAGACCCGGTCCAGCATCCAGCCGTAGCTGTTGATGAGCACAAGCGGAATCGAATGGTATTCGTGCCAGGTGCGCGCAAGGTCGCAGCCGGGGAGCCCGATGGCTCCGTCGTACAGCCGGTCGTTCAGCAGCCCGATGCTGTCGAACGGAATGACCGCCATGCGCCAGCCGCGCCCGTTGATCTCCCTCTGCAGCCCGTTCAGCAATCCGGAGCAGAACTCGCCGAAGCTGCGGCACAGGACAGCGACTGTCCGGGAACGGTTCTGCGCACAGTTGCGGTAATTCATCGCCCGGGCAAGCTCGTGGATCCTCTGCCGCAGCTCCGGGGCGACATCCTCCTTCTGCCCGAGCGCGCGCGACACCTGCGAAACCGAAACTCCGGCAGCCGCCGCCAGATCCTTCATCAATGTCCGTTTCATCGTCCGCACCTCACTTTTTCATACGATACACGCAAACCGCCCATTGCGCAAATCCGATTGCGGATATTTGCGGAACGCCGGACGCATCTCCTCTTGCTTCCGCGCCGGGAATGTGGTATAATTTCCACAGGTGCAACCGGATTTCAATCAACGCAGGGAGAAAATCAGATGTTTCACACGAAAACTCCGGGCAGAAGCTTCATGAACCGCGAAGAGTACCGCGACAAAGTGCTCGGCTGCTGGACCGGCAAGAACATCGGCGGAACGCTCGGCGCGCCGATGGAGGGCAGGCGCGAACTCTTCGACGTGACGGAATACACGCAGGACCTGAAGGGAAATCCCGCCCCGAACGACGACCTCGACCTCCAGCTCGTCTGGCTGCGCGCGATCGAGGACCGCGGGCTCTACAACCTCAACGAGCGGATCCTCGGCGAATACTGGCTGCGCTTCATCACCGGGCCGTGGAACGAGTACGGTATCGGCAAGTTCAATATGATCAACGGCTTGCTCCCGCCGCTTTCGGGTTCCTGCAACAACGGCCAGTGGAAAAACAGCAACGGCGCGTGGATCCGTTCGGAGATCTGGGCGTGCCTCTTCCCCGGTGAACCCGACGAAGTCGCGCCCTTTGCATGGATCGACGCCTGCGTGGATCATGCGGATGACGGCATCTACGCCGAGATCTTCACCGCAACGCTCGAAGCGGCGGCGTTCGTCGAAAGCGACATCGGCAGGCTCATCGGCATCGCGCTCGCCCGGATCCCCGCCGACAGCCGCGTCGCCCGCAGCGTCGGCATCGCGCTCGCCGAATTCGAGGCGGGACACGACTGGAAAACCGCGCGTGAACGCATCGTCGAAGACAGCAGCGACCTCGGCTGGTTCCAGGCGCCCGCGAACGTCGCCTTCACCGTCGCCGGCCTGCTCTGGGGCAAGGGTGACTTCGGCAGGTCGATCTGCATTGCGGTAAATTGCGGCGACGACACCGACTGCACGGGGGCGACCTGCGGCGCGGTGCTCGGCATCATCCTCGGCCGCTCCGGCATTCCCCAAAAGTGGATCGAGCCGATCGGCGAAGGGATCAAGACCGTCGCGGTCAACCCGTATCAGCTCGAGGTCCCCGAAACGCTCGCGGAGCTGACCGACCGCGTGATCTGCTGCAAACTCGAAACCGATTTCACCAATCCGACGCTGATGCGGCTCACGGACGGAGAGACCGTCGTCGACGATGAGCTCCGTAAACGGCTCACCGACGGCGGCGAGACCGCAAAGCGGGTGCTCGCGAAATCGTCAAAAGCGCTCGATTTCCCGCTGCCGTACGGGACCTTCACCATCGAATACGGCACAGGCCCGGTCACGGCCCCCGGCAAACCCCAGACGTTGAAGCTGACCTTCCGCGACTGCATGTTCGACTGCCGCGCATTCACCGCCGACTGGCGGCTGCCCGAGGGGTGGACGATGTCGCCGGGCGATCAGCAGATCCTGATGACCCGTGAAGGCAGCGGACACACGGTCGAAGTTGAAATCACTCCGGGCGAGCTTCCCGGGGCGATGACCTACATCCCGGTCGAACTGCGCCTCTCGGACCGGAACTTCCCATGCTGGATCGCCGTCCCGTTCCAGCTGGCCGGGTCGCTGAAAAGCGAATATCCGGCGATCGACCAGCACAAGTGGGACAGGAACAACCGCCGCACAGCCCGGCAAAGCGCCCTCCTGAACTGAAGAGGAAAAAGGGGACAGAATGCGAGCTGCGCATCTTTCCCCTTCGCAGCTTTCCGGCATCAGCGGATGATGACGTTGCCGTCGAACGAAAGGTCGAAGATCCCGCGCGTGTCGCCGCGGCGCTCCGCATGAAGGATCGCGCTCTGCAGCGCGGTCAGCAGCAGGTGGATGCTGCGGTTCTTCGCCGGAATCAGCGCCCGGCACACCTTCTGGTCGCGGAAACGCATCGAAATGACCGTCTTCGCGGAGTTGCGCATATCCACCGCGATAATCTTGATGTCGGGAAAATTCAGCGCGGTTTGCATGATGAGGTCGAGGACCGGCGCGAGCTCATCGAGCTTCTGCCCCGGCTCCACGCTCCGGTTCCGGAATCCGAAGATGACCGGCAATTGCGGCAGGCTGTCCGCCATCGACTCGCGCCGCGGAATCACAACGCCCTCCTGATCCACCACGAAGCGGCCGCCGGGATTGGTCAGGATCGCGCGCGGAATCCGCTCGACGATCCGCAGCCGCAGCGTATCCGGCAGCACCCGCGTCACTTCGCAGTTCTCCACATTCGGAATCGCCGCAAGTCTGCGGCGCAGCTCCCCCGGGTCGATCGTGAAAAGGTTGTCCCCCATATGGATCCCGAGCCGGGAGGCCAGCGCCGCCGCGCGGTCCTGCCAGAACCCCTCCGCCTGCACCGATACCTCGCGCAGCTGGAACCGCGGATTCGCGGTGAACAGGACGCGCCGCAGCGCAACCAGCCCGAAAGCCAGCGCCGCCGCCGTTCCCATCAGGATGAACAGCACAATCAGCGCCCGCAACAGCTTGTCGCTGTCGCTGCGCACGTTCGCCGCATTCTTCACCGGCAGTTTATGAGTATCCGCGGGCTTTTTCGCCATGTCGGTCGTCCGGAGGGTATCCTGTTAAAGATGTTTCCTGTCATGTTCCGTAATATAACGCCGCTCCGGCAAAATCGCAACAGCCGGGAGGCTTTTTTCAGCAACTTCTTGACAACTCCCTCCGGGGGAAGTATGTTATTCCCCTGCAACCGGAAGGACGGCGATGGACGAAGAAGAACAACTCATGACAACCGGGCGCGTGATCGACGCCACCCGGAAAATCGAAAGCAAACTCATCGAATGCGGCGCAACCGGCAGCGGACTCCGCGAAAAAGCCGATTCGCTCGGATCCGGGCTGCCGGAAGAGGCCGGGCGGCTGATCCACTTCATCGGGAACATCCGCAACCGGTTCGCCCACGAGAGCGGCGCAACGCTCCGCCCGGACGAGCTCGAACTCTTCGAAGAGGCCGCCGCTGCGGTTCTCGCCGAGCTCGACAGGCTTGCCGGAGCGCCGCCTCCCGCGGTCGAACCGGAGAAGCCGC
Source organism: Lentisphaeria bacterium (assembly GCA_018265615.1). Lineage (GTDB taxonomy): Bacteria > Verrucomicrobiota > Lentisphaeria > Victivallales > Victivallaceae > Victivallis. The sequence goes on from JABLYX010000006.1 coordinate 87,401, forward strand.
CGAAAAAAGCGGCCGCCCCCTCCCCGAAGCCGCCGCGGGAAATCCCGGAAGCGCCGGAGGAGCCGGAAGCCCCCGCCCCTCAGCGCCAGGAACCCGTCCTGCCGCCCTGGGACTCCCCCGTCTGGGCGGCGCTGCCGGGGCTGCACCTCGTCTACGCATTCCGGGCGGGCTGGAACGCTTTCGGCGCCGGGCAGCTCTATTTGCTGCTGGTTCTCGCCGAACTCATCGCGCTGACGCTGCTCGGCTTCGCAGTCGCTTACATGTCGGGCCCGCTGGCCGCGTCGGGAGGGACCCTTCTCCTGATCGTCTATCTCTGCGGAGTCTGGCTCGGACTCCGGAAGACGGAAAAAGTACGCCGCCCCGGCCTCTACCTTGTCCCGGTCGCGAATATCGGCTGGTTCGCAAAAAAAATCGCCGAATACATCGTGCCCTCGCGGCTCGTGATCTCTGTGGCGATTCTCGGGATCTGGCTTGCGGCGATCCAGCTCGCAATCTACGGGGAGTACCTCGCCTCCGGCATCGCGGCGCTCACAAGCTGGCTCGGCGCGCTGATCGACTCGTTCCTGCGGCGCTGAAGAACAAAAAAAGTGCGAGGGGGACTTTTTTAAAAGTTCCCCTCGCTCTCTTCCTCCCCCGTCAAAACAGCACGGGACGGAACGTCTTTTGCCGTGCCGCAGCCGGAAAAGTTTTTATCCTAACGCGAAATCATTTCTGCGCTTCGGCGGCCTTTTCCGGCGCTTTCTCCGGGGCCTTCACCGGTTCGGCGGCTTTCTTCGGAGCCGGGCGGTAAAGCTGCGCATTCGTGTCGAACACGAGGTTTTTGCGGTTTTCCCTGAACCAGACCACGAAATCCTCGAACGTCTCACACGGGCTCAGCGCCACAAGCGCATTCGTCACGTCGCTGCCGTTGAACTTCGAATAGTTCTCACCGAGGTACAGAAACGCCGGGAGGAAGCCGTTTTCCGCCAACAGGGCGCCGCGCTCCCTCAGATACCAGTCGCCGTTCCGGGCTTTGCGCATCTTGTTCCAGTAAGGCGTCAGAAACGCCTCCCGCTCCGCCGGAGTCATCGTCTCCAGCGCCACCCGGAGCCAGTCGGTCTCATGATTGAAACTGCGGTTCCCATCCGCCGAATCGAGGAGCCGCCGCGTCAGGATCGGCAGCACCTGTTTCTCAAGCTTGAGCTTCTTCACGCCTTCGATGAAACGCGGCTGGGCAGACAGGGTCGCGAGAATGTACTCGGCGTCACCGGGCTCCGCCAGCCGGACGAAGACATCGACCAGCTCGGAACTGCGGTTCTGCTGCTGTGAAATCGCGCGCTTGAGCAGATCCTTCCGGGTATTTCCGCCCAGTGTCAGGAAAGCGTTGACAAACGGCGAGTATTCCATATACGGGATCAGCATTTCGATGTTGTCCTTGCCGACCTCCGCGATCCTCGCCGCGACAAGGTCGGTGAAGTTGTTGTCGGAGTTGACCCGGCGCAGGCCGTAGAGCTTGCCGAGAAATGCGTTGATATCCTTCTCGCCCGGCTTCTCCGGCAACTGGATCGAACTGAGGTAACGCCGCACGAGAATCGGATTCAGGCGGCCGTAATTGCTGTCCCAGTAGACTTCGAAAAGCTCGTTCAGCTTGACTGTCTGCTCATCCTTCGCCGCCGCGATCTGCGCGGCCAGGGCATCGGTCTGCTTCTTCAGCTCGCCGGCCTGCTTCTTCAACTCGTCGGCCTGCTGTTTCTGCTCGCAGGCCCGCTGCTCCAGAACGGCACTCTTCTCTTCGAGCGTGCCGATCCGGTCCTGAAGCGAGGTGCAGCCGGTCAGAACAGCCAGCGAAGCGCAGGATGCGCACAATCCGATTCGATACAACATGAAAACCTCCTGTGTTGAGTGCCTGTAAAGACAATAACACGGGAGGCGGGAATTACAAGCCGGCCGCAGCGCTTTTTGACACTGTTTTTACAATTTCACCCGAGCCACGGATCGAGCCCGGCCTCCGAAACCGCGCGCCGGAACTCAAGCTCGCGCTCTTTCGAAAAACGCGGGGCAGGCAAACGCATCGGGCCGATATCCAGCCCGGCGAATTTCATATACATCTTCTGCGAAGCCATGCCGTACTTCCCGAGCATGACGATTCCGCGCTGGCTCAGCTCCTGGAACCTGCGCGCCTCCTCGAAGTCTCCTTTGCGGTACGCATCCACCAGCCCCCGGTAGACGCGCGGGAAATAGTTGTAGGTGCTGCCGACGCCCGCCTCGCCCCCGGAGACGAACGAGGCCAGCAGCATCTCGTCGCGCCCGTACATCATCTGGAAGCGGTCGCCGAAACCGGTGCAGCGCTGAAATTCGTAGAGATTCTCATCCGTGTACTTGATCCCCGCGAAGTTCGGGCATTCGGACTCCATGATCTTCAGCAGGTCGTACATCGGCAGGTTCGCGTGCGTCATGCAGGGGATATGGTATAAATAGAGCGGCCTCCCACCGCACGCCTTTGCAATCTCCTTCAGGCACTCCGCCAGTTCGCGCACGGTCGGCGGGCGGAAATAGAACGGAACCATCGCGCAGATCGCGTCGGCGCCCGCCGCGACGGCGTGTTCCGCCAGAAGCTGCGACTCCCGTACCGAGCAGGAGCCGACGTTGACGATGACCGGAATCCGTCCGGCGGCCGCGGCGATGAACGCCTCCCCGACGACTTTGCGTTCGTCATGGGTCAGCGACGGGAACTCGCCGGTCGAGCCGACCGCGAAGAGCCCGGCCATTTCGTTTTTGATCAGATGCTCGACCAGCATCGGAACCTTGTCCAGTGCAAGGGAACCATCCTCGCGCATCGGCGTGAATGTGGCGGCGACCAATCCTCGAAACTTCAGCATGGCAACAATCCTTTCAATTGAAGATGATGTATTAATTATACTCGATTGTATCCAATTTTTCAACATCACAAGTTCAAATATCATGATTTTTCTCAATTTTTTATTGAAATTTGGATTTAATAAGCATATATTATAAAAAACGGGAGAGGCAGACCGATGATGGAAAACGGCAGGCGCGGCAATACGGCGGATTTCATCCGCGAAGCGATCCGGACGGATATCCGGAACGGGAATTTTCAGCCCGGCATGAAACTCACGACCGGGATGCTGGCGGAGCGCTACCGGGTTTCGAGGACGCCGGTGCGCGAAGCGCTGATCCGGCTGGAGGAGGACGGCCTGGCGCGCGGCACCGCGAACGCGGGATACGAAATCCGGCAGCTGACCATCGAGGAGCTGTGCGAAATCTATGAAATCAGGGAGGCGCTCGAAGGGATGGCGGTCGAACGGATCGTCCGCAACGGCGTCCCTGCCGAACTGCTGGAGGAGCTGGACCGTTTCTGCGAAATCAGGCGTATCAGCGGAGAGGAGGCGGAGCTTGAGGCGGGCGACCTCGCGTTCCATCAGGCGATCTGCCGCTACTGCGGTTCAAACGCGATCCGCACCATCATCGACAATTTCCTGATCCTGTCGACGGTCTTCGCGGTCGCCCCGCGCCTCTTCCGTTCGAACCGCGCCCGGACCAACCGCGAGCACGAAGCGATCCTGGACGCGATCCGGAGCGGCAATGCGAAGCTCGCGCGCAAGCTGCTGGCAAGCCATATCGCCGCGGCCCGGAAGCGTCTGGAAAGACTGGTCGGGTGACGGGCCGGAATACCTGAAAAATCACCGGGCAACCGCAGCACTCCCCCGTCTTGACTTCTCAGCGGGGGAGCTTCTCGAGGGTGATGAGGTCGCCGGTGCGGGCCCGGAAAATGCCGGTGCTTCCCTGCATGACGGGCGCAACCGGCTCCTCCGAACCGTTGATGCGGATGCGGCAGGAGGCGGCGTCCGGCAGCGCAAGCGAGAGGAAGCCCGCATACTGCCTGCTCTGCGGTTCGAGCTCGAGCAGGAAAACGCTTTTTCCGGGCGTTTGTTCCAGGACGGTCAGCTTTGTCCCGGCGGCGCGCCTCTCATAGCTGCCGGTCTCAAGCATGGTGCCGATGGCGATTTCGTCCCTGAATTTCACGAGCTCCGCGATGCAGGCCTCGAACTCCTCGACGGAGGCGTAGGGGTCGTACCCTTCGATGATGCCGTGGATCATGGTGTCGCCGAAGGCTCGGTCCGCAATCATCTTCCGCAGATGCGCCCGGACCTTATCCGGCGTTTTGGGGAACCGGCGGCTCCGGGTGGTCGTGACGAGGTGGCTCTGCAGGACCCACTGATCGGTTTCGGGGGAGCGCCGGTTGCCGGGATAACAGAACGACTGCGGCCGGACGCCGGTCAGCTCCTCAATTCTGTCCTGTCCGCCGACGACGATCCTGTTCAGGGCCTCGTAATCCTTTTTTTCGAGGTGCGCGCGGATCGAACTGTGGTTCAGGGAGTGGTTGCCGATCTCATGTCCCGCCTCCACGAGCGGCAGGACATCCTTCAGCATGGCGTAGGTGATGCGCCGCTTGCGGCCGTCCCCGAGCCGCCCCGGAATCATGAAAAAGGTCGCCTTCAGGCCGTACTTTTTCAGGATCGCGGGAGCGAACCGGCACTGGTCCTCAAGCATATCGTCGAAGGTCAGCGCAAGCATGGCTTTCTTATCGTCCGGGTAGCTGCAGATCCGGAGCCCCTCCCCGCCCCGGAGCAGGAACACGGAAGAGAGCAGAACGAAGAGTACGAAACCTTTTTTCATAACATAACTCCCTGACTCAGGCTTCTATACGCCGGAAAAGGACGAAAATCCGCCGTCGACCGGAACGACGGTCCCTGTGACGAACTTCGCGGCGTCCGAAATGAGGAAGTGGATGCAGCCGCAGATTTCGTCCGTCTCCCCGAACCGGCCCATCGGGGTTTTGGCGATGACCTGCTTCCCGCGCTCCGTGCAGCTTCCGTCCGGATTCAGCAGCAGCGCCCGGTTCTGGTTGCTGACGAAAAAACCCGGAGCGATCGCGTTGACGCGGAGCCCGGGACCGAATTCCCGCGCCAGCTGCATGGCCATCCACCGCGTGAAGTTCTCGATCGCCGACTTCGCGTTGGAGTAGCCGATTCCGCGGGTGATCGCCTGCGACGACGCCATCGAGGAGAAGTTGACGATGCAGCCGGATTTCCGCTCCGCCATGGCGCGCGCGAAAGTGAGCGTCGGCATGACCGACCCCTTCAGATTCAGTTCGATCACCTTGTCATACTCCTGCAGGTCGAGGTCGAAGACCGTCTGCCCCGGCTGCACCATGGCACCCGGCAGGTTGCCGCCCGCGCCGTTGATGAGCACGTCGATGCGTCCGTGCTCCCGCAGGATCCGGTCGCGGGCGCGGTCGAGGTCCGGCTGATTCAGCACGTCGCAGACACAGCCCGAGACGGCGGGGGAAACAGTGCGCTTCGCCTCTTCCACCGCCTCCTGCAGCGCATCGGCGCGCCGCGCAAGCAGGACGACCTTCGCGCCCTGGCCGAGCAGATAGCGCGCCGTTCCGCCCGCCAGCACGCCGAGCGCGCCGGTCACGACGACGATTTTGCCTTCGATGTCGAAAAGGGTATTCTTCATTTCTTCTTTCACTTTCCTGCGGGCAGCGCGACCCGGTCGACGACCGCGCCGGGATCGACCGCGCGAATTTCCAGTATGTTCTCCCCCTTCCGGAGGCGGTTCAGCGGGATGCGTACCCGGATGAAATTGTCCTGCACCGCACAGGCGCGCTCCGCGCTCGTCTCGTCGCCGTCACCGGAGGAGCCCGGGACCTCCAGGGCCGCCGCCTCCCCGCCGTTGACGGAGATGGCGACGCGCAGCTTCAGCCCCGGATAGAGGCGGAAAACCGGCAGGAAGTCGATCAGCGCGGAACCGCTTTCCGAAGCGGAAACGAAACCGAAACGGAGCGCCGGGGCATCCGGATCGTCCGGATCGAACAGAGCCTTGTCCGTCGCGGGCAGCAGGGCCATGGCGGAACCGCTGCAACCGAGCCCCGCGACGGAGGACCACGTCACGCCGTCGCGCTCCGTCACCCCGTCAAAGGAGGAGGCGGAACGCCAGGTGCAGCCGGCTTCCGGGAGCAGGGAGTGGTCCGTGTCCCGCGGGTGGTCCATGCGGTCGTTCCACGGCCACTGCATCTGGGTCTCCCAGCTGTTGCAGGCGTCGCAGAACGGGTCGATCCAGAACGACCTCCACTTGCCGCCGCCGACGGCGTCATAGCGCGCGACGAGGGCGCGGATCTCATCCGCATACCCGGCGACCGCCGGATCCTCCGGGAGGGGAGAAGCGATATCGCGGCAGGCGAGAAAAAGCAGCCCCGTGAAAGCGAGCATGCGCGCATTGAAGCCGACCGTTTCATAGCAGCAGTCGCGCAGTTCCGGCGGCAGTGCGGCTTCGATCTTTTCATCCTCTTCCAGCAGCAAACGGTACTCCGTTTCGAGCTGCCGCGCCATTGCGGACGGAATGTTCCGGACCCAGGCGTGCGACATGAGCTCCGGCTTGCGGATCGTCCCGAGCCGGTAGTATTCCGCCAGGTGGGCGGCGATCCGCCCGGCATGCTCTTCGCCGAACGAACGCGCCGCAAACCCGTGCAGGAGCCGGCGCTGGGCGTCAGGGCCGAACTGCTCCGGCTCCCATGCGACGCGGGCGTAGCAGTCCACCGCGATATCCGCCGGCTTCAGGTCCCCGACGTTCAGGATCCAGAGCTTTTTCGCATCGTTCGCATAGGTTTTGCCGAGCTCGTACCACAGCAGCCCCGGCGGCGTCGTATTCATATAGATGTAGGAGTGGGGGCGGCCGAAGTAGGAGACGTGCCAGTAGACGCCCGCGCCGCCGGAGCGGGCGCGTTCCCGCGGCGAAGAGAGGCGGCGGATGTAGCCGAAATTGTCGTCGACCCAGATCAGCGTGACATCCTCCGGAACCTCGAGACCCGCATCGTAGACCGGCAGGACCTCCTTGTAGGGGACGAAGCATTGCGCCTTTTCCCCCCATGCGTCCGTCACATGCTCCGCCAGCAGACGGCGCTGGTCGCCGAAACAGCGTTCGAGGATCGCCTTCTTCTCCTCCAATGTCCCGCTGCCGTTCATCTGCGCGTCGTGAATCCCGCGGATCCCGACCGTCCAGACCGCTTCATAACGGCCGTTCGCTTCGGCGCTCTCCCGCCACCAGTTGTAAATATTGTCGCGGTTCGCGGCGTAATCCCAGAGGCCGCGGACGCTCTCCCAGAAGCAGTTGTTGCGCAGCATCGGTTCGCAGTGGCAGGAACCGGCGACGATTCCGTACCGATCCGCGAGCCTCATGTTCTCCGGGTCGGAGATGAATTCATAAGAGACCGGGTGCATGGCGGGCCAGATGCAGTTGAGCCGCAGCCGGAGCATCACCTCGAAAATCTTCTCATAGCTCTTCGGGCCGATCCGGCGAACCCCGTCGCGTTCATAGTTGTCGCGCGCCCACGGCAGGAGCCCCCAGTCCTCATCGTTGATGAAAATGCCGCGATAACGGACCGCCGGGGAATCCGTGACCGCGCCCCCCGGCAGCGAAACGGCGAACGCCTCCGCGCGGCGCGGCGGAATGTCCGACCACCAGTGCCACGGCGAGACACCCGCGCCTTCCGACAGGGCCGTCAGCCCGTACGCGGTCCCGCGGCGATCGCTCCCCGCGATCACGAGCGCCGCCGGAACGCCGGGGAAAGGGCGTTCGACGATCTTCCAGAGCGTGTGCTCCCACCTGCCCCGGATCGCCTCCGCCTCCGGAAGCCTGCCCTCCGCCGCGAGCCGGTCGATCCAGCGGCAGCGGTCCAGGGTTCCGGCTATCACCAGCGGCGCGTCCCCGGGGATGGAAACCGGTTCGAGCCGTTTGCCCGTGACCCGTTCGAGATCCCCGGAGAGCAGCGACGCGGCGATGCGGACGACCTCGAAATCGTCCCCGTCGGTCAGGAGGGCGGCAGCCCCCCTTTCCGCGATCAGCGCAAAGCGCTCCGCGGACGGGCGGATGGCGCCGGACAGGAACCCGATCTGTTTTTTCATCTTACTTCCCCGCCGGTTTCAGCACGGTTCCGCGGAAGAGGCACGGCGCCTTTTTCAGCAGATCGGGCCCGAAATAGAAACCGGGCTGGGTCGGCTGGTTGTAGGCGACGTTCTGGGTCGCGATACTGATCCGGTAGACGGGGTCCTCCAGAAACGTGTGGAACCGGTATCCGGTCGGAATCGTCGAAACGTAGAGCCGCATCGACCTGTTGTCGTTTGCGCGCATCAGCACCTCCTCGCGCCAGTCGCCGTAGAGGTCGCCCTGCAGGCACGGCGTCGATTTCGTGCCGTTGTTCGAGGAGCAGCCTTCGAAGGTCATAACCGTATCGAACTTATTTTCGTTCCAGTCGTACTTCGACACGCGGTTGCCGTTGAGCAGCTCGCGCAGGAGGTCGCCGTCCCACCAGACCGCCATGTTGTAGGTGAGACCTTTGGGAGTTCCGAGGCTTTCGCCTTCCGGCGTGAACATGCCGAGCTTCGAGGAGGCCCACATCTCGACGCCGGGCCGGGTCGGATCGATGTCGGCGGCCATGCAGCGGCCCACGTCGTCATCGGATTTCGCCTGGAAGATGACCCTGCCCGTGGCCGCGTCGCGGAACGAAGCCCCGTCGCGCCTGTTCTCGTGGCAGCCCCACACCTGAAGCCCCGGAAAATCGGGGAAAAACTGCGTCAGGTGGATCGCGTCTCCGTGATTCATGCGCGTGGAGTAGAGTCCGGTCCCGTCGTGATCGATGGTGCACTGGCCGTAGACGATCTCGTCTTTGCCGTCGCCGTCGACATCCCCGACGCGCAGATTGTGGTTGCCCTGCCCGGAGTAATCGCTCCACTTCGGGTCCGCGGAGTCGAATACCCAACGGGTTTCGAGCTTCTTGCCGTTCCAGTCGAAAGCCGCGAGCACGGTGCGCGTGTAGTACCCGCGGCACATGACGACGCTCGGACGGACGCCGTCAAGGTACGCGACGGCGGCCAGAAAGCGGTCGCAGCGGTTCGCGTAGTTGTCGCCCCAATCCATCATGTTTCCGCGCGGCGGAATATAGTCCACGGTGTCGAGCGCCTCGCCGGTTTTCCCCGAAAACACGGTCAGGAATTCGGGACCGCTCATGATGCGCCCCCGATTGTACGTGCCGGGCTTGTGGAAGCCGGTCTTCCTGAAATCCTTCTGCGGCTCCTGGACGGTATTGCCGCCCGGCTCGCGGTAGTCCGCCGCCGGATCCCCGATGACCTTCCCTTTTCCGTCGACGGTTCCGTCGGCGGTCTTCATGACCACCTCGGCGATGCCGTCGCCGTCGAGGTCATAGACCATGAACTGCGTGTAGTGCGCCCCGGCCCGGATGTTGCGCCCGAGGTCGATGCGCCAGAGCTTCGTGCCGTCGAGCCGGTAACAGTCGATATAGACGTTGCCGGTGCAGCCGTCGTGCGCATTGTCGTGGGCGTTGGTCGGATCCCACTTCAGGATGATCTCGAATTCGCCGTCGCCGTCGACGTCCCCGATCGAAGCGTCATTCGGCTCATAGGAGTATTCCCGGCCGTCGGGAGCCGTACCGCCGGCAGGGCGGTCGAGCGGAATGTTCACATAGCCGACCGGCGCGTTTTCCGGAAGGATCCAGCTTCCGGACGCTTCGCCGGAACCGGCGGGCCGGACCGAGTAAACGCCTCCGCCGGAATTCCGGTCGATGAAGTACGTCACATCGGCAACGGGCCTGTCATTGAGCTTTTTCCCGTCACGATAGACGTCGAACGCGATATCCATCGGGTCCCCCGAGAGATAACGCCAGGTCACAAACACCTCTTCGGCATTGCGGCGCACCGCGATCACGCCGCGGCCGAGCTTTTCGCGCTTCAGCTTCGAGAAATCGTAGTTCGTCGCTTTGACGGCGGCATCCGAAAGAGCCGGTGCCTCGCCGCTCCGGCAGCCGGACAGTGCGATCAGCCCGCAGGCGACGGCGGAGGACAACAGGACAATTCTGCGCATGGGGAAACTCTCCTTGTTCATTTCGGCATCGGAGGCACGTAGGTCGCATCCCCGCCGTATTTCAGAAAATCCTTATAGACCTTGAACAGCAGCAGCGTCGCCGCAAGCGTGATGCCCCCGCCGAACAGGAATAAATAACGGTAGTCATGGCTCAGCAGATCGAGCGAACCGCCGATCACGGGGCCGGCCACCATCGACAGCGCCGCGGTCACGATTCCGGCGGCGGAACCGAACTGGGCGAACAGCGCGCGCGGCAGCAATCGGGCCGCGAGCGAAGCCGTCAGCGTGAAGTAGCAGCCGGAGATAAAGCCGTGAAGAATGAAAAACACGCCGAAATACTTCCCGCTCCCCATGAGGCTCCAGCTCACGAACATCAGCACGGCGTAGCAGATGAGCGTGATGATTCCGCAGCGGAGCGGGTGGAACCAGTCCGCGACGAAACCGAGCAGAAAGCTCAGCAACAGGGAGATCAGATAAGTGATGACCAGATACCGCCCGTACAGGGCCATGTCGATGTCGAGACTCAGCGCATACTGGATCGAAAAGTAGTTGATCGGCGCGAACGCCAGCCCCGCAAGCGCGGTCGCAACCATATACCAACGGTAATAGGGCAGCGAAAAACTCTGCCGGAAATAGGTGAGCACCGAACGCATCACCCGCACGAACACCGCCTCCCGCCGGCCGCGCTCACCGTCCGCATAAACCTCCTGCGGCGGAGGCGGATACTGACCCTCCTTCACCTTGAAGCAGAGCAGCAGCAGCCCGAACGCGTAGAGTGTGCCGATGCCGAGAAAGATCTCAAGCGTATAGGTCTCGACCCTTTTGAGCAGCCATTCGTTGAATACCATGCCGGCCCCGAGGCTGACCATGCGGAACAGCCCGAAAAAACGCCCGAGCAGCTGGGGCGGGACGACGTCGTTGGCCAGCGCGTTGAAGAGCGAGGCCGACAGCGTGGTCCCGAAGTCGAGCAGCACCCATGCGATGCAGAAGAAAATCAGCATCGCATGATGTTCCGGAATCGACGGAACGGCTCCGTGCAGCCAGCTTCCGAGGATGCGGGTCAGCCCGAGCCCGTAGAGCCCGAGGACGATGAAAGGCGTAGTGAACAGCAGGAACGGGATGCGCCGTCCCCAGCGTCCGCGGTGGCGGTCGGAAACGTAGCTGATGATCGGTGACAGAAAGGTGTTCGTGAAGTTCGGAAAGCCGACGATGACCAACCCGTAGACGAGCTCCGACACGCCGATCTGCTTGATGAGCAGCGTGGCCGACGGCGTAACCGCGCGATCCTTCAGCGCCCAGGGGAAATCCCCGCCGAGCAGCCAGAGCCCGAGCAGCACGAGGCCGCCGAAGGTGTAGGTCAGCGTACCGGCGCGCCACACCCGCTCCCGCGGGGCGGGCTCTTCCGCCGGGGCGGATTCCGGCGCGACAATTTCAGATGCAGCTTCCATGGCGGCTCCCTCCTTCACATTCATCTCTTCAGCCTGGTTCCCCGGAACATGCGTTCCCCCTTCTTCAGCAGATCGGGGCCGAAGTAGAAGCCTGCCTGGGCCGGCTGGTTGTAACCGACGTTCTGGATCGCCACACTGTGGCGGTAGACCGGATCTTCAAGGAAGGTGTGGAAACGGTACTGCGTCGGAACCGTCGAGACATAGAGTCGGAGCGCGTCGTTTCCGGCGGTGCGGACCAGCACCTCCTCGCGCCAGTCGCCGTACATGTCGGCGGCAAGGCAGGGATTGGACTTCGTGCCGTTGTTGGAGCCGCACCCTTCGAACGTCGCCAGCGGGCGGACGGCGAGATTCTCCGGCTCCCACTTCGAAACGGATGTGCCGTCGAGCAGCTCGCGCTGCAGATCGCCGTCCCACCAGACCGCCATGTTGCAGGAGATCTTCTTCGGCTTCGGCATCGCCTCGCCCGCGACGTTGAACATGCCGACTCCGGAGGAGGCCCACATCTCAAGCCCGGGATTCTCCGGGTCGACGTCGGCGGCCATGCAGCGGCCCACGTCGGAGCCGCTCTTGTGCTGGAACAGGATCTTCCCCGTCGCCGCGTCGCGGAACGTCGCGCCGTCGCGTTTGTTCTCATGGCACTGCCAGACCTGGAGCCCCGGCAGATCGGGCGAAAACTGCGTGAGGTGCATCGCGTCGCCGTGGCCGAGCCCCGTACTGTAGAGTCCCGTGCCGTCATGGTCGATCGTGCAGGAGCCGTAGACGATCTCATCTTTGCCGTCGCCGTCGACATCCCCGACCGCGAGGCTGTGGTTGCCCTGCCCGCGATACGAGCTCCACTTCGGATCGTTCGTGTCGAACACCCAGCGGGTCCCGAGCTTCTTCCCGTCCCAGTCGAAAGCGGCGAGCACGGTGCGGGTGTAGTACCCGCGGCACATGACGACGCTCGGACGGACCCCGTCGAAGTATCCGACCGCGGCGAGAAAACGGTCGCAGCGGTTGCCGTATTTGTCGCCCCAGTCGCTGACCTTCCCGCGGGCGGGAACGTAGTCGACCGTATCGAGCGCCGCCCCGGTCTTCCCGGAGAAGACGGTCAGGAATTCCGGCCCCTCGAGGATCCGCCCGTACTTGTTCCGATAGTCGGCTTCCGGGTCCCCGATGACCCTGCCTTTCCCGTCGACGGTTCCGTCGGCGGTCTTCATGACCACCTCGGCGATGCCGTCGCCGTCGAGGTCATAGACCATGAACTGCGTGTAGTGCGCCCCGGCCCGGATGTTGCGCCCGAGATCGATGCGCCAGAGCTTCGTGCCGTCGAGCCGGTAACAGTCGATGTAGACGTTGCCGGTACAGCCGTTGTGGGAATTGTCGTGCGAATTGCTCGGATCCCACTTCAGAATGATCTCGAATTCGCCGTCGCCGTCGACGTCCCCGATCGAGGCGTCGTTCGGACGGTACTCGAACTCCCGGCCATCGGGAGCCGTGCCTCCGGCGGGGCGGTCGAGCGGAATGTTCACATATCCGGCGGGCGCGTCGTCCGGGAGGGTCCACGCGGCCGACTTCTCGCCGGTCTCCCGGCCGTTCGCGGCCACGGGCCTCACGGAGTAGACGCCGCCCTGCCGGTTGCGGTCGACGAAGAACGTCACATCCGCAACGGGCTCCGCGTTGAGCTTCTTTCCGTCGCGATAGACGTTGAATGCGGTGCTTTCCGGATCCCGCGAGAGGTAACGCCAGGTCACAAACACCTCTTCGGCACTCTTCCTGACGGCGATGACGCCGCGGCCGAGCTTCTCGCGCCGGAGCTTCGAACAGTCATAGTTCGGCGCGGGCCCCGCCGCCGCGGCGAAGGCGAACAGCAGAAGCAGCAGAACCGGCAGATGTTTCTTCATGGAATTCATCTCTTTCCTCACTTTCTCTCAAGCCGGATGACGACGGTTTTCGCGTCGGAATCGGTCTTCATCTCCACGCCGGGAATGTAGGCGAGAAGCGCGGCGAGTTCACCGGCAAGCTCGCCGCCGGGCGCGATGAACTGGAAGTTCGTCAGGTTCTTCTCCCTGCCGGAGCCGATGACCAGCTCGGTGTTGCCGTTCGCGGCCTCCACCGTCCTGCCGCCGGCCACGACCGTGAGCAGCGGCAGGGAATATTCGCCCAGGTGCTCCGGCATGGTTCCGGCGGTGCGGTAGCTCCATCTGAAGGGGGCTCCGGCGGCGGCGAGGGCCGTGAGCACGGGACGGAGGCGGCAGACCACGCCGGTGGAGCTGTCCGGCACATACGGCTGCTGCCCGGCCGGGAACGTGACCTCTTTGCCGTCCACGAAGATCCGGTAAGCCTCGACCGCGCCGGAGCCGGAGCCGAGCTCGCGGGTCCGGGCGGCGGCGGAAGCGGTGCCGAACCGGCGCGCTCCGGCCGGAAACGCCTGCTGCTTCGGCGCGAAACCGTTTTCAACCTTCACAGGAACGGCCTTCGCGGCGGCCGCGGCTTTGAGCCTGCCCGAGGTCGCGGTCAGCGTCAGCGGACCGGCTTCGCGGGTGGAGCGGACGAAGACGCGGTTCACGCCGCACTCGGCAAAAACGTGGTCTTTGCCGATGACGGACTCTTTGCCGATCCGGCCGGAGTTGTATCCGCCGAGGAAGACGCCGGGGCCCTCGAGCCTGAAATCGATCCGGTTGTCCGCGAGCGGGCAGACGCGCCCCTTCGCATCGACGACCGCGACGTCGAAGAACATCACGTCGGAGCCGTCGGCCCGGAAGCCTTCGGGGCCGGTCACCGGCGTCAGGGTGATCGCGGCCGGCTCCCCGGCGGTTTCAATACGCTCCTCCGCAATGACCCTGCCTGCCGCATCCTTCGCGACCGCGCGGATCTCGCCGGACTGCGTCACGTCGACGCCGGGAAATTCATAGACGAAGAGATCCTTCGGCTCCGGATTCACGCCGACGCTCCTGCCGTTCACGAAAAGCTCGATTGCGGCGCAGTGGACGGAGCCGAGCACATAGACGCTTTTGCTGCGCGGATCGCGCTGCTTCACGGTGTCGTTGACCTTCCAGCAGGAACCGGTCCATTCGCGGTCGCGGTAACGATAGCTTTCCGGCGTGAGCGGAGGGTAGTTCCAGTGGCCGAGGATCTTGATCTCCGGCTTGTCCGCCTGAAAAACGCGCAGTGCGTGAAACGCCTCCTTCGGGATGCGGACCGGATCGACCTTGCCGGAGGTGCGGCAGTTCTCGGTTCCGGAGTTGCGCCCGTGCATGTTCGAATCCGACCAGACCATCATCGCCGCCCCCGAGTAAAAGCCGCTGCCGCCGCCGGCGACGCGGTTGCCGTAGAAATAGGCGTAGCCGTCACGCGAGCCCGCGAGGCTGACGCAGTAATCCTCCTGCGTCAGGTCCCAGATATCGAAGCCGTCCTTCTTCTTGCCGCCCCTGCCGAGCCATTTGTTCACATAGGCGTAATCCGGCGGGGAGAACACGTCCCAAATCCGGCGCGGGGACTCCTCGCGCTTGAATTCCGTCTCGAGCATCGGCAGATGGCGGTTCAGCTCGGTCATGCTCTTCTTCGCGGCTTTGTCGTGCCGGTAGATCATCGTGCCGACCCATTCGGCCTCGGCGATCTGCTCTTTTGAAGTGAGTGTGCGACACCCCATGAAGCGGCCGCCGGAGGGATCGAGCACCTTCCTGAGGGCGGTCATCTCCCGCATGTGCTCCGGCGTAATCGCGTTGTTGCCCGCCTCCCAGAAGAGGATCGACGGGGAGTTGCGGAAATAGATGACGCTGTCGCGCATCGCTTCGACGCGCTGACTCCATTTGCGCCCTTTCGCGTCGGTCTCCTTGTCCCCGGCGGGACACACCGACACCACGCCGTATTTGTCATGGGAGCGGATCGCGGCGGGCTTCGGCGCCACATGCATCCAGCGGATGAAGTTCGCGCCCGAATCGCGGATCAGCGACGCATCGAAATCGTTGAGCCAGTCATTCGCCACGCCGATCACCGCCCACTCGTTCGTGGAACGCTGCGCATAGCCCTTCAGGTAGAACGGCCTGCCGTTGATGAGCAGCCCGCCCTTCGCAACGTCGAATTCGACCTTCCGGAACCCGGTGACAATCTCCTGCGAGTCGAGGAGCCCGCCCCGGCCGTCCGTCAGGCGGATCGAAACGCGGTACAGCGCCGGGTTGTCCGGCGACCAGAATTCGATCCCGGCCATGTCGCCCTCGAGGGCGAGCTCCTTCACCTCAGGCGTATTGACCGCCGTCGGCTTCGGGTTGTCCGCGTAGACGTCCGGCTCCACGGCGGTGGCGAAGGTCTTTCCTGCGTCGCGGGCGGCCGGAACGGAAACAGGCTTTCCGTGGAAAGAGGCGGCCTCTTTTCCTGTGGCGGCACTGCGGACCGTGACTTCAAGCGCGAGCTCCGCGTTCCGCTTCGACTCATTGCGCACTTCGGAACGCACATGCAGCCGCGCCCTGCCCTTCGCGAGGTCGAAATCCGTCGCACAGACATAGGAGCCGGTGGTCTTGAGGTTGTTGTAGAGCGGCAGCGTCAGGTAGAGCGGCTCCTTCACGTACAGATTGACGTTTCCGGTCAATCCGCCCTGGACAGGGTTGAAATCCTTGTTGTTCCACTGGTAATCGGTTCCGGACAGGTCGCCCGGCGTGTTGCCGGGAACCGTCTCTTTGAGGTAGAACTTCATGCCGCGCGAGCTCGTGTTGTCCGTGGCGACCGCGACAAGGTTGCCGCCGGGCTTCACGAAGGCGCTGATATCGAATCCGGCCGGGGCGACTCCGGCCTCGTAATAACCGGCGAACCTGCCGTTGACGTAGAGGTAGACCGTCTGGCGGACGCTCTCGAATTCGATGAACACTTTTTTCGCCGCCTCTTCCGGGGAAAGCGTGAAGTGCTTGCGGTAAAACATGAACCCGCGATAGAGATCCGGCTCCCCGGCGTCGACGATCCGGTCGTCGAAGGAATCCTCCGCATTGACCGGGTGCGGCACGCTGACCGTTCGCCACCCGGAGTCGTCATAGTCGGGCGCGTAGAACGGCCTGCCGTCTTTTTCCACGCTTTTCGCGGCGCGCTCCAGCGGGAACGTCTCTCCGGACGCCTTCGTGAATTTCCAGTCGACGTTCAGGCTGCACGGCAGCCCCGCCGCCGTCCCGGACGGCAGCAGGCAGAACACGGCGGCGGCACATGCAAACAGGTATTTCGCGATCCGCATCACTTCTCCCCCTCCCCGGCTCTCTTCAGGCTCTCGCGGAACAGCTCTCCCGCGCAGTCGCTGAACGGCATATTCTTCTCCAGCGAACGTTCCGCGAGGAGGTCGTAATCGGAGATGCTCATGGCGACTCCCTGCCGGGTCGGCAGGGCGTCGATCGCCTTCTCCGCCTTCTTCATCTGCTCCCCGTCCAGCCCGAGCGCCCGGAGCAGCGTCGTCGCCATCATCCTGTTCCCGGCCGGATTCATGTGGACGCCGTCGGTGGTGACGAAGTTCCTTTTCCCGGCGTCCGGATAACGTTTCCTGTATGATGCCACAAGCTCCTGCATGGCTTTGTTCTGATCCGCGAGGATACAGTTCTTCTCCGCGGCGATTTCGCGCAGGAAGTCGTTGTAGGCGGCGAGCTGCACGTTGCGCCCGTCGGCGGCGTCCTCCCGGATCATCGTGGCGGTCATGACGACGACCTTTACACCGGCCGCCTGCGCTTTGCCGATGATTTCCGCGACGTTCTTCCGGTAATCCTCAAGCGACACGCCGCGCGGCGGCCGCTTCGACTGATGCCAGACGTCGTTCACACCGCAGCTCAGGACCATGAACTGCGGCTTTTTGCGGAGCACGTCGCGGTCGAGGCGCTTGAGCATATCGTCCGACTTGTGGCCGCTGCGGCCCGCCGGAATCTTCTTCGCTTCGATGCCGGCCGCCTTCAGCCCGGCCAGGGTCATGGTGAGGTATCCGTCCCCGTTGTTGCCGTAATTCGTGATGGAGTCCCCCAGAAACGCGATCGCGTCGCCGTTCTTCACCGCGATTTCCCCGGCGGCGACCCAGCCGCCGAACAGCATTGACGCGGCGAACATAAGGGCCGCACAGCTTTTTCCTGCCGTCATTTTAATCTCCCCCCTGAATATCTTTCGGATTCTCTTACTGATTCGCGGCCCGGAGCATGTCATACTCCAGCCCGACCGTTTCCGCTTCCCGGCTCCATGGCGCTCCGGCCTCCGACGGCAGCAGATTCTGCTCGAATCCCCTGCCGAAGACGCGGAGGATGCCCGGAATCTCCCGCTGGTTGTCACGCTCCGCGAGAACCCGGTACTCTCCGGGAGCAAGCCGCCGGACCGGAAAGAAATCGTGCAGCGACTCGATGCAGAACGTGTGCTCAAGCGCATTCTCCGGCGTGTAGACGAACCGGGCCGGATCCGCCAGACGGGCGACCACGTCGTCGAACATGAGCTTGCGCCAGTCGGGAAGCTTCTCCTCCCACACCTTCTCTCCTCGGAAATCCCGGATCTCCCAGAACCCGCTGCCGGTATCCCAGTGGATGTGCCCGTATTCGAGGTCGAAGCGGATGTGCGGCTCGCGGTCCTCCGCACAGGCATGCGTCATAAGAACCTGGATCGTAACACCCTGCGACGTCACGACGCGCACGCCGCAGGTGTCGAAGGTTTCGATGTTGTCCCGCGCGCTGACCAGCTCCGCCTGCATCGCAACGGCATGGGCGGTCGTCTTGAAGTCCGGCCCGGCGCAGAAGAGGGGGATGTTCAGGTAGTGTGCAAAAGCGTTGTTGACCGGGGAGTCGAAGATGGCCGAACCATCCGCCGCGCGGCACTTCCCCGCCCACGAGTTGCGCCTGTAGTAGGAGTCCGGACGCGCCCAGGCGCCTTCGAAGGTGATGTTCCTGAGGCGGCCGTAGTTGCCGGAGAGGATCTCGCGTTTGATCGCATGAATGTCCCGGCCGTACATATTGTGGAATCCGACCGCGACGAATTTCCCGGAACGCTTCTCCGCTTCGATGATCGCCCGGACGTCCCGGACGCACCCGGCGGCCGGCTTTTCGAGGAGCACATTGATCCCGGACGCGAGGAATTTGCAGGCCATCGGCCGGTGCGCCTCGATTCCGACCGGCAGGCAGACGAGGTCGAGCGTGTTCCGCCGCGCCGCAAGCAGGGCGTCGTCGGAGGGGTAGATCTCCGCGCCCGCCCGGCGCAGTTCTTCGGCAACCGCCGCGTTCTCCGCCATGCTTGCGGGGCGGATCACCGCGGCGGCAAAGTTGATTCTTCCGGCCTCGGCGAGCGCCTTCAGGTACTGATAGTGGACCTTGCCGTATCCACTGACGCCCACCAGGGCTGTTTCAGGTTTTCCGATTGCCATTTCTTCAGACTCTTTCGTTGGTTGTCAGGCGGAAGCGCGAGGAATCCTCAGGGCTTGACATACCTGAAATCGATATTCGAATCGTCGAGCGCCGGAATGACCCATGCCCTCCGGCGCCAGTTCACATGACCGTCGAAATAGAGGATATTGACCCCGTTGGAGTGGCGGTTCCCGATGCGCAGATCCCGCTTTGCAACGGAGTTGTCCCACTGGTAGCAGTAATCCGCCGTCTCGTTCGAATCGAGCAGCAGCCAGCGCGTGGAGGCGCTTTTCAGCCTGGAGAGCTTGAAGGTTCCGTAGGGATCGCCGGCGATGTACCCCCGGTTCCGGCTGGGAACGTCGGTGGCTTTCGCGGCCACCGGCTGCGCGGGACAGCTCTCCCAGTTTTTCGAATTGCCCATACCGAGTTCGACGGGGCTGCCATCGGTGTACCAGTAGATCTTCCTGCTGCCGTCGTCGCTCCGGTAATAGACCAGGATATAGCCGTTGTTGTCCGCGACGTAATTCAGGTAGCTCGTGCCGTACTGCTTCAGCCGGTTCACGCAGTTGATCGCCTTCGCCTTGTCGCGGGCTTTGTTCAGCGCCGGCAGCAGCATTGCTGCGAGAATCGCGATGATCGCAATGACCACGAGGAGCTCGATGAGGGTGAAGCGGGACAGTTCAAGGCCGTTTCTTTTCATTTTTCTTTCCCTTTGTTTCATGCGGTCCGGGGCGAAGCGGCAATGGATCCGTTTGGAGAAACCGCCCTGTATTTCATTGTAACGTACAATGTTTGTTTTTAGTTTCTACCTATATTATACAAAAAATAAACATGAATGTCAATAGCATGATCAAAAAAAATCTGCTTTTTTCTCTTACAGCAGCATATTTACGCAGAGAACGGAGGGTTCCGCAATCAAAATGTATGTTACATTTAAAAAACGTCAAAAAATGTTCCGGAAGCGGTACAAGGAAAGGGAATCCTGCAGCCTGCGTTTGCGGCGATCAGTGCCGGAGAGGCTGAAGCGGCTGGCTGCTGCTGTATTCCAGCAGCCGTTTCATATCGAGCTTCTCGATATAGAACCAGTTGACCGAGCCGATGTGGCAGAAAGTGTAGACATCCTCGGAGCCGGAGGCACCGCGGGTCGTGATGACTCCGAACTTCCTCGTCTTCATGGCGGCCAGCAGGACAGGGTCCTCCAGCTTGCGGAAAACGATCTTCTCGTCGGAACGGCGATAGCTGTGCATGACCGCCTCGGCGAAGTTCTTCGTGGTCGAAACAATGACCTGTCCGTCGTTGTCGATGATCGCCTTCTCCTGCACGTAATTGCCGGAGTTGCCGGAGTTGTGCAGCTCTTCGATCAGCTCGGAGATCGAAATATCCACCGCACACACGCCGCTGCCGCGCATGTTCAGCACATGCAGCGGAACGGAACATGAGAGAACCAGCCCGATTTCGGGAATGCTGTCGATATAGGGGCGTGACCAGACGGCCTGCCCGCCCTTCCAGCTCCCGTCGGGCGGATACCAGATACGGGTCCGCGGGTCGTAATGCTCCGGAAAACTCCGGCTGGCCGGATAGGCTGCAAAGAGCCCGTCCGGGAAGCCGAACACCACACGGACGATCGGCGTGCCGGCCCCGAACGCATTTTTCTTCAGTGCTTCGAGATTGGAGTCGGTGATCTTCACCCCGGCCGGGCTCTCGAGGATCGTCTGGAGCAGCCGCGGGATGAAACGGGAGATCGGCTCCAGCCGCTGCATGAGCGTCTCCCGGTCGGTGTCGGCGGTGACATTATAGGCGATCGCTCCCGCATCGATCGTCCCGCGGTGGAATGCGGCGTCGACCATGCCGGGCGACCCCTCCCGCCTCAGCTGCGGCACGGAATACCACGCGCCGTGCGCATGGTTCCCGATGTCCTTTCCCTGATGCGGGTCGTATTTCAGCAGGAACTGGATGTCCGCCGCAAGCGTGTCGGTCATGAGCTCGAACTTGGAAAACTGCTCGTCGAGCAGATAACCGGCATGGGTGGTCTGCGAGTAGGCGACGCCGAGCGCGTAATCCCGGATTCTCTGCCGCTCGGAGAGGCGGTACTCCCGGTAGGAGGCGAACGCCACCGCGCCCGCGCCGGCAAGCAGCGCGCACAGCGCGAGAGTCAGCGTGAGGCGCCGGTGCAGATAGAGCCAGCGGACCACCTTCATGGCCGGGTTGTCGGGCCGGGCGGAAACCTCGAGCCCCATCAGGTAGCGCCGGAGGTCGCCGGAGAACTCGCTGATCTGCTGGTAACGGTCCGCCGGGTCATGCGCGAGCGCCTTGCGGATGATCGCCTTCAGGTCGGTGTCCACCGGAGCGCGGAAGCGGTGCTCGAACGACTCCGTGCGGCCCGCCTGGATATTCGTCAGCATCTCCTGCACGGAGTCGCCGGAAAAGGCGTTCTTCAGCATCACCGCTTCGAACAGGATCGCCCCCATGGCAAAGATATCGGCCCGCTGATCCCTCCCCTGCCGCCGGATCACTTCGGGCGCGAGGTATTGCGGCGTGCCGCAGACGCCGCCGGGCTGCTCCTGCGAGCCCTCCGGGGAGTGGATCTTATGAGCGATGCCCCAATCCATGATGTAGGCTTCATGGTACTCGCCGATCATGATGTTCGAAGGCTTCAGGTCGCAATGCATGACGTTCCTGCTGTGGGCGTATTCGAGCGCGTCGCAGACCTTGAGAAAAATGTCGAGCCGGTAGCGGAGCGCCTTTTTCTCGTCGAAGGAACGCACGCCGTCGAGCCGGTAATGGGTGCAGACCTGCTCCAGATAGGTTTTGAAGGTCCGGCCGTTGATGAGCTTCATCGCCAGATGGAGCCCGTCGCGGTCGTCGGAATTCAGCGTATAGATCGGCACGATCGCGGGATGGTCGAGCTGGGCGGTGACCCGCGCCTCCGAGAGGAACAATCCGCGCAGATACCCGTTCTTCGTGAGCTCCGGGCGCATGGACTTCAGCGCGACCAGCCGCCTCAGCTTGCGGTCGAAGCCGCGGAACAGGATGCCCTGCCCCCCTTCGGCGAACGCATCGCCCAGGTCGTAGCTCTCTTCCAGCGGAGCGAGGGCCTCCTCACCGGCGGAAAAAGCGACCTCCCCCTGCGGCTGCCTGACCCGGAGCCCTTCCATGACGGTATTGACGTCACGGCGCTTTTTCCGCGAGAAAAGCCTGCCTGCGGCGGAAACGGTCTCACCGGGAGCTCCGGGCAGCGGAACCGTACGCTCCGCACTTCCCTGCGGCAGAACGACGGTCCTGTCCGCATCATTGCTGCCGGCTCCCTCCATCGGGACCGTACTTTCCGTATTTCCCTGCGGCAGGACGACGGTCCTGTCACCGCTGCCGGCGCCCTCCATCGGCGCCGTGCGGTCATCACCGGGCGGAAGATTTTCATGACTCGCCATAAGCGTATTCCCTGAGTCGGATTTTCAATTCAGACAATATAATATGCGAACCGGGAAAATACAAAGGCTCCCGCCCCGCCGCAGCCGGGAATCAGGCGAATTTCAGATAGAGGCCGATCGCGAGAGCAGCCAATGCGAGCACGAGGAGGATGCAGCCGACGACCTTCCCGGCGCTGACGGGACGCTCCCCCTGAACCTCGCCGGTCCGGGCGTTGACAGTGCAGAGATAGCTTTTGTTTCTGAAACGGAACGGGCAGACCCAGACCGGAAGCAGCAGCAGCTTGTAGCTGATGCCGGAATAGGTCTTGTTCAGCGAATGGATCGTCTGCTCATCGCCGCCGATGTCGCCGCGCACCTTCATCTCAATCGCGTCTTCCATCGCACGCTGCGCCTGAATAAACCCCTCCTGAAGCCTGACGCGGTAGCACTCCTCGCGGAACCCGCGGATCAGGTCGGCGTCGTAGGGGACGACATTCTGCGTATCCCACGGTTCGAGCTTCGCGACGATCTTCTCCGGAAGCGAGCTCCCGCCGCCGACCAGGATGTCGTCAAACAGATTGCGGACGGTTCCTGCGGCGGGGAACCAGCGGGTGCGGCGCTCGGTCCGCGTGCGCTTCTCCTGTTTGCCGTTGACGGTGACGGTCTCCTCCACCTGGACGTAATAATATTCGCCGCGCGCCCCGGTATAGGCGGTTGTGACGGTCGAGTCATAGGTCCAGTACGGCAGGAAGACGCCTTCGGGCTCTCCGCAGCAGGCCTGCTTTTTGAGCGCCCCCGGAGCAAAAGGCCGGGAGCCGATCCATTTGCAGAGCGCCTGCCGCGCCTGCTCCTTCGTCAGCGCGAACGGCAGAACGCCGCCGGGACGGATCATCCTGCGGCTGGCGCCGGAAGTGACGATCGGCGTGCGGCAGTAAGGGCACTGCATCGACGCCGTGTTCGGCGGCAGGGTGAGTTCGGCGCCGCAGTTCGAGCAGGCAGCGGGGATCTCCTCAACCGCTTCGGCCTCTTCGTCGAGGCGGTTCAGCATCGCAAGGAAGTCGTTCTCACCGACCGCTCCGGCCGGGATGGCGGAATCTCCGCCGGATCCGCAGGAAACGCAGCGCAGCGCTCCGGTTTCCGGGTCAAATTTCAGGGCGCTTCCGCAATTCGGGCAGTTTTTCTGGAACTGCGCTTCTCCGGTATCATCTGCAGCCATTCGTTCCCTCCTGAGAATGTGTTTTTGTGAATATAAACCGGTTCCCCGGATTTGACAAATCATTTTTTGACTGTTAATTATAATAATGACGCAAAAAATCCAGCTCTCAGCGGAGGAAGCAGCCACAATGGGATTATTCGACGTTTTTCGCAGCCAGTTCATCGACATCATCGAGTGGGCGGATGAAAACCCGCGGGTTCTCGTTCACCGGTTCGACCGGCACAACAACGAAATCAAATACGGCGCGAAACTGATCGTCCGCCCCGGACAATCCGCGATTTTCGTGAACGAAGGGCAGATCGCCGACCACTTCGGTCCCGGCACCTACACACTGCATACGAAAAACCTGCCGGTCCTGACCAGCCTCCTGAGCCTGCCCTACAACTTCGAGTCCCCGTGGAAAGCCGAGGTTTACTTCGTGCGCACCACCGTGCAGCTCGACCGCAAATGGGGGACCGGAACGCCGGTCATGATGCGCGACGCGGATTTCGGCGTGGTCCGGCTGCGGGCGTACGGAAACTTCTCGTACCGCGTCAGTCTGCAGAACGACCTGCTGCAACGCTTCGTCGGGGCGCAGGCGGACTATTCCGGCACCGGCATCGAGGAGCAGGTCACGGCGCAGATCGTCTCCATCCTCTCCGACACGCTCGGCGAGCTGAAGATTCCGGCGCTCGACCTCGCGGCGGAATACACCGAAATCAGCGAAGGGGTGAAGGGGCGGCTCGATGCGGTTTTCAGCGCGATGGGCTTCGAGCTGTGCAGTTTCACGGTTGAAAACATCTCGCTGCCGGAAGAAGTCAACAAGGCGCTGGACAAGCGCTCAAGCGTCGGCGCGCTCGGCGGCGTCATGAACCAGTACACGCAGATGCAGGCCGCGGATGCGATGAAGGCCGCCGCGGAGAACCCGAACGGCAGCGGCATGATGGGCGCCGTGGTCGGCATGAACCTCGGCAATACGGGTATGGGAGCGGTCAACGCCGGCGCCGGTCAGGCGCAGGGCGCACCGCCGCCGCTTCCGGCGGCTCCGGCGTACCATGCGGCGCTGAACGGGCAGTCGGCCGGGCCGTTCACAACGGAGCAGCTGCGCGGCTTCATCGCCGCCGGGAGCCTGAAGCCGGACACGCTCGTCTGGAAGAGCGGCATGGCCGGCTGGGCAGCCGCGTCGTCCGTACCCGAAATCGCACAGCTTTTCGGTTCCGTCCCGCCCCCGCTCTGAACGGAAAACCGATATTCCCGCGGAATTTTCAGCAGGGCATTTGATAAATCGGATGTTTCATTGTATATTACATTCATAAGTTTGAACATCATTTGCCTGGGGTATTCCGCAGTATGGTAACAATCAGAGACATCGCCAAAATGGCAGGAGTTTCCACCGCCACGGTTTCGCGCGTGGTCAACGACCGGGGGTTCGTGAAGGAGAAGACCCGCAAGAAGATCGCGGCGCTGATCCGGGAGCACAATTACGTGGTTCCGGACCCGCGGAAACGGCGGGGACCGAAGCCGAACAGCTCCACGCTGCTCAAATACCGCAGCTTCAGCATGGTGTGGGCCGGCGGGCTCGAAGCGTCGCGGAGCCTGACGGGCCACGCGATGATGGTCGGGATCTCCGGCGCGCTGAACGAACTCGGCGCCTCGCTGAATGTGGACATGGCGCGGCAGGACGGCGAACTGCCGGAGGCGCTGCGCAGCCGCAGAATCGACGGGATCTTTCTCTGCGGCGGCATTTACTCCGAAGCGTTCCTGCAGCATGTGAAGGATCTTCCGGTCGTCTGGCTGCTGCTGCGCGGCACGCTGAATTTCGGGGACCGCGTCCAGCCGGACCATGAGCAGGTCGGCCGCATGTCGTATGAGTACCTGCGCCGAAAAGGGTGCCGGAAGCTCTGCTGTGTAAGCTGCCGCGGAAACAGCCGGATCCCGGTATACTGGCAGTCGCGCGCAGGGGCCTTCTGCCGGGAGGCGAAGTATGACGACCTCGAGTGCCACCTGATCGACCTCGATTATGTCGACGACCTGATGAGCCCGGTCGAAGTTCAGGCGAAGGCCGCCCGCGAGGCCGTGAAGCGGATCAGGGAAATTTCCGGCGTCGACGGCGTCTTCGTGGCGAACAACCTCGGGCTGCCGGTCTATTCCGAACTCATGGCCAACGGGATCGTTCCGTCGAAGGACGTCGAAATGGTCGCCGGGGACATCGAGCTCTGCGGCGGCTACCTGAATCCGGAACCGGTCAGGGTCGATATCCACGCACAGGAGATCGGCGCATTCGCCGTCGAGGCGATGATGTGGCGGCTCCAGCACCCGGAAGCGCACTCCATCATCCATCTGCAGCAGCCGTCGCTGGTCATTCCGGCGAAATAAGGCTTCAGGGCCGTCCGCCGGCCCGTTCCGCGCTTTCCGTCCCCGTCAACTCATAGGCGAACACCACCCGGCCCGGCTCGCGGAACGTATCCGCGGTGAATTCCAGGGAGCCGTCACGATAGCGGAACGGCACTTCGCCGATCCGGGCGCCGTCAAAATCCAATGCGTAAAGCTTCCAGTCCGCCACAGGAACCGTCAGGCGCATCTCGCAGACGCCGTGTTCGCCGATTACGGTCGATTTGTCGCCGTAGGATTTCAGGACCGCCAGTTTTTCGGAGTCGAAAACAGAACCCTCCTGACGGCAGTCGGTCACATGCAGAATCAGGATCCGGCCCGCCTCCCGCAACGACGCTCCATTCAGCGCAACCGCCGCGGTCACTCCGAACGCTTTCTTCGAACGGACATGAAAATATCTGCCGTCGAAGGAGCCGCCCGCCGGAAACACCCCGGCCTCGGTGCGCGCGGTGACGGCAGAAAACGTCTTCCGTTCGAAATCGACGGAAAGCTCCCCCGTGTCGCTCCGGAAACGCGGTTCCAATTTCACTTTCGCCGGGTCGGATACCGGATACGGCGCGCGCTTCAAAACACCGTCGAGGCTGCTGACCAGCTTTGTTCCCGCAGGCAGCGGATCGGCCGGCCGGCCGTCCCGCACCAGCACGGAACCGGTGCGGCCGCGGAAGATCAGGTCCTCGGCCGCCTCCGGATAGCGGGTTTCCCCGGCTGATTTCGAGCGGACGTCAACCGCGACCGGATAAGCTCCGGCGGCGGAGGCGGCATCGCGGCGCAGAAACAGCGCAGCGCCGATCCGGGCCGGCAGCAGCCGGGTCATGTCGTTGCAGATGTCGAAGATACGGAGCCGGAACTCCCGGCCGGAGAACATCCTGCCCGCGGAATCGGCGTAATCGAACCAGTAAATGCCGTCCCAATCCTGCAGCGCGGCCAGCGCGCCGCAGATGACCGCACCCTCCGCCCGGAATCGGTTCGGGTAACAGAAATTCAGCTCCGAAACCGTATAGGGCTTGCCGAACAGGCGGGGCGATCCCAGCCATTTGGGCAGCCGCAGCCGGTAATCAAGGGCACTTTCGTTCAGGAAGTGCATCGGCAGCGCCCAATCTCTGCCGCCGAAATTCGGATGGTCCCAATACTTATGGTTATCCACATAATCGTAATTCCGCCTCTGTTCGATCAGGTGCGGATAGGAGCAGTAATTCTGCTCGGTCAGCGGCGCCTGTACGCCGATCCGCCGCAGAAATCCGCTCATTTCATCCCAGTATTGCGCATATTTCACCGTCAGGAATTCCCGGAACAGGGTGCGTTCCGTTTCCGGCGCGACCCGGAGGCGCTTCTCCGCGCAATATGCGCGGAACAGCTTCTCCGCATGCCGCTTGACGGCGGGAATGCTCCGGTCGTAAATGTGCAGGATGCTGTTTTCATTCAGCACGCTCACCGTGCTGAACGCCGGATCCTCCGCCCACGTGAGGCCGGTGTAAGGGTTCCTATGGGTCAGGAGCCGCTCCGCGAACTCCTGAAATTTCGCCCGGACTTCCGGATGCAGCATGACCGCCATTTTGTAGTTGCTGCCGTCGAATTTGCGCAGCCCCTCCGGGAAATCCGCGAATTCGCCCGGCAGGCAGGTGCGGATCGTGAACAGGTCCAGCGTGACGTAGATGCCCGCCTTTTTCAGGGAGGCGATCAGATAATCGAGCCGGTCCAGCGCCTCTGGGTCAATCGTATGGCTGTCGGCGGCCGACTTCTTCACGAGGTCCCGGTCAAAATGGTGCAGCCTCACCGCGTTGAAACCGAGGCGGGCCAGCCGGGGAGCGATGGCGTCGCACTGCTCCCGGGTCAGGAAGTTGGCGGAGAAGCAGAAATTGACGCCGTAGAAGCGGGCCGGCCCGGGCCGGTCCATGAATTCGAAACGGCCGTTCCTCACCACAACCCTGCCGTGCTTTCCTGCCGGGGCATCCACGCCCGCAACCGCTGAGAAGTCCAGCGCGGAGCCCGGCACCACGTCGAGCTTCGGCACGAAGCGGCGCCAGTTCCGCCCCGGAGCGGCCACAAATTCCCGCCGGACCGGACGCAGCGGAATCCGCTGCGGAGAGACTGAAGCCGCCGCCACCAGCCAGTCGGCGGAGCCGTCCGCCTTCAACGTCACGCGGCTGATATCGAAATCCGGCAGCTCGAAGGAAGCGGCGCAGAATCCGCCCTCCGGAGACTCCTGCGCAACAAACGCCTCCGGCAGTTCGGCCGGATCGCGGAAACTGCCGACGGAACGGCCCACGACAACCGGAATCTCCGCCCTTTCACCGCTCCGTCCCTCCACCAGAATGCTGCCGATGCTTCCGGCATACGCCTTCCCGGCGGCGTGCAGCAGCACAAGGCTCCTGCTTCCGGCGGGAACATCCAGCACGGCTTCCGGATTGGCGCGGTTCAGGCAAACCGTGCGGCCGCACTCGAATTTCACGTGCCGGAACGAAACGCCGCCGGCGGGAAGAGCGCCGCCGGGAAGCTTCTCCTCCGGCTCTCCGGCGGGAGCCGCCGCGAGACTGACCGGTTTTGTCCGGTACGGCACGAAGCGCAGCCGGGCGTCCAATGAGGAAGCGCGGAGGTCGCCGCGATCAGGATTCAGGAGAATCCGGACGTCGAACGACTGAATGTTCCACTCCCGCATATCCTCCAGCTTGACCGTCACAGGCGTTTCAAACCGCCATTCGAGAAAGCCCGTGTCGAGCGGAAGCACAAGCTCCCGGACACCGGGCCGGCTCTGCGTGAAAGAGGGGGTGAACCTCTCCGGGAACGCGATCCGCCTGCCGTCCAGGCGAACCTCATTTTTCTCCGCCAGCGTCGAAAACACCTGTGTCAGGAGATAGACCGAATTGGTTCCGACCGGTCCGCCGGCTTCCAGCCGCCAGCTTATCCGGAAAGCGTTCTCCCCGTCCGGCCGGACCGTCTGGAGGACATCGAACCCCGCCAGCGGAAAGCGGTAAGCGGCATCATCCTCCTCCCGCCCGGCGGTTGCGCCGGAAACCCTGCGCTGTTCCCGCACATTCCAGGAGCGGTCCCGGTGCAGCAGCCAGGTCCGGCAAACCCCGTCGACGGCAATCACTCCATTTTCCTCCAGGCGCACCGCATCCGCGGCGGAAAGCAGGAACGCCGGCAGGGCCATCATCAAACCGATCAAGATCTTCATGTTCTCACTCCCCGGCCCTTTGCCCGTCACAGGTTCTTCGTCTGATATCCCCAGTATTCGCCGCCCTCATCCGTCGTGTTGTTCTCCGGAATCGACAGGTAAGCCCTCCCCTCCACATGCGCATCGGCGAAGAGCACATTCGCCGCCTGCGAGTGGCGGAACGCGGAGTCGTAATTCAGGATGTTCCGCCTCGTATCCACCCGGATCGAGACGTCGTCGCAGATCATCACGCGGCGGCTGGGGCGGCGGATCGACCCGGCCTTGCGCTTCATATGGTCACTGGCGAAATAGGAGTTGATGCCGTACTGCTGCAGCGCGGGCGGCTGCCCCGAGGTCTTGTCCCTGAACCAGCCCGGACACTGGAACGGGCCGCGCGCACGCCCCGCCGGCTGCCAGGCGTCGATGAACGCACACGCTTTCTTCGTGTCCTCATGGCTCATCGTGCCGTAAAGGCTGTCCTGCCAATACCAGTAGTCGAGCGTGGACTGCATCCCGGAAGGCATCGCCGTGTCATTGAAATCGGCGAGGTACATCACCATGATCTGCCCGAGCTGTTTCAGGTTTCCGCCGCAGGAGGTCGTCTTGGCCCGGTCCCTCGCCCGGTTCAGTGCCGGCAGCAGCATCGAAGCCAGGATCGCGATAATCGCAATCACGACAAGAAGCTCGATCAATGTGAACAATAGCCGCCGCCCATGCCGCCGGGTCCGTCTGTCTCTTTTCATCGGTACCGCCTCTCCTGGATTAAGTTTTTAGAAAGCTTGTTTCCGGCCAAATTGATTTCAAAATCTAAATCAATTATATATCAAATGCACCGCTTTGTCAAGAGATGCAAGAGAAAAAAATCGATATTTGCTTGAAAAAAAATGTTTTCGGGCTAAATTTAGTCAACATATTGCAAAATCAATTCAACACTCAGGATTCCCGGATGCTCGAAGTCATTCGCGACCAGATAGAGCGGGGCGTCTACCCCCCGGAACAGCGGCTGCCCAGCGAACGCAGACTGGCCGCGGAGTTCGGCGTTCCCCAGAGCCGGGTACGCAAAGCACTGCAGACCCTGGTGTCGGAGGGGTATCTTGAGAGCCTTCGCGGCAACGGATACTTCATCCGCAACCGCCGGCCCGGCGGGAAAAAGCTCTACAGGGTTCCGTTCTGCATCGAAACTCCGGGCGCGGGCGACGGCGACTTCTATTCGGAGCTGCTGTTCCAGCGGGCCGACGAATTCGACCTCGACCTCAAAGTCGCGATGCTGCCGGGCAGTCCGGCGGAGCGCAACCGCTTCCTCTTCAAGCTGATGGACTCCGGGGTGGACGGCATCATCTGCTTTCCGCACCTCTTTGAAAACCTGTTGTCGGCGCTGTTGGAGATCAAGAAACGTTCACTGCCGTTCATCTTCTGGGACTACAGCCCGTTCCGGGGCATTTTCCCCGCGGTCGGCGTAGACCATTTCCAGTCCTGCTTCGAGGCGGCCCGGGTATTGGCGGAGCTCAGGCTCCCGGCCACCTACGTCGGCTTCGAGGGGATGGAGCAGAACCGCCTGAAGTACGAGGGATTTACCGCCGGCTGCCGGATCTTCGAGATCGCGATGGAGCCGCCGGTGATGATCCCCTATTCGGAGATTCTCTCCGGGCGGCCGGTCAATTCCTATCTGGAGCATATCGAGCCCGGCAAGCTCTTTTTCACCTCCACGCGCATCCTCACCGAAACCCTGACCGGCGTCATGATGGACCGGGGCTTTCTCCCCGGCCGCGACTACCGGCTGCTGGCCACCGACAAGCTCACGATCGTCGAAGGCAGCTCGTTCCAGCTCGACTGCATGATGCGTGACCGCGAAACCGTCGTCCGGGTCCTGCTCGGCTCCATGCGGGACGCAATCAGCAAGAAGCTGCCGCTCTGCTGCGACTACCGGTTCCCGATGAAATATCTTCCCGGCAAAAGCCTCCGCTGACTGTTTTTCTTCCTTTTTTTTAAAAACGGGGTTGAAAATTTTTTTTTGC
The DNA here is from genome assembly GCA_018265615.1 of Lentisphaeria bacterium. Classification (GTDB taxonomy): domain Bacteria; phylum Verrucomicrobiota; class Lentisphaeria; order Victivallales; family Victivallaceae; genus Victivallis. Next base: position 118,269 of record JABLYX010000006.1, read on the forward strand.
CCTGTAAATTGATTTCAGATTTAAAATCAATTCATAATATCCAGAATCAATTCCAACCGATCCAACCAGGAGGCGTCCGATGTTCAAGTCGATTTTCACCGATGAGCTGTCGCTGGATTTTCCGAAAACCATCCCGTATCTCAAAGAGTGGGGGCTGACGCACTGCGACCTGAGGGGGATGGTCTTCCGGAAACCGTTTGAAATGCTGACCGATGCGGAGCTCGGGGAGGTCCGCCGCCTGCTGGATGACAACGGCCTCTCCGTCGGCTGCCTGCAATCCTCGCTCGCAAAGGTGCACCTCCCGGATCCGGCGCGGCTCGAAACCGAAATGCGGAAGCTCGACGGCGTCATCCGCGCGGCCGAAGCGCTGAACTGCCGGCTTGTGCGCTCGTTCTTCTTCTGGCAGCCGCCGGAAGAGGAGTCCGGCGCACTGGCGGTCCGTCCCGATCTGCTGGCGCGGGTCATGGAACTCTTCCTGCCGTTCGCGGAAAAGGCGGAGAAAGCGGGGCTCCGGCTCTCGTTCGAGAACTGCGGCTGCACCAAAGAGGAGTGCTTCCGGGTCATCGATGCGCTGGCCATCCCGGGCTGGGGGCTCGCCTGGGATCCCAAAAACAGCTGGATGACCGACAAAGCCGAGCGGGAATCCGATCCGGACGGCTACATCCGCCGCCTGGCGGAACGCACCGTATGCTTCCATGTCAAATCCACCGGAACGATCTGGAACGACGGCGGCGCTTTCGACCCGGTTCCATACGACCGGATCCTCGGCGTGCTTTCGGAAAACGGCTATGCCGGGCCCGTCAGCATCGAAACCCACAACTACGATAAAAGCCTCTCAAACATCGAAGCGAGCCGACGGGTGCTCGATGCGGTCAACCGCGCCTGGCCCGCCGCGGCCGCAGGAGCGCAGCAGGAGAAGCCGGCGCTCGACGCCGCAACGACGGTCCGCCCGTGGGCGGACGACCCGGTGCGCTTCGGCGTGGTCGGGCTCGGGATGGGGCACAACCGGGCAGCCGAAATAGTGAAAACGTCCGGCCTCCGGCTCGTTCAGGTGTGCGACCTGCAGGAAGAGCGCCGCAGGCGCAGCTCGGAAACGTTCGGCGTCCCCGCCGTCCGGGATTATGCGGAGCTGCTGGCGAACCCGGAGATCGAAGCCGTCATGGTCATGAACGAAACCGGCCGCCACGGGGAACTGGCGCTGCAGGCGCTGGATGCGGGCAAACACGTCCTGCTGACCAAGCCGATGGAGATGAGCCTGGAGCAGTGCGACCGGATGATCGCGCTTGCGGCGGAGAAGAGGCTGCTGCTCGGGCTCGACCACTGCCGCCGGCTGCGCCCCTCCGTGCAGTCGCTGAAGGCGGCCGTCGAAAACGGATGCTTCGGCAGGCTGCTGGCCGCTTCGGTTACACTGAAGGTGAACCGTTCGATGGAATATTTCAGGGAAAACGGAGGCTGGCGCGGAACCCGCGCCCTCGACGGCGGCGTGCTGTGCAATCAGACGATCCATCACCTCGACGAGCTGCTCTTTGCCTTCGGAATGCCGAAAGCGGTCCGCTGCGACTGCCGGACGCAGAATCACGACATTGAAATGGAGGATCTCGGGCTCGCCGTCTGGGAGTATGCGGACGGTATGCTGGCAAACATCTGCGCCACGACCGGCTACCCGCAGGAAAGCTGGTACTTCCAGTTCGAGCTGCATGGAACGGAGGGGGCATACCTCCACCGCGAAGGGGGGCCGGAGCGCTCCCCCGTCACACGCTACTTCAAAGACGGGAGCTGGATCGGGGACGCGCCCTTCCCGCGCGAATGCCCGTGGCTGAACTCCATGGACAATTTCGCCGGAGCCCTGCGCCGCGGCGACACCCTCCTGACCACGGCGCAGGAGGGCCGGAACGCGGTCCGCATGGTCGATGCGATGTACGAATCGGCTTACGGGCGGAACGGCGGCTGGGTGACGCTGTGATCCGGGGAGCGGTGACGTCGATCCAGCGCTTTTCGCTGAACGACGGTCCGGGGATCCGGACGACGGTTTTCCTGAAGGGCTGCAATCTCCGCTGCGCCTGGTGTCACAACCCTGAGACGATCCGCCGGGAAAACGAACTGCTGTTCCACCCGGAGAAGTGCATCGGCTGCCGGCACTGCGCGGCGGTATGCCCTTCGGGCGCCCGCGGAATAACAGCCGGAGAGCCTCTCTTCGACCCGGAGCGGTGCACAGGTTGCGGCAGCTGCGCGGAAATCTGCTTCCCCGGTGCGACGGAAACGGCCGCGCGCCTCCTCAGCGTCGATGAAGCGATGGCGGAAATCATGCAGGATCTGGCGTATTACCGCGACTCCGGCGGCGGCGTAACGCTCTCCGGCGGCGAAGCGTTCTGCCAGCCGGAATTCGCTGAAGCGCTGCTCGACGGCTGCCGGGCGGAAACAATCAGCACTGCGGCCGAAACCAACCTCTTCTGGCAATTCGGCGCCGTGCGCCCCGCACTGGAGAAGCTGGACCTCATCATGTTCGATCTGAAGCTCTTCGATGCGGCGGCGCACCGCAGGTGGACCGGAGCCGGGAACCGGACGATCCTGGAAAATGCGAAGCGCCTCGACGGGCTGGGCGTCCCGCTGATCGCCCGGACGCCGCTTGTCCCGGGGGTCACGGACTCCGGGGAGAACATCGCGGCAATCTCCCGTTTCCTCTCCGGGTTCCGGAATCTGCAATATTATGAGCTCCTGAACTTCAATCCGCTCGGAGACTCCAAGTTCCGGGCGCTGCGGAAGGAGAATCCGTTCGCGGCGGCACGGCCCCTGTCCGCAGAGGCCGTCCGCCGGCTCCTGAAAACCGCCGGAGAACCGGGCATTACAGTGAAAGCAGGGTGAAAATCATGATCCAGTATATCAATCAATATCCGGAGACGGAAGAGTTCCCTTACGAAAAACGCCTGCGGCTGCTCCGGGAACGCAAGCTCGCGCAGACGGCGGAGAAGGTGGAGAAGGAGGGCGGGCTCGACGAAGACGATTACGGGCGCGTCGTCCCTCCGGACTATTTCCGGTTCCGGACCGTCCCGAACCATCCGGACGGCAGCTTCTACGGCTGCTCCGGCTGGACGGAGAACTTCACGAAGCTCCTGGCGGAGCACCCGCTCTACGCGGATCCGCTGGACGCATTCGTCGGACGCGGCTTTTTCTTCCTGATCCGGCTGCGCGGCATCGGCTGGAACCCCGCCTACCCTTACGACGGGCTGAAGGCGCTCCACCGGAAATACGGCATCATCTCCGGCATCGGCCGCGATCACCACTTCAACCCCGACATCCGGATGGGGCTGGAACTCGGATGGGGCGGCATCCTGAGCAAGCTGGAACACTATCGCGAGCTCAATCCGCCGGAAACCCGCGAGTTCTACGACAGTGAAATCGCCGTGGTCAGGGCGATCATATCGTTTCTGCGCCGCATCTCCGGCCAGCTGGCGGAGCTCGCGCGGATCGAGCGCAATCCCGTCCTCCGGAAAAACCTCGAAGAGATGGCGCAGATCAACCTGCGCATGGCGGACGGCGTCCCCCGGACCATGCGCGAAGCCATCCAGTGGATGTGCCACTTCAGCATGCTGAGCCGCCTCTACAACCGCGGCTCGGCGGGGGGCCGGCTCGACCAGCTGCTGCTGCCTTACTATGAGGAGGACATCCGCGCCGGACGCATCACCGACGAGGATGCGCGTTTCTACCTTGCGTGCCTCTTCTTCAACGACACGCGCTACTACCAGCTCGGGGGGCCGGATGCTGACGGGAACGACACGGTGAACCACCTTTCCCACCTCATCCTGGAGGCGGCGGAGGCGGCGGACATCGCCTGCAACCTGACGGTGCGGGTCCACGACGGCATGGACCCGGCGTTCCTGAAAAAAGCGGTCGGCTGTCTCTTCTCCAACAGGAACGGCTGGCCGCGCTTCTCCGGGGACGACGCGCTGGTCGAGGGATTCATGCGCTGCGGATTCCCGCGTGAAACCGCGATCCGCCGCATCTCCTCCGGGTGTCACTGGATGAGCATTCCCGGCATGGAATACACCATGAACGACGTCGTCAAGATCAACACGGCCAAGGTGTTCGAGGTTGCCTGGCAAGAGATGTTCGCCGGCGGTGACAGGAACCTCGACCGTCTTTTCGGCCTTTTCGCCTTCCATCTGGAAAAAGCCGTCGAGGCGACAGCCGACGGAATCAGGTTCCACCTGCAGTACCAGGACCGGAACGAGCCGGAGCTGATCCTGAATCTGCTCTCCCACGGCCCGATCGAAAAAGGGGCGGATATCACCAAAAGCGCCGCATACTTCAATCTCTGCATGGACGGAGCCGCCCTGGCCACGGTCGCGGACAGCTTCGCCGCGGCCGAGCAGCGGGTCGTCCGCGAAAAACGGCTGGACTTCGATACGCTGAACCGGCATATCGAAGCGGATTTCGAGGGGACCGAGGGCGAATACGTCCGCCGGATGCTCCTGTGTTCGGAGCGTTACTGCCAGGGGAACTCCCTCGGCGACAACTGGGCGGTCCGGGTTTCGGAGCTCTACACCGGACTCGTCAGGAAACAGAATGAACGCTATCCCGGGCTGAACTTCATCCCGGGCTGGTTCTCCTGGGCCAACACGCTGGAATTCGGCGGCGGCGTGGGGGCCACGCCGAACGGGCGGCACGCGGGCGAACCGATCAATCACGGCGCGAACCCGCATCCCGGGTTCCGGCGGGACGGGGCCGTTTCCGCCATGGCCAACTCCATCGCCGCGATCCAGCCGAACTACGGCAACACGGCGCCGATTCAGCTGGAACTCGACCCGGGAATGGGAGAATCGCCCGAAGCGCTCGACAAGCTCGTCAGCATGGTCCGGACGATCCTGCGCAGCGGCAACACGCTCCTCAACATCAATATCATCGATGCGGAGAAGATCCTTGAAGCACACCGCGACCCGGCCCGGCATCCCGGCCTCGTCGTGCGGGTCACAGGCTTCACCGCCTATTTTTCCATGCTGTCCGAAGAGTTCCGCCAACTGGTCGTCGACCGTATCATCAACAGGAGAGGTGCATGATGTATGACATTGAAATGGTGAAAATCGATGAAAATGAGCGGAAATGCTCCGGCGAGCCCCTGCTTCCCGGCGCGATTCCCGGCGTTTCCGCGACGCTCCGGCTTCCGGCCGCCGGCGAAAAATTCACCGTGCCGCCGAGAGAGAACCGGGCCTTCATTTTCTTCCTGCTCGACGGAAATCTGCGCTTCTCCGCCGGCGGCACGGAAGGGGAGTTCTCCGGCCGGCACGTCTTTATCCCCTCCGCCCGGCAGAGCGCGGAGTTCCTGGCCGGAACGCCTGCCCGGATTCTCCAGATCGAATGGGAAATTCCGGAAAGCGAACGCGAGCAGTGGAACCGTCCGCAACGCGAGTTTCCCTATATACAGGAATATTCCA
>JABLYX010000039.1 GCA_018265615.1 Lentisphaeria bacterium
AATCAATAACGGAGGAATCATGGCTAAAAAAATGCAAACCATCGACGGGAATTACGCGGCGTCGTACGTTGCTTACGCGTTCAGCGAAGTGGCGGCGATCTACCCGATCACTCCTTCCTCGACGATGGGCGAGTACGCCGACATCTGGGCCAGCCAGGGCCAGAAGAACATGTTCGGCCAGAAGCTTGAAGTCGTCGAAATGCAGTCCGAGGCAGGTGCGGCGGGCGCCGTGCACGGTTCCCTCTCGGCCGGCGCACTGACCACGACCTACACCGCCAGCCAGGGGCTGCTGCTGATGATTCCGAACATGTACAAGATCGCCGGCGAGATGCTCCCGACCGTCTTCCACGTTTCGGCCCGCGCGCTGGCCGCCCAGTCGCTGTCGATCTTCGGGGACCACTCCGACGTGATGAGCTGCCGGGCCACCGGTTATGCGATGACCTCCGCCGCATCGATCCAGGAGACCCACGACCTCGCGCTTGTCGCGCACCTCGCGACCCTCGAGAGCGAAATCCCGTTCCTCGCGTTCTTCGACGGCTTCCGCACCTCCCATGAGTTCCAGAAGGTCGAGCTGCTCGACTACTCCGATATGAAATCCATGCTCGACATGAAGTACGTCGAGCGCTTCCGCAACCGCGCGCTGCGTCCGGACAAGCCGTACGCGAAGATGGCCGCGCAGAACCCGGACGTCTACTTCCAGGGCCGCGAGACCACGAACAGGCAGTATGACGCGCTTCCGGGCGTCGTCCAGAAGTACATGGACAAGGTCGCCGAAGTCACCGGCCGCAGCTACCATCTGTTCGACTATGTCGGCGCCGCCGATGCGGACAGGGTCATCATCGCAATGGGCTCCGGCTGCGAGACCATCGAAGAGGCGATCGGCTACCTGAACTCGAAGGGTCAGAAGCTCGGCCTCCTGAAGGTCCGCCTCTACCGTCCGTTCGCCGCCGATGTCTTCGTCAACGCTCTGCCGAAGACCGTGAAGAAGATTGCAGTGCTCGACCGCTGCAAGGAGCCCGGCTGCCTCGGCGAGCCGCTCTTCCTCGACGTCAAAGCCGCCCTCGCGGGCAGGGACATCTCCGTCATCGGCGGCCGCTACGGCCTCGCGAGCAAGGAGTTCACCCCGTCGATGGTCTATGCGATTTACAAGCATCTGGACGGCAGGAACACTCACAACTTCACCGTCGGCATCAACGACGACGTCTCCGGGCTTTCGCTGCCGGTTGACGAAGAGATCGTCACGGAGCCGGCCGGCACGACCGCCTGCATGTTCTGGGGTCTCGGCGGCGACGGCACCGTCGGTTCGAACAAGAACTCCGTCAAGATCATCGGCGACCATACCAACAAGTACGTCCAGGCCTACTTCGTGTACGACTCGAAGAAGTCCGGCGGCATCACGGTTTCGCACCTGCGTTTCGGCGACAAGCCGATCACCAGCGAATACACGATCACCGCGCCGAACTTCGTCGCCTGCCACAATCCGGCCTACATCGGCCGTTACGACATGCTCGCCGGCATTGTTGACGGCGGCACGTTCCTGATCAACAGCGAGCTCCCGGCCGACAAGGTTTTCGAGAGCTTCACCCGCGAGATGCAGGAGGCGATCGTCAGGAAGCATGTGAAGGTCTACACGATCGACGCGCTGAAGCTTGCGCTCGAAGTCGGCAGCCCGAAGTATGTTTCAACCATCATGCAGACCTGCTTCTTCAAGCTGGCGAACATCATTCCGGCCGACGAGGCGATCGGCTACATCAAGTCCGGAATCGAAAAGAAGTTCAAGAAGAAGGGCGACGATGTCGTCCGTGAAAACCAGGCCTGCGTCGATCAGGCGCTCGCCATGCTGAAGAAGGTCGAAGTTCCGGCTTCCCTCGACGGTGTTGCGGCCTACGAGCCGAAGGCTCTCATCACTGAGAATATGGGCAAGTTTGCGAATTCGCTCATGAAGCCGATTCTGCACCAGAAGGGCGACGACATCCCGGTTTCCGCGATGTCCTACGACGGCTCGATGCCGATTGCGACCTCGAAGTTCGAGAAGCGCGGCATTGCCCCGTCGGTTCCGAAGTGGGATTCCGCGGCCTGCATCCAGTGCAACCAGTGCGTGATGGCGTGTCCGCACGCCGCGATCCGCTCGAAGCTGATCGAGCCGGCCGATCTTGCGAAGGCCCCGGCCGGTTTCAATACCGTCGACGCGAAGCCGCCGGTCAAGAAGGAGCTCGGCCTCAAGTACCGTCTGCAGGTCTTCATCGAAGACTGCACGGGCTGCGGCGTCTGCGTCGAGACCTGCCCGGTCAAGGAGAAGGCGATCCACCTGACCCACACGCCGGAAGAGCGTGCCGCCGGCCAGGACGAGAATGTCGAATTCTTCCTTTCGCTGCCGGACAACGTTATGGGCGGAACCGATGCGAAGACCGTCAAGGGTTCGCAGTTCCTGACTCCGTACTTCGAGTTCAGCGGCGCCTGTGCGGGCTGCGGCGAGACTCCGTATGTGAAGCTGGTCAGCCAGCTCTTCGGCGACCGCATGATCGTCGCGAACGCGACCGGCTGCTCGTCGATCTACGGCGGCTCGTTCCCGTCGCTGCCGTACTGCACCGATAAGAAGGGCCGCGGCCCGGCGTGGGCGAACTCGCTCTTCGAGGACAATGCGGAGTACGGCTTCGGCATGCGCCTCGCGGTCGACACGAACCGCAAGCAGCTGATGGCCTGCATCGCGAAGATCCAGGAGCTCGGCGTCTGCTGCGACGATATGAAAACTGCGCTCGACTATGCGGTTGCGAACTGGAAGAGCACTTCCGGCGAAGCGATGGCGAACCAGGAGAAGCTTGGTGAGCTGCTGAAGGTCGCGGTCGGGAAATCCGAAGGCGAGAAGAGGGAAATCTACGCCAAGATGCTCGAGCTGAAGGACTACTTCGTTGACAAGTCGGTCTGGATCCTCGGCGGCGACGGCTGGGCCTACGACATCGGTTTCGGCGGCCTCGACCATGTTGTGGCGCAGAACCGCAATGTGAACATTCTCGTGCTCGACACCGAGGTTTACTCGAATACCGGCGGCCAGGCCTCCAAGTCGACTCCGATCGGCGCGGTGGCGCTCTTCGCGAACGGCGGCAAGCGTCTGACCAAGAAGAACCTCGGTTTCATGTGCATGAGCTACGGCAATGTCTATGTCGCTTCGATCTCGATGGGCGCGAACCGTCAGCAGACGTTGACCGCGATCCGTGAGGCGGAAGCGCACGACGGCCCGTCGATCATCCTCGCCTACGCTCCGTGTATCGCTCACGGCATCGACATGTCGAAGAGCCAGACCGAAGCGAAGCGCGCGGTCGAAGCCGGCTACTGGCCGCTTTACCGCTACAATCCGGCGGAAGAGCAGCCGTTCAAGTGGGAGACCAAGGAAGCCACTGCGAGCTTCCAGGAGTTCATCCGCAGCGAGAACCGCTACAAGGCCCTCTTCAAGACCGCTCCGGCCGATGCCGAAGAGCTGTTCACGAAGGCGGAAGCCGATGCGAAGCGCCGCATGGCCTTCTACAAGAACCTCGGCGAACTCATGAAGTAAGCCTGAGGCTTGAAGATGCAAAAGCCCGTCCCGGTTCCGGGGCGGGCTTTTTTGCGCGGGAAGATTGCATTTTTGTCATCGATAATCCGGAGCCGGAGAGTTGACTTTCCGGATATTTCATAGTATGTTATGCTCCATGTCTGGAGCATTTCAAAAAACGCGGAGGGGAAGGATGAAGCTGATCTGTCTGCTTCTTGTTGTTTCAGGGATTTTTGCCGTGCTGATCGTGGCCGGCTGCTGCCGCCGGGCGGCCGACGCGCCGCCGGCTCCGGCCGGAACGGTCGTTTCGACCGATCTGCCGCTCGGGATTATCGGCGAAACCGAAGTGATTCACCTGCCGGAGTTTTCTGTTCCCTTTGAGGCACGGATCGATACCGGGGCGACCACGAGTTCGATCGACGCGCGGGATGTCAAAACGTTCGAGCGCGACGGCCGTAAGTGGGTCTCGTTCCGGATTCAGACCCGTACCGGCAAGGAGTCGCATACCTATGAATTGCCGGTCGCCCGCGCCGTCCGGATCAAGCGGCACGACGCGGAGTCGCTCGAACGCATCTCGGTCATGCTGACCTTCCGGATGGGCCATCTGACGCTGGAGCGTGAATTTACGCTGGCCGACCGCAGCAAATTCGATTACCCGGTCCTGATCGGCCGGAACGTCATCAACGGGTTGGCCGCGGTCGACCCTTCCCGCCGCAACATGCTCTAGGAGCGCACCATGCCGGAACTTCAATCTCCCCGCCGTTCTCTTTATATTCTCGTTGGCCTTCTGGTCGTCGTTTCGCTTGCCGTGGCGACGGCCAAAATCCGGTTTTTCGGTTTCAGCCTGAGCGACCGGGCGGCTTTCTTCTATCAGGTTGACAGCACGGTTTCGTTTGAGCCGGAGCCGGGCAAGCCGGTCCGGGTTTCGATTGCGGTTCCGGAGCCGGCGGCGGGATTCGCCTTCGGGCTCGACCCGAACAGCGGGAACCGTTTCCGGGTGGAGGAGAGCAACGGCTCCGGGCGCATGGTGCTTGAGTTGCCGGCGCCGGTTGAGCAGCGCAGGGTTTCGTGCCGGTTCCGCATCATTCCGGCGCCGCAGCGCCGGGCGTTTGATCCGGTTCCTCCGGAGAAAGGGGAGGCCCCTGTTGTTTCGGATGCGGCCCGTGCCGCCGCAGCTGTGATACTCGACCGGATCGATGCCGGACGGAAAATGGCGCCCGCCGAACTGGTCCCGGCTCTGCTGCAGACGCTGGGGGCCATGCCGCGCCAGGAAAAGCGGGTGCTTGCGCCGAATTCCGGCGGCGATGAGACGATCGAAGCTGCGATCATGCTGCTTGAGCAGCGCGGCATTCCGGCGCGGATCATGCGTGGCATCCTGCTTGACCAGAAGCGTTATCTGCAGCAGCCGGACAACTATCTCGACGTCTGGTTCGGGGATGCGTGGCACATTTTCCGTCCGAGCACGGGGCGCGAGGAACTGCCGCAGGAGTTTCTGATCCTCCAGCGCAGCAGCCGGTCGCTGTATGAGGTTTCCGGGGTGAAGCGCTCCTCGATCGGTTTCTCCGTGACCCGGGTTCCGGCCGGAGCGGATCAGTTGAACCGGATCCGGGCGCAGATCATCGATAAACGGGATCTTTCGGGCTTCTCGCTTTTTTCGCTGCCCGCCTCGGAACAGAATATGTTCAAGCGCCTCGCGCTGCTGCCGCTCGCGATTCTGCTCATTGTGCTGATCCGGAACATCATCGGCATCCCGACGATGGGAACTTTCATGCCGGTGCTGATCGCGATGGCGTTCCTGGAGATGAAGCTGCTGCCGGGACTGGTCAACTTTGCGCTGATCCTCGCGGTGGGGCTGATGATCCGGGCGTGGCTGTCGAAGTTGAATCTGCTGATGGTTCCGCGCATCTCGGCCGTGGTGGTCGTGGTGATTTTGCTGATGCAGCTCATCTGCGTCGCGGCGAACCTCTTCAAGCTGCCGGACTTCATGGACGCGACGTTCTTTCCGATCATCATCATCGCGTGGACGATCGAGCGTGCTTCGACCACGTGGGAGGAGGACGGAGCGACGAATACGCTTAAGCAGCTCGCCGCCAGCACCGGCGCCGCCGCGATCTGCTACTTCATTCTGTCGAGCGGCTATCTGCAGTATGTCCTCTATACGTTTGCAGAGCTGAACCTCATCATCCTCGGCGTGATCCTGCTGCTCGGGACCTACACGGGTTACCGGGTGACCGAGCTCATGCGCTTCCAGCCGCTGGTGAAAGAATGAAGCTGCCGTTCATCAAGCTGCCGCGCATGGTGTCGCCGCAGAGCCTGCGCCGGGCCGGTGTGCTCGGGATGAACCAGCGGAACCATGCGTATATCATGCGTTACAACCGCCGTGCGGACTACCCGGATGTGGATGATAAACTGCGCACCAAGCAGCTGGCGATCAAGTTCAACGTTGCGACCGCCGACCTGATCGGCAGCATTGAGTTCCAGTACCAGGTGAAAAGCTTCCGCGACCTGATCGCGAAGGTGCCGGACTTCGTCATCAAGCCGGGCCACGGGAGCGGCGGGCGCGGAATCCTCGTCATTACGCGGCACGACGGCGTGAATTTTTACAAGCCGAACGGAGAGGTCTGCAACTACGAGTTCATCTATGAGCATATCTCGAATATCCTGTCAGGGCTGTACAGCCTCGGCGGGCAGGTCGATTATGCGCTTTTCGAGCGCTGCATCGACTTCTCGGATATCTACAGCCGATTCAGCTTCCAGGGGGTGCCGGATGTGCGGCTCATCGTCTTCAAGGGCTACCCGGTCATGTCGATGATCCGGCTCGCGACGAAGGAGTCGGACGGGCGCGCGAACCTGCACCAGGGCGCGGTCGGCGTGGGGCTGAGCATCCGGGACGGGCATCCGCGTTTCGCGGCCTCCCACAACCGGGCGGTCACGCACCATCCCGACACGGGAGCCGCGTTTTCGGAGCTTGTGGTCCCGCACTGGGAGGAGCATCTTGAGCTTGCGGCCCGCTGCGCGGAGATGACGCCGCTCGGCTATTTCGGCGCGGATATCGCAACCGACCGCAAGCGCGGGCCGCTGCTGCTCGAGCTCAACGCGCGTCCGGGGCTTGCGATCCAGATCGCGAACGGGCAGGGGCTGCTTTCGCGGCTGCGGCTCGTTGAATCCCTGCCGCCGGGCGCTCACCCGACCCGTACGGAGAAGATCGCGTTTGCGCGCGAGAATTTCGATTGAGGCGTTTTGCATCCCGGCGCCGATCGGGGAACGGAAAGGCCGGCGGGAACCGTCCGCTCTTCCTGAGATGGGGTTGGAAGAGAGACCGTTCCCGCCGGTTTAAACTTCACTTCACTTCAAATGCCGTTTCTGCTGTGAATCCGGCGATCAGGTCGCGCACGGTGACCTGCCAGTAACCGGAGGCGTCGTTGAGGGCGATCGGGAGCGGCAGCTCGAGTTTGCCGTCGACCGGCGCGTAGCAGCCGCTGCGGGCGTCGCGCCGTCCGCGGCTGTCGCGGATTTCGAGTTCGACCGCCTGCGTCCCGCGCAGCCCGGCTTCGCTTTTCAGCCGGAGCTTCAGGAGGTTGCTTTCGCCGCGTTTGACCGCAGGATCCGCGGAGAGCTCAACTCCCGTGATCGCGCTCTCCGCGACATAGAGCAGCCTGCCGCCTCCGGCCGGGAGAAACAGCTCCGCTTTTGCCGGGTCGATGCGGCGGCGGGCGAGAACGTCGTAGACAGCCTGTGTCCCGTTCAGCATGCCCGGCGCAAAGTCGAGCCTGACCGTCTGAGGAATGCCGGAGTCGAGCACTTTGCCGTATTGCCCGACATACTCCCCGGCCCGGCGCGCGTCGTTGACGACAAAGATCGCACGGTCGCCGTTGCCGAGACGTGAACTCAGGATCACATCCCCGGCCGGCGAGGAGAGCTCGTACCGGAATCCCTTTGAGCGGAGCAGCTCCTTCAGCGCTTTTCCCGCTTCGACCCACGCCTTCTGCTGCTCCGCCGCACCAAGCTTCGCGGTGTCTGGAAAGACGACGGGAGCCGCGCCGGGGAGCTTGAGTCTGCTCGCCGCATCGAGCAGCACGGGCTTCCCTTTCGCGATAAACGCCTTGATCTGACGGAAGACGCTTTCGGGGATGATCTCGGTGTCCGCGACGATCAGCGCGTCGCAGCCGTCGAGCCGGGCAATCGATTCATCGCAGAGAATCTCCGGCTGGAGCTGGGCCAGCAGCACACTGTTGTAGACGTCGGCGAAACGCTTGTTCGCGTTGCCGAAATTGCCGGTCCGGCCGAAGAGCGTGCTGGCCGCCGACTGGAGCAGGGCGACGCGGGCAGGGGAACCGGTCATCTGTTTCAGCATCGGGCCGTACGGCTTTACGAGCGTATCAGAAATCTCCGCAAGCGCTTCGACGGTATCCGCATTGGTTGCGGCGTAGGTTCCCGGCGTGGCGCTGATCGCGCTGCCGCCGTCGAGCATCAGTGCGGAGACGGGGCGCGACAGCGCGAGCCAGACCGCTTCGCGCAGGTGATCCGGGGAGATGGTGACGAACCGCCCGAAATGGACCGCGTCGCGCGCTTCGGCGACGGCGGCGGCCTCCTGAGAGTGTTTCGCACGGTCGGCGGCACTTTCGAATTTGCCGATCACCTCATTTGTGTACCAGAAGAGCTGGATGTTCGGTACGACGGGCTTGCGGTATTCCACCGCCGCGCGCATCTCGTCGATGTTCTCGAGCAGCGCGAGCGGAGAGGGGTTCGTGTAGGTCCAGTGGCTGACGAAATCCATGCCGCGGTCGCGCCCGGGATAGGGCGGATTGCGCAGGATCGGGTCATGAAAGCTTTTCGCTCCGGGCAGGTGGCGCTTCAGGATCTTCTCCGCCTCGGCGCGGTTGTCGACGAAGCCGGAGCCGTGGAGCCACCACCACCGGATGAAATCCCCTTCCGGCGTGGAGTCCGGAATCACGCCCTCCTTCGCGAGCTTCTTCGCGGTCGGGCCGAGGGAGACGCCGACCATGCCCCAGGTCCGGTTCAGGTACGCCGGGATCTCCCGGAAACCGGCGGCCGCGGCGCGGGCCAGGCATTCGGGATGGAAACAGGGATGGAGCTTGCGCTCCTCGTTTTCCGTCTCGGAGTCGAACAGCAGGTAAGCCGGGGTCCGGGCGTCGGCGAGCGTTCTGCCGAGCGCATCGACCGATTCCGCGACGGTTCTGCGGAATTCCGGGTGGTTCTGGCAGATGTCGCCGGAGAGCTGGAGGGCGCCCTTCGCATCCTTCATCATCCAGTCGGCGTACTTCTGTTTGTCCCAGTAGCGCCGGGTGTCGATCTTGACCAGTGTTGACACGCCGTGCCTGAGCCCCTCTTCCCCGCGCCGCACGGCGGCGGCGACCGCGTCGACGTGCTTCTCCTTTTCCGCCGCGTACTTCGACGTGAAGAAGAATGGGGCGGATGAGGCCGTGAATCCGAGCCGCGCGAGCTCCGGATATGAATCGATGCCGTCCCAGAGGATCATCTCGTAACGGCCGGGATTCCGGTCCGGCGCGACCGTCAGCACCTGCTCCCACAGCCCGACCGTATCGGACAGGGGATTCTTCGCGACCGCGCGGACGGTAACCGGATAGTCGCCGGGGCGCAGCGAGCCGGCTGGGAAATCGACCGTGAATGTCTTCGTCCCGGATTTGGCGGGCAGCGGCAGCTTCACATCGGGAACGCCGTCTGCCAGGTGGACGATGAGCTCCGACTCCGGTGAATCCGGCAGAACCTCCGCCGTGAAAGTGAGCGGCACGCTCTTTTCATTCTGTTCGAACACTTTGCGCCATCCGTCGCGCGAGATGCGGACGCGTTCCGCAAAGAGCGTTCCGGAGCCGGCCCGGTTCTGCGGCTCTTTTTCCGGGCGGAAAATTCCCTGCCGGTAACGTGTGCCGAACGCTCCCGTGCCGCCGGGGAACGTTTCGCCGACGAACGCCGTCAGGGTGGTGTCACCCGCGGCCCCGGTCAGAATTCCGCCGAAAAAGCTGATTCTCAGCTTCAGCGGTTTTTTCTGCGGCGAGGCTTCACCCGCATTTTCGGTCGCGGCCAGCACGGTTTCGCGGCCATCCGCGACTTTCAGCAGTTCAAGCTTGCGGTGAGGATCGCTGTAGCGCAGCGCATAGTGGTTGTCGCGGTTCTTCCAGCCGATCGCAAGATAGAGGTCGCCGACGCCGTCGAGCGTCGTGACCTCCGCGGAAAGCGAATCCCCCGGGATGCTTCCGACGATCCAGAGCGGGCGGTTGCCGGAGTCTACTCCGTCGGAGAGCTCCGAGAGCGTCCCGCCGCCGACTTTCCAGTCTCCGGAAAGCGGCGCCCAGCCGGATGCGAATGCCGGTGCGAGCAGCGAGCCGGCAAGGATCAGTGCGGTGAATTGCTTTTTCATATGGCAGCCTCCATCTCTTCGCATATTTCCCACTTCGCGACCGTGCTCCGGCCGCTGGTCAGGTCGGTTACCCGGAGCTGCCGGACTCCGGCGGCCGAGCCGGCGAGGACCGGCAGCGTGAAGGTCAGTCTGCCGTTCCGGACCAGCCGGGTTCCGTTGAATTCACTTTGCGTGCCGTCCGGCTCCCGGATTTCAAGCTGCACGAGCCTGACCGTGTCGTCGGATTCGGAAATCGTAAGATCGATTGTAACGGATTCGGACTCCTGCGTCACTTTGACCGCAGGGGGCTCCGGCGGCCGCGCGGAGATCGCCACGATTGCTCCGCCCGCCGCGGGCAGCGTGAGCTCGAACGACCATTCGCCGTCGCCTTCGTCCCGCACCGCGAGCGGTTTCTGCGAAATCATCTCGTGGAGGTACGGCTGCTCCCGGCAGCCGGAGATGCGGCAGACCGTATGGGCCGGAACGCCCTTTTCCATCATCGCGCGGTAGCGGCCGGAGCGTTCGTCCCAGGTGCGTGAATCGTTCGCTGCGAACAAGTAGCGCATGCTGCCGCCGGTTCTCATGTTGCCGAGGACGCGCGGGTTGTCGAAGTCGAACTCCCGCCGCACGGTTCCGGCCAGACGCTTCCGCAGCTTCGCGGCGAATCCCTCCATGCAGCGCTGATCCTCGTCGGCTGTAACGCCCCGGACGGCGGAGCGCGCTCCCCATTCGGTACGGAAATTCGTGTCGTCCGCGACCGCGAAGTCGCTGCCGGTACAGATCGCGTTCGCATTCACGTTCCTGCGATAGCTGAAATTGAAGTCGAACCGGATCAGGCCGGGAACTTCAGCCCGGAAATAGCGGTCGGCAATCACGCATCCGCCGCGTTTTGCGAAGTCGACGATCCTGCGGTAGACCGGCTCCGTCAGCGTATCGGCGGCCGGGAGCGCGAGAAGATCGTACCGGTCGAGCGCGCCTTCGAGCAGATCCTCCTCGAATACCACGTCGGCCGGAATCTGCGCCATATTCATGACGGTATAGAAATCGTAGATCTGGTAATTCTGGTAATGTGCGTGTGAGCGCGGCACCGCGCCGTGGACGCGCGACGTGAAGCAGTCGAGCACGGCGGCGCGGCGCGGCAGGTTTTCCGTGGCCCGCGCGAGCTTTCCGCAGGGTTTGAGGACCTCCCGGTTGAACTCCGCCATGGCCTGTTCCGTTTCGGGAGAGTAGATGGCCGGGTCGCCGCCTTCCAGAAACGGTTCGATCGGGCTGCCGAAGTAGCAGGCCAGAGCGAGCGGGCCGCGGGCGAGGTTGATCCAGCAGCACTCCTTCCAGCGGTCGGGCCCCATGCGCAGCGTGTATTCCCGGGCGAACCGGTCCTCCACGCACGGCGTCAGGGTTCCGGCGTAGTTCCAGAGCGTGACGGTATGGATGAAGGGCTTGCCGGTTCGCCGTGCCGCCGCCGCGAGCGTCTCGGCGTACAGCATGAATTTCGGATCGGGATTCGTATAGGTCCAGGAACTGATCGCGCCCACGCCGTCGAACCGTTCCGGCAGCGGCGCGAGGCGCAGCGGGTCGGCGACCGTCACGAGGTCGGGACGGTACTGCTGCGCGGTTTCGGTCATGATGCGGTTGATGGCGCACCAGCCGTCGCCCTCCCTGAAGTAGTAGCGCGCATAGGCGACCTCCGGGTCGTCCGCGCCGATGACGGCGGGCGAACCGGGGTAGCTCTCGGCGAATATCCGCTCGACGCTGCGCAGGCGGGACACAGGGAAGCCGAGCCGCTCCTCGTGCCGCCTGAGACTCCCGGGGTCGCACGGCAGTTTGAGCTTGTCCTCAAGCTCGCTGTTGATGAAGAGCGTCGTGCAGGACGGGAATTCGGCAAAATGCGTCATGAGCCGCCGGACCAGGAAACGCGCTTTTTCCTGCGTGAATGCATGGAACGGATTCAGGAAAGCGGAACGGGTTCCGTCAAGGTTGACCCGCAGCGCCTCTTCCGGCGTGCCGGGGTCGGCCCGGAAGATTCCGCCCGCCGTGTTCTCGATGAGTATGCCGAGCTGGATCCCGCGCTTCATGGCCTTTTCAATGAGTTCGATGGCGCGGTCGGGGTGGTCGAGCGCCCAGCCGGCGCGGAACTGGCTCCAGGTCACGCCGAGCGAAGCGAGCTTGTCGAGCTCCGCTTCGGCGGTGTCGTCCCCGGCCTCCAGCGCGTCGTAGTGGACGGTCGACGGCCAGTGCCAGAACGCCACCGCTTCCGGGTCCGGCTGCGGGACGACGTCGAATTTGAATTCCGCGGAGGAGAGCGTCTGCCCCTGCTTCCGGAGCTCGGCCCGGACGCCCGGCGAGCCGGAGGGGAAGCCGGCGGTATCGACTTCGAACGCCAGGTCCGACAGGTGCCAGCCGAGCTTCGGGAGCACGCGCCGTTCTTCGAAGAGCCCGGGGATCCGCAGCGTGAATTCCCCGCCGTAGACATTGCGCGGCGAGAAGTTCATCAGGTCGAATTTCAATACGGCCCGTTCGCCGCGGTAGAAACAGCCGCGGCGGCTGGTGCGTTTGATTCTGATGGCCGGTTCCGTCATGATTTCCTCCGTCAGTTGGAGCTGTCCTCGCTGAGTACATCCGGGGTCACGGCTTCGGGCCGGAGCACACGGGTGATCTTCGCGAGGTTGCGGGTCGATCCGATCCAGCGTATTCCGCTGCCTGCCACGCCTTTGTCGATGCCGGCGACGTGCCCGTCGAAAAACGCCATGTTGCTGCGTCCGCCATGAACGAGATAGGCGAAGCCGTATCCGCTGTCGCTGAGGTTCGGCAGGAGCCGGAACGCGTTGTTGTTGTCGTCTGCTGCCGGATTTTTCGCGCAGGCGGCCATGCCGATCCGGGACATGCCGGTCCGGAGGTATTCGCCTTTGCTCAGGCTGATCGGCGCTTTGTCCGAGCTGTAGAGGCTGCCGTAGGTCTTGCGCCATGAATTCTCATTGGCCGGATTCGGCAGGAGCTCGGGGCAGAACATGAGTTTGCCGTACTGGATGTAGCCGCCTTTCCAGAGCGCGTAGCTCCACGCGTAGTGCTCCCCGCCCTCCTGCTTGTAATTGGAGCCGGCCGGGAAGTTCATGTTGTAGTCGTCCATATAGGCCGTGCCGGCGAGCGCGATCTGCTTGAGGTTGTTGGCGCATGAAGAAGCGCGGGCGCGGGCGCGGGCCTGATTCAGGGCGGGCAGCAGCATTCCGGCCAGAATCGCGATGATCGCGATAACGACGAGAAGCTCGATGAGGGTGAAGCTGTGCTTTTTCATTTTCTTTTCTCCCTGTTTTGGATCATTTTCTGACAAATCGGAATGCTTTCACATCGTATGGGCCGAGCTCCGTCTCGAAAACGCCGTCCGCTGCGGAGCCGATTGTTTTTCCGGAGAAGAGATCGATGATCTCAGCGCCCTCCTGCGGCAGTCCGCTGATCCGGACTCCGGCGGAACCCTCTTTCGAGGAATTCACAAGAAAGAGCGCCCGGGTGTCGCGCCAGCCGAGTTCGGCCGAGGCGACTGCCGGATATTCGTGCCGGTCGGCCCTGCCGTTGATCCCCGCATCGACCGCGAGCGTCGCGGGGCCGGAGAGGATTTCGGTTTTCAGCGTGTCCATCCTCTTCCCGAAGAGGAAGAGTTCACCGAGTTTCCGCTCCCCCGTGAGTTCGGCGGCGATTCCGGCGTATGCGTCGAAGAAGCGCCTGTGCGCCGTGAAGCCGGGGCGTTCCGCAAGCGAGAAGACCACCACGCCCTTCGCCCCCGAGACGAGCGAGAGGTAGACATCGTGGCGCACGGTTTTTTCGAGAATCGCGAGGTGCTCCTCCGCCGGCTGCCGGAACATCTCCGGTACGCAGACCGGAACGGCTCCGCCGCCCGCGTCGAGGATCGAGCCGACTTCGCTTTCGGTGGACCAGCGGCACCAGACGCGGTCGTTCTCTTTGCCGAGCTGCGTCGGATACATCCCCTTGCCGACGATGTCGAGCGCTCCGGCGAAGGCGCGCATCTGCTCGCGGGTGTAGTGATTCGGCAGATAGAGCCAGACCGGGCGCTTCTGCGGGTCATTCTCGCGGACCGCCCGGATGGCTCCCTTCAGGAACGCCATGTCGTTCGCGCGCCACGGGCGGAGCTCCTCGGGCGTCAGGTACCACCACGCGATCCGGCTGTTCCCCGCCGCGTTCCGCACCTTTTCCGCGATATCGTTCCAGTATGGCGCAAAGTCGATTCCGGCGTTGTCGAGCAGCTTCTTCGTGAGCTTTACGCCGTCCGCCTCCGGGTGGATCGGCAGGATGATGAAGAGACCCTCTTTCTCCGCCCCTTCGAGCAGCTTTCTCTCCTGATGGGCGCTGTAGACCGGTCCGGCCATCGTAAAGCCGGCCTTTTTCGCCTCCGCAATGTCGGACGGGGCGAAGCCGGAGAACGGGAAGATGCGGCCCTGCGGGTAGACGAGCTGCGCCGGCAATTCCCGGCCGGAGTCGAATCCCGGCGCGAAGAACTCCTCCGCCGCGGCGGCGGAGAGCATGAGCGCAAGCATCGGAATCAGTTTTAAAATCGTCCGCATCATCAGGTCTCTCCTGTTTCGCTTTCCGTTAATTTGTGGACATTGTCCAATTTCTAAGATAATTATACCCGCTTATCGTGTGAAAGTCAATAGCCGATCATCATTTTCCTGTGTTTTTTTTGAAGATTTTCCGCAATTGATGTCCGGTGTCCAGAAAAAGACAGGTCAGCCTTCGATTGCCCGGACGCTGGAGCGTTCGACGAGCTCCGGCCTGAATTCGACCGATTCGGGCCGTACGCCGGATGCGACCCAGCCGCGCAGCAGCTCGACCGCCGCTTCCCCCTGGGCGCGGAGCGGTTCCGCAAAGGAGGTGAGGCCGTGCGCTTCGGCGCCTTTCCAGCTGTGATTGTCATAGGAGAGTACGGAAAACGCTTCGGGGATGGCGAGCTTGAGCCGCTTCGCCGCCTCGAACAGCCATCCGGCCCGGTAGTCCCGGACCGTGAAGAACGCCGTGGGCGGCTCCTTGCTTTTCAGGTGGTTGACCAGGACTCCGACCTGATCCGCGACCTGCTCGTAGCCGAGGCCGGCGATGACCCAGCGCGGGTCAAGCGGCACGTTCTCCTCCGCAAGCGCGCCGCGGAAGCCGGCGAGCATCTCCGAATAGAGGAAATCCTTTTCGGCGCCCGCGATGATCCCGATTTTCCGGTGCCCTTTTCCGACGAGGTGCCGCACCGCCGCGCGCGCGACCGCCCGGTAGTCGATGAAGGTGCGCACCGCGTTCTCATGGCCCATGTTGTCGGCCGCGATCACGCACGGGACCCCGGCCTTTTCCAGCGGGATGCACAGCTCATTGAAGCTGCGGCACTGCAGGTAGATCATGCCCTGGATCGTGCCCGCCATGCAGTGGGCGATGATCTCGTCGGTCATGCGCCCGGAGTCGGAGAACGACAGGTGCATTTCGCAGTTTTTCTTCTCCGCCCCGGCGGAGATCCCCTGCAGCAGCTCGGCCGTCACCGGCAGGTAGCGGAACGTCCCGTAATCGGACGGGCGCACGAAAAAGCATTTGAGGTCGTTCCGGTTCGCGCCGTTTTCGAGGACCAGCGCGCCGCAGTTCGGATAGATCCGGATCAGCCCCTCTTCCTGAAGCAGTTTCAATATGTTGTGGACGGAGCTCTTCGAGATGTTCAGCTCCTTCGCCAGCTCACGCGCCGAAGGCAGGTAAGTGCCGGCCAGATAGTGGCCGGAGAGAATCGCTTCGCGCATCTGTGCGCGGCTGCCGTTGGTCTTGTTCTTTCTGGTTGCCATCTGATGCGTCTCCTTGGTTTTTACTCTTCAACGTACCGCCTTTTTCCATAAATTCAAACCGTAAATATGGACATTGTCCAGAAAAATGTGATTTTTTTTGATTCCCCTATTGACATCGACAGAAAAATATTGTATAATGGACATTGTCCAAAGCAATGTTATTAATTGGACAACTGATATGCGGTCAACCAACGGAGGTGGCGGATGGATACGGGAAACGGCAGCGGCGGCGTCCTCATGGAAAACGGCCGCAGGTTCTATTCGGTCGGAACGCTCAGGTACACAATATTCGGCCTGATCAACCTTTTCATCTGGATGCTCTGGGGCGATTTCTGCTTTACACTCATGGAGACGCTGATCCCGTCGCTGCTGCCGATCTTCATGAAGAACCACGGTTCGTCGAACCTGCTGATCGGGCTGGTCGTCGGGAGCATTCCGGCACTGCTGAACTTCATCATCAACCCGGTCGTCAGCACATACAGCGACCGGACCAGGACACGGTGGGGGAGGCGGATTCCGTATCTGCTGTTCGCGAGCCCGTTCGTCACGCTCTTCCTCATCCTGCTCGGCTGGAGCGACCAGATCGGCGCATTCGTGAACTCCGCAGTCCTCGGCGGCGATTACTCCACGGCGGGCGTGATCCTCGGATGCATCACGGTCTTCGCGATCGGCTTCCAGTTTTTCAACATGTTCGTATTCTCCGTCTTCTACTACATCTTCGCGGACGTGGTCCCGAAGCAGTTCATGGGCCGCTTCATGGCGCTCTTCCGCATGGTCGGGACCGTTGCCGGATTCATCTACCAGCGCTACATCTTCAAGCATGCCGATACGCATATGGCGTGGATCTTCACCGGAATCGCGGTCATTTACCTGCTCGCCTTCCTGCTGATGTGCTTCTGTGTGAAGGAGGGGGAGTACCCGCCGCCGGAGCCGAAGAAGGGGAACGCGATCGCAACCTACTTCCGGGAGTGCTTCAGCCTTTCATTCTACCGCTGGTTCTTCCTCGCGATGGCGTGCAACGACGCATCGACGGTCTGCCGGACGATGTTCAACTTCCTGTTCGCGAACAAAAGCCTCGGCCTCGATTTCGAGCAGTACGGCAACATCATGAGCATCAATATGGTGATCTCGTTCTTTCTGCTGATACCGATGGGGTTCCTCGTCGACTGGCTCTATCCGCTGCGCACATATATCGCCGGGGCGTTTCTGGTCATCGCAATGAACATCTTCGGCTTCTTTTTCGTACAGGACTATCATACGTTTTTCGCCGTCGCGATCCTCATCGCCGTCGTCTATGTGATTCAGAATGCGAGCAAGCTGCCGATGTTCGTCGCGCTGCTGCCGGGGCAGAAGTACGGCCAGTTCTGTTCCGCGAACGCGATGGTCGTCTCCGTGTTCCTGATCATTGCGAACGCGCTCGGCGGCTGGTTCATCGACCTCTTCGGATACCGCTTCATCTTCGTCTGGGACTTCCTCTTCACGGCGCTCGGGCTTGTGGCGCTCCTGAAGGTCTACTCCATCTGGAAGCAGCGCGGGGGCCGGAGCGGGTACACCGCTCCGATGGTCTGACCGCGGCGGGGAGGTAAGAAGAGCTTATCAGTTGATAAGCTTTAAAAAAAGGAACCGGAGAAAGCGTTTCTCCGGTTCCCGCCGTTATGGACAGGTCAGATCGCGTTCTTCCTGCGGCGATGGCCGAGGATGATGGCGAGAAGGGCGACGATGATGATTCCGAGAATCACGCGCATCGCGGCGCGGTTGCTGCCTTCGTCCTGTTTCGGCTGCTCGATGCTCTCCTCCTTCAGCCGCTGGCCGCTGACCTCTTCGGCCTTTTTGCGCTCCTCCGCCAGCTGCCGCTGCCGTTCGAGGGTTTTGGCGATCTGCTTTTCGTACTCCCTGCGCAGTTCGGGGTCCTTGAGCTGCTCTTTGATCATCTCGCGCAGCTTTTCGTTCCGGGTCGGCGGGAGGTCGAACTTCTTCATGAGCTCCACATGGGTTTCCGCGATCTGGCGGACGGTTTCGGCGTCGGCCTTCCAATACCCTTTGCGGACGGTTTCGAGCATGACGGCCGTCATCTCCTGAAGCGCCGCGGGATTGTTCTCCTCGAAATACTTCCGCACATCGAGGTTGAGCTTGTCGTCGACGTAGACCTCCTTGTACTCCTGCCAGAGATGGTCCTCAAGCATGTCGGGTTTCATGACCTCCCAGCCGAAGGTGTTGTGGAACACTTCGACGAAGCTGCCCGTCGCGGAGGCGCCCTCCTTCATCATCTCTTTGATGTACTTCGGATTCAGCACCGTGCTGCGCGCTTCGACCATGGCGGCTTCCCCCGCCTCCTGCACCCTGGGGCGCCCCGGGGTGCGCAGGTCGTTGAAGTAGGCTCCGGGATCTTTTCCGGTCACATGCCGCGCCGCGAGGCTGAGCCCGCCGGTGAATTCGTAGACGTGGTCAAGCGAGAGCGGCCCCCAGCTGTTGGAGGAACGGGACTGCACCACCGTGTCGGTATTCACGAGCGCCGCCTTGAACACTCCGTCGACATGTTCACCCCAGTGCTCCTCGGTGTAGAGCGCGCCCATATTGTTGAGGTAGAGCTCGGCGATGCCCTTCGTATCCTCCCAGTTGCCGCTGTTCTGCACCATTCCGGTGACGCCGGTGCCGAAGTTGCCGTTGACGCCGCCGAAGAGACGGGCATTGCTGAATGACTTGGCCTCCTCCGGAGACATCCCCCGGGCGATCAGGGCCCTGATGATTTCGAGCGATCCTTCGCGGACGAAGTTGCCGAATTCGCCGTCCGGGTCGGTCGCCGCAAGACGCACGGCCTTGTCGATGAGGCGCATGCGGCTCGTCGCCGCTCCACGGAACTGCCCGGAGGTCTGGACGACCACGTCGATGCGCGGGCGCTTGAGCTCCGACATCGGGATCAGCCGCACATCCTGCACCCGGCCGCGCGAATCCCAGATCGGTTCGACGCCGAGCAGGTAGAAGATTTCGCCGATGTTCGTACCCTGGGTCCGGATGAATTCACCGCCCCAGAGCGAGAAGCCGACCTTTTTCGGATACTCGCCGGTGGTTTTGAGCTTCTCGGAGATCAGCGCCTCCGCGAGCTGTTTCCCGACGGCGTAGCTCTCCCGGGTCGGGGTGCGCTCCGGGTCGATGCCATAGAGATTCCTGCCGGTCGGGACGGTATCCGGGTTCAGCACCGGGTCGCCGCCGGGGGAGGGGTAGAGATAGCCGCCGGAAAAGGCGTTGACGAGCGAGGCCAGCTCCGCTTCGGTCGATTTGAGCAGGTCGGCTTTGGCGCGGAACGTGATCTCCTCGGGCTGCGGCTCCGCTTTCGGGGCGCTCTGCCGCATGCCGCCCATCCCCGTTCCGCGCGGCGGAGCTCCGCCCTCGCGGCCGTTTTTCCGGCTGCCGCGCTGCTGCATCATGGCGGCCATCTCCGGCGGAATGCCGCGCCCGTCAGGAAGCTTGCCGGTCTGCATCATCTTGCGCATCTCTTCGCCGGAGGCGGCTCCGCCGTGTCCCGCGGGCCGGGCCGGAGCGCTTTTTTTGAACTTATCCGGGTTGACCAGCGCCTCCTTTGCCCGGGCGTGGGCTTTCGAGAGGTAGTTCTCGGTGAAGAAATGGAGGTCCTTGCGCTGTTCCTCCTTCACCTTGCCCGCCTCAAGGTCGGCCTTGAAAAGCGCGTCGGCGATCGCGTCGACGGTCATCAGCCGGGCGGTTTCGTTCGCCTCCTCCTCCGAGTAAGGGCGCCCGATGACGTACATGCCGCGGTTGACCTTCGAATCCTGAATCTCATGCAGGAAATTATGCAGCTTGCCGAGATCCTCCTCGTTCAGTTTGCCCGCCGCGAAGTCGGGCGAGAGTTTGAGGTCGCGGTCGTAATGCTCTTTTGTCGCGAGTTCGACGATCGTTCCGGCATACTCCGCCTTGAGCATGGCGTTCTCGGCGGCTTCGTAGTTTTCGAGTTTTTCGTGGAGCTGCGTGATCGCGCCGTAGCCGTCGGCCTGCATGAAGGGAGCGGTGAGGTGGCTCACCATCGTGGCGTAGCTGCGGCGCTTGGCGATCTGCGCTTCTCCGACGTTGTTGATGATATAGAGATAGTAGTGCGGCATCTCGCCGACCAGCACGTCCGGCCAGTCGTAGCTGGAGAGCGCGACCTGCTTCCACGGCGTGAATTCAAGGCTGCCGTGGGTTCCGAAGTGCATCATCGCGTCGGCGTTGAAGCCGTGGCGGATGTAGAGGTAGGTGGCGATGTAGGTGTGCGGCGGAGCCATTTTCACGCCGTGGACGAGTTTGCTCTCGTCGCCGCCTTCACCCGGGAGGGATTGCGGCATCAGGATGACGTTGCCGAACTGGATCCGCCCGATGGCCATATTGCCCTCCGGAGTGCGGAATGATTTGCCGGGGAATTCGCCGTAGCGTTCCGTCACCGTCTGATAGAGGTCGGCGGGCATGCTCTTTTTGATCCACGCATGGTATTCGCCGGGCGTGATGGTGACGGTCCGGATGCGCGGGGCGTTTTTTTCCGCCTCGGCGTTGCCGGCGTTGGTCCCGAAAGCGGCGTTGCCGGCTTCGATCTCCCTGTTCAGCTCCTCCGCGTTTTCGGGGAGGGGGCCGGTGGTGAAACCCTCCTGCCGGAGGCGCTTCAGCACGTTCAGGACGGACTCCGACACGCCGAGTCCGCCGGTGGCGGCTTCTTTGCCGATGGAGCCGTAGTAGACGATCGCGATCTTCTTTTCGGAGTTCGGCTTGCGTTTCAGGTCGGTGGTCTTCTTCACGAGTTCAGCAAACCGCTCGAGCCGGTCGGGAATCGTCCGGAACTCCTGGAGTCCGCGTTTGTTGCGGAACAGCGCCGAAAGCACGAAGGGCACCGCGCCGCCGTCCAGCTCCGGCATGGTGACGCTCTGGCTCAGCATGCCGCCGGTCATGCCGCGCTGGTCGCGCAGGTACTCCTCGTACGGCTGGCTGACCTTGATCGGACAGAAGAGCGGGACGTTGTATTTCTTCAGGAGCTCGACCGCTTTTTCTCCGAGGCGGCCGTGCGGCTGATAGATGACGAGATCCGGCGCGACCTCCTCGAATATCGGCTCGATGTTCCACATGCCGTTGGCGGCGACGACATTGAGTCCCTTTTTCTCGAGGGCGCCGATCAGCTCTTCGAGAGCGCCGCCGCCATTGCCGGAGAGGATGCAGACGGTGGAGGCGTTCTCCCGGTAGCGGCCGGTTTTTTTGTACCAGGCGAGGTACTCTTTGTAGGTTTTGAACGCGTCGTCCTCCCTGACGTGGAAGAACGGGCGCCGTTCGACCTCCTTCGGAGGCTCCGGCTTCGGGGCGTTGATGCGCTTGCCGTCGACGTCGTACCGGATGAAGTCGAGCATGCGGCGGAAGTTCTCCTTCCCGCCGCCAAGATACTTCTGAAGCGTGTCAAGCTGTTTTTCGGTCAGCGTGTTGAGCGCCGTCTCCCTGCGGGTGGAGGCCGTGGTGTAGATCGGTTTCCTGAGCCTGGAGAGAAGCTCCTGCTGCTTTTCGGTGAAGTTGAGCCCCATGCCGAAAAAGATGATGCAGTCGTAGTTCTTGAGCTCCTCGCCGCTCTTCTCCGTCCATTTGACCGGCTCGGCCCTGATGGCCGGATTGATCTCCTGGTCGAGGAGCGGGGCGAGGATGTATTCCGGATAGTTCACGAATGCGACACGGGTATCCGACCCGTAGCGCTGATAAAGCCCGAATGCGATCGCGGCGGCGGCAATCGCGGCGGCAATCGCGAGGTATTTCGGTTTCAGTTTCCGCATGGCTCAGTTTTCTCCTTCGGGGACATAGATGATTTCACCTGATTCGAGGCGGTAGGCGATGCCGACGCGCTGCCCCTTGCCGGTTCCCTCGGCTTTTTCCGATTTATACCGGGTCACTTTGTTGTCTTTCTTGACGATGATTTCCATGTCCGGCTTGCCCGCGTTCTTGACGAAGGTCGCGTCTTCGGCGGTCAGGAACTCCGTCATGCGGCTCTGGATCGCAAATGCGACCATCAGCGCCACGGCGAAAACCATCGCCACGTCGAAAAGGTTCATCAGGCTGGAACGCGGGTCGACTTCGTCCTCGTCCCGGAACAGTTCGTTGTAGCGGCGTTTTTTCATCTGGAGCTCCCCTCAAGGTGGCGGTCGAGCACATACTGGAGGTTCGAAATCTCCTCGCTGTACCAGTGCCTTTTGACCGAGTAGACGAGCAGCCCGACGCCGGCCACAAGGCAGCCGACCACCGTGGTTGCGAAAGCGATCTGCATGTTGTAGGCCATCGAACCGATATCGCCCGATGCGAGGCCGGCGAGAGCGGGGCCCATCGGAATCAGCGTTCCCATGAGCCCGAGCATCGGGCCGACTTTGGTCAGGAATTTGGCGCGTTCGAGTTCGCGCTCGTATCCCTGCTGGATCTCGGCGATCCGCTTTTCGCATTCGAGCTCGTTCCAGCCGAGCGCATTGAGCTCCGCGAGATGGCAGCCGAAGATGCTGCCTTCATCGAGATCCGCCGCGTCGATGCCGGTGGAGGTCCTGATTTTCCTCAGCAGCTCGCTCCGCTTCCGGCGCTGCTGGAGCAGCACGAGATAGGTCGAGAAGAACCCGCCGAGCGAAACCAGCGATGCGACCATCGCCGCGAGCAGCAGCACGATGACCGGCAGGAGCAGGCTGTTGGAGATCCAGTTAAGAATTTGAGTGACGGTTGACATGGCTCTTTTTCCTTTTATAGTTTAAATAGATTGTAAAGAAGATCGTGCTCAGGATGACGGGGATGGCGAGAACTCCGAATACATACAGCGATTCGAAATTGTTCTCTTCTCCGGCCGGCGGAATCAGCCGGGCGTTCGCCGCGACCGGCAGGAACACCGCGCCGAGGATCAGGATCCATTCGACGTGCAGCACGGAGAGGATCCGTGCTTCGCGGTCGCGCCGCAGCAGCCGGGTCAGTTCGGAAACCGCGATCCCTCCCAACGGCAGCGCGGTCGCGAGGGACCAGGTGATGGTGCGGAACTCGAAGTTCGGGAATTCGTTGAAAAGCCGCATCTGCAGATAAAGCGCCCCCGCCGGCAGCAGGGCCGAGGGGATGAATACCGCATATTTCCACGGTTTGACCCGTTCAGCGGATTCATACTCGGAGAGGAGCGAGAATCCGGCCATGAGCGTGAACAGTTCCTGGATCACGACGAGCGCGCACCAGTTTTCCAGCGCGGCCGCGCTGGAAAGCGATTCCGTCAGGGCAGCGAGGCTGGTCCGGGCGATCCGCTCTTCGAAGAAGAACGGCAGCGGGATGAGCAGCAGCGCCGTCAGGAACTCCCAGCGGCGCGGCAGCAGCGCGAGTTTGCAGAAACTTTGAAATGCCGCCGCGGCCAGAACGGCGGAGATGAAAAGTGTCATTTGAGGATGTTCTCTGTTTGGATGGCGGCTTGCCTGAACGGGGTTGTCGACGATGTTTTTTCCGGCATATTTCTTCCTTCGTTACAAGTGGGGTTGCTGATTTATTTTTCCGGTTCCGGATCAAGCGCCGTCTTTGCGGCGTTCCGGACCCCGGTGATGACGGCGCCGCTGCTGAAGGTGGCGCGGGTTACGGTATCGACCTTCTTCTTTTCCGCCTCTTCGAGCGTGAGACTGTTCCAGAGCCGGAAGAACTTCATGCGGTCAAGCCGGGCGAGATAGGCGGGAGTTTCGCGGTTCCTGCCGGGAACCACGCCGATGATCCGGCCGGAACTGTCCGTCACGATCCCGATTTCGATTGTTCCCCCGTAACCGTTCCGGCGCGGGAACCGTTCGGCGTCCTCCAGATGAAGTTTCCCGAGCTCCGCATTGCTGCGGTCGAGAATCCGGCAGGTGAAGGCGTTTGTGTACTCAAGAGAGGTATAGCCGGGAAGCAGCTTGCGGAGAGCGGGGGCAAAGCTCTCTCCCGCGGTTTCGGTTCTGTCTGTCCCCGCCGCTGTCAGCAGGAGGACCCCGGCGGAGAGTGCCGCTGTCAAACCATGGCGCATCGAATATCGGTTCCTTATTTTAATTAGGGTTAACTAAGTTGCGCGATTTAAAAAAATCAGCCGGTTTTCAGCTGATTTCATAATATAATCTCGCCGTGAAAGGATTGCAAGAGGTGCAATTAGAGAAATCTAAATTTTATTGCCGGGGGATGTCACTGCGCATCTTCCGGGTCGACATAGGTGAACGAGAGGAATTTCCACTCTCCGCCGCTTTCCCGGCGGCAGACGGCCGTGCCGATCTCTCCCCGGGCGTTTTCCAGATGGAGGCGGCAGCGTTCGGGATCTGCTTCGTAGCTGCTGATCCTGACCAGGCGGCTTTCTACGGTTCCGAATTTCCGCATGTTCCGCCATGAGAGGAGGGTGGTCTTATCCTTTGCGTCCCGGCAGTGCCGGGCGAATTCGTTCGCCGCCCCTTTCCGGGCGAATTCCGTCATTCGGCCGATGAACCGGCCGGCGCTCGCGAACTCCTCTTCCGGTATCGGGCGGAGGCGGAATTTTTCCGCCGGCTTGTCCGTGGTGAATGCGTTGATCACGAAAACGACGCCAATCAGCAGCAGCAGGGCGATGCATATCTTTTTCGCGGTGGACATGATGACAGCTCCTTGATGAGATTCAGATTTCGGTCAGCTCTTCCGCATCCGGATAGAGGTAGTTGAAATACCGCCAGTTTTCATCCGGGTCCCCGAAGCAGCCGTAGAGGTTGGCCGCATCGCCGTCGCTGAACAGCTCCGCGGTGACGTGGCCGTCGGCCCAGGAGAGGTTCGCCCGCCGGAGATGGCGGAATCCAGTGGTCCCGTTGGTGTGCCCCATGCCCTGGCCGTAGGGGCAGAGAATGGGGCCGGTGGCGCCTTCGCTGATCTGGCTGTCGCCGAACATGATGGCGCTTGTCGGGTTTTTCACCTTCGCGGCTTTGGTGATGCCGTTGCTGATCTGGCCCTGATAGTATTTGGTCGTCGAATATTTCCGGCAGGCGTACCCGTAACCGCTGGAGGTATCCATTTTCGTCATATCGATGGTCCGGAGTCCGGCGGAGATGGCGAAGGATGGGCAGATGATCGCGCGCGGCGTGCTGCCGTAATAAGGAAAGAGCGGGCCGCCGGTGTAGTCGTAATTGCCGCCGCTGCCGCCCATCCCTCCGGCGTTGTTGACGCCGTACCAGTAGACGGTCGAGGATTTGTCGGCGCGTATTTTTACGTAGACACCGTTGTCGGCGGTGTACATGATATTGGCCAGCGTAAGCTGCTTGAGCCCATTGGTGCATGAAGTCGCCCGGCCGCGTTCCCGGGCCTGGTTCAGGGCCGGCAGCAGCATGCCGGCCAGAATCCCGATGATCGCAATCACAACGAGCAATTCGATCAATGTAAAATGAAGCCTTCCCGACATGGATAAAGTCCCTTTCTCAGTTAGTTAGTCGCATCTAATTTACGGGGTAAAAAAATATACTCCCCTTTCGCTATTCAACAAATATAGCATGGAGAAACAGAAATGCAAGATATGAAATTAGTTTTGTCTAATTTTCTTGCTTTTCCGCACTTTCCGCACAGATTCTGACCGGGTCTCCGAGAAAACGCGGGCATCGGCCGAGCGCGATATCGATGACGGCGGCGGAACGGGAGAACGTTTCGCGCAGATGGTTGCGGAGGCGGAACCGGCGGATGCGGATATCGTGCGCCGCGAAACCGATCGCGTCGATGCCGTGATGGCGCGCAAGGTAGATCGCGCGTTTGCAGTGGAACCGCTGCGAGATGACGGTGAGTTTTGTCTGTCCGAACACCTTCCGGGCGCGGACGACCGAGTCGAGCGTGCGGAATCCGGCGAAGTCCTCGAAGATGTCCTCCGGTTTCACCCCCGCGGCTTCGAGCGCGCGGCGCATCGCCTCCGGCTCGTTGTATTCCCGGCGGCCGTTGTCGCCCGAAACGATGATTCTGCGGATCTTCCCGGCGTGATAGAGCCGGGCCGCCGCTTCGATGCGGTGTTGGAAATAGAGATTCGGGCCGTGCTTCGCATGAGGCGCGGTTCCGAGCAGCAGCCCGACCTCGCGCGCTTCAATCGCGCCGGCATCGTTCCATACGCGCCCGCCGCACTGTTCGACGGCGAAATTCGCATAAAGCGTAAGGAGCCCGCCTCCGAGAAGCATGGCGAGCACCGGGCCGCCGGCAAGCAGAAGCGCGCGGCGGCGGCCGTTCGGTTTCCGGAAGAAGCGGCGCATCGTCAGATATTTCCCAACTGCACGTTGACGAAGCCGCGCTCAAGCGCCCGGTCGCGGATTCCGCACAGCAGCGACACCGGCGTGCGCGGGCTCTGGCGGTAGTGGTAGGCCGGAAAATAGGCGTTGAAGTGCAGCGGCGTGTCGGCTCCGAGCGCCGACTCGACCCAGTCGAGGTACGCCTCGATCATCTGCGGCGAGTCGTTCTGCCCCGGGATCACGAGATTCGTGAGTTCAAGGTGGCCCCCCGCCTCGTTTTTGAAGATTTCGCAGGCGGTTTTCACGGGAGCGAGCGAACCGCCGCACATCGAGTCGTAGAATTCCTCGCTGAAGCCTTTCACATCGATGTTCGC
Organism: Lentisphaeria bacterium; assembly: GCA_018265615.1. Classification (GTDB taxonomy): domain Bacteria; phylum Verrucomicrobiota; class Lentisphaeria; order Victivallales; family Victivallaceae; genus Victivallis. Next base: position 26,295 of record JABLYX010000039.1, read on the forward strand.
CGCGTCGACGAGCGGATAGAACTCGCGCGCCGCTTCCGCTTCGATGAACCCGTTTGTGACCAGAACGGTTTTCACGCCGGCGGGACGGGCGATTCTGGCGATGTCCATCGCATACTCGATCCAGACCGTCGGCTCGTTGTAGGTCAGGGAGATCGACGGGCACTCGTTCGCAAGGGCCAGCGAAACCGCTTCGGCGGGCGTTACCACCCTCCAGTCGCCGGACGCATTGTAGATGCCGCGCGACAGCGAACTGTTCTGACAGAAGCAGCAGTCGAGGTTGCAGCCGTAGGCGCCGAACGAGAGGGTCTGTGTGCCGGGCATGAAGCACATGAGCGGCTTCTTCTCGATCGGGTCGATCGCGACGGCGGCGGGGCGGGCATAGGCCAGCGAGAGCAGATCCCCTTCTTCGTTGCAGCGTGCCTTGCACCAGCCGCAGCCGCCGGAGCCGATCATGCAGCGCCGGGGGCAGAGGTCGCAACGCACGACGCCTTCGGAAAGGCGGGTGTAGAATCTGGCCGGATTGCTGGACATGGCTCTCCCTTCGGGGTTCCTGAATGTATTTCGGAAAACGTAATCCGGAAATGCGGAAAAGTCAATCCCGGCGCCGGAAAAAACGGAAAAATCCCGCGGTTTCCGGAAAATCCGGCTGCCGTTGTTGCTTTTTCCGGATCGGGGAGCTATATTAACCGCTATGACGCAATCACTATTTTTGAGACAGGAATGAGCCGGTAATGAAAACATTTGATGGATTGTTCGAGGAGTTGAAAGCCAAAGCCGCCGCCGCCGATCCGAATTCCGGGACGGTGAAGGAGCTGAACAAAGGCAAGCATTTCATCGGCAAGAAGGTGGTCGAAGAGGCGGGAGAGGTCTGGATGGCTGCCGAATACGAGGGGCGCGAGAAGACCGCCGAGGAGATTTCGCAGCTGCTCTACCACCTGCAGGTCATGATGATCGCGAATGAACTCGAACTCGAAGACGTCTACAAATACCTTTAACGATCAGGATACTGTACTATTATGTTGAAAATGGCAATCCCGAACAAAGGCGCGCTCTCTGAAGACGCCGTTCGGCTGCTCGGGGAGGCGGGGTACAAGTGCTTCCGCTCCAGCCGTGAACTCGTGGTCAGCGACCGCGTGAACGATATCGACTTCGTTTTCCTGCGTCCGCGGGATATCGCGCTTTACGTCGGCAACGGCGTGCTCGACCTCGGGATCACTGGGCGGGACCTCCAGGCCGACAGCGGCGCGGAGGTCGTCGAGCTCATGCCGCTCGAATTCGGGCGTTCGCGCTTCTGCTTCGCCGTGCCGAAGGATTCCGGGCTCACGGTCGAAAAACTCGGCGGACTCCGGATCGCGACTTCATATCCGGAGCTGCTGCGGCGCAACCTCGAACAGCGCGGGCTCGATTGCACGGTCGTCCGCCTTGACGGCGCGGTGGAGATTTCGATCCGGCTCGGCGTGGCGGATGCCATCGCCGACGTGGTCGAGTCCGGAACCACGCTGCGTGAGGCGGGGCTCGAGATCATCGGGGAGCCGATGCTCTGCTCCGAAGCCGTGCTGATCGGCCGCTCCGCGGAGATGCAGGAGTGCCACGAGGTGAAGAAGCTCATCGCGCGGCTCAAGGGCATCATCGTCGCCGGCAGCTATGCGATGATGGAATACGATATCCCGCGCACCGCGCTCGATGCGGCCTGCGCGATTACGCCGGGCATCGAGGCGCCCACCGTCGCACCGCTGTCGAACCCGGACTGGGTCGCGGTGAAATCGATGGTGCTCCGCAGGGAGTGCAACCGGATCATGGATGAGCTTTATGAAATCGGCGCGCGCGGAATCATCGTTACGGATATCCGCTCCTGCCGGCTGTAAGACCTAGATAGCAAGGAATCCTGTGCTGAAATGAAAAAAACGATTCTTTCCCGGGCGCGCGAGGTATTCGATACCGAGCTGTGCGGCATCACTGCCGTGCGGGACAACCTCGGCGAATCCTTTGAAATGCTGGTCGAACGCTGCATGAAAACGATCTCCGCCGGAGGCAAGCTTGTGCTGACGGGGGTGGGCAAAAGCGGGTATATCGGCAAGAAAATCGCGGCCACGCTTTCGAGCGTCGGTTCTCCCGCTGTGTTCATGCACCCGGTCGAGGCGCGCCACGGCGACCTCGGCATCATGCAGAAGAACGATTTGCTCATCGCGCTCTCCTATTCCGGGGAGACGGAGGAGCTCCTCGTGGTCCTGACGCCGGCCAAGCGGCTCGGCGTTGAGCTGGTCGCGATCACGGCGAGCCGGAGCTCGAGCCTCGGCCGCATGAGCGACCTTGTCGTCGAAATGCCGGTTCCGAAGGAGGCGTGCCCGTTCAACCTCGCCCCGACGACGACGACGACGGCGCTCCTGGTGCTGGGTGATGCGCTGGCGATGGTTCTGCTCGATGAGCACGGGTTCACGAAGAGCGATTACGGCCGGCTGCATCCGGGCGGTGCGATCGGCCGCATGGTCACGCTTCGCGCCGAGGATATCATGCGCGGCCGCGACCGCTCCGCGATCGTGTGCAGAGAGGCGACGGTGCGCGACGCGATTATCCGCATGAGCGGCGCGCGCTGCGGCTCGGCGATCATCGAAGATGCGGACCGCCGGCTGCTCGGGATCTTCACCGACGGCGATTTCCGCCGCTGGGCGGAGAAGGACATGTCGGTGCTGGAGCTTACGATGGCCGAGGTTATGACGCCGAACCCGGTGGCGGTCCGTGCCGGGCAGCTTGCGGTTGAGGTGCTGAAGGTGCTCGAAAGCCGTCATATCGACGATATCGTCGTGACCGACGATGACGGGCTCGTGGCCGGATTCATCGACGTGCAGGACCTGCCCGGCTTGAAACTGATGTAACGGAACTCTTTCCGAATATGGGGGGACGCATGACGAATTGCAGACGATGGATGCTTGCCGCGCTCCTGCTTGCCGGCGCGTTCGGGCTCCGGGCCGGCGACCGTGAGGCAACCGACCTTTATCGCGAAGGGCGCGAGGCGTATGAGAAGCAGGATTACCGCGATGCCTCAAAAAAGTTCGAAGAGGCGGAGCTTTACGCGGATTCGGCGGTGGTCAAGTCCAACGCGCTGCGGGCGAGAATCGCGGCCCTCCAGATGTGCAAGCTGCCGTATCAGGAGTTCGAAGCGATTGAGCGGATGCTGACCGATTATCCGGAATATGCGGATTTCGTCGTCCTCGTGAACCGCGAATACGAGCTTGCGAAGATGTATGACGACGGCGTGCGTGAGCCGGCTTTCTGGAGTCTGCGCTGGATTCCATGGCTGGTCGGCGACGACAAGAGCATTGAAATTTACCGCAAGGCGCTCGAGCGCGCGCCGTTTTCGGAAAACGCTCCCTCCGCCCGGCTGCGGCTGGCTTACCTGCTCGACCAGAACGGCGAGATCAAGGAGTCCCTTGAGGAGCTGCGCCGCCTGATCAGGGAGTTCCCCGACTCTCCGCAGTGTAAATGGGCGTACCTTGCGCTCGGGAACGGCCTGTTCGAATTGTCCCGTCGCGGCGACGGCGACGCGCGTTATGCCCGCGAAGCGTACGATGTTTTCCGGGAATTCCAGAACAAATTTCCGAACGCGCAGGAGAATGATTATGTGCGGACGATCCTGGCAGAGAGTCGGGACATCCAGGCGGAGCGGCTGCTGAATATCGCCGGATTCTATGAGAACTCCGGGCGGAAGGAGGCGGCGGAACGCTATCTCGCGCAGGTGATCCGGGAGTTCCCGGACACGGAGGCGGCCGGAGACTCCGAGCGCCGTCTGGTTGAGCTCGACAAGAATTTCGTCCCGGACGATTTTGTCGCGGCGAAGGATTCCCGGCTGCAGCACTACCGCGCTTACAAACTCCCGGCCGAATCCGGCCGGCTGCTGATTGTTCCGGGGCGCGACAACCGCAAGTACCTGTTGCCGGTTTACGATCTCGGGCTCGGGAAAAAAGGGGATTCCCCGGCGGTGGCGACGGGAGAAGGCGAGGTAAAACCATGAAGCGATATATCGGATTGGCCGTCGCGGTGCTGTTCACTGTATTCAGCGGCGGCTGCGGTTACCGGATCGGCAGTGTCATGCATCCGCAGATCAAAACCGTGGCGGTTGCCCCGGTCCAGAACGAGACGGTCGAGTACAACCTCACGGCGCAGGTTCGAAACCTTCTCTGCGAGCGTTTCATGACCGACGGCTCCCTGAAGCTCGTGGATGAAAAGGTGGCGGACTGCATCGTCTATGCCAGGATCATCGACGTCAAATTCGCCGAGGTTTCCTGGGCGAAGAAGTCCCGGACGGACAATGACAATGATATCTTCCTGCCGAACGAGTGGCGCGTGACTCTGACGATTGAGTATTCGGTGATCATCCCCGGACGGGTGCAGCCCCTGATTTCCGCCCGCAAGGTCAGCGGCACGGCGAACTTCCAGACCGGCCCGGACCAGATGATCGGCCGGATGAACGGTGTCGGGCAGGCTGCGTATGATGCCGCCAAACAGGTGGTCTCCTCTTTCACCGAAGGGTGGTAAGAGGCGTGCCGGCGATGAGGAAGGAGCGCGACTGCTGCAATGGTGATCGGATTCGTCAAAAAGGGGCAATCGCTCTTCATCCTCTCCTTTGCCGCGCTGATTTTCTGCGGCACGGTGTTTCTGAAGCTGCCGTGGGCGTATCACGGTACGCTGCCGTGGGTTGACGCCTATTTCACGGCGACGAGCGCGGTTTGCGTGACCGGGCTTTCGACGGTTCCGGTCGGTGACTTCACTGTTTTCGGACAGGTCGTTATCCTGATGCTGATCCAGCTCGGCGGCATCGGGATCATGACGCTCTCCGCATCGATCCTGCTGCTGCTCGGCCGCGGGCTCTCATTCAGCAACACGCTGCTGATTTCGAACCTTTCCGATAATTTTTCGCTGCGCGGGACGGAGGGGCTGACCCGGACGGTCATTCAATACGCCCTTATCAGCGAGGGAATCGGGTTCCTGCTCCTGCTGCCGGGGTTTCTGGCGAAGTACTCCGCGGGAGAGGCGGTCTGGTACTCCTTTTTCCATGCGATCTCGGCTTTCTGCAATGCCGGGCTTTCGCCGTTTCCGGAGAGCATGATCGGGCAGACGCGCTGGACGCAGATGACGGTGGCCGGGCTCATCGTTCTCGGCGGACTCGGCGTATATGTGATTTACGATCTGCTGATGGTGTTCCGGCGCAAGCAGTACCGGCTGCGGGTTCACTCCCGCGTCGTGCTGACCACTACGCTGATCCTGATCATCGCCGGCACCGTGCTGCTTTGGCTGAACGGGGTTGCGAGGGGAACCGGTCTGAGCTGGTACGATGCGATTTTCCAGTCGGTCACGGCCAGGACCGCGGGATTCAACAGCGTTGACATCGGCAAGCTGCCGGCGGAGAGCCTGACGCTCATCATCATCCTGATGCTGATCGGGGCGGCGCCCGGGTCGACCGGAGGCGGCATGAAGGTCAGCACGGTTGCGCTTGCGGTCGCATCGATCATCGGTACGTTCAAGGGAAATCCGGAGGTGCAGATGTTCAAGCGCACGATTCCGATCTCGAACGTGCTGCGTTCTTATACGATCATCGTGACCTTCATTCTGCTGACTTGCATCGGGGCGGTTTTTCTGCATCTGCTCACGCCGGAGAGGTTTGCGATGATGGAGTGCTTTTTCGAGTCGGCCTCCGCAATCAGCACGACCGGCCTTTCGACCGGGGCGACCTCGAGCCTGACCTCGTTCGGCAAGATTTATCTGGCGTGCTACATGTTCGTCGGCCGTATCGGGCCGTTCACGGTTATGCTGTTTCTGCTCAGCCGGGAGAAGAAACGGCGGCTGCGCTATCCGGAAGAACGTATCATCATCGGTTAGGGGAGGAATCTGACAATGCCGGGAAATCATTATGCCGTATTGGGCCTGGGGTCATTCGGCGCGAAGCTTGCGGTCGCGCTTGCCAAGGCGGGCAATACCGTTCTTGTGGTCGACATCGACCAGCAGCGGGTGGACGACCTTCGCGACAAGGTTACGGAAGCGATCATTGCGGACGTCAGCAATGAGGAGATTGTCCGCGAGCTGAACGTCCGTAAATTCGATGCGGTGATCCTCGGCATGAGCTCGCACTTCGAGGACCAGGTCCTTGCGCTGACGCTTGTGAAGCAGGAGGGGGCGCGCAAGGTCATTGTGAAAGCGAATACCGTGATTCAGGAGCGGATCCTCTTCCGTCTCGGTGCGGATGAGGTGATCCAGCCTGAGCAGGATGTGGCCGAGCGTCTCGCGCGGCGGCTCACGATGGACAACATCAGCGACCTCTTCGAGTTCAAGGGGTCGGCGATCGCCGAAGTGGCGGTTCCCGAGCAGCTCTCGGGGCAGTCGCTCCGCCAGCTCGATTTGCGCAACCGGTTCAACGTGACCGTGCTCCTGCTCCGCAAGCCGGGCGGCGCCTCCGAGACGGTCATGACGCCCGACACGATTCTGGAGAAGGGGGACCAGCTCACGGTTTTCGGGAGCCAGAAGTCGATCATAGAACTATTCAGGGAGAAATGAAAATGGCCGAATGTATTTTCTGTAAAATCATCAAGGGTGAAATTCCGTCGTGCAGGATCTATGAGGATGAGCTGGTTTATGCGTTCCTCGATATCGGCCCGATCAACTTCGGCCACACGCTGGTGATCCCGAAGGAGCACCATGAATCGTCCGCGACGATTCCGGAGGATACCGCGGGGAGGATGTTCCGCGTCGGCTCCCGGATCGGCGTGGCGCTGAAGCGGGAACTTGATTATGAGGCGTTCAATCTGCACCTTGCGGACGGGACCGCCGCCGGGCAGGTGGTCATGCATGCCCATCTGCATGTGATTCCGCGCGGCGTCGAGGACGGGTTCCACTGGAACTGGCGGCAGTTGCGCTACAACGACGGAGAGGCCGCCGCCGTCGCGGAGAAAATCGTGAAACGGCTGGCCGCCGCCGCCGGGAAGTAAGTTTTCACAGAAAGGAGGCCGGAGGATGAGGATTCCGCATTTTGCCGCAATTGCGGCGGTACTGGCTGTGCTGCTGCCGTTTCCGGGAAGGGCCGACCAGCTCGATAAAATGTTTTCACAGCTCGACCGGCTGGAACGGTCGTTCTGGCGGGCGCTGCCGATGAAATCGGACTCTTCCTATTACCGGGAGACGAACGACCTTCTCTCCGAACTCATTGTGACCGGCCGCTCGATCCAGCGTATCGCTTCGCGCGCCGGCAGCCGGCATCCGAACCTGACGGCGGAGCTGAACCGGATCAAGACCATTTTTGAGGAGGTCGACACCGCTTCCGCCAAGGGTTACCGGTTCAATTTCAAGTACACTTCGATGCGCGATTACGAATCGCAGTTCCGGAAGGATCAGCCGGAGGAGAAGCGCAAGCTGAAGCTGAAGCCGACGATGGAAACCGTTTCGGCCGACGACTACCAGAGGTGGCTCGAGGAGATCGCCCGCGACAACGCGAACAAAATCGGCGGCCAGAAAGGCGGGGGCAGCAAGACGACGGAATCTTTGCGGGAGCATGCCGCGACGTTTTTCAACGCGGTTGCGGCGATCCGAGTGACCCTCATCAAATACCGGCAGGAGAAGACGCTGAGCTTCCCGGAATAGTGCGGACGCTGTCGCGCTCGACCAGGCGGAAGTCGACGAGGATATTCTCCACGTGCTTCTCCCCGCGGATCAGTGCTTCGATGAGGTCGAGGCTCCTGGCCGCGAGCAGCGGAAAGTTCTGGACGAGCACTGTCTGGCGCGGGATCAGGAACTCTGAGAGATGGTCGGTTTCCCAGCTTACGATGGAGATATCCTCCGGAACCCGTTTCCCGAAAAGCTGGAGCGTCCCCTGCACATGCGCGCAGTGGTTCTCCCCGTCCGCCGCGATGACCGCCGTAATGCCTTTTCTGAGCAGGGAGCCGAGCCCGGTGGTGAATTCCGGCTCGGTATCGTACAGGTGGATATAAGGGGCCGGGTCGAGAAGGTGCTCTTTCATGGCGGCGCGGAATGCGTTTTCCCGGGGATCGCCGCCGCGCTTTTTCTGAAACGGATTGCGGTATTTGATGAAGCCTATTTTCCGGTGCCCGCGTTTGAACAGGTAATCGACGATGAGCCGCTGCCCCTGCAGTTCATTCGAGGAGACCGAATAGATCCGGTCGAAATTGCTTGAGGAGTCATTCAGGCAGACCAGCGGGAGCGCTTTCAGGTTCGCCCACGCCCGTCCGATCCGATCGAGGAAATCGAACGAAATCACGCCGTCAATCACACTTTCATTCAACAGCTCGATATCTTCCAGCGAGACGAATACCGTCTGGTAATCCCGCCGGTAGAGCTCCTTGCGCAATGCGTCGAGCAGGCTCAGGATGTAAGAGCCGAGCGTGGAAACCTCCAGCGAGGGCAACACGACGCCGAGCGTCTTCCGCCGTTTCCCGCCGCGATAGCCGAGCTCCCGTGCAAGCCCGATGATCCGCTCCCGCAGCTCCGGACTCACCTTCGGCGCCCCTGAGAGTGCGCGGGAGACACTTGCAACCGACGTGTTTGCCGCCGCCGCCAGTTCCCGGACCGTGACTTTGTTTTTCATGCCAGCCCCCGTAAGATCAGTTGATGGTAATATAAGGGTGGAAAAAGGCAAATGCAAACTGATTTTTACATTTTGTTACCCCTGTTTCCATGATTTTGCCCGGTAAGATTGTTTTGCCTGTTGCATTTGCACTTTCCCTCAGCCATAATATAGTAGAACCAGACGGAAACAGCCTGAAAGGAACTGGAAATGGAACATCGCGGAAAATACGGCTTCACCCTGATCGAACTCCTCGTTGTAATCGCTATCATCGCGATCCTCGCTTCGATGCTGCTTCCCGCTCTGAACCAGGCGCGGGAGCGCGGAAAGGCGACCTCCTGCCTGAGTCAGTTGAAGCAGACCGGGACGATGATGAACTTCTACTGCGACGACAACGGCGACTGGCTGCCGAAGATCAGCGGCGATGTGATCCTGCCCGGAAACAAGATAAAGAACGGGACCTGGGCCGCGGCGCTGGTTGTGGGGAATTATGCCGGAGCCCAGGGGAACAACGGCATCTACTCCTTCAGCTCCTACAAAGCTTTGCGCTGCCCGTCGCAGCCGGTTGCCTGGAACGAGGAGAACACCACCGACGCCACGAAGTCGAACTTCATGTGGGAGACCTACGGTATGAATTGCTGGCTGGCCGGAGGGCTTGACAGCGAGAGCATGTGGCCGAGCGTGAAGCGCGGCGGCGCCTGCCGCAAGGACCGCGACTGGGTCATGGTGAACCGGCCGAGCAGCACGATGCTTGTCGGGGACAGTGTGAAGATCGCCACTCAGACGCAGCGCAGCTATCTGAATTACTGGGGGGAGGGGAAGGTTCACATGCGCCATAACGACCGGGCGAATCTCGTCATGCTCGACGGCAGCGCGAAATCGGTTTCGCCGAATGAGCTCAAGCCGAATTACAACGGCGACAGCTATGCGACAAAGAACTACGGCAACGTCACATTTTGAAACGGGTGTATTTTATGAACAGATTTTTCCTGCTTCCTGCCGCCGCTCTGCTTTCGGCGGCCGCTTTTGCCGACGCTGTTCCGCTGACCGGATGGGCGCAGCTCGACGACAAGAATGCGATCCGGATCGTGAACCGTCCTGATTACACGGGCGATAATTTTTCCGGAGCCGGGCCCGGCAAGGAGGATGACCAGGTCATTCTCGATTTCATGGACTACGCGGGCAATAAGAATCTCAGTGCCGTCCGCGGAGCGGATGGAACATCGTTCTCAGGCAGGTTCAAGGATGTGTTTGACTTCAGGGGTTCCGTAACGGTGATCTCCCCGAATGTGCTGGAGTACGGCGTGGAGCTCTCCGCCGCCGCTCCGCAGGAGATGAAGGAGTCCTTTTTCTCGCTCCGGTTCAACCGTGCGATGCTCGACCGCGAGCTTCGCTTCACGATCCGCGCCGGGGAGAAAAGCTATGTGCACAAGGTGAAAATCGAGGCGGAGCACAAGGGCGGCTGGATCTGGAGTTCCCCGAAGGGGCAGAGCGTCACGGCGGTTGCGATTCCGATGATGCAGGGCGAATTGCGCCTCTCCGGCTTCGATCGCCCGGTCATGGTGTGTAAATACGGCACGCAGACCGGCAACCTGCGCATCTACCTTGAATCCGGTAAAGTCAGCTCGATTTCTCAGAAGCTCAGAATCGAGTTCCTGCCGTGGAAGGCGCAGAAGCTCGATCTCTCAAAGGCCGCCAACGTCGGATTTACGGATGAAAAGGCCGATGACCGGCAGGACGGCTGGACCGACCAGGGGCCGGAGAATGACATGCGCGCGCTGAAGCCCGGCGTGCGGCGCTTCGGCAACATTGAGTTCGAGATCATCGACCCGGCGGAGAACGGCGGAAAATCGGCCCTCGCGTTCGCGAATCCGGAACGCAGCTGGTTCCTGCGCGAAGCGGAGGCCGACGGCGGCGGCAGGCGCATGGACTATCTCTATCTGCTGAACGCCGCCGCGTGGTGCAGAGGCGGAGAGGTCGGCGAGATCGAGGTTTCCTATGCCGACGGCGGCAAACAGAGGTTCGATGTGAAGGACCGCCGCGACACCGGGAACTGGTGGACCGCCGACGGCGAGAGTTTTGAAAACGCGACGCTGATCTGGCAGGCGCAGAATCCGAGTGCGCTGACCGGGCTTTACCTGAGCCGCTATAAACTCAGCGGGAAACCCGTGTCGAAGATCACGTTCCGGACCGCGGACAAAGCGGTCTGGCTGGTGGTCGCCGCGGCGGGGGTAACGGGCGACCCTCCGTTTCCGCAGGGCAGCGACATTGAAACTCCTTTCGAGTTCAAAGAGGGCAGGGAGTGGAAGACCTTCACGTTCCGCAAGGACCGGGTGGCCGGGAGCGCACTGGACTTTTCGGGCCGCCTCGACGCGCCCGCCGGAAAATACGGCCGTGTGGTGGTCCGGAACGGGCGGTTTGTTTTTGAAAACCGCCCGGAAGTTCCGGCGCGTTTTCTCGGAGCGAACATCTGCGCCGACAGCAACTACCTCGAGCATGCCCAGACCGACGTCCTCGTCGACCGCATTGCGAAAGCCGGTTACAATGCGGTCCGGCTGCACCATTTCGACAATCAGCTCGTGAAGCCGGATGCGGCGACTCCGGAATTCGCGGATGAACGGCTCGACAAGCTTTTCTACCTGATCGCGAAAGCGAAGGAGCGCGGACTGTACGTCACGATCGACCTTTACATCAGCCGCCTCAACGGCTTCGACCGTAAATACGGCAACGGCTTCGATACGAAGAGCCGCATGATGTTTTCGCAACCGATGCGGGACAACCTCAAGGAGTATGCCCGCAAACTGCTGACGACGGAGAATCCGTATACGAAACTCGCGCTGAAGGACGATCCCGTGCTGATCACCGTCGGCCTGATCAACGAGGATCCGATGCTGACGATCCACAGCCAGTACCGGTATCCGAACCCGGATCCGGAGCGCAACGCGCTCATCAAGCCCGTTTTCGAGGCGTGGTGCGCGAAAAACGGCGTGAATCCGGCGGAGAATCCGGAGCGCGCCGTCTGGGTCCGTTTCCTGCTCGACCATCATATCGCAATCTATGAGGAACTGAAGTCGTATCTCACCGGAATCGGCGTGAAGGCCCCGGTGTCGGACATCTCCTGCACGAGCCTCTTCGCCCTGGCTGTTCCCCGGAGCCGGTTCGACTATGTGGACAACCACTTCTACTTCGACCATCCGACTTTTCCGAAAGAGTTCTTCAAGATGCCGTTCCAGAATCACAACCGCAATCCGGTCGCGACGCTTTTCCGCGAAACGCTGCGGGTCGGCAGTTCGCGGATCATCGGAAAACCGTTCACGGTTACCGAGTTCAATTTCTGTGCGCCGAACCGCTTCCGCGGTGCGGGAGGCCCCGTCATGGGGGCGCTCGCTTCTCTGCAGGAGTGGGACGGGATCTTCCGTTTCCAGTTCACCGGGTATGACCGCAGCTGGCCGGTCAAGCCGCTCGAAGACGGCGGCCACCTCGGCAGCTTCTCCGCCGAAAACGATCCGATGATGGCGCTTTCGGAACTGGCGGCCAATCTTTTCTATCTGCGCGGCGATGTGCTCCCCTCACAGGAGCGCTCCGTGCTGACCGTGACGCCGGAGGTGTGGCGGATCCCGCAGGCAGCCGCCTATATGGATTGGGCGACGCGCGAGAATGCCGACATTCCGGAGTGTTTCGGGCTCGCCGGACTCACCCGCAGGATCGGTATGTCCGTGATCCCCGCCGGTGCGAAGGAGCCGTCCGGCGCGGAGAGCATCCGCGAGGTTCTGAAATCGGGAAAATACGTGTTCCGGACGGCGGCGCCCGAGCTTTTCGACCCCGCCGCCGGAAAATTCGTGAGTTCGACCGGCGAGATCTTCACTGACCGCGGCGCGGAGACCTTCAAGGTCGTCACCCCGAAGAGCGAGGCGCTTGTCGTTCCCGACAAAGCGCTTGCGGGGAAACGGCTCGCGGTTCGCGGCAGCACGGTCCCCGCCACCGTTTTCGCGGGGGCGCTCGACGACCGGCCGCTCGATGAAAGCAGGCGCATACTCGTTCTGCACCTGACCGACGTAAAGGCGACCGGCCAGAAGTTCGGCGTGATCCGTGGACAGATGCGCATGTACAACTGGGGGAATTTCAGGCCATACCTCGCGTTGCGCGGCAAAGCTGAAATTTCACTCGCGATCGGCGGCGGCAGCTTTGCCGTGAACGCGCTCGGCCCGGACGGCGCGACGCTCGGCAGTGTCCCGGTCCGCAAAACCGCCGATGGAATTGCGTTTGAAGCCGCCACCGATATGGGGCCCGGGAATTCGGCGGTGTTCGCCTACGAGCTCATCCGCCGTTGAGCGGCCGGCCGGGCGGCCGCCTTGTTTGCTCCGCCGTCCGGTAGCGAAGCGGAGTCGTGCCGAAGCGGGCGCGGAACAGGCGGATCAGGTAGCTGGAGTTGCAGAAATTCACGCGCCGTGCAATCTCATCTATCGGCAGTGTCGTTTCCGCCAACAGCCCGGCCGCATGGTTCAGCCGCAATTCGCGGATATACTCCGCCGGGCCGGATTCGTGCAGCCGGCTCCAGCAGCGGAAGAAATTCCGGCGTGAGAAGCTGTTTTCCTTCAGCAGCCGCTCCATGTCGATCTCCTCCGTGAAGTGCAGGTGGAAATAAGTTGCGATCCGGCCGATTCGCGCCTCGAGTTCGCCGGAGAGCGCTCCGCGTTCCCCGTCCTGCTCAACGAGCATTTCAAAGAGTTCCATTGCCGCGAGGTCGATCCGGTCGATGGCGCCGGGCTCCAGCAGCCGGTCGAGCAGTTCCCGGAGCCTGTGCAGTTGTGTGCGTATTTCCGGCGTGATGCAGACGGGCCAGATTCGCGGCTTGTCGAGCAGCCCCGCTTTTCTGAGCGCCTCCTCCTGTTCCGGCGGATATTGCAGATAAACCGCCTCGCGTCCGGTTTCGACGTCATAGGTGTGAATCGAATCCGGCAGTTTCAGCACCACGTGCGGAAAGGGGGTCCGGTAAGCGACTCCGTCGATGATGTCTTCTGCACAGGAAGTGCCGGATGACAGCCGCAGGCAGAGCTCGAGTTTATTCGTGAACGTTGAAACCTTCTGCGGGCGGCATGGGAAGAGAAAGCCGATTCGCGAAAGCGGCAGCACTGTGCTGTAGCGGCGTTTGATCTGGTTGACATTTGTGAACAGGGTTTTCATTTATCCCTCCCGAAATCATAATACATGCCGTCAATGCAAAAATCAAGGGCGGCACAGAATTATTATTTCTTTGGCACACTCCGGTCTTGTGGAATCGGCTCTTTCCGGGTATAATATAGGCACGAAAGGAGCCTGTATTGATGATTTCCGCAGCAGACACATACCGGATGGCGAGTTGGTGGATCACCTGGCGCGACCTCGACTGGCCGTCTTCCGACAATTTTGACCGCATCCGCCGCAGGGCCGACGAGATGAGCGAAGCGTGCGTCGATGTCGCAACGGTTTTCGGCGCGCATTTCCGCTGGGATTTTCTGCCGGTCTGGACCGTGCTGCACGATTATATGGCGACGGTGGCGCAGGAGCTGCACCGGCGCGGCATCCGTTTCTTCGACCACCATTCGGCTGTACTCGTGCATCGCTATGAGGGGCGCGGCGAGATGAGGAATATGAAGCTTCATTCCGGTCCGCACCTGCCGTTCGCTCCTTCGCGCAGCGCGGCGGCAGGGTGGGAATTCCGGGGGCGCAGGCTCAACGACTGGCGGATGATCGATGTCGAAACCGGGAAGGTGCTCCAACTGCCGTGCTACGCCGCGGAGGAGTTCTGTTTCTCGAATCCGGAGTTTGTGGAGAGCTATCTGGAATATTTGCACCTGCTGCTGGCTGAAACCGGCGTGGATGGCCTGATGTGCGACGACCCGACCCATTTCTCCGGCTTCCGGAGCTGCGGCTGCGACAGTTGTCGCGCCGTGTTCCGGGAGCGTACCGGCAGCGAACTCCCGCCGCCGGACGACGAACGCTTCTGGGGCGACTGGAATAATCCGCTCTGGAATGCCTGGATCGATCAGCGTTTTGACGCGAACGGCAGCTTTCTCGAACATGTGCGCTCCGCGCTGCCGGAAGGATTTCCGCTCATGAGCTGCTGTTCCGGCAGTTCAGGGGCCGGATGCGCCGCCGTTGCGCAGGACGTCCGTGAATTCAACCGGGGCTGTTCTCTCGTCCATCTGGAGCTGTGCGGCAACACGCCGCCGTGGAGATCCGATCCGCACACATGGAATATTCCGGTCGCGGAGCGGCTCAGCGCCGCGCTGCATCACTGCGGAGCGGCGCAGGAACGCGGCCTGGAATGTGTCGGGCAGGGGTATGGCTTTACCGCCCCGTCGGCGGAGATCATCTGGGCATTGAACAAAACGGCGGGGGCCGCCTGCTGGTTTTCCACATTGAAAGGCCGGCTCGGGCTTCCCGACGCGATTCTCGATACATTACCCGGAGACGCCGAGCCGGCTGCACGGGTATTCCGCTATGAGAAGGAGCATCCGGAGCTTTTCCGCGGCCGCCCGGCTGCACGGTTCGGCGTTCTGTTTCCGTATGAAACGCGCAACCATACCTGTTTCGGCAGCATGGCGAACGGCTGTGCGAAGGACTTCGGCGACACGATCCGGCAGTTGTTCCAGCTCGGCGTCTCCGCCGGAGTCGTACTCGAGGTCCCGGACAGCACAGACCGTTATTCTCTGCTGATCGTGCCGAGCGCCGCCCGGCTGACCGGAGAAGAGCGGGCGCGGCTCCGGGCATTCGCTGCCGCGGGAGGCCATGTGCTCGCGACCGGGCCGTTCGGCTTCGACGGCTGTGAAACCGCCTGGGATTTGCCGATGAAAGCGCCGGAGTTCCGGACCGGCGCGTGGCGCTCTCTGCCGGTTCCGCCATTGCCGGAAGCGCCGGGGTGGCGCCGCGTCGCCCCCGGCGTCGAGTGGAATCCGGCCCGGCTCCAGGATGGTACGCTCGATTTGGAGGAGCTCGTTGCGAAGATCGAGCGTTACAGCCGCCCGCTGCCGTTCGCCGTCCGGCGCGCGGAGGGGTATCTGGCTGTACCGCACAGGGGGGAGAATGGTGAGTATCTGATTCACTTTCTCGCGGAAGAGTACGAAACGCAGATCGATGCCGAACTGGACCGCATGCGCGTACACCGCAGCCGCGTGAATCTGATTACCGCGGTCGCTCCGGCCGGAACCGGCGGTTCGCTGGAGGTCGAAACCGCCCTTGCCGCGGAGGCGTTCGCGCCGTTGAACGGAAAACAGCCGCGGGTGAAACGCGACGGCGCGGCCGTTACAGTCGAATTGCCGGAGCCGTGCTCTTATGTGATATGCCGGCTCCGGCCGGAGAAGGAGGAGAAATGAGATCCCGATTACTGACGTTCGCGTTTTCCGCGTTGTTGGCCCTGAGTGTCGCCGGAGCGGAGTTTACACTGCTTCCGCACGGAGAGCTGCGGCTCCCGGACGGGAGCGGGCTCGTGCTCGCGTTCCGGCAGGGAAGCGCACAGGCCGCCCTCGCGGCGGAGAGTGTCGAAGCCGGGCGGAAGGAGGGGGCCGCGTTTGCGGGTACGTTTGTGGTGAAGGGAAACCGGCTCCGCGTGGAAGAGACGCTTCAGCCGGAGGGCGGGATGGTGAAGTACCGCCTCTCGGCCGCCGCGGAAAAACCGGTCGGGGAAGGGGAGCTCGCATTGGAATGCACGGTTCCGGCAGGTGTGTTCCGGGACGGCGGAATGCTTTCAGACGGCCGCCGGGTGAACTTTCCCGAAGTCTTTTCCTCCGCAGAGTGGGTGCGGCGCGGCGTGTTCCGCAGGCAGCTGCGGCTGCCGCTGCCCGGCGGGACGCTGACGATTGCCGGGCAGGCGCGCTGGCGGGTCCAGGACAATCGCCGTTACAGCCGGGATGAGATCCTGCTGCAGATCTATCCAGCTTCCGGAGAAGACGGGCGGCGGGCGCAGCTCGAGGCGTCGTTTGCATTCACCCCTGCGGCAAACACGATCCTGCCGCTTGGCCCTGCGGCGAACAGGGGCTTTTCCGACGATGCGGCGGAGGACGGCAGGGGCGGCTGGACCGATCAGGGGCCGGCCAACGACATGCGCGCGCTTCCGGCCGGAATCCTTGAGTTTCGCGGAGTCCGGTTCCTGATCGCCGATGAGGCGGAATCTCCGGAAAAAACCATCGTCGCGCTGCGTGGAAAGGCCCGGCCCGGCTTTCCCGGATCGGCCCGCATCGAAGGGTGCGGCGCAAATGGGAAATTTCTTTATCTGTTGAACGCCACTGCCTGGGAGGAGGCGCCCGGAACGGTCGCCGGAACCGTCACGGTCCGTTATGCGGACGGAACCGTTTCTGAAACGGCAGTCCGGGACGGGATCGATACGGCGAACTTCCAGCATCCGCGTCTGCTCCGCAATGCGAACATCGCTTATCGGGGCAGCAATCACAGCGCTCCGGTCGGACTCTATGCAACGTGTGTCGCGCTCGAAGCGAAGGAGCTCGACTCCATTGAGCTCCGCAGCGGCGGGAACAGCGTGTGGCTGGTCGCCGCCGCGACCGTGAGCGACAGCTTCTCCGCAGTCGAAGCCCCGGCGGGGCCGGTCGTATTCCGGGCCGGGGAGGGAATGTATTTCCCGGCCGGATACGCGCCGGTTGCGGCAGGCACGATCCTCGACCTGTCGAATCTGCTCGATGCGCCCGCCGGGAAGTACGGGTTCCTGCGCGCCGGGAAAGGGCGGTTCGAGTTCGCGGCGAAACCGGGCGAGGCGGTCCGCTTCTACGGCACGAACCTGTGCCAGACCGCGGCAGTTCCCCCGGCGGACGTCGCCGCGGGCATGGCGGAGGATATCGCGCGGCGCGGATACAACCTCGTCCGGCTGCATCATTTCGACAAGATCCTGACCGATGCGGCGGACGGCTCCGGCGCGACTCGCCTGCGTCCGGAGGAGATCGCGAAAATGGACCGCCTGATCCGGGAGCTGCGTGAACGCGGAATCTATTACACGCTCGACCTTTTCACCTGCCGTGAAATTCCTTCCTCCGTGATTCCGGGATTCCCGGAGCAACGGGCCCTGACGCAGCATGAAGTAAAATCGCTCTTCTTCCTGTCGGCTGAAATGCGGAAAAACATGATCGAATTCTCCCGCAATCTGCTTACGCACGTAAATCCGCACACGGGCCTCGCATGGCAGGATGATCCTGCGCTCGTGACGGTCGGGCTGGTGAACGAGGATACGCTTTCGACAATGCCCGCCCGCTTTCCCGCCGGAAGCTTCGTCGCGGAACTTTTCCGCGAGCGCTTCCGGGAGTATTGCCGGACCGGCGGGCTGCCGGAGACGAAAGCGGACGGCGCGTATATGAACTTCATCGGCGAACTCTACCGCAACGGGATACGCGAATTGGCCGGGGCGCTGCGTTCCGGCGGCGCGCGGCAGCCGTTCACCGACCAGAACTTTCACAACAACCATTCGGTTCATATGCTGCGCGCCGGATATGATTATGTCGACAACCATGCGTACTGGGGACATCCGAACTGGATCGGCCCGAAACGGTGGCGGCTGCCCGCGAAGATCGTGCCGGCCGACAGCATCCTCTCCGGCTACCTCGGACAGTTCGGGCAGATCGCGACGTCCCGCTTCTTCGACAAGCCCTTTTCCGTGTCCGAGTGGAGCTTCATCTCTGCGAACCGTCATGCGATGGCGGAGGGATCGATCATCGCCGCATCGTTCGCCGGGCTGCAGGGATGGGATATGATGGCGAACTTCGCCTATTCGCACACCTCGAACCTGAATCCGCGTCCGCTCTCCTTCTTTGACACGGCGTCGGATCCGATGCGGGCGCTCGGTGAACGGGCGGGCGTGCTGCTCTTCCGGCGCGGCGACGTGCGTGAGTCGGAGCTCTCATTCGCCTATCTGATCCCGGAGAACTATCTTGACGGCAAAGGAGGGATCACCTCTCCCGTCCCGCAGCTGCCTCTGCTGGCGATGATCGGCAGGCTCGGCTGCACGATTGTACTGTCCGGAAAACAAGCGGAGCTTCCGCCCGGAACCGTGGGGGCGGTCGCTGCAAAGGGAAGCCGGGTCGGGGCCTCTGTTCCGGTGTTCCCCGAAGAGGGGGACTTTCCGGCGGAGATGTTGAGAAGCGGCGTGATCCCGGCGGAGTGTTACGATCCGGCGCGCGGCGTCATCCGCAGCGGCACGGGTGAGCTCACGTTTTATCGCAACCGCCGCTGCTTCAGCGTCATTACGCCGAAGAGCGAAGGGTTCGTTCTGCCGGAGGGCGAGACACTCGAAGGAGGGACGGTGAGACGGGTCCGCTCGGAACGCTCATTTTCATCGCTCTTCTTCTCGGCGATGGACGGACGGACGCTCGCGGAAAGCGACCGGATTCTGATTCTGCACCTTTCAGATGTGAAGAACAGCGGCGAAAGGTTCCGTGACTCCGGCGGGACCATCCTTGAAAAATGGGGAGGACTTCCGCTGCTCGCATGTCATGCGAAGGCATCGGCGGAATTCGCGCGGCCTCTTGACGGCTTTCGGCTCCATGCGCTCGGATTCGACGGAAAACGTACCGGAGAGATCCCGTTTGAAGGGAATCTGCTTGAACTGGACAATCGGCGTAACGGGTGCCTCATTGCAGCATACGAACTTACGAAGGGGGAGTAATCATGAGATTTCACAGGGCAAATGCTTTCACATTGATCGAGCTCCTGGTCGTGATTGCGATCATCGCGATTCTCGCGTCGATGCTGCTGCCGGCGCTGAATCAGGCGCGGGCACGGGCACATTCGATCAGGTGTATCGGCAACCTGAAGCAGATCGGTATGGCGTTTGCGCTCTACGGTCATTCGAACCGGGATATCTGGCCCTATTCGAAGGTCACGGCACTGCAGAGCGGAAACTGGTCGCGCGAACTGGACTGGGAACACATCCTGACGCGCGATTCGGATTTGCCGGAATATTTCTTCTGCCCCGGCATGACCTTCACGCCGGCCGGAGGCGATCAGGAGCGTTATTCCGGCACATACACATATGGAATGCGGAGCTTTCGCTGGAGCTTCGACCACCCGTCGAATGGCGGAAATCTGCCGTTCCTGGACGAAAAAGGCAAAACGGTAAACGCGACTTCCGGCGTCAGGGCGTTCGATTCGCGCCGGGTCAAAAATCCTTCGCAATATCAGCTTGTGGCTGATTCAGTCGACTACGGTGCGGGCAGCACCTATTTCGAAATGCCGATCTATTATATTTCGGACAACTCCTCGCGCGGATATCACCTGCGTCACAATGGCCGCGCTTCGGTGCTGTTCGTTGACGGGCATGCCGACGGCTGGAACGGGTCGCAGTGCGTCGAATGGGCCGTCACGAAGGGCGGCCGCAGCCGGGAGATTGTCCGCAAAGCCGGTCTGGAAGCCTATTGAGGAGGGCACAGCGCGACGGAGCCGATTCCGGGGGCCGGAAACGTGTTCAGGTGTTTCCGGCCCCTGTTGTGCTTCAGTTGCCTGTCCGGGGGGCTTCGTCCGGGAAGAGCCCGGCGCTTTCCTCCGGAGCGAGGATTTTGCAGGAGTCAAGACCCGAGACCTTTGCGGCTTTTTCCGCGGTGAAGCTCACCGCTTCGGCTTTGGTCGGGGCGATGGTGCATGACTCGAGGAGCGCTTCTCCCTTCTGGTCCGCGTCGACTGCGATGGCGTTGCCGACGAAGGTGCAGTTGACGGCCCGGGCCTTGCCGCCGCCGTTGCCGCAGACGTGGAGGCCGGCTTCGGTACCGGAGCCGCCGCGCTTCAGCGCATACCCGCCGATGCAGTTTTCAAGGCGCGCATTGCCCCAGATGCGGAAATTGCGCTTGTTGCGGAATGAGACGCATTCTTTGAGAACGGCGTTTTTCGTCTTGATGTCCCAGCCGCCGTCGGTGCAGTCGAACGCCTTGCAGTTGGTCCAGGTGATGTTCTCGGTGTTCCCCTCGGCGCAGAAACCGTCGGCGTTCCAGTATTTGTCGCCGGCGTCGTCGTAGGCGTTGCGGGCGATGCAGTTGTCGAATGTGATGTCGGAGTCGACCGTCCCTTTGGCTCCGCCCATGCCGAAGCACATCTGGAACTTTTCGGTGGCGAACTCCCTGCCGCCGGCATCGGAGACGACGTTGCGGACCGAAGCGTTTCTGATCCCGCCCTGAAGCCGTATGCCGCGCTTCGTGAAGCCGGTCATTGTGCAGTCCTCGATCGTGATTCCGGTTCCGCCGCTCAGGTAGATGCCGTCCCGGACGCTCGAGAACGCAAGGTCGCGGAAAGCCAGCCGGCTGTTATCGCCGCGCCCCAGGACGCCTTCCCGGTAGTCGCGGACGCGGAATCCGCTGATTTCAACGTCGGACGCTCCCTTCTGGAGCTGGATGAAGTCGCGCCCCCTGGCCGGATCCTCCTTCGTCCAGTTGGCGGTGAAGAGCGGATAGCCGTCGTCTCCCTTGACGCCGACGAGCTTTTTCACCTGTCCCGGCCTGCCGGAGTTCTCCGCTGTGATGACGAGGCTCTGGTTTTTATAATTGCCCGGCTCGACGTAGACGGTTCCGCCCGGGGCGGTCAGCTCCCACGCCCTGGCGATTGAGGCGCAGGCGTTTGCCTTGTCGGCGCCGGTCCGGCTGCCCGCGCCGCCCGATTTGACGTAGGTGGTACTCAGGAGCTCGCCCCCCGGGAGCACGATTCCGATCAGGAGCGCCGGAACCATCAGAATGGCACGATTGAACTTCATCAGTAGGTAAATCCTTTCGCTTCTGCGTTATATCCCCAGAACGATTGCTCGCGATTGCGCGGGACTTCCGCGAACCTGACGGTCTTGACATGGCCATCGAGATAAACAGCGTTCCGGTTTCCGTTATGCCGCCCGAGGACGCTTGGCGCATCGTCCTTGTTCACATACGCTTTACTGTTGTTGACCTGATTGTCACGGTCCATCGCAAGCATGCGGAACGAGGAGTGGCGCACCTTGCCGATGGAGGATGAGCCCCCTGTGACTTTGCCGAGATACTGGTTCATTCCGAAGTGATAGCTCAGCGCCTCCGCCTGGGATGGGCAGGCGAACAGCGGCAGGGGCCGGGAGTTGTCCGGGGTGAGCGAGATCTGCTGCTGGCGCTCACCGGCGTAACCGAGGTAGGGGTAGATGAAATCATGCCACTTGACATACCGCCACGAGGTGTCGGTGGAGCTGCCGGCGTCATAAGGCGGAAGGGTGTCTTTGTTGTCCATCGCATAGCCGCGCAGGGCGGTTCCCATCTGCTTGAGGTTGCTGGTGCATTTGATGCTCCGGCTGCGCTCCCGTGCCTGATTCAGGGCCGGGAGCAGCATCGACGCGAGAATTGCGATGATCGCAATTACGACAATTAGTTCTATGTAAAACATGTAGTTTGGTTGATTATCGGTAAACGACGACT
>JABLYX010000104.1 GCA_018265615.1 Lentisphaeria bacterium
CATCACATACCGGTTATTATACGAAATTGCAGCTTTACCTCCGCAAACCAAACGTTTCATCCATTAATATTATGACACAGATAAGATGATTTGTCAAGAGGGGATGTGGAAAAATTCAGCGGATTTTCGTATTTTCGTAGAAACCGGCAGAGTACCGGCTCTGCCTGCCGGATCTGCAAATCCGGCAGGCTTCAGGAACAGCGGCGTCAGATGACGCGGACGGCGAGCTCGTAGCTGTCGCCGGAAGCAACTGCGGCGGCGCTTGTGACCGGATTCGTGAAATCGGCGAAGATTCCGCCGTCGACGACGTAATTCACCGCGCACTTCGCGCAGACTCCGTCGAAGCCGTCGGTCACCTGGTCGTCACAGGGACGGTTCTTCTCGTAGGTCGAGAGATAGCGGACCTGCCCCGGAACAAGGTCGAATTCACGAACCAGCAGCGCGTCCCTGCGGACGATACCGAGGTACCCCTTGCGGGCTTTGTTGCTGACCACCGCGACGATGCGCGGGGTGTCGAGCGAATCCTTCTCATAATCCATGGCGAGCAGCGGCAGCGCGATCGCATCGCGGGCCGGATATCCCATCGCGAGCTTCTCGACGATCGGATCGGTCTGTGAACCATTCGTCGCGACCGCCCACTCGCCGGCGAGCCGGATGCAGTTGTAGGTGATATACGGATTCCTGCGCAGATCGTCCTCGAAGCCCGGCCGCGGCATGATCGAAACCTGGTTGTTGTTCAACACCGCTTCCCGGTTCGGAAACGAACGTGAGGAGACACGGTACATCGTCGCGGCTTTGCCTTCCGGCGTCATGCCGATCGCCACAATTCTGCCAAGATACATATTTCACCTTATGGGTTGGATTTGGATAACGTTCCGGCTTATAAGATACGGCCGGAGCGCGTGAAATTCAAATCCCCCGCTCACTTTTTCAGGATTTCGGAGCCGAACGGCGGCAGCGTCAGCACGCCGCTTTTCGCGCTCCCGTCCGCAACCGCGGTGAAGCTCCCCTCCGGCAGCCGAACCCCGCGCTCCTCCGCCGTGTAGTTGAAGAGGAACAGATAATCACCGTCTTCGCCGGAGCGCAGCGTCGCACTGACTCCCTCGTTCCCGGCCGGGACAACCGGCTCGAGCCCCGCTTCGACCGCGATTCCCCCGAGGAATTCCGCGAGAAAATCTTCACGGGTCCGCGCCGCGACATAGTACGCCCGGCCTTCGCCGAACCGGTTGACCGTCACCGCCGGGAGGCCGCGGTAGAGCGGATCCTCCGTGTATTCGGCAAGCGCTTCTGCTCCGCGCAGGTGGATCCGCTCGGCATAGTCGATCACCTCGAACTCCTTCCCTGCGTAGCGGATCGCCTGCCGGTCGAACGATGCGACGCCGCCGATCTCCTCGTTCCAGATGCCGAAGAGCTCCATCAGGCCGTCGCCCGGCCAACCGCCGGAAAAACAGCCCGTATCGCGATCCACGTAGCCCGAGAGATAGGTCATTACCAGCGTGCCGCCCGCCGCTGCGAACGCCTTCAGCCGATCCGCGACGCCGGGCTTGAGCATCATCAGCATCGGGCAGACCAGCAACCGGTACTTCGAGAAGTCCGAGAGCGATTCGATCACATCGAGCGGAATATTCCGCGTCCAGAGCGCCCGGTAATGATCCTGCACGGTTTCCAGATACTTCTTCTGTTCATGGCCGCCGGGGCCGCAGCCGGTCTGGAACGACCAGAGATTTTCCCAATCCCAGATGACCGCGGCTCCCGCCGGAAAGGCGCTGCCGCAGATGCCGCCGCATTTCCGGTAGAGCGCGCCGAGCTCCGCAACATCGCGGAAAACCCGCGTTTCGCCGGTTCCGACGTGATCGACGACCGCGCCGTGGAACTTCTCGAGGTTGCCGCGGCTTTTCCGCCACTGGAAATAGAGTGTGCCGTCCGCGCCGTGACCCACTGCATTCAGTTCTTCGAGCTTGTGCTGGTTCGGGCGCTTCAGGCGGTGGCCCGGCTGCCAGTTCGTCGCACTCGGCGCGGATTCCATGATAAGGAACGGCTTGCCGTCCTTCATCGAACGGTGCATGTCATGGCGCATCGCGCATTCGGCCGTGATCAGCCGCACATCCGGCTCGGAGCCCCACGGCGGATAGACATCGTCGGAGATGAAATCACACACCTCCGCAACCCGCCAGTAGTCCAGTCCGTCA
This sequence comes from Lentisphaeria bacterium, assembly GCA_018265615.1. Taxonomy (GTDB): domain Bacteria; phylum Verrucomicrobiota; class Lentisphaeria; order Victivallales; family Victivallaceae; genus Victivallis. The sequence goes on from JABLYX010000104.1 coordinate 2,190, forward strand.
AAGAAGCCCATCATATTCGTCGTCACCGGCACATCCGGCGTGAAAAGCCGCAGCGCCTCGACCTCGAACTTCATGAAGTCGCAGCACTGGAACGTGGAGAACCGCTTCCAGTCGATCGAATTGCCCTCCGAAGCGCCCCACGGCGTGATTTCTGCCCAATCGGTGTGGATGTGGCTCCAGAACGCGTTGCACCATGCGCGGTTCAGGTTGTCGAGCGTGCCGTAGCGCTCCCGGAGCCAGCCGCGGAAGTGCTCCCGGCAGAGTTCGCAGTAGCAGCTGCCGCTGTACTCATTCGAAATATGCCACGCGGAGAGCGCCGGATGATCCGCATACCGTTCCGCAAGCTTTGAATTGATCTCGCGGACCCTGCTGCGATAGACCGGCGAGCTCCAGCAGTGATTGTGGCGCGCGGTGTACGGTTCGCGCCGGCCGCGATCGTCAACCCGGCAGATCTCCGGGAACGCGGTCGCGAGCCACGCCGGCTTCGCGCCACTCGGCGTGGCGAGAATCACGTGGAAGCCGTGCCCGGCCATGCGGTCCATGATCCGGTCCAGCCAGTCGAAGCGGTAGTCGCCCGGCGCGGGTTCCAGTGCGGTCCAGCTGAAGATACCGACCGAAAAGGTGTTGCAGCCGGACTTCTCCATCAGTTCGAAATCGCGGTCGATGACCTCCGGCGTTTCGAGCCACTGATCCGGATTGTAGTCGCCGCCGTGCAGGATTGTCGCCGCATTCCGGATGACCGGGCCGTAATTCTTCATGTTCGCACTCCTTGATTTCTGTTTCCGGCATGTATCGCGTTTGCAATTAAAATAACACGCCTTTCCGCAGAATGAAATGCGGTCTTTGGGGAAGTTCGATATGTTTTCCGGTAAAGTCCGAAAAGCGCGCAGGATGATTCTACCGCTCCGCCAGCTTCCGCATCGCGTCGTACTGCGCTTCGATCGACTTCACGAGAGCGATCTGCGTCCGGCAGCGGTCGAGGTTGTGCTCCGGGCGATGAATGCGGAAATAGACGTCCCCTTCAAGGAAATCGGTCAGGAACCGGATCGCGGTTTCAAGCGTGATGAGCTTGCCCGCGAACGGCAGCAGCGACTTCTCCAGCGGCGTCAGAAAATTTCCCGCTCCCGCAAGATAACCGCGCAGCAGCGCCTCGTACATGTTGAACCGCATCGTAACCTTCGAAAGGTCGCGTTCATCCTCGGGCGCGGGGCTCGTCCCGGTCCGCACCATGTCGCCGAAGTCGTAGTGCGGGAGCCCCGGCATGACCGTGTCGAGGTCGATCACGCAGCAGCCGGTCCCGGTCAGGTCGTCGATCAGAACATTGTTGAGCTTTGTGTCGTTGTGTGTGGTCCGCTCCGAAATCTCCCCCGCGGCCTGCAGATCGAGCAGCATCGAGCAGTCGGCGGCGCGCTCGCGGATGAAGTCGAGCTCCGGGGCCACCGCGGCGAGGCGCCCGGCGCGATCCTCCTTCACGGCGTTTTCCAGTGCGGCAAGGCGCGACACCGTGTTGTGGAAGTTCGGAATCGTCTCATTCAGCCGCCCCCCGAGATCCGCAAGGTCGGACTGGAAGCCGCCGAAGGCGGATGCGGCCTCATACGCCTGTTTCTCCGTTTCAAGGACATCGTAGGTCCGCGCATTTTCAACGAAAACATAGCAGCGGAAGAAATTCCCCGCCGCGTCGCGCACAAACGGGCGACCGTCTTTCCCCGGAACCAGCTCAAGCGTCCGGCGGCGGGTCGCGGGGTCCGACTCCCGCCCCTTCCGCAGCTTCCCGCGGATGTGCGAGGTCACGCGCTCGAAGTTCTCCATGAGCTGCTCCGGCTGCCTGAAGACGTTCGTATTGACCCGCTGCAGGATGTAGCGCACAAGCGTTCCGCCCTGATCGAACGTCACTGCATAAGTGTCGTTGATGTGCCCGGTCCCGAACGGCACGCCGATCACATATTCGCCCCTGAGCTGAAAATTCCCGCAGACCTCTCGCAAATCGTATTTCATCGGATGGTTCCTTCCTTTTGATCTTCCCTATCAATATAAACCGGATACGCCGTTTGCAAAATGGAAATTTTCACAACACCTATGGATTTTTACGCATTCAAAGGATATAGTAGGGGAAGGAGGGCCGGATATGCTCACACCGTTTGAACTGTTTTTAAGCGACGAGGTCCAGTCGCTGATCGATCATTTTGCGGCTGTGCTGGACTTGCGCGTGACCTTTTTCTCGGCCGACGGGCGCGAGTTGCGCCGCGGGCGGCACATGCGGAACAGCGACTACTGCGCAATGGTTCAGCAGGAGATCGGCACGCTCCGGGAGTGTCTTTCGATGGACACCGCAAAGCGGGCCGAGGCGGTCGCGAAGCGCGGCGTCATCGACTACCGCTGCCATGCGGGGCTGCGCGAGGCGATCGCGCCGGTTTTCATCCACGACAAGCTCGCGGGCTTTCTGATGATCGGGCAGTTCCGGACCGGCGACGAAGTCCCGGAGTGCATGCTCAAGCGCTGCACGACGGCGGAGCAGCGCCGGCGGCTCACCGATGCGTTTCACGAACTCCCGAAAGTCAACACCGAGAAGCTCGAAAATATGCTCGGGCTCTTTTCGATGCTGATCGACTACATCGTCGTGCGCGAGCTGGCCGTGCTGCAGGGGGACCGGCTCCGCCACGAGATCGACCGCTATCTCGAGCTGCACTGCACCGAGGAGATCCGGCTGCCGGAGATGGCGCGCAAACTCGGGCGCAGCGTCTCGACCATCTCGCAGTTCCTGCGCCGCAACTACCAGACGAGCTTCAAGGAGCTGCTGATCGAACGGCGGCTGGAAAAGGCCGAGGAGTTCTGGCGCGCGAATCCCGAAGCGACGGTCGGCGAAGCGGCGTTCGCCGCCGGATTCGCCGACCAGTTCTACTTCTCGCGCGTGTTCCGCAAGCGGCGCGGAATCCCGCCCGGCGAATACCGCGACCGCAAACGCAAGCCCGCCAGATGACCCCGGCCTCTACTCCGCGGTCAGAAGGTAAGAGAGCGTCCCTCCGGGCAGCAGATCGGTGGCCGCCCGGAAAGAGAGTTTTCCGTTTTCATAATTCGCCGGAATCTCCCGGGCGGGGGTTCCGTCGAGCTCGAGCGCAACGACTTTGTATCTGCGCGGAAGCTCGAGAACGATTTCCGCGCTGCCGCGTTCGAGCATATGCGGCGGCCTGCCCCAGTCGCGCAGCACCCGGCGCCGGCTGTCATCGAACCGGAGACCGTCGTTGGAGAGGTCGGTGAGCTGGATCAGCAGCAGCCGGCCGCTCTCCGCAAGCGCCCGGTCGTCAAGCGAATGGAGCGCGAGCGTCTGGTAGCAGGAGAGCTTTCCGGCCCGCATCACGCTGCCCGAGACCTCCTTCCCGGAGGTGAACACCTCGCTCTTCGGCGTCACGATGCGGATCGTGTTCTCTTTCGGGATCATGGTGATCTCCCCGGTCGAGGAGGTGACGCGCCCCGTCTCCGCAAAACGTTTCATTGCCGTTTTCGCCGCCTCGGGCAACGCGTCCTCCCACCCCGGAACAAGCGGGTTGACCTTCGCGGTCACCGGAAAGCCGTTCCCGTCGGCCCGGCTGCCGATCCGGCCCCACAGCCCGAGGCGGGTGAACCCGTCCGGATAATTCCCCGAACTGCTGCTGCCGCGCACCTCGCGGATCATCCCGGGGCGGAAATCAAACGCAACCGCCTCACCGGCCGGACGGACGTCGCCGCGAACGAAAAGCATATAGAGAATCCGTTCGGCCATCTGCGCCTGAACGTTGTTGACGATGTCGAACTGGCTCAGCCGCCGTGTCACGCCCCTCTTCATGCCGTCGCTCCCGTGCGACCAGGCGAACCGGTAGATGCCGTCCCAATCCTGCAGCGCCGCATAGCCGCCGAAGACCGGGGGACACTCGACGCGCCAGGTGTTCGGCACACAGAAGTTGAATTCCGTCACAGTGAACGGTCTGCCGAAAACCCGGGTCGGCATGAGGTGCCGCGGATTGGCCGCCTCCAGGGAGATCGAGGACTGGTTCTGAAAGACGAAGGGATAATCCCACCGTTTCGCCGGAAAACTCGGATGGTCCCAGTATTGGTGGTTGTCCACGAAATCGAGTTTCGAACGCAGGCCGGCCAGCGTGTACTGATTCAGGTGATTGAAGTCGGTCATCAGCGCTTTGAGGCCGATCTCATCCCGGAGGAAACGCATCTGTTCATCGATGCATTTCGCCTGAAGGGCATTCAGATATTCGATGAAGAGCCCGTTGCGCTGCGCGGCGAATCCATCTCCGTCGAGGCCGTTCCGCTTCAGGTGCTCCTCGAACCCGGCCCGGATCAGCTCCGCTGCGCGGCGGCCGGAGCGAACGGCGTTCCAGGTCTGGATCAGCGCGTTCTCATTGACCAGGTTCAGCGAATAAAGCGCGGGATCCTCCGCCATGGTCATGCCGGTGTAGGGGTTCCTCGCGGTGAGGACGCGCCGGGAGAACTCCTTCCAGTTCTCCATCGCGGCGGGGCTGATGCAGACCAGGTTCTTCATGCTGTAGTCGCCGGAGTCGTCCCACTCCGGGATATTGTCGCCCTTTTTGAGCACCCGGCTGGCGTAGAGATCGATGCAGATATAGAAACCGCGCTGTTTGAGCCGGGCGAAGAGATATTGCAGCTGATCCAGTGCGACGGGATCGATGGTCAGGCTGTCGGGGGCTTTCCGGCTCAGGAGCCCCTGCTCGAAATGGTGGAGGCGGACCGTGTTGTAACCGAGCCGCTCGGCCTTGTCGATGAAGTCGTCGACCATCTCGCGCGGCAGGTAGTTGGCGCTCCCCACGAGGTTGGGGCCGAAGAACCGGATCCGTTTCTCCGGCGCTTTCTCGAAGGTGAAACGGCCATCTTCGCCGACGGTCACATGACCGTACTTTCCGGCCGGAGCGTCGCGGAACATGGAGAAATCAAGCGGGGTCCCGGGCGCGGTATCGCCGGAGAAGGCAACCGGCAGCCACTGCGGGCCGTTTTTGACCGTGAACTCCCGGCCGGAGCGGCGGGGTATCCGCACCCTGCCGTCGGCGAGCGAGGCGCCGACGACCATCCACATGGCGCTGTTCCCGGACTGCAGAAACTCCAGCGTGACCGGAGTCCCCTTGAGCTCGAAATGCGAGAGGTAAAGCCCGGCGCCGGCGGCCGGAACATCCGCCTCCCAGACCACATGGGCATTGGGGCCGCCGATCGGCCTGTACCAGTTGCCGCACTCCCTGCCGCCGGTCACGGGGATCTCCTGCCGGGAGCCGTCCGCACAGGAGACCCTGATGACACCGACCGGCAGGTTCGAGGTCCAGGCCGAGGCGTGCAGGAGATAGAGGTGATTCATCCCGCCGGGAACCGCTGCGGGGAGCTTCAGCTCCGCCTTTTCCGCCGTTCCGCGCCCGAGCACCAGGCAGGCGTCGGCGGTCTTCATCGCAATACCGTGAAAATTGTGCCTGCCGGGCCGGAAAGCGCGCAGATCCATCTCCGGCCCCTGGTCGGTCCAGCCGCCTTTGCCATCCTCGGCGACTTCGTCGGCGAGGGCGCGGTTGCACACAGGAGAAAGATCCAGCGGCAGGGAATTCACCTTCGCTTTGGGAAAATCCGCCCCGATTTCAAGCGAGAGCTTCCAACCTGCGATCTCGTCCGGGAACTTCACTCCGACCGGAAGCAGCCGCAGTTGGAAATAATCCCCCTCCTTATTCCGGAACGCCCCTGCGGCGACGGCCCGGAAATCCCCGGAAATCGTGACCTTTCCGTCCGGATCGGCGATGGTCACCGCCTTCGCCCGCGCATCGAACACATTTTTCTTCTGCGTCGCAGCCGTCATTCCGACCGGCTTTCCGTCAATGGAGAGGGTGATATCCCGATCAAGCTGCAGGTCGATGCTGAAGTAGAGGAGATTGCACCTGACCGGATTTTTTTCAGCTTTCAGCTCCAGATCCCAGAGGAAACGCTTCGCATCCTTCCCCCTGACAACCTGCGTCAGGCGGAACGTGTCAAAGACGCCCCGGGTTTCGAACTCCGCAGGAGAGCTCTTCGGGAATCCGACATCGACCAGCGTGCTCCTCTGGGAAAGAGGGCTCCAGTCGGGGCTGAAGCGCCTCACATCCATAGTCCAGCGGCCATCCAGAACCATGGTTCCGTCCGGCCGGAGGTGCAGATACTCCGGCAGGGCCGCCGCCATGCAGGCAGCGGCGGCAGCAGTCATCACAACAGCGGAAAAAAATTTCATCTCATCCCCCTTTTTATCTGGCGGTAACGTCCCACTTTTCCTTGTAATACACACTGGATCCAGCGGCTTTGTCCCACAGCTCCTTCCACTGGGCCGAACCGAGGTGGCCGTCACTGTAAATGATGTTCAACCGGTCATTGTGGCGGTAGCAGGGAACATTGTTGCAGGAGGCGGAATACTCTTCTCCCCAGAGATAATAAGCCGTCGGGGCATTGGCGCGGTCATAGGAGATCAGCCAGTCGCTGGCGTCCGTCATCCAGATTTTCTGAGAGGGGCGGTGCACCTGGGAATTTTTCACGCCGCGGTACTTTCCCGCACTGTGCTCGGCGTATGACGGGTAGCCCTCCCGGTTGATCCCGTAGGAGTTCTCTATCTTCGCACATCCGACCCGGTTCGAAGCAATGTCCTTGAAGGCGTTTTCGGCCCCGGCGCAAACCATCTTGGCGGGAACATACCCGGTATTCTCGACCGGGAGCCCGAGATAGGGGCGCAGCTGATAGAGCCAGCGCTGCGAGGCATGGGGAGCCACGGTATTGATCGCCGGCTTCCAGTCGCCGGAATCGCTCTCGTACATCATGGAGGCCTTGCCGAAATTCGTCATCGTGCTTCCGCAGCTGATGGTGCGCGCCCTGCTCCGCGCTCCGTTCAGCGCAGGCAGCAGCATCGCCGCCAGAATGGCGATGATCGCAATCACGACCAGAAGCTCGATCAATGTAAAATGCCGGCGTATAACAATTGGTATGTGATGTT
>JABLYX010000040.1 GCA_018265615.1 Lentisphaeria bacterium
GCGTAAATAATTGCTTTCATTATCACCTCAGGTTGCTTGCTTTAATATAAGTCGTTGTTTACCGATAATCAACCAAACTACATGTTTTACATAGAACTAATTGTGGTAATTGCAATCATCGCGATTCTCGCCTCGATGCTGCTGCCGGCCCTGAACCAGGCGCGCGGCGCGGCCCGCAAGAGCAAATGCACGGGCAACGCCAAGCAGATCGGGCTCGCCACACAGATGTACGTAGACGGCAACAACGGAATCCTGTACTACAACAACGGCACCTATCCGACCTGGCATCAGCTGGCGCGGCCCTATACCGTGAACAGCAAAACCAATAGCAATTTCTGGTGGTGCCCGGAAGATCAGGTGAACCTGAGCAGCCCGGATCTCGCCAAGCGTTTCGACGACTGTCGTGTCTCGTACGGCTTCAACCGGGATTTTCTGCGCGGCTACAAGCCGTCGCGCTCCAGGAATCTGTCGACGACGGTGCTTTTCGCGGAGGCGGCGACTGAGGTTACCAGCAACCCATCCGGATATTACTACGCTCCGGCCCAGGCCAATACCTCCCAGCCGCAGGCGTATCCGTTCCACGGACGCTACTGCACCGTCACGTGGCTTGACGGGCATGTTTCGTTCGCTTACTCCAATACCGGCGTTCCGGGCATCGGAACGGTCTGCCGCGGCCTCTACAACAACGACCAGCTCGGCGTGAACTGGGGCGAGGCGCAATACAAACCGCATAACAAATGGAATCCGCAGCGTCCGGACACCTACGTGGTGCCCTAGCCCGCTAACGAACCGGAAGGAAATATCGATCATGTCACTTTTGAAACCGTTCTCTATTTTCATGTTTGCCGCGGCGGCTCCGCTGCTCCCGGCGGCGGAGGTGCTCCTTGACGGCTGCCGTTCCGCCGCGAACTGGAGTTCGTTCAACGGGTCCGAATTCAAGGGGGCCCGGGTCTCCCTCTCCGCCGCCGCGGACGGACTGAAGCTCGGGTACGACTTCTCCGGCGGCGGCTCGTATGTCGGCTGCCAGCCGAAAAATCTGCCGGTCCCGCAGGCGGATTCGCTCTCTGTCACGGTCAATGCATCGGAACCGGCCGGGTTCAATTACCGGCTCGTCGATTCGGCCGGGCGCTTCTTCCAGGGGAAAGGGTTCCGGCTGAAGAAGGGAGTCGACGAGACGCTGACGCTCAGCGTCAAGGGGCCATGGGGCAGCATATGGGGCGGCTCGGGCGACCATAAACAGCCGGTCATGCCGCTGAAGTCGGTCTGGCTCATGGCCACAAAAGGCAAGGAGTTGCCGGAGAAAGGCGTCATCACGGTCAAGTCGCTCTCCGCAGAGCTCCCGGGGCTCCCCGCCTCCTCCGCTTCCGGTGAAAATTTCGAACGCGCGCTCGCCGGGTGGACGCTGAAGGGGGAATGGCAGCCGCAGCTCGAAGGCGCGATGCTGAAGCTGACTCCGGCGGCGGAAGGCTCCGTTCCGGCGCAGCTTGAAATCGTTTTTCCGCAGCCGGGCCGCGACCTCGTGCAGCGTTACCGGCTCGTGCCGGGAGCGGCGAATGAGATTTTCTATAAAGTGCCGTTCACGGGAGAGGTCAACCCGCGCAACATTTACCGCATTACGCTGAGAGTGTCGAACGACAATGGTGAAAAGGCGGCGTTCCCGACCGCCGTCAAAGGGCGGCTCAGCGGGTCGGTCAACCTCGGCGCGCCGAAATCGAGCCGCGAGATCGGGAGCTCCCGGTTCGGGACCTGCGTCCACTTCAGCTACGCGCCGAAGCCGGAGGGGGCGTTCAAGGGGTGGTATCCGAAGGAGCTGCTGCTCGATGAGATCGCGGCCTGCGGATTCAAGTTCATCCGCGAAGGGCTCGCGCTCGACAAACTGCCGGACGGTTCGTGGAAGATCCGCGACACTGATATGCAGACGCTGAAGAAAGCGAAGGAGCGCGGCATCGGGCAGATCGTCGTGATCGACCTGCGGGCCGACGAACCGCTGCCGGAATTCCTGAAAAAGGTTCAGGATATCGTTGAACAGAGCCGGGAGTCCGTGGATGTCTATGAGCTCGGCAACGAACCGAACAACTTCGGCAAATGGCGGCAGACCTACAAATACAGGGGCAGGGACGGCAGCTGGAACGGCTATGAGGCGGACGGTTCCGTCTCGGAGTGGGTCAGGGCGCATGTGAAGTACACGAACGCCGCCGCCGAACTCATCAAAAAGCTCGCCCCGGAGAAGACGGTCATCGGGCTCGGCTCCTGCGCGCCGACCAACTTTCACGCGCTGAACATCGGAGTGTCGAAGAGCCTCGACGGCGTGGTCGAGCACCCGTACACCTTTTCGCTGCCGCCGGAGAAGGTCCCGTTCGGAAAGCGGCTGGCCAGGCGTGACGGCATCGCCATCGGCGACGCCGAGCATACCTTCAAGGGCCTGGTCGACTCCTATCATGAGCAGTTCGTCAAAACCGGAAAACCGCGCTCGCTCTGGGTGACGGAGTTCGGCTTCACGACCTTCCAGATGAACGACGACAGGATGAAGGGGCTCTATGCCGGGTTCAGTGAGCAGGCGCAGGCGCTTTACCTGCTGCGCCGGTTCGCGGAGAGCCTCGCGCTGCCGATTGCGCTCAGTTGCCAGTACGACTTCCTCGACGACTACGGCTCGGCACCGCGCCTGGACGAGGCGAATTTCGGGCTCCTGCGGGCCGACTACAGCCGCAAGCCGTCGTTTTACGTCATGCAGCGCATGAACTCCCTGCTCGCCGGGGCGGAGCCCGATCCGGGAGTGAAAGTCGAAATCACGAAGAGCGCATTGCATCGCAGCATGGCCCGCTCCGAACTCGTGAAGGATTGGGATGACGCGACGATCGATGCGGCGAACGGGATCCGCGCCTATGCGTTCCGCCACCCGTCGGCTCCGGACGAGCGCATGGTCGCCCTCTGGTCGATGCAGCCGTACAGCGGCGAATTCAACAGCCGCCCGGTCAGCTTCGAAATCGAAGGGCTCCAGGAGTTCACCCAGCCGCCGCTCGCAATCGACATGATGACCGGAGAAACCTTCGATTTGCCGGTCAGCTTCAAAGACGGCAAGGCCGTTGTGACCGGGCTCCCGCTTGAGCAGACCGTCCTGCTCCTGAAGTTCTTCCGCTGAAGCGGCGAGGGCCGTCCGGCGTCAGGCGCCCGTGCCGAAAAGCGAGCCGATTCCGGCGGTGGCCGCCATCGCCAGGAATCCCCAGAACATCACGCGCAGCGTTGCCGGCAGGATCCTCGCCCCGCCGGTGTGCGCGGCGATCGCCCCTGTCGCCCCGAGGACAGCCAACGACACCAGTGCGACGCCGTATTTCAGGAACGGCTCCGGGAATACCAGCACCGATGCGAGCGGCATCAGCGCTCCGGCCGTGAAAGCCGCGAACGATGAGAGTGCCGCCTGGATCGGGTGAGGCTTCAGGACCTCCGACAGCCCGAGTTCATCATGCAGGTGCGCTTTCAGCGCATTGTGTTCGCTGAGCTGCTTTGCCACTTCGGCGGCCAGCTCCGGGGCCAGCCCGCGGCGTTCGTAGATCTGCGTCAGTTCCACGAGTTCAAGGCGCGGATGACGGCGGAGCTCGCGTTTTTCACGCATGATGTCGGCGGATTCCGAATCGGCCTGCGAGCTGACCGACACATACTCCCCGGCCGCCATCGACATTGCGCCGGCGACGAGCCCCGCCACTCCGGCGATCAGGATCGGCATGCGGGACGGCGTCGCCGCCGCCACTCCGACGATCAGGCTCGCCGTGGAGACGATGCCGTCATTCGCCCCGAGCACCGCCGCGCGCAGCCAGTTGACTTTGCTGAGGTAATGGTGCTCGGGGAGCCGTATTCTGCCGGTGTCCATGTGCTACCTGCCGCGTGCGCCGCGTTTCTCCTCTTCGCTGATCAGGAGATCGGAAAGCGCGACAAGCAGCGTTTCGAAGCGGGACTCCCAGCCGGGATACTCCTCGCTGCGCGCGTTTTTTGCCGCCCGGGACTGCGGGTAGCGCAGCACCGCCGCGAACGGCGGCACCGGCTCGTCGGATTTCTCCGGCTTCGGGCCGAACAGCTCCGGGCGGTGCGTCAGCGCCAGCCACTGTTCGAACGCCTCAGGTGAACGCACCGCCGACACGAAGCCGTCGGCCAGCGGTTCTCCCTCTCCGCTGTGCCACGTGATGTGGAACATGACTCCGGCGCAGCCGTCGAGCGTGACGAGCCGGTAGAAGAAATCCTGATACATCCCGGAGCCCTCCTGCACGGCGGGCATCAGGAACTCGGCGAGGGTCGGCGGGATCTTCTCCGCATCGGTGATCCGGCTCCGGCCCGAGACACAATCGATCAATTGAAACTTCCTCACAGCTACCTCCTCCTCTTATGATAACATGCAGAAGCCGCACTGCAATTAATGTATCCCGCCGGCCTGCAAAAGTCAATGCCCGGTTCTCCATATCCGCATTTTCCAGGATGTTGTGCCCGGAAGTCCATGACGGCGGATCCGGCGGGGAGGCGGATGCGTCCGCTTGCGCTTTTCCGGGAACCCGGTTCGTATTGTCCGGCCGCCCCGGCCGTCTGGCGGTTTCCGGAAAAAACGGTTAATTTTCATTTCCGCTCTTGACAATGCCGCTGTTGTTTGCTATAATTATTTCAAACCTTTGAACATTGTGGGAAATTTTTAAACCGAATTTATTCAAACCTTTGAATTGCCAATGACCGAACTGAAGGGAAAACGCAGGAGCTCCCTGCAGGATGTCGCCTTCGCGGCGGGGGTGGATGTCTCCACGGTGTCGCTGGTGCTGAACGGAAAACCGCTTGCGGAGCGGATGCGCCCGGAGACGCGTCAGCGGATCCGCGACTGCGCGGAGCGGCTGAATTACCGCCCCTCCCGGGCGGCGCGGATGCTCAAAACCGGTAAGACCGGAATGATCGGCATGGTTGTGGGCGACATCGCTTCGCTCTACTATTCGGAGCTGGTGGCGATGGCGCTGGCGGCGGCGGAGAAGTACGGGAAGCAGCTTCTGATCTCCGCGACGGAGTGGGCCGTGGAGAAGGAACACGCCGCGTTGAAGCGGCTGCTTGACGTCGGGGTGGACGGCATCATCTACCTCCCCGCGAGTCTCGAACAGCACCGGGACCTGATCGGAATCATCCGCCGGGAGGAGATTCCGCTGGTGACTTACGATTGCAAGGTGCCCGGTTTCTCCGCGATCCACTGCGATTACACCCGGGGGATGGAACTCGCGGTGGGGGAGTTGGCGAAGCGCCATGCCCGGATCGGGTACATCAGCTTTCCGAACGAAGTTTCGAATAAGCTCGAATCGATTCTAGCCGCCGGGAAAAAACACGGCGTTGCGATCGAACGCTACAGCTTCACCGGAGCTGACAGTTTCGGCCGGATCGAATTCGAAAGCTCGGCGATCACCGCCGGAGACGCTCCGGAAGCCTGGATCATCGGCGGCGGCGAAAAGGCGATTTTCCTCCTGACCCGGCTGCTGCACGACGGGTTCCGCATTCCGGAGGACCGGGAGCTGATCGGCATCGCCGTACCGCGCATCTCCGCGCTCGGAACGCCTTCGCTCGCCCATATCGAACTCGATACGCAGGGGCTGATGGACGCGGCATTCGAGCTTCTGTCCGAAAGCGGCGCCGAACGCGAAATCCATGTACCTACCCGCTTCAACAAATGCGAAAGCATCAAACCATAAGGAGGCTGTATGAGAAAAGATTTCACACTGATTGAACTTTTAGTTGTAATTGCGATCATCGCGATTCTTGCCGCGATCCTTCTGCCGGCCCTGAATCAGGCGCGCGACCGGGCGCGCGATACGAACTGCAGGAGCAACATAAAGCAGATCATGACGGCGGTCATCATGTACGACCAGGAGTTCGACCGGATTCCGCGCAACAACATCCCGAGCCCTGTGGACGGCGCCAGGGTCGCCTGGTTCCGGATGCTGCAGGATACCGGGTTTCTCCCGTCGGTCCCGGCCGGAACCGGCGCATACTCCGCCCTCGGCGTGACCCGCTGCCCCGCTTCGGCGATCGGGCTCGGCTACGGGCAGAATGAGCGCCGGGGGCCGACTGACAGCGCCACGGCCGGCAGCGCCCGGTTCCTCGCGCTCAAGCAGGCGGTGAATCCGTCGCGGAAGCTGTTCATGGCCGACGCGACGCGGTACTATACCGTTGTCGCGGGCGGCACCTGGGACTGGATGATGCTCAACGAAGACACCACGGCCACCTACAAGCTCAGCCCCCGCCACCGCACCGGCGTGAATGCCGGGATGATGGACGGGCATGTGACAAGCTTCTCCGTCCGGCAGAAGCCGCAGGGCCTCTACGATCGCGAATGCATCGAGCCGATGCTGAAATAAAACGGGAAGCGCCGGAATCATGAAACAACTGCTGATGCTTCTCTCCGCCGGGTTCCTGCTGGCGGCAGCGGCCGCCGGGCCGGAGGCGCGGATCGACTCCGAAGGGAAAATGCACATCCGTCTGAACGGAACCGAACTTCTGGTCCGCGACTCCCTGACGCTCCAGACGAAGGAGTGGAAAGTCGCCGCCTCGCTCCTCTCCGGCGGCTTTACCGTCGCGACTGAAGGGAAGGAGACCGTCTATCGCTGGAAAAATGACGCGGGCGAGTTCTCGCGCCGGCACCGCAGCTCCGGCGAAACACTCACTGTGGTCTGGGAGGGAGAGTTCCGGCCGGGGATCCGGGACGGCCGCTACATCGAGCTCTCTCTGACCGGCCCCCGGAACTCCTGCCGGACGCTGCCGGAGGGGCCGCAGCTCCTCGCGCAGGGCGGCGGGCCGATGCTGCTGAAATCCGACGCGGGAACCGTGCGGCTCGACCCCGCGGGCTCCAGCCGGGAGTGGAAGCTCCAGGATCTGCGCAGGGTCGCCTGGTCCGGCCACCTCCGGATGCTCTTCTTCGACGATTATCAGTTGGAGAAGGGGAGAAAATTCAAGGCCGTGCTGACCGTCTCTGCGGACTCCTGCCGGCCGCGCGGCGACGGCGGGGAGTATGCGAATATCGTCATCGCTCCCGAGATCAAGACCGCCCCGCCGCTCCTGCCGGCCGTGCTGACCGTCCATGCGGACCGGACGCTCCGCCAAAGCACGCCGCGACTGTTCGGCGTGAACAACGACTGGCACGGCTTCGACATCCTGAAGCCGACGGAGCCTGCCGGGCCGGAGGCCGCGCTGAATCCGGTTGCGCCGGATTTCTTCCGGCTGCTCGGGGGCGTTCCCCTGCCGTTCGTCCGGACCGCCGGAACCGATTCGCAATTCATGGACTTCCGGAAGATGATCGGCCCCAACCGCGAACGCAAACCTGTGGTGTTCTGGGCGAACCAGAGCGGCGGAAAGGTCGTGTCCTACGGACTGCTCGAGCATTTCAGCACCTTCCGCAGGCTCGACCCGCATACGGAGTTCGTTTACGTGATCCGGCTCTACAACTCCGCGCCGGAGGAGAGCCGGGTCCTCGCCGAATTCCTGACCGGCTCCGCCGACACCGAGTGGGGCGCGAAACGGATCGCCTGGGGAGTCGAAAAGCCGGTCAGGCCCGCCGTCTGGGAACTCGGCAACGAGATGGATCTCGGCGGCCCCAAGCATATGGAGCCGGACGGGTATGTCGCCGCCTGCAAAGCGCATATGGAGGCGATCCGGTCGGTCGTCCCCGATGCGGTATTCGCGGCCCATGCCATTTCGTCGCCGTGGGACCCCTCCCGGGCGGAGAGCTGGCAAAAGTGGCACAGGACAGTGCTGACGGAACTCGCCCCGGAGCTTCGATATCTGGTGTTTCATCCCTACTATCGCGGGCTGCCGCCGGGGAACCTGCTGCGTTATCTTGATGTGATGCGGGACGACATCGCCGCGAGCGCCAACCCCTCCATCCGGCTCTTCCATTCGGAACACGCCAAGTGGCCCCCCGGCTACAGCGACGGCGCGGAAAAGTGGCGCGCCAACTGGTTCCAGACTCATGCCCTCGTCGGTGTGCTGGATACCGCCGAGTGGCTGCTGCTGAACCTCAACCGCCCTGACACGGGCGCCATGACCTATCACGCCTTTTCGGCGGGGCCGTGGGGCGTCATGTACCGGGACCGGCAGAAAGAGAGGCTCTATACGACCGGGATCGCGGAGCTTTTCCGCTTCTTCCGGGACGCGCATCACGGAGATGTGCTTGAAACGGAGCTGACCGGAGCCGGAGCTGACCCGTACCGGGAGCCCTTCCACTTCACCGGGGCGGCGATCCGCTCCGGGGACGGGAAAATCGTGACCGTCTGGCTCAACAACCGGCTCCCCTTCTCGCGCCGCGCATTGGAGGTGCGGATCTCCGGGGCGGAGGCGAAGCTCGTCGCCGTTTCCGCCCTGAGCGCTCCCTCGCTCGAGTCCGTCAATGCACCCGGGGAACGGCCGATCCGGGTCCGGGAGCTGCCGCTTTCGACGGAAATCCCGCCGCAAAGCCTGGTCAGTCTGGTCTACCGTCTGGAGCCCTGAACAGGGAAAATCCCGTTCTGCTCTGGACAAAGCGGGACTCCGGTGCTAGGTTAATAAGAGAATACTTTCCTGAACCACACCGGAGGAGCCCCGTATGATCGACTTGGAAAAACTCGCCTCTCCCATCCTGCTGCAGGGAGACGCGCACACCGCTTACCGCGACCCCGCGGTCTTTTTTCACAACGGCCGCTTTTACCTGTATTTCACGCTGGTCGAGACGGAAACGGACGGCAGTGTGTTCCTCTACCTCGCGATGACGACCAGCAGCGACCTTGCGGTGTTCACGCCGGTCAGGAAGCTTTCGGTGCGCGACGCCGCGCTGAATTTCTCGAGTCCCGGCAACATCATCCGGTTCGGCGGCCGCTTCTGTCTCTGCTGCCAGACCTACTGCCGCCCGAACGGCGAAAAGTACGGCACGGCCGATTCCCGCATCTTCCTCATGCGTTCCGACGACCTCGAACACTGGGATGCCCCGGAGCTGCTCCGGGTCAAAGGCGACGGCGTCTCCCGCGGGGAGATGGGCCGCATGATCGACCCCTACCTGCTCGAGGACAAGGACGAGCCCGGCAAATACTGGTGCTTTTACAAGCAGTCCGGCGTGTCGCTCTCGTGGTCGCGGGACCTCGTCCACTGGAATTATCACGGCCGTACCGAGAGCGGAGAGAACGTATGTGTCGCCGTAGCCGGCGATGAGTACTGGCTCTGGCACTCCCCGAAAAACGGAATCGGCCTGCTGAAAAGCACGGACCTCATCCGCTGGCGCGACACCGGGACGCTCATTACCCTCGGTCAGAAGGAGTGGCCGTGGGCACAGGGGCGCCTTACGGCCGGAGCCGTCATCGACCTCCGGAACGATCCCTCGATCGGCAAGGCGCTGCTCTTTTTCCACGGTACCGGGCCGGAGGACGAGAGCGTCGTTTTCGACCAGTACGCCTGCATCGGAATCGCCTGGAGCGATGACCTTGTGAACTGGGAGTATTGCCGCTGAAACGGAGAAATTCCTGCATATAATGGAGGAGTTTTTGAAGCCGGATCCGGTGCCATGCCTGCCGGGTTATTACCTTCTTTGTTTAAAATGTGGTTAAGAATTAATTTATTAAATCTTATTTTATCCTGTTGACTTTCGGAATGAAATTTGGTATAATATCCGTCGTACAGCAATCATGCGGAAGGATGACGACGGATTATGGTTTATCAGAAGAAAACCCGAAACCTGAACGACCTGGCGGAAAAAGCCGGAGTTACGGCGGCCACGGTATCGATGGCGCTCCGGAACTCGCCGCGTCTCTCCGAAGCGGTTCGGGAAAAAATCCGTAAAATAGCCGAGGAAGACGGCTTTACGCCGCGCCCCTATCAGAAGAAGAGCGTGCCGGCTCCGGCAAAGCGTTTCGCCCATCTCGGCCCGGTTCTGTTTCTCGACAACAGCGTCGATGAGGCCGACCCGATCGGCGCTTCTCTGCTGGTTGAACTGGGACAGCTTATGAACCGTTACGGAGTGGATTTCCACTCCGCCAACCAGTCGGAGCTGTCGGAGAATCCCCGCCTGCTGGACGGCTGTGAAGCGGTTTTTTTCTATAATGATCCGGAGAACATCGGCCTGGTACCGGAATCGATTCCGACGGTTCAGGTGTTTGGCTGGGAACCGTTGCGGAAAAACTGTGACCGCATTACCGCGGATGATGAGAAGATCGTCGAACAGGCCGTGACCTATCTCCTGAGAAGCGATATCGACCGCAGCGCTGTTTTCTGGCGCAGCGACATGGTCAGATTTCCTCAGCACCCGCGCATTGTCCACTTTCTCGAGCGCATGAACGCCGCCGGTGTTGAAGCTGCGGAATTCGTTTTCGGCAAATATGACACCGATTTCACGGAACGGCTGAAAGCTTATATTGAGTCCGGCTCTGAAAAAATCGGCTTTTTCGGATTCAATGCGCGCTGCGGAACCAAGCTCTGCTGCGGACTCGACAGCCTTGGACTGCTTCAGAAATATACGCCGCATAACGTCATCGTCTGCGACAGCAGCATCATGCTGAAGAATTTCTGGCCGACTCCGGCCATGATCGACCTCGATATGCCGTTGATTGCAAGGCGGGCGCTTGAACTGCTTTTTTTCCGCATGGAGGCTCCGGGCGTTCCGGAGGCCACGCTGCTGCAGTTCCCCCGTCCCCTCGCCTGACAATGCCATTTGTTTCAAATACCCCTCAAAGACAAGGAGAATATGGAAATGAGACGTTTATTCACATTGATCGAACTTCTGGTTGTAATTGCCATCATCGCGATTCTCGCCTCCATGCTGCTGCCTGCCTTGAACCAGGCGCGGGAGCGGGCCCGGGGAACGGCATGCGTCAACAATTGCAAGCAGATGGGGTCAGCGTTCCAGATGTACGGCGATGATTTCAACGGAATGCTGGTCTACCAGACGGTCTATGCCGACTACAGCTTCGTTGCCTGGACCCAGATTCTGCTCGACAATCCGGAGGTTTCATCCAATTCCGATCTCAGCCTCAAATATGCGCCGGCCGCCGCCGCCCGCTGCCCGTCCGCGGAAATCCGGCCCGGCGTTGTCTGCTTCAAAACCAACGGCCTCTGCGATTACCGCAACGACGCCGATTACTGGAGCAATAAGACGGTCGACGGTGTGAACAAGCGCGACGACCTCGGGGAACTGGTCCGGGAGCACAACGGCGTGAAGGCAAACCGCTTTATCGTGCTGCGCAATGCGAAGAGGCCATCGACGACCATTCTCTACGGTGATACCTATGCTTTCCACGGCGGCACGCCCGCCGCCACCAGCGCCTGGTATTTCAACCCCGGAGAGTTCAAGGAATCCACCGGAATCGGTTTCATCCGCCGTCACGGAGGACGTGGAACCGCCCTGATGTTCGACGGTCATGTCGAAAGTCTTGACAAAGGCGGCTTGCGTTCGAGCTCTACCCGGGTGAAAGTATCGTACAATTCTGCCGGCGGCAAGGAAAATAACTGATTCAGACCGGGGAGATCAAGATGAAACGGTGGAAACAACTGCTTGCGGCGGCCTTTTCCCTGCCGCTGCTGCTCGTCGCGGCGGAGTTCTGTACCATCCCGATTGATGCGGAGCTCATGAATTGGAACTTCAGCGGCGGTCCGAAGGACGACCGGGCCGGGGGCTCGGCCATCTGCGCCGGCAACGGCATCCTGCGCCTCTCCGGCGACTTCCGGAAGGGGGGCAGCCACGTTGCAGTTTCCCGCAAGGCTTCTTTTGCCGGTGCAAATGAACTGCGTTTCCGGGTCCGGGGGGAGATCGGGCGGATCGGTGTGCGCCTCACGGATTCCGCCGGTCAGATTCATCAGCATTTCATTTCAGTCGGATTCGGCGCCGGAAACGCCTGGAAGGAAATTTCCGTGCCGGTCGCGGGCTCTCCCCGCAGCCGATGGGGCGGAGCGGCAGACGGAAAATTCCGCGGAGAAGTCACCGCAATCGGATTCGCCGTCCACAAAGCGGACTTCCGGAACGCGGAAGGCTGCTGTGAAATTACCGGCATCCGATTGGGCAGGACCGAGGTCCGTCTGGAGAAGCCGCTCGACCTTTCCGCATACGATGCCCGGAAAATCACCGTGAACGGCGCCGCTTCGGCGGAAAAACTTGGTCGCACTCTTGCAGTTGAAATCGCCGGCAATCAGGATTTCACCTGGCCCGGCATCAGCCTGACGCCTCAATCCGGCCGCTATTTCGACCTGTCGGAGGGCAATGTGCTTGCAATCGACGTCACCAACCGCGAAACATATCCGGTCATAATTCTCTGCCAGATCGAGAACCTCGGTGCGGACGGCAAAGAATTCTGTGCGAAAGGGGGACGCGCATTTGCCGCAGGAGAATCCGCAACTCTGCGTGTCCGTTACACGCGAAACGACACGGCGGCGGAGGGGATCCGTTTCGAGGGCGTCATGACGCCGCCGGAAGGGATACCCGGAGGCAGCAACCTCGATGTGAAGAAGATCACGAACATCATGCTGTGGAGCAGCGCTCCCCGCCGGCGGATCCGCTTCTCCGTGAATGAAATTCGGGTGGAGGGGAAAGCGGATGTTCCCTCCGGCGCATTGAAAAGTGCTTCGGCATTTTATCCTGCTATAGACACCTACGGCCAGTACAGGCACAGGGAGTGGAGCGGCAAAACACATGCCGATGCGGACCTCGCCGCTGCGAAGGAAGCGGAGCGGCACGATCTTACTGCGCATTCCCGTCCCTCCGGCTGGAACCGGTACGGCGGTTGGGCGGATGGCCCCTCGTTCAAGGCGACCGGCAGTTTCTATCCGGTCAAGTATGAAGGGAAATGGTATCTGGTCGACCCCTCCGGCAAGCTTTTCTTCTCACATGGAATCGATCAGTTCCGGGGGACCGAGGCGACCGGCGTTACATTCCGGGAACATTATTTCGAAGACCTCCCGGACCGGAATGACCCCCGGTTCAGCTCCCTCTGGAAAACCATCGATCCCGCCCCCGGGAAAAACTTCTACAGCCGGAAAAAGGTAAAGCCGGTCATGTTTGATTTTCTGCAGCGGAACCTGATTCGCAAATACGGCGCAAACTATGAGCCGGATTACCGCAGGCTGCTGCATGCCCGTGCCCGGAGCTGGGGAATCAACACGATGGGGAACTGGACCTGGCCGACTTATTTGCGCGGCGGCTCCACCCCCTATGTTTTTCAGATTTACTGCAGCGGCGGCCCCTCCATCAAGGGTCATCAGGGAAACTGGCAGCATTTCGAGGATGTCTTCGACCCGCGCTATGAAGCATGTCTCGTAAAGGCGATCGAACAGGGGTGGGAATTCGCGGCCGGCGATCCGATGTGCATCGGCGTTTTCGTCGATAACGAGCACCGTTTCGGCGGCGAAACCGCGCTTGCCGAAGCGGTTCTGCAAAGCCCGCCCGACCAGGCCGCCAAGCGTGAATTCCGCCATCGGCTGGAACGGAAATACCGTTCGATTGAAGCGCTGAATGCGGCCTGGGGAAGCAGCTACGCCTCGTTCGGCGCGTTTCTCGAATCAACCTCTCTGCCCGGGGCCGCTGCGCGGAATGATCTGAAGGAGTTCAACTCCTGCATCGTGAGGCGTTATTTTGAAGGGGCCCGCAACGCGGTCCGGAAGGCGCTTCCGGACAAGCTTTACCTCGGTTGCCGCTTTGCTGGTGATCCGGGCGAACAGATTGCGCGAATCGCCGCCGAATACTGCGATGTGATGAGCTACAACATCTATCAGTATTCGCTCTCCAACTTTGCATTGCCGGAGGGAGTGGATAAACCGGTCCTGATCGGGGAGTTCCACTTCGGAACAACCGCCGGCGGAAACGCCCATCCGGGGCTGGTTGCCTGTGCTGACAATGCGGAGCGGGCGGCCGCCTATACCCGTTATGTTGAAAGTGCGCTCGCACATCCGAGCATCGTCGGCTGTCATTATTACCGGCTCTACGACGAGCCGGCTTCCGGGCGCAGTCTTGACGACGAAAACATGGGAATCGGGTTCCTCGATATCTGCGACCGCCCCGTGCCGGAAATGGTGGAGGCTGCACGCGGTGTTGCCCGGAAAATGTACCGCTCCGGAGCGGAAGAGTAATTCCCGTGCGGAATCGCATATGCGGTTCATCGCTTATTTTCGGCCGGAATGCTTGAAAACCGGAACCTTTGACGCTATTGTACTTTCCGGAAGAGGAAAGGAGATGCGTCATGGATCGATCCGGCAGCCGCCGGTTCTTCGGAATCGTCTGTCTTGTGGCCAGCTGTATCATGTGGAGCGGGAACTACGTCATCGGCAAGCTGCTGATGTCGCAGCACGGCCTCTCACCCTCCGCCGTGTCGTTCTGGCGTTTTCTCGCGGCGGGGACGATCATGTTCGCCGCCGGGCTCGTTTTCCGCGGGCCGAAGCGGATGTTCGCGCTCTCGAGGCGCGACTGGTTTGAGCTTGCGGGGCAGGGGACGCTCGGGATGTGCGCGGTCGGGCTGCTGATGTTCTGGAGCGAGAGGCTGACCAGCGCGATCAACGCCTCGATGCTCGACGCCCTGATTCCGGTCGCCGTCATGCTCGGCGGCGTGCTGCTCGGCAACAGGCTGAAGGCCGGACAGGTCATCGGAATCGCCATCAGCCTGACGGGGTGCCTCTTCGTCATCCGCGTAATCGGCCCCACCGGGATCCGCCTGACCCGGCTCGGTTTTCCGGATCTGCTGATCGTCGGGGCCGCCGCAAGCTGGGCGGGTTATGTCCTGTGGGGAAAGAGTACGCTGCAGCGGGTCGATTCACTTGTCTACACCGCCTGGGCGATGCTGTTCGGCATGAGCAGTACCTTCCTCTACGCGCTGGCTGACCGCAGGCTGCTTTCCGTGCCGGGTAATCCGGAGACGTACTGGCTGCTTGCGTTGCTTGTGCTGCTGCCGACGCTCGGGGCATTCTGGGCGTGGAACCAGGCGACGGCGACGGTTCCGCTGCCGCTGTTGAATATCGTCCAGTATCTGATTCCGGTTTCCGCGATCCTGTTCGCGCACTGGCTGCTGCACGAGCCGCTGGACGGACTTCAGGTCTGCGGCATGGCGCTGATCCTCGCCGGGGTCCTGCTGGACCCGTCGCTGCATCCGCACCGCCGGAGGCCGGAACAGGCGCCGGAAATTTCCTCCGGGAGATAGGCGGACCGCACAATCCCGCATTTTTCTTCTTTTCGCTCTTGACAAAGCACTTCCGGTTTGGTATAATTAATACATAGAACGTTTCATGAATCGTTACGGGAGGGGTTCCATGAGCTGCGGCCGGACAGTCAGGTTGAAAGACATCGCGGATGCCGCGGGGGTTGCAGTCGCGACCGCGTCGGCGGCGTTGAACGGAACGGGGACGGTTTCCGCCTCCATGCGGGAGCGGGTCCGCAAAGTCGCCCGGGAGATGAATTACGAGCCGAATCTCGCGGCGAAGCTGCTCAAGCAGAAGCAGAGCAGCGATCTCGGGCTGATCATCAGCGACCTGCCGGAGCGGATCTTCGGCTCCGGGTATTTCATGCCGATGATCTCGAACTTCATCCGGCAATGCGAAGCGGAGGAGCTGCGCTGCCAGATCGAGTACCATGATCCCGGCTCCTCGAAGCTCCCGGCGCTGCTGACGAACGGGCAGGCCGGCGGAGTGCTGCACGGCGGCACTGTTTCACCTGTGCTGCGCGAGTGGCTGGGAGCCCATCCGGATTTCCCGTTCATCGCGCTGGAGGAGGAGTACGTGAACAACCTCACCTCCGATTACGAGCTGGCGTTCTACAAGGCGGTCCAGTACCTCGTGGCGCTCGGCCACCGGCGCTTCGGTCTCGTGACCGGTCCCAGGGAGTACCGGCGGCAGGCGCAGATCGAAAACGGCTTCCTGCGGGCAGTCAATGAGTTCTCGCTCGAGTTCCATCCCGGAAGGTGGTCGGCGCGCCTGGAGCTGAAGGAGGATGCCGGGACATTGCGCGGAGCAGTCGAATTCAGCCGGAAGCTCTTTGCGCAGCGGGAGTTCCCTAGTGCGGTGATCTGCAGCGACGGGCGGGCCGCCAAGGGGGTCCTGTTCGCGGCGTGCGAAGCCGGGTTGCGTGTGCCGGAGCAGTTCAGTTTGCTCGCGTGCAGTTCACAGACTGAATCCGAGCAGACCTATCCGCCGATCAGCTCCGTCGCCTGGAACGCGCCGGAGGCGATTTTTCGCGGCATCTACATGCTGAAGAACCTGATGAAGGGGTTGGCGTTGCAGGATCCGAACCCCGTCATCGAACCGGCCATGACGATCCGGGGGACAACCGCCCGGTGTCCGGAATAACCTCTGGAGGGAAATCGAAATGAAGAGACATTTCACATTGATTGAACTTCTCGTCGTGATTGCGATCATCGCCATTCTAGCCGCCCTCCTGCTGCCGGCGCTGACCCAGGCCAGAGCGCGGGGGCATGCGGCAAAGTGTCTCAGCAACACGAGGCAGATCGGTGCGGCCCTGACGATGTACGGCAGCGACTGGCGGGACTGTTTTCCCCCCTCCGCCGCCCAACAGGCGAAGCGGCTCACGTGGGACAGCCTGCTTTGGGTTTACCACAGGAATTATGCGGTGTATCGCTGTCCGGGTTCCGGCCTGACGCCGATGTACCGGCAGTACATCATGAATCAGTGGCTGCTCAAGCCCGGCGCCCGCGGAAAGATCTCGACGTTTCCGACTCCGTCTCTGATGTACGTTTATATGGATGGAAGCAACGAGCCGAAGCAGTCCGGCAAGCTGAAGCTGGCCGACGACGGTTCGGAGGCGCTCGCTCCGATCGGAGACCGGAATTTCAGCTCAACGCTGGATATCCTGGTTGTGACCTTTCGCCACAGCAATCGGAAAAACGTCGTTTTCCTCGACGGCCACGCGGCCGCGCAGACGCAGGCTGAGAGTCTTGACCGCGACTACAGAACACATTGGAAATGGAAACTTTAACATCATGAGCCACACTTCTTTTCCGCTCCGTCACCTGCCGTACCTGCTGCTTTCCGCGCTCTGCTGCTTCCCGCTTGCGGCGGAAGAGCAAAAGACCGCCGGGCCCTCTCCGGTGCTCCTCTCATTTGTGCCGGACGACACCACATTCTTCACGCCGCTCGAACTGCTTCCCACCGACCGGATCCGGGAGCTGCGGAAGCCGTTCTCCGGCCGTGACGCCGATACCGGCGCTCTGGCCGTTCCGTCAGGGACCGGTTATTCCCGGCTCCATGAACCGTGGAAGAAAGAACCGGGCAGGCTGCTCCTGGAGTATGTCGCCGACCTGCGCCCGGCCTCCGCCGCGTCCCTGACGCTCCGCGTCACCAAAAACAACGGCGGCGGGGACGGCGTCGGCCTGTCGGTCTATGCGGAGCGGGACGGCCGTCTGCTTTATCTCGGGCGCTGCCATGTGCCGCCGGCCGCCGGGGCTTATGAGTGCCGGCTCGAGCTGGCCGGAATCGCCGGCAGACGGCTCCCACTCTTCCTCGCCGTCGACGCGAACCGGACGACCCATTCGGATTCGCTCTCTCTGGAAAGCCCGGAACTCCGCGGCGGAAACGGCGAAGCTCTGCCGCTGCTGCGCAAACAGAGCTGGCTCCTGCCGGAGCAGGAATTGGCGGACATCGAGCTGGAGTTGCGCCGCCCCGATCCGTCACAGGTGATGACTCCCCATTTTTCCGGGCGGGTTCCGGGCAAAAATGTCTACAGTGCGCGCGATGCGAGACGGCCGATGATCGGCGCACACGTCTACTTTTCGCCGGAGGCCCGCGAACGGCTCGCCGACCTCAGGGACGTTTTTGACTATATCACGCACGACGGAAAGCGCGCCGGGGACCGGCTCTGCGAACTGGCGGGGATCCCCTGGGTTTCGATTCACCACAACCCGATTCCGGTCAATGCATACGATGAAAAGCGCCTGTCCGGAATCCGGAAGAACGGGCAGGCGATTGCGGGAAGCGCCCCCCGGTATGCGTTCCGCCTCGGCGCCACAACCGGGAGCGAGCCGCACTTCTCTCCCGATTTCCACTACACCGGACACAAGAAGGAAGAGGTCGAAGCCCTCTTTACCTCACCCGGCGGCGCAAGGCAGTTCGGTGAGTGGCTCGGCGCGCTTTACGGTGACGCCGCGCCCGGGGAGGATTCGAACGGAGACGGCATTACATTCGAAAAGGATTTCGGGTTCTCCGCCGGAAGCTGGGGCGAGCTCGGCGCCGCCGTCCCGAAGCAATCTTCCGATTACAGGTTCCTGCATACACTGTTCAAGGAGCATGTCATCTCCGGCGACATCCGCGCCGCCGACCGGGCCTACGCGGAATCCGGGGCCGTCATCTCGTCGAGGCTGCTCTCCCCGCAATACGAAGCTGTTTTCGGGCAGAGCCTGCGACAGCTCCGGATTCCCTCTCTTGCGACCGGAGTGACCTACTATTCGACCCGCTCGAATGCACTCGATCCGGCCGCGACCCAGATGCGTTTTCACCCTTCCCGGTTGTTCGAGAGTGAGAAACGGTATGTCGAAGCGTTCGAGCTGCGTCCGCCGTTCTGGCAGAGCACGGGCAGCTGCTACGGAATTTTCGGGCCGTTCCGGGGCGCGGATAAAATGACGTTCGGGCTGAAGACGAAATACGCCGCCGAAGCCGGGCTGCTGTTCACCGTGTCGAAGCTGCCGGAGCACGGGAAACCGATACCCGTCTTCCGGCAGGAGATGGATGGGGAATTCGCGCGGGAGTTTGAGATAAAACTGAATCCGGCGGAAAAGTGCCGCTATGAGTTCAGTTTGCGTTCCCTGACTCCGAAACAGATGAACAACCGCGTCAAAGCCACGCTGATCGCCCCGGCAGTTCACATGGGCGGGAAGCGCGTGACGCTCCAGCAGTGCTACGCCGAATCCGAGACCGGTTACATTCTCGATTCGGAGCCGGGGCGCCGTGTTGACATCGGCAAGGCCGTCAGCCGTTACAGCCCGGATATTACGGAGCTGCGCGGCGGATACATCTACAGCCAGGCGAAACGGAACGGTCTGAGACCCGTATACAACGAGTTCATGCCCGGCAGCCAGGTCACAAATACGCCGCAGAATGTGTGGCGCTCCATCTATCACGAGCTGCAGTTCCAGCCGGCCGGGATCGTCTGGTTCTGCTACGGCGGCGGCGCGGCCGGCAGCTCGTTCTCATGGATGGACTGCCACTATCTGGCCACGGAGCTGGCGGTATTGCGCGGCCAGCTCGAGCTGCTGAACGTCTACGCCGGGATCCGGCGCTCAAAGCGCGGCGCCGCCCTTTTCCTGCCTCCCGCCGCCCCGTTCCCGTTGGCGAAAATGCGTGACGCCGAGCAGCTGATCGGGTCGCAGCTCACGCCGCTCTCTCCGGATATCTTTCTCGCCGACCAGACGGATCAGTGCGCCGGATATGACAACCTGATTCTGCTGACCGGCTTCCTGGACGGCGCTTCCGACCGGTTCTGGAACGATTTTCTCGCCGCGGTCCCCTCTGGAAAGAAGGTCATTGTCATCATGGGCCGCAACTCGTTCACGGAACCGGGCCGCCGGAAGAGCCGGGATTTCCGCAGGAGTCTTGCGGAAACGCTGCCTCTTTTTCCTGTCGGAGCAGAACCGTTCCCGGGCGAGGTATCCGTCGGGGGAGTGCTCCTGAAGGGGCGGTGGAATCCGTCCCGGCTCCTGCCCGGCGCCGACAGGAGGAGCGTCCGGGAAATCGGCGGCAGCCCGGTCGTATTCGCCGGGGAAAAGCTGCTCGTGCTCTCCGGAATCCCCTCCTCCGGGCTGGGTGAGCTTGCATCGAAGTTTTTCGGGGTCGGCATCGCCGATACACGCGACGCCGGGTTCCTGCGGCTGCTGAATCGCGACACGGCCGTTGACCGGCCCGGCATCTACTGCGCGGATGAAACGCAGAAGCTGTATATTCCCGCCCGGACCCCGGCCTTCGATCTGGTCCGGCGCAGGCCTGCCGCCGGAACCTGCGAAGGGGAGAACGTGATTCTGGTTCCGGAGCCCGGCAGGCTTCAGCTCATCGACTGCGGAACCGCGCGGCCGCTTGTGAAACGGGAGTCCCCCGACTCGGCGGAGGTCGAACTTCATTTGCCGAAATACCCATTTGAAGGCGAGGCCCGGCCGGAGCTCCTGTTCTATGCGCCGGGGAACCCGGAGGTCAGCTGCGGGACGGAAACCGTCCGTCCGGAGCCGCTCGGCGGCGGGTTCTGGCGGTGTCCGGTCGACCGGGACGGGACTTACCGGGTGGTTTCCAGATAGAAGCGCTCAGGCGCGCAGACGGAGCACTCCCGGCAGCAGGATCCGGGGAGACTCCGGGTTCCCGGTCGCGGCGGTGTGTCCGGCGAGGCGGCCGATTTCCGTCACCGGCATGACCAGGAGGTTGATTCCCGCCAGCAGGGGTTCGGTGTTGTCGGCGAACAGCAGGATATTCTCCGGCCGCGGGAAGCACCTGAGGGCCGGGCGCAGCAGCGCCTTGCTGTTCAGCAGCAGGAGCGAATCCTCCCACTGGCCGCTCAGCTCCCGCGCAGCGTTTCCCATTGCTGCTTCTAGATTGTCGAACGGCAGCGGAATCCGGCGGAGCGACACCCCCTCCCCGAGGACATTGCGGATCCCCTCCTCGCGCGCCTGGGCGAGCCCCGAATCGGCCTCCTGCAGGAAAAAGAGCATCCGCCCGGCTTCGCGCTGCCGCGCGAAGAGCGCGACCGTTTCTCCGTCCTTCACATGATCCCCCGATACGACGTTGACGTTCGGGTGGCGCATCAGGCGGTTGATGACCGTGACCGGGCGCCCCGCATCGGCCAGCGTCCGGATGACCCCCTGTTCCGCCTTTTCCGGCGAGAGCCAGATCGACGGCGAAGCCTCCTCCGGCAGCAGGTCGAGCAGCAGCTTGTCGCTGAACTGTTCGATCGTCAGGTTCGCGCCGAGCTCATTCAGGCTCGAACAGATTCCCTGCACGATCATGCCGAAATAGTTATCGGAGCTCCACTCCTTCCAGTCGCGCCGGATGACAAGCTTCACGCCGGAGGCGATCCTCGGCCGGTTTTCCTCGTGACTGCGGAAAAAGGAGCCTTTGCCGGGGCGGCGGACAATCAGGTCGTTTTCCACAAGGTAGCTCAGCGCCTTGTGAACGGTCGGACGGCAGACGCCGTAACGTTTGCACAGCTCACGCTCCGACGGCAGCAGCGCTTCGCCCGTCTCCCGGAAATTCATGAGCAGGTCTTCGCGGATCTGCTGATAGATCGGTTTCTGTACGCTGGTTCTCAAATCACTCATAGTTACCTTACCTTACCACTTCACTATATAATTATGACACCGATTCCCGTTTTTGTCAAGGGGAAGCGCCTGTTTTTCCGGATTTTACTGCAGAATCTTCACTTTTTTTCATTTTTTTTCGGTCGCCTATTGACATTCATTTCAGTTTATGGTATAATTGGTAAGGTATGGTAAGGTTATTATCCATTGGCAAACAATTCATAACCGAGAGGGGTACGATGAAAAAGATCCGGTTTACATTGATAGAGCTGTTGGTCGTAATTGCGATCATCGCGATTCTCGCCTCGATGCTGTTGCCGGCGCTGAATCAGGCGCGGGAATCGGCGCGGAAAACCACCTGTACGAATATCCTCAAGCAGTACGGAGTCGCCGGCACCCTGTACGCCTCCAACAACGATGACTATTGGATCCCGGTAAAACCCAACTGGTATAACGTCAATGAGTTCCGTAAGCTGCTCGGCACCTACCAGCTGTCGGGCACGACCACTTCCTCCGTCGCATTCGGCAAGGGGTTGATCTGCCCCTCCTCCAGAGGGTACATGACGCCGGTGAAGCTGGACGACCAGATCGGCTACCAGGCCAACTGGAGCTATGGAGCCTCCTACAAGGATTTCGAAGCCACCTGGGCTTCGGGAGACAAGGCGTTCAAGCTGACCCAGCTGGCGCGCCCGAGTAAATCCGCCGCATTCGCGGACGCCCTCGACCACCTGCTGTATAACCTGGACCCGTATTCGGGGACCTATGGATATTTCATTGCCGGCCGCGAAGACACCACACCCAACAAGGGCGTTCTCGCCTTCCGTCACAAGGACACGACCAACCTCCTGTTCTTCGACGGCCACGTCAATTCGGTGAACGGGAACGAGAGCAACAAGCTGGTTTCTTCTTCGCGCACCAACCCGTTCCGCTTCTTCAATGTGAGGTAAGAGGTCCCATGAAAATCCGACATTTCGCCTGCGGGCTTCTCTCCTCCCTGACCATTCTCGGAGCGGCGGAGCTGCCGCCTTTCTACCCGGAGCTCGCTCCGGAAATCCCGTACGGATCGACCGTGATTGCAAAGCAGGAGGCCGAATCCGGCGGCGTGAAGCCGGGCGCTTTCACCGCCGTGCGATCCCTGAACGGCAAAGAGTGGAAAATTCTGCCGCCGGTCCGGTCGGCAAAGCCGTTTTCCGACGGCGTCGATCTCGATAAAGGGTATCAGGAGCCCGCGTTCGATGATTCGAAGTGGGACGCAATTGCGGTCCCGCTCGACTGGTATCGGCAATATCCCCGGGCCTACCTGCGCGGAGAACCGTATGTCAAAGGGTTCTACCGCAGGAGCTTCGACATCACCGCACAGGAGATGGCGGGAAAGCGCGTGCTGCTCCGCTTCGGGGTAATCGGCTACGATGGAACCGTTTTCGTCAACGGGAAAGAGGTCGGCCGCCACAAGGGGGATTTCACTCCCTGTGAATTCGACATCACCGACGCGGTCAGGCCCGGCAAAAACCTGCTGGCCATCCGCGTCCTGACTGACTTCGGGACTACGCACGGCAATGTTCCCGCCGCGAAGCATATTTACGGTTCGCAGTGGGGCTGGGGCAACATCAAGGGCGGCCTCTGGCAGAGCGTCGAACTCGCTTTCGTGCCGGAGCTTTACATGAAATCCATGCTGGTTTCGCCGATTCTCGCCGAAAATTCCATCCGCATCGACTATACGCTCGACAATCGTTCCGGGAAGGCGTTCCGGGGCGAGCTCGCGTTTTCCGCCGTCACCGCGCTCAAGCGCGACCCGAACAAACCTGCCGGGCGGATTTCCATCCCGGTCACGCTGAAAACGGGGGAGAATTCCGGAACCGTCAAGCTGAAGCTCAACAATCCGGTCAAATGGTCGCCGGAGAACCCGTTCCTCTACTACCTGACCGCGGTGCTCTCCGACGGCGGGAAAGCGGTTTCCGGCGCGGTGGAGCGTTTCGGCTTCCGCGACTTCAAAATCGTCAACGGCAAATTCCACTTGAACGGCGAACGCATCTACCTTTTCGGTGAGAACATCCGCTCCGTCGACTTCGGCGGGCGCGGCACCACGCCGGAGGAGGACCGGCGGAACCTCCACAAAAACCTTGCCGGCTTCAAGCGCCAGGGTGTGAACATCATCCGCAACGCCCACCTGCCGATCCTGCCCGCCGCGCTTGAAATCGCCGACGAAATCGGCCTCATGATCTACGATGAATGGGGGTGGAGCTTCACGAATATCCTCGACGAGCCGGAATTCCAGCGCAACAACGACCGCGAGCTCGCCGAGTGGGTGAAGCGCGACTACAACCACCCCGCCGTCGTGATGTGGAGCGGAGCGAATGAGGTGCGTCACCGCGACCGCCCCGACGTGAAGCGCCAGCTCGACCGGCAGGTCGACCGGCTGCGGGAACTCGACCGTTCGGGCCGTCCCGCCGGCTCCTTCTCCGGCTCCGCCTCCTGGTCGAGCTACGGGACGGAGGCGCTGAATACCGACTTCCTCGATCTGCACAGCTATTTCGGTCTCTCCAACGGCTCCTGGACCCTCTGGAACCGGACGGTCAACCGCATGTACGACGAATCCCTGAAACATTACGGCATCAAGGGCAACCAGATGCCGTGCCCCTACATCATCTGGGAGTGCGTCGGGTTCACCTGGGGGTCGAAGCTCGATAAGAATTTTCAGTTGAACGACATGCAGAAATATGCCAAATATGCGAAAGGCGAAACCTCGTGGTCGCAGGGGAACGGCATCGGCTACGCGGGGACCATCGGGCTCGCTGCCGCGCTGGATCCGAGGCGCGGCCTGGAGTACGGCAAGGCGGTCTTCGGCCGCAGGCTGCTCGAACAGATCCGCCAGAATCCGCGCGTGGACGGCTTCGCGCCGTGGCAGCATGCGACGAATTTCCGCCCCGCGACGCTCTGGAACCAGCCCGTGCTGGCGGGGATCCGCAACGCCGACGGGCTGCCCCCCTCGAACTTCTTCGCGGGACGGGAGGAGACGCGCGAGCTCTTCATCGTGAACAGCACGAACCGGGCCGTGAAGAATGCGTCCGCAACGCTCCGGCTGCTGGCCGCCGACGGGCGGGAGCTCCCGCTTGCAAAGCTCACCGGCATTACGCTTGAACCATGGAAGACCGCGGTCCTGCCGCTCCGCTTCAAGCTCCCGGCCGAGCTCCTGACGCACGCCCAGATCCGCCTGACGCTGAATGACGCGGCGGGCAAGGAGCTGTCGCGCAATTTCTACAACATTTACATCGGCGACGGAGCGCTCCTGAAGCGGCCGGTCGCGTCGAAGGAGAAGCTCGCGCTGATCGACTTCGGCCGCGTCGGCGAAGTCCGGAAGATCCTCGAAGCGCTTTCGATCCCCTTCACGGTCATTCCGGTGGAAAAGCTCGACAACAGCTATTCCGCCGCGATCATCCCGCCCGGAATCGAAGGCAAGCTCCACCGGTTCGACCAGAAGAAGCTCGAAGGGTGGATGGAACGGGGCGGCAAGCTCCTGGTGCTGGAGCAGCCGGTCGGCGTGGGGGGTATTCTCTTCGGGGCCCAGCCGGTCAATTCGCCGCTGCCGTTCGCGGACCTCGTGTTCCCGGCCCACCCGGTTTTCGCGGGGCTCGACCAGCGCAATTTCGACCTCTGGGAGAATCCCCGGGAGGGAAGGGTCATCTCCGCCGCGCTCTCTCCGTTCACAACCAATGCGATCGCCGTCCGCGGCCCGCTGCTCGGCAGCCAGAACGTCGAGAACGCGATCACCGAAGCGCTGGTCGGCAAAGGCCGCGTCTTCTGGAGCCAGCTCGACGCGACCTCGCTCTGGGGGAAGGACAGCTCCGCCTCGACCTACCTGAGGAATGTGCTCGACTACATGCTCTCCGGCGCGAAACCGTTCGGGAAGGTCATGGAGCTTGAGCGCGACAACGGCGTCACCTTCTCGATTCCGAAAGAGCGCAGCAGGTTCATCGACCTGGCCGGGCACGCCAACCGCGGCTTCCGCGACGACGGGGACGGCAGCGGCTGGACCGGGCAGGGGATCAATGACTTCCGCAACATGCCGCCCGGGGTCCAGAACGTCAACGGCGTCGACTTCCGCATCATCGATCCGGCGAAAAACGGCGGAAAATCCTGTCTGATCCTGCGCGGCAGCGACAAGCCCGATTTCCCGGCGCGCATCGACGGGATTCCGGTCAACGCGAAGGTCGCCCGGCTCTTCTTCCTGCACACTTCCGCATGGAAAGGCAATGAAGCCGGCTGCTACCGGATCAACTACGAAGACGGCAGCAGCTTCGACTACATGCTCATCCAGGGCCGGAACATCGGGGACTGGTGGAACGTCGGCAGGCTCCCGGACGCTCTGCCCGGCCTTGTCCGCTCCAACGCGCTCACCGATTCGGTCGGGACCTATATGGCGGTCTGGGAGAATCCGAAGCCGGACAGGAAAGTGACGAGCATCGACTTCCTCTCCGCCGGCCAGAGCCGCGACATCGACTACCTGCCCGGACGGACTCCGGTGCCGATCCTGGTCGCGGTCACGGCGGAGCTGGCGGGCGAATCGCCGCTGCCGGTCGGTCCCGAGTGGCGCGGCGGCGGCCGGGCCGGAGTTTCCGCCCCGAAGATCACCAACCGGAAAGGCGTGACCGAAATCGCGTTTCCGGAGGTTTCCCGGCAGGAGACGGGGAGTTTCAGCTACGCCCGGGCCACGTTCGATGCCGGCAGGTTTGATCCGGCCAAGCACCGCTATCTGGTTCTGACGCTGAAAAGCAATCAGCCCGGCGGCCTCGATCTCTCGGTTCCGGAGCAGAACTGGAACGGCACGATGCAGTACGGCCTCGTGCTCGACGACCGTTACAGGGAGTTTCGCACACTCCGCATCGATCTCAGCGCAAAACTGAAGTCGATCATGAAAGGGAAATCCCTGCGCGGGGAGCTGTTCCTCTACAACGGGGAGAACAAGAGCTTCTATTTCCCGCGCCCCGCCGTCACGGTTGAAATCAAGGATATACGCTTCGAATGATCCGGAAAAGCCCCGGCATTTGCCGGGGCTTTTTCCATTGCCGGAGAGAAAGCTGCGGATTGAAGGGCTCCGGCAGCGGAACCGCTTCAGGTCAGTATTTCTGCTTGATCAGGTAGTAGTAATCGACTTTCGTGCCTTCCCCCGCAAACAGCGCCTTGACGGATTTCCAGGAGACATGCCCGTCGCACCAGAGGATGTTGCCGCCCTCGTTGTGCCGCCGCCCCCAGCGTTGGTCTGCGAGATTTCCGCTCCAGACATACACGAGCTTATGAACGTCCCAGGTGTCGCCCGGGGTGTTCGGGTCGCCGCCGTCTCCGGCATAGATCGTCCGGCTCGGCTCCTTTACTTTCCCAAGCTTGTAAGACTGCTTGAAGCCTTCGTCCTGCGCGATGGAGTCGTTTTTATATGCGTTCGCGCCGTATCCGCTCTCATATTGCAGATTGGTTCCGGTGGTCTCCACCCAGCTCGGGCAGCGGAAGACGCCCTGCGAAACCCGGATGTCATTGCCGGATTTGCTTGTGAAGTCGGAGTCATTGGTGAGATCGGTTCCGGTCACATAGCCGGAGATGAGCGCCCGCCAGCTGGCCCAGCTCCCGTACCGCCCGATATTGAGTTGCGGCAGGTAATCCTGATTGCCGTCGGTATACATGATGAGCCCGGTTCCCTGCTGCTTCAGGTTGTTCATGCAGCTGGTCATGCGCGCCCGCGCCCGCGCCTGATTCAACGCCGGCAGCAGCATCGCGGCCAGAATCGCGATGATCGCGATTACGACCAGGAGTTCGATCAGTGTGAAATGTTGACGTATAACAAGCGGTATGTGATGTTTGCGGTTCAGATTTGACATAATATAACTCCTTTTTGTTGAATAAAGTTGCTCGGTTTCCAGCGGTTAAATCGCTTTGCCTGCCTTTTCTATGTTGTTTTTGTTGAAATGTCGTGGGGATTCGCGGGGGAAATACATTTCCCCCCGCACCCCCATTTCTTACACTTATGCGGCGAACGCGGGGCCGTGGGTTGTTCCCTCCCCGTTCGCAGCGCGCTCCTCCGGATCGCTTACTTGTCCGCCTGTGGCGGCCAACTCTTCACCGCCCGCTCTGCGGGCTGCGCCAGAGGGGCTTCGCTGCGCTGCGTTCACCTGCGTCACTTTCGTTCCTTGCAACCCGCTTCGGCTGCGCCGAACCGTGTTGTTTGTTCACATCCGCTCCGCGGCGCCTGCCGCGCTTTTTTACCGGACTGCGGCTGAATGCATGTTTATGCCGCATCACATACCGCTTGTTATGCGGTTCTTTTTAGAAATATATTTCTATCGCTAATATTATATGAGATTTCTTTATAAAAAGCAATAGCTGTCGGACTTTTTTTTGAAAAATTTAAAGAAATTGTGCGGCATTGCTCCCGTCTACCGGGTTATTCTTCCTCAAATGAATCGGCTTTGACAGTAAAGTCGAAACACAGGAAAGCGCTGTTCTCCATTCTCTGCAAAGATGAAAATCCAGATTATTTTCTCCCGCAGGCTTGACATCGCATTGCATTTCAGCTATAATATTTATAGAAATCTATTTCTAGAATGTGCCGAAAAGGCAGTGAACCTGCCGGATGGCCGTGTGTTCATCCCGCAAATCAACGAAAAGGGAAATCATGAAAACTGTCAGAACCGTACTTTTCCTTTCCGCCGTCATGCTGTTTTGCGCGTGCTGCGCAGAGCTGGCTCCTGTGAAGGTCGAAGGGGGCAGGCTCTCCGCCGGGGGCAAAGAGCTCCGGCTGCGCGGCATCAACTGGGGCTGGTGGCATCTGAGCGGTACGCGCTATACCGAGGAGGACATGAAAAAACAGGCGGAGTGGGGAGCGAACATGCTGCGTCTCGCGTTCACCTATACGGATGTCATCAATCCCGACGGGAGCTGGAACGAAGAGCGTTTTGCGGAACTTGACGAGGTCGTCCGGTGGGCGGGAAAGTACGGCCAGTATGTCGTCCTCGACCTGCATGTCGCGCCCGGCGGCCAGAACCTGACCGCATATACGGACGGCGGGAAGAATATTCTCTGGACGGACGCTTCGAAGCAGGAGCACTTCCTGAACCTCTGGAGGGAACTCGCCCGGCGTTACCGCAACAATCCGGCCGTTGCCGCCTATGAGCTCCTGAATGAGCCGCGGACCTCCCGCCCGACTCCGGAACTGTTGGCGGAGCTCAACCGGAAAGCCGTCGCAGCCATCCGTGAAATCGATCCTGAAAAGGTCATCGTCATCGCCGGAGACAATATGAGCAATGCTCAGGACCTTGTCGATGCGATCAGGGTTCCGGACGGCAATATCCTCTACACCTTCCATTTTTACGAGGGCGCGCTGACCGGTCCGTGGCGGCGCAATGTCGAAGGGAAGAAAATCTCCGGCTCCGGCGACTGGAAGAAACTTGAGCTGGACTTTACGGTTCCCGGGGACGTCGCGGAGGTCGCCCTCATGCTGCGTTCCTCCGCCAACAGCGGCACCGCGTGGTTCGACGACGTCACCGTCACTGACGACGCGGGCAATCTGCTCTATGCTTATGCGTTCGACAGGAACGCCTCCCCGTTCAGCGTGGAACGGGCCCCGTATGCCGTCGGCAGCTTCGACGCCCGGACCGGGCACAATGCACCCGGCAGTCTGCGTGTCTCAGGGACTCCGGATTACAACGGCTTCGTCGGCCCGCACTGGAAGGTCGATCCCGGCAGACGCTATAAGGTCACCGGTTGGGTGAAGCTCGATAACGCAACCGGCGACACCTTTCTCGCCGCCGCGATGTTCGGTTCCAAACGGATCAGCAATGAACAACTGCGCGAGCGCCTGAAGCCCGCGGCCGATTTCGCCCGCAGATACAACGTTCCGCTCTGGGTCGGAGAATTCAGCATGACCCGCAGCGAACGGCAGCCGGAGGAAATCCGGGAGCGCATCGCTCTCTTCGAAGAGTACGGCTTCAGCTGGAGCTACTGGAATTTCCATGAGACCACCGGCCCGACCACCATGGCGCTGCAGGCGCAGAAGCGCGGCGGCGGCGATTATCCGGTCAATCAGCCGCTGCTCGAAGTCCTGAAAGAGGGGTGGTCCCTCAACCGCAGGTGAGTTCGTTCACGCCCTGACCCGGCCGATGTCTGTCGCGTTGCAGAAGACCATCGTCAGGCGGTCGAGCCCCATGGCGCTGCCGGAGCTCTCCGGCAGGCCGCGTTCGAGCGCCGCGAAGAACTCTTCCGGCTCCGGATAGGGGTGCATCCCCGCATCGGCACGGAACTTCAGCGCCGCGCGGAAGCGCTCTTTCTGCTCTGCTGCGTCAGTGAGTTCCCCGAATGCATTGGCAAGCTCGATTCCCGCGATGTAGAGCTCCCAGCGCTCCGCCGTCGCCGGGTCCGATTTCTTCAGCCGGGCGAGCGACGCGCGGTTTGACGGGTAGTCGCAGAGAAAGGTGAGTTTGCCGTTTCCGAGTTCCGGTTCGATTTTCGTGACCATGAGTTCGTCGAACCGGTCCGCCGCCTCGGCCTCGGCAGCCGTGCAGCCCGCGTAGCGGCGGAACGCCTCTTCGACCGTTATGAATTCATGGCGGCCGAGATCGACCGGCCTGCCGTCATATTCGATCCGGGTCGCGCCGAGCACCTGCTCTGCCGCGTCCCGGATGAATCCGGCGGTGAACTCCGCCAGTTCGCGGTACTCCATGCCGCGGCAGTAGTATTCGAGCATTGTGAATTCCTCGCGGTGTTTGCGCCCGGACTCGTTCGCCCGGAAACAGGCGCCGATCTGGAAGATCCTCTCCATGCCGTCGGCCAGCAGGACCTTCATCGCGAGTTCGGGGCTGGTCCGCAGGAAATCCTTTTCGGCGCGCACCGATTCGATATACTCCTCCGGCGCGGGGGCGTGAATCTTCACCGGGGTTTCTACTTCAAGGTATCCGGCCCGGTAAAAACACTCCCGGATCGCCCGGAACAGCTCCGAGCGGAGCCGGAGGTTCCGCAGTTTTTCTTCGTTCATCGGGATATTTTCCATTATTTCCGGTTGCGCCGGAAGCAGTTCGTGTAGAGGGTTCCGGCCGGGGCCGCGACGACCCACTCCCAGCCGTTTCTTTCCGCGTCGTCGATGAATCTCTTCTGGTCGGCGGTGTCGAAACCGCGGACGAAAATCCGCGCTCCGTATCGCCGTTGAAACGCCGGAAGAGGCTCAAGCGTTTCCGCTGCGCGCGGGACCGAAACCGTGTAAGTGACGTCCGGCAGCGGCAGCGGGCGGAACTCCCGGTAGTCGTCCGGCTCGCCGAACGGCGCGGGGGAGACGTACAGCGGTACGGCTCCGGCCCGGGCGCGCACCGCCGTCGCGCGTTCCCAGGCGTCCGGAGCCGCGCCGAGATCGATGCCGGCGAGGGCGGGGTGGTCTTTCACTTCATCCGCGACGGCCGCGAGGGATGCGGTCGGCAGCGCCGAGCAGTCGAGGAGCGCCGGGGCTCCCGCCTCCTCCGCCGCATCGAGCCGTTCCGCCGGATTTTCCCCCGGCCGGAACCGCAGCAGGTTCGCGCCGGATTTCACCGCGGCGGTCGCCGCTGTGGCCGAAAACGGTTCCGGCAGGATGCAGCCGCGCCGCAGCGAGGGGCCGGTCACGCGCGCCGTGTATTCCGATTTGAAGCCGCCCGGCACGGCGGCTTCGGTGAAATCGAGGTTCACGAGCCGGTTGAACGCCTCCTGCACATAAGGGGAGGAGAATACGCCCTCCGGCGCTTCGAGCGCCTGCTTCAGCCGTTCGCTCTGCGGCAGCAGGAATGTGAGGCCGCCGACCGTTCCGTAGATGTCGCCGTCATAAAGACAGAGCTCTGCTTCCCCGGCGGGGTATTCGATGAGGAATTGCCTGCCGTTCTCCGCGGAGACCCGCTCGCGGCGCATCAGCGGCTGCTTCTGTTCGGCGGCTGCGAGAAGGCGCCACGGTTGCGGACCCGGCTCCACGACCCGCAGCACGGGACAGGACTCCTTCAAACGCCGATACGCCTCTCCGGCCGCTCCGGAGAGCGGTGTGCAGCGGAACGCGGCGGGAGCCGCCGTGAGGCCGGCGGCGGCGAATGCGGCGAAAAGCAAAAGCGGAATTTTCATGGTTGGTACGGAATTCCTTTTTTTGGATAAGATAGCGTTTCCGGCCCGGAAAAGCAAGTCCTGGCATTCGAAAATGTATGCGGGAAAGGGGATTCCGGCTTTTTTTTGCCGGAATGGGCCCTCCCGCCGTTTGCAATTCAATCGATTCCAGATTATAATACCGGATACGGAATTGTATCGGGACTGGATATGGAACAGGATGATATGACGGAAGAAAACGGGGTCGCGCGGACCGCCGACCTCGATGCGACGATTGTGCTTTCTCACCGGACGGCGCGGGAAGATATCTCCGCCGCTGTCGAAGAGGAGCAGATAGATGCGCCGGAGTTCGCCCGGCGGTTTGAATTCATCTGCAACTTCGCTTCCGGCGGGATGGGCCGGGTCGGCAAGGCGCGGGATATCGTATTCAACCGGATCGTCGCGGTGAAATCCCTGAAGGAGCCGTTCAACAGCGATCCGCAGGCGATCAAGGCGTTTATCGAGGAGTGCCGGCTGAACGCCCGGCTCGACCACCCGTCGATCGTGCCGATCTACGCGATGGGGCGCGGCGCGGACGGCAACTGGGAAGCGGTCATGAAGCTCATCAACGGCTCTTCCCTGAACAGCTTCATCAAAGCGGTCCGCGCCGCGTACGAGAAGAAGAAGGTTTCCCCCCGGCAGGAACGCACGGCGCTGATTTCGCGCCTCGAATACTTCCTGAAGGCGTGCGAGGTGATCGAATACTGCCACAGTTTGAAAATCGTGCATGGAGACATCAAGCCGGACAATATCCTGATGGGGCAGTTCGGAGAGGTCTACGTTATGGACTGGGGGTGCGCAAGGCCGTTCGGCACCGTCCCGGAACGGCTCAGCGGGACGCCGAACTATCTGCCGCCGGAATTCCTCCGCGACCGGAAGGTGACTCCGCAGGTCGATGTGTTTTCGCTCGGTATGCTGCTGTTCGAGATGGTCACATTGCGGCGCGGCATGAATGAGAACGGGTTGACGGCGGGTGAATCCTCCGGCCTCTCCCGGCGCGATGTCCACGATCCCGCGGATTACCGTCACTTCCTGGACGGAGTGAAGGTCAGCCGGCAGATGGAGGCGGTCATCCGCAAGGCGGTCAATCCGGATCCGGCGCTGCGTTACCGGAGCGTTCGTGAACTGGCCGACGATGTTCGCCGCTACATTTACGACGAGGAGGTGAAGGCCGCCCCCGACAACTCCGTGCAGAAGCTCTTCCGGGTACTTTACCGGAACCGCATCACGACGATTCTGGCGGTCGGGGGAGTCTGTCTCTTTTTCTGCAGCTGGCTGTTTTTCGTCTATTACAATGCGAACCTCCGGGAGAAGGAACGGACCGCGAACCTGATGCTGCGGCTGAAATTTCAATCCTACACGGACAGCCTGGCAATCGCCGTGGAGAAGAATTTCCTGCTGGCCCAGGCGCAGCTGCTGCTGTTTGCAGACAACCTGATCGAGGATGTGCAGGAGACGATGGAGCACTCCAGCCGTTTCTACGACAACGCACAGTACCGGGACCCGGAAACGGCGCCGCCCGGCATGACGGCCACGCCTCTGTATGCGCGGCCGATTAACCTTGACCACATGGTCCGGATGCTGCCGGAGAAATTCGACGATGCCATGCTGGAGCTCCCCGGCGCGAAGCAGTATGTCGGAATCTGCCGGAAAATCCTCTGCTACGATCTGAGCAGCCATGATGTGAACGAAAACCGTGCGGTCTCCGAAGAGCTGCTGAGCGGGAAACGGCTGGTTCAGCGGCTTTTCGTCCGTTGGGCCGACAAAGTGCGATACAGCTATCCCGGTATGTACGAGGACCCGGGCACCGGAGCTTACCGGCGGCGGTGGCGGCAGCTCGGCGATTTCGGGAAGGGGAAGAAAATCGTCTGGTCGGAACCGTATCTCGGCGACACGGGGAAGCTGCGGATGAACTGCC
Organism: Lentisphaeria bacterium; assembly: GCA_018265615.1. Lineage (GTDB taxonomy): Bacteria > Verrucomicrobiota > Lentisphaeria > Victivallales > Victivallaceae > Victivallis. Next base: position 33,277 of record JABLYX010000040.1, read on the forward strand.
GTTATCCGATGTACGACCGGCAGGGCAGGTTCCTCGGCGTTGCCGGGCTGGAACTGCGGCTTGACAAGGTGTTCGAACCGGTGGTGCACGGGCATACGCAGGATCCGGTCCATGAGCTTTATTATGTCGACGGGTGCAATACGGTCGTGACGGTTCACGAGGGGAAGCTGACCGTCCTGGACGGCGGCACGCGCCTGCCCGGGAAAGTTCCCGCCGCCGAGCTCGCCGCCCTTTCGGAACGGTTGAAGCAGAGCCGTCATCCGCAGCTCGAAGTGAATATCGGCGGCGTGGACTATTTCGTTTCCGGCGCCCCGGTCGATGCGACGGGGGGTATGCTTGTGCAGCTGATCGAAGTCGGTCTGATGGCGAACCATCATCACAGAGACTGATTTGAATTATACCCTCCGGCGGTGTATATTACGTCCCATCATGAGAGGGCATTTTCATCGGTTCATTTTCGGAATCGTGCTGATTTCTCTGGCGTTGGCCGGCGGAGTCTCCGCGGCGGAGATCCATGCATTTCCGGCCGGCGATGATGACGGCGAAGCGTGCGCCTTCTCCCCGGTTCCGGACAAGCACTCCGGAGAGCTGCATTCCGCTCTTCCCGCAACTCCGGACGGCGACGAGAGCCGCCCGGCCCTGCCGCTGCTTCCGGGAGCGTTCCGCCTGGTGTTGCCGGGCGGGCGGTTTCTGCCGGAATGGCATTCTCCCTTTCATTCGTGCATTTCCTGTGCCGCTCCTGTTGTCCGCTGTTTGCGCTGTTGATTTTCATGCGCGTTTCCCGGCATTTCCGTCACCGGCTTGAAAAGGGCCGTTTCCCGTGATAGAGTATACCGGCAAAGCTGAAGGATTTGATATTGAGGGGATTCCGGCCGGCCCCGCGCCGTTTCCGGGTTTTCCTCTGGCAGCAGTCACAATGGATCCGTTGCGGAATGTTTCCGCGGCGGATGAATCAGGAGAACAGAACAATGGGTGAGACTCCGTACAATATTGCCTGGAACATGATGAGCCGGGTATCGGCCGCCGATCCGGCGGAACTTTTTCGGAAACTTGCTTCCGACGCGGCGAAACTCGAGCCGCTCGGCAGGTTGGGATTGACTTCAAGCGCGATCCTCGATATGATCTGGGAGCGGGAGAACCAGAGTCCGACAACGCTCGGCTGCGGGCTGATCCTGCCGCATGCGCGGGTCCCGCAGCTCGAATCGCTCTGCGCGGTCTGCGCGACGCTGGAGAATCCGCTCGACTGTGAGACGCCGGACGACGTTCCGGTGGTTTTCGGCTGCATGCTGCTGATCCCGGAGGAGCGTCCGATGGAAGGGCTGCGCTTCATGGCGGACATCGCGGCAGTTATGCACAACCCCGCCTGGCGCGACCGGCTGCGCGGCTGCGGGTCGACCGACGAGATGATCCGGCTGTTCCGCGAGATCCGCAGACAGCGCCCCCCCGCGGTCATCGCCTCCGACATCATGGGGCCGCCGCGCCTCACGCTTTCGCCGGATATGCCGCTGCAGGAGGCGACCCGCATCATGGCGGAGGTCCGCGCTTCGACGGTGCCGGTCCTGGACGGAGAGACGCTGGTCGGGGAAATCGTGGCGGACGACCTCTTCAAACTCGGGATCCCGGATTTCTTCTCGCAGTTGAAAAGTGTCGGATTCATCCGTTATTTCGATCCGTTCGAAGAGTATTTCGCGGTGGAAATCGCCTCGAAAGTGTCGGATGTCATGAATAAGGAATTCAAGACATTCCCGGAGGATGCGACGCTGATCGAGATCGTATTCGCGATCTCCGTCCAGAAGTGCCCGCTCGTCTACATCGTCGGCGAGCGCAACAGGCTTCTGGGCGTTATCGACCGTACGCTGCTTCTGAAACGAATCATCAATCTCTGAGGAGTCCCCGTTATGTTTTCTGCATCCACTTTGATATTGGGCGCGGCCGATGCCGCAGCCGAAGTCGCGAAAAGCGGAGCTTCCAGCGCGCATATGTGGGTCGGCGTCGCGATCTTCGCTGCCGCCTACGTCCTGATCGCTTCCGAGGTGATCGAGAAGACGATCGCCGCCATGCTCGGCGCCGGGCTGATGGTCGTGTTCGGTGTAGCCGGCTTCACCGATATGCTCGGCAAGGTCGATCTGAACGTGCTCGGGCTTCTGATCGGCATGATGGTGATTGTGAACATCATGGCGACGACCGGCGTGTTCGAGTTCCTTGCCGTGAAGATCGCGCGGCAGACGCGCGGCAACGGTGTGCTGGTCGTCATGGAGTTCATGCTCGCGACCGCGTTTATCTCGGCTTTCATGGATAACGTCACAACCGTCATCCTGATGGCGCCTGTGACGATTCTCATCACGCAGCTCCTGCGGCTGCCGACGGTGCCGATCCTGATCATGGAGGCGATCTTCTCGAATATCGGCGGTACGGCGACGCTGATCGGCGATCCGCCGAACATCCTGATAGGAGCGAGCTGCGGGCTTTCATTCAACGATTTCCTGCTGAATCTGACGCCGGCAGTGTTGGTGGTCACCGCGGTTACGCTTGCGATCGTGCTCTTTCAGATGCGCAAAAACCTCAAGACCGCCCCGAGCGCCGTTGCCCAGGTCCGGATGACCGAGCCGAAGCTCGCGATTCTGGATAAGGCGCGGCTTTCGCGTTCGCTCTGGGTTTTCGCCGTGGTGCTGCTCGGCTTCTTCACGAGCCGCGCGACCGGTCTCGAACCGGGCCTGATCGCGATCTGCGGCGCATTCGTCATGGCGATGGTGTGCAAGATCGAACTTTCGCATATGCTCGAAAAGGTCGAATGGAACACGATCCTGTTTTTCTGCGGACTCTTCATGATGGTCGGCGCGCTTGAGCTCGACGGCGTCTTTGAGAAGCTCGGCACCGGGATGGTCGGCCTGACGCACGGCAATTTCGCGCTCACGATGATGATCATCCTCTGGGGCAGCGCGATCCTGTCGGCCGTGATCGACAACATCCCGCTGGTGATTTCGATGATTCCGCTGATTTCGACGGTTATCCCGGAACTGGCTGAAAAGACCGGCATGAGCCCGGATCAGATCCGCGAACCGCTCTTCTGGGCGCTCGCGCTCGGCGCCTGCCTCGGTGGCAACGGGACGCTCATCGGCGCGTCGGCCAACGTGGTCGTCTGCCAGATCGCGCGCAAAAACCGCTATCCGGTCAGCTTCTGGCAGTTCACGAAGTACGGCTTTCCGCTGATGATCCTGTCGGTCGCGATCAGTTCAGTGTACCTCTATTTGCGGTACATTTACTAGGGCTGCCTTGCTTTTTTCACCTTCCGGCGGTAAAGTATCGGCCGGAAGGTTTTTTGTCATGCATACATTTTTCACGGAAACATTCGCTTCTCCGGGCGAGCATGCGGCGCTGACCGCGCGCGAGCGCGATCACCTGTTCAAGACATTGCGGGCGAGGGCCGGCGAGGAGGTCGAGCTCTTCGACGGGCGCGGCGGCCGCATGGAAGGGGTTGTCCGCGAGGGTCGGTCGGTCGAAATTCTCGCGGCGGAACGGGCTCCCGAGCCCGGAAGAAAGCTGCATCTGTGCTGCGCGGTTCCGCGGCGTGCGAAATTCGACGTCCTTCTCAAGCAGGCGGCGGAGCTCGGCGTCTGGTCGATCCGCCTTGTGGAGTGCGGGCGTTCCGTCGCGAAACCGGAGGGCAGCGACCGCTGGCAGCTCCTGCTGCAGGAGGGGTGCAAGCAGTCGAAGAATCCGTTCCTGCCCCGGATCGATGCGCCGGTTCCGCTCGGGGAGGTGCTCGAACAGCTGAAGCAGGAGAAGATCGCCGCCTTTTTCGGCGCGATCCGCTCCTCCGAACGCGAAGCCGGGCAGGCGAAGGAGCTGGCGTGGCTGGTGGGACCGGAGGGCGGGTTCACCGATGCGGAGGAGGCTCTGATGCGGGCCGCCGGGGTGCGCGGGCTGAATCTCGGCCCCTATGTGCTCCGGCTTGAAACCGCGGCCGTCTGCGGTCTGGCCGTTCTTAGACAATGGATGGAGTAAAGCCTATGAGAATATTCGGTGCAATCCTTGCCGCCATGCTTCTGGCCGGGGTGTTTACCTCCGGCTGCGGAAAAAGCGACCCGAAAAAGCATCCGCTCTATCTGAAGGGGATCCAGTTGCGCGACGAGGGGGATCCGGTCGAGGCGGAGAATTTCCTGAAACGCTATCTCGAAAAAGTTCCGGGTTCTCCGTATGGACACCTTGCGCTTGCAAGTTTGTATGATGAAGCCCTGAACAATCCGGCCGCGGCCCTCTACCACTATGATGAGTATCTGCGGCTCGCCCCGGAGAATGAGCAGGACCGCTCCACGGTCGAGCATTACCGCATGCTGACCCGGACGAAGCTGTTGAAGCAGCTCTCCGGCGAACCGCTGCCGGAGCTTCCGGCAACGGCCCTTGCCGCCGAAAACCGCCAGCTGCGCAAAACCGTCGAGCAGCTCCGGCGTTACATCCGGAACCAGAACCGGCGGCTGGCGGAGCTCCAGAACGGCCCGCGTCAATCCACCCCGGCGCCGGCGTCCCAATCAGCCGGAAACCGGCTCTATACGGTTCAGAAGGGGGATACACCCGGCAGCATTGCGCGGCGTTTTTACGGTTCCGCATTGAAATATTCGAAGATCATGGAAGCGAACAACCTCACCGGAAACGGAAATCTCCGGGTCGGCCAGCAGTTGGTCATCCCGCCGGCGGAGCCGTAATCGCGGGAACCGGAAAGGCGTTTCTCCTTCCCGGCCCCCGGCGGCGGAGTTATCGGGTAAGGGTCCGGGCGGCACTCAGCAGCTTTGCCTCCGCCATGGCGGGAGCGAGGAGCTGGACGCCGACCGGCATGCCGGTTTCGGCATCGGTTCCGGCAGGAACACTGATGCCGCAGTTGCCGGAGAGATTCAGCGCGATTGTGAAGATGTCCGACAGGTACATCTGCAGCGGGTCGCTCTTTTCCCCGAATTTGAACGCGACAGTCGGCGTGACCGGCGTCAGCAGCACGTCGCAGTGCTTGAACGCCTCCGCGAAATCGCGCCGGATCAGTGTGCGCACCTTCTGCGCCCGGAGATAGTATGCGTCATAATAACCGCTCGAAAGCACATAGGTTCCGAGCAGGATGCGCCGCTTCACCTCGTCGCCGAACCCTTCGCCGCGCGACTTGAAGTAGGTGTCGACGAGATCCCTGCCTTCGACGCGTTTGCCGTAACGCATGCCGTCGAACCGCGCGAGATTCGCGCTCGCTTCGGCCGTCGCAATGATGTAATAGACCGCGACCGCATACTTCGTGTGCGGCAGCGAGACTTCGACGAGCTCCGCACCGAGCGCTTTTGCCTTTTCGATGCTCTCACGCACGGCTTTTTCGACGCCGGCGCTGAGGCCGCCTTCGGCGAAGTACTCCTTCGGCAGGCCGATCCTGACGCCTTTGAACGACTCCGGCGCTTTGCGGACCGCTTCGGCGAAACCGCCCGCCGGATCCGGCAGCGAAGTCGAATCCATCGGATCATGCCCCGCAATCGCATCCAGCAGGATCGCCGCATCTTCGACGTCGTGGGTCATCGGCCCGATCTGGTCGAGGCTTGACGCGAACGCCACGAGGCCGTTGCGGGAAACCCGGCCGTAGGTCGGCTTGAGCCCGACGATTCCGCAGAACGCGGCGGGTTGGCGGATTGAGCCGCCGGTGTCGCTGCCCAGCGCTCCCGCCGCGAAGCTTGCGGCCACGCATGCGGCCGAGCCGCCCGAGGAGCCGCCCGGGACCCGTTCCGGGTCGCGCGGATTCGCGGTTTTCCGGAACGCGCTGTTTTCACAGGAGGAGCCCATTGCGAACTCATCCATGTTCAGCCGTCCGAACGGGATGAAGCCGTTCGCCCTCAGCCGCGCGACCACGGTCGAATCGTACGGGGAGACGACCGGTTCGAGGATCTTCGACGCGCACGAGCAGGTCTCCCCCTCCGCGACGATGCAGTCCTTGATGCCGATAGGGATGCCGTCATACGGGCTGAGCGGAGCTCCGGCCGCCCGGCGGCGGTCGGACTCTTCGGCCGCGAGCATGACGCGCTCTCTGTCAAGCTTCAGGAACGCCTTGATGGCGCCGTCCTCTTTTCCGATGCGCGCGATGTAGTCCGCCGCGAGTTCGGCGGCGGTATAGCTGCCGGCCGCGAGATCCTCCGCAATCGCGTGGACCGGCCGGTCTTTCGTGTTCAGAATCGCCATGGTCAGTTGCTCCCTTCGCCGGGCAGCACCTGCGGCACCCGGATCAGATCCCCGTCGATCAGCGCCGGGGCGTTTGCGAGCATCCGGTCACGGTCGTACGACGGCTCCGCCGCGTCCTCGCGCCAGACGTTCGTCAGCACGGCCGCATGCGCGGTCGGTTCGACGCCGGCCAGGTCGAGTTCGCTCAGGCTGGCGATGTAGCCGACGATGCTTTCGAGGTCCTTCCGGAGCTTCGGAAGCTGCTCCTCCGAAAGCTCCAGACGGGCCAGCGCCGCCACATATCCGATATCGATGCGGGTATCTTCCATGATGACGGTCCGGATTACTTGCTCTGCTCGAGCATCAGGGTCTTCGTCACGAGGTCGCAGACCTCCGACGGCCCGAAGTACTGGATCGGGCCCGGATAGACGTAGGCGGTCTCCTTCGCCCACTCGCCGCGCTTCGACGCGAAGAACGCGAACGGTTTGCCGTCGAGTTCGACGAGCGCTTTCCTGATGACCGGCTTGTCATGGCCGTGGCGGCGCTCGATGTTCATCATCATCGTGATCGGGATGCCGCCGGCGATCCACTCCGAAGCGGGCTTCGTCGTATTGCGGACGCTCGACATGTAGCCGGTCTTGCCCGCGCCGATCAGGGCTGCGGCGTTGAAGCCGAGGCTGTAGCAGTAGTCCGCGTCATAATTCGACGGAGCCGCACAGCGCCCTTCGTAGCCGAAGAAATGGACCTGCGTGCTGAACTTACCGTTGAATTTTCCTTCGGATTTCATCGCCTTGAGCTTCGTGGCGACCATCTCGGCGAGCATCTTCTCGGTTTCGATCAGTGAAACCTGGACGTTGCCGTGCGGATCGCGGTCGTTGCAGAGCTGGATCTGAATCCCGGCCGGCAGCGTCGCGAAGACGGCGGCGGACTCCTTCGTGAGGTTCGCGAGCGCGAATTTGACCTTGTCGGCCTTCTCCATCACATCGACCTTCTCCGCGTTCGCGGCGAGCAGGTCGTTCAGCTCGGCGATGAGCACCTTGATTTCCGGAACGAACTCGATGAGCCCTTCCGGAATCAGCGCGACGCCGAAGTTCATCCCGGCGGCGGCGCGGGCGGCGACGACCGCCGCGATCTCGTCGACGATCTGCCCGAGGGTCATTTTCTTTTCGGCGACCTCTTCGGAGATGATCGCGACGTTCGGCTGGGTCTGCAGCGCGCATTCGAGCGCGATGTGCGAGGCCGAGCGGCCCATGAGCTTGATGAAGTGCCAGTACTTCTTGGCGGAGTTCGCGTCGCGGCCGATGTTGCCGATGAGCTCGCTGTAGACGCGGCAGGCGGTGTCGAAGCCGAAGCTGGTTTCGATCCACTCGTTCTTGAGGTCGCCGTCGATGGTCTTCGGGCAGCCGATGACCTGGATCGGAATGTTGTGCGCCTTGAAGTATTCCGCGAGCATGCAGGCGTTCGTGTTCGAATCATCGCCGCCGATGATGACGAGGGCGGAAATTCCGAGTGCTTCGCAATGTTTGCGGGCCGCTTCGAACTGCTCGTCGGTTTCGAGCTTCGTCCGGCCGGAGCCGATCATGTCGAAGCCGCCGGTGTTGCGATATGCGTCGATGGTCGCGCCGGTCAGCTCCATGTATTCGTCCTTCACGAGGCCGTCGGGTCCTTTGAGGAAGCCGTAGAGCTTGCTCGCCTTGTTCAGCGACTTGAGGCCGTCGAAGAGTCCTGCGATGACGTTGTGGCCGCCGGGGGCCTGGCCGCCGGAGAGGATCACGCCGACGTTGATCGCCGGGACCTCGCCGCCGTCACACGCCTCGAAGGTCAGGACCGGGCTGCCGAAGGTCGTCTTGAAAATCGCCTTGACCTTTTCGACGTCGGCGACGGCGGTGGTCGGTGCGCCTTCGTTGACTTTCACTTTCGCGCCTCTGGCCAGCGCGGGGGGAAGTTTCGGGGCGTAGGCGGCGCGCGCCTTCTGCAGCGGAGAGATACTCATGGTAATCATCCTGTATGTTAATGTGTTATTGGGTACGACAGTCTCTATAAAATAATCCGCAAATCATGATTTATCAAGTTGGATTTTGTATGGAAAGGGACTATATTCCAGAGATAAAGGAGAAATACCATGAGGCAATCAGGACGATTTTTTATTCTGTGCTTTACCGCCATGCTGGCCGGCTGCGCGACCCGGGAGCCGCTTTCCGCGGCGAAACCGGTACATCCGGCGGCGGCTTACGGGCAGGCCGGGCTTCTTGCGGAAACCGTGGAGTTCCTGCACCGGAATTATGTCGACGGCGAGCAGGCCGGCTATGACCGGCTGTTCACGGCCGCGCTGAAAGGAATGATGCGGGAGCTCGACCCATACTCGGGATATGAGCCGCCGGCAGAATTCGTTGTGAATGAACAGGCCCGTACCGGCGAACATACCGGAATCGGCATCGAGGCGGTGAAAGAGGAAGGCGCTCCGCTGCTGATTACGGCGGTCGTTCCGGATTCTCCCGCCGACAAGGCCGGGATTCTTCCCGGCGAGCGGATTTTCCGGATCGACGGGAAGGCGGTCGATGCGCTGCCGCTTGAGGAGTGCATGAAGCGGATCCGCGGCCCCGTCGGCAGCGAACTTGCCCTTGAATTGCTCGCTTCGGACGGCAAGAGCAGCCGGACGGCCCCGGTCCGGCGCGAGAGGATCATCCGCAGCTCCGCTCCGGCCGAGGCCGCGCACCTGATCGACGGCGACATCGGGTATCTCCGGATCACAAGCTTCAACAGCCATACGCCGGAAGAGGCTGAAAAGGCGTTGAAGAAGCTCCGCGAAGAGGGTATGAGCCGCGGGCTCGTGATCGATTTGCGCAACAACCCGGGCGGCCTGGTCGACGGCGCCGCGAAGACCGCGTCGCTGTTCCTGCCGGACGGGAGCGTGCTGTTTTCGGCGAGGCACCGCAACTCCGCGGAGCCGCAGATTGTCCGTTCCACGGCCGGGAAGTACCGGGAGGAGGAGCTTCCGGTCGTGATCCTGATGAATCCGTTCACCGCGAGCGCGGCCGAGCTCTTTTCGGGGGCGCTCCGCGATCACGGCCGGGCGAAGCTGGTCGGAATGCGGAGCTTCGGCAAAGGGACGCTGCTGCAGGTCCTGCCGCTGAAAAACGGTGGGGCGCTGCGGTTCGCGGCCGGCCGCTACCTGACGCCGGAGGGGCATGTGATCGAAGGACAGGGGCTCAGGCCGGATGTTCCGGTCGAGCTGGAGCTTCCGCAGCTCTGGAAACTGAGTGCGCAGCTCATGCGCGAGCCCGGCGTCGTTCTGCCGGGGAGGAAAGGCGCCGTGCGCGACGTTCAGCTTGAAGCCGCGCTGAAGCTGTTACCGGGCCGGAGTGACGCCGAGCAGCTTCAGCATGAGTGAGAACAGATCGGCGCTCTTGAACGGCTTCTCCGCGTTTTCGCGCAGCTCGTGTTCCAGCTCCGGGTTCCGCTGCCGGAACCGGTCGGAGAGATGGATCAGAAACGGGATTTTCTCCTCGGTGAGATAGTTTTTGCCGTGATCCGGCAGATACAGGATCGCCGCCGTATCCGGGCAGGCCTCCGCTTCCGCGACGAGCTGCCGCAGTGTTTCGTCGAAAAAGAGCAGGCTCAATTCATATTCGTCGAGCCCGGGGTTGGCCTTCGCGAGTTCCGGAGGCGGGGTGATGTTCCCCTCGTGATTTCCCATCAGCTTCACGACGACGAGCTGCCGGCCGGAGAGTTCGCCGGCTTCGCGCCATTCACGCAATTGCCTGACGGCTTCACGGTCTATTGCCATATTCAATTGCCGCGCGGGAGATGAGACTTTCGGCCAGGCGGCCTTGTCCGCGCTGTCGGCAAGCAGGGCGATATTCAGCAGCAGTCCGCGCATGGCGAGCTGCGAGCTGCAGAAACGTGTCCCGTATTCCCCGGTCCGGGCGAAGTCGAACAGGGTCGGCACTTCGTACAGCTTCTCCCGGGGCACGGCGGCGTCCAGCGGGGTCAGCATCATGGAAACCGCATAATCGGTGACGACTTGGTCGCTGTAGAATTTTTCCTGCTCGGACGGGCAATGGGTGAAGGCTTGCGGATGGTTGATCCAACGGTCCGATTTCAGCAGTTCAGAGAGAAAGAGCGGCCTTTCCGCAGCGAGTTTCAGATAGGGCTCCGCCGATTGGCGTTCTCCGATGAAGAGGAAGAATATGCCGGGCTCCCGGTCCCTGGTCCGGACCGGGCCGGTCAGCTGCCCGGGCGGCAGTACCCGGCGTTTCTCCGCATACCGGAGGAGCTGCTCGTCTTCCCGGGAATTCTCTTCGAGTGCCTTCCAGGCCGGCCCCGTCACGAAAATGAAGAGGGTGAAAAGCAGCGTCGCCGGGAGCGCCCGGTTCAGATGCTTCCTGCGCCGCCCGCAGGCTTCCGGTTTTTGCGCATCGGGCCCGAAGCAGTAAAAGGCGGCGAATGCGATTCCCGCGCCCAACAGCAGCTTCAGCAGGGGCGCGGAGAGATAAAGGAGAACCGGAGGCAGGGCGTCGAGGGAGTCGAGCTGTCTCCGCAGGAACCGCAGCGTCAGCTCAAATTTGAAGAAGAGCGCCGCAATGACCGGCAGGAACGCGATGCTCCGGCACAGGGCCCTTGCTGCGCGGCGGTCGCCGCTCCGGAAATCGAGCATTCCCCAGAAGAGGCTCCAACCGGTCCAGAAGCAGAGAGAGAGCAGATTATAGCGGCAAAACGCATAATCGTAATTGTAGTTCAGGCAGTCGACGACGCTTCCGATGAAAGGCAGGACGAAGTAAGGCAGAAAATCGTGCAGAAGCCGCCTCCACGGGATCCCCGCCGCGCGGGGCAGGAAAGGCATTCCCGCACAGAACAGCCACAGACAGATGATATGAAAGGTCGTCAGGCCGGTTTCCACCGGATAGTATCCCTCGCCGGAGACATAGTAAAGACACCAGACTGCGCTCCAGACTATGGCAATGCCCCATTGATACAGCTTCATGGCTGCTTCTCCGTGGAAAGGCGGCGCTGACCGTCGGCTTTTCGGCCGGGTCAGCGCGGTCCGTCCGGATTGCGGCCGCGGCTGCAGATCCGGCGCGCAAGGAGGCCGAGACGGCCCGACCAGAGTTTCAGGGTGAGAAGAGCGCCGAACAAGCCGGCAAGCAATGCCTGGATCAACAGACTGCCGCTGCCCGGATCGATATACGCAAAAATATGAAGCATCCCCGGCATGGTAAACCTCCTGCGAAAATGGACTGTTCAAGCGGACTTCCGAAAAATTCAGAACTTGTACATTAAGACGCAGCCAGGATGGGATTTATTATAGCCGGTCCGAAGAATACCAGAAAAAAATCACTCTTCGCCGGACTCCAGGTATTTTTCTATGACGATGATGACCTGGTCCTTCCGGGCCGGGGGCAGTTGGCGGAATTTGCGCAGCAGCGTAATTTCAATGTCGGCGAGGTCGGCGCCCACCATATACGGAATCATGATCTTGGAATCGACATGAAGCTGGACGAAACGTTTGAGGTCCGTCTCCGCGGCGCGCATTTCGAGCAGCATGTCGTAAATCGTTTTGAAGTGCTCCGGCGCAAGCGGGCTCTTGCCGCCGCAGATCTGACAGACATATTGCCGCGTGATTCCGAGGCGCGAAGCGATCTCCGTCTGCCGGATGCCGTATTTCGCGAGCAGCACCTTCAGCCAGATACCCAGCTCCCGCCGTTTGTCCAGATAAGGCGACATGGTTCAATCCTCCCGGTGAAACGCAATTCTTACGGATCAATATAATATGTTTATTGACAAAGTCAAGCGTTCCGGCGCAAATGTTATTTGCAATGATTGACAAATAAATATTTTGTTGCCTGCCGGTCTTGAAAAGCGGCGGATTCCGGGGTACATTGAAAAAACGGAACAGAAGGGCCGGCTGCGTTATGAAAATACTGCTGTTGGAAGACGATCTGCAGACTGCTGCGTTCATCAGGAAGGGACTGGAGCAGGCGGGGTTTACCGTGGCGCATTCGAGCGACGGCAAATCCGGCCTCGTGATGGCGCAGGAAGAGGAGTTCGATCTCGGGATTTTCGATGTGATGCTCCCGCGCCTCGACGGCTTCGGCGTGGTGAAGAAGCTCCGCGAAACAAAACCGACCGTGCCGGTCATCATCCTGAGCGCGCGGGACGCGGTTGAGGACCGGGTCAAGGGTTTGCAGTGCGGCAGCGACGATTATGTGACCAAGCCGTTCGCTTTCGTCGAACTGCTGGCCCGGATCCATGCGCTGCTGCGCCGTGCGTCGGCCGCGGCGGAGCCGACTGTGCTGACTTACGAGGACCTGACGCTCGACCTCCTGAGCCGCAAGGCGAACCGCGGCGGAATCCGGCTCGATCTGCAGCCGCAGGAGTTTTCGCTGCTCGAATTCCTGATGCGGAACGCGGGGCGGGTCGTTTCGAAGACGATGATCATGGAGCATGTCTGGGAGTATAACTTCGATCCGCAGACGAATATCGTGGAAACCCGGATCTGCCGCCTGCGCGACAAGGTGGACAAGCCTTTTCCCAGAAAACTGATCCGGACCGTCAGAGGGTTCGGATATGTCCTGGAATAGGGGACGGATCTTCTCCAAGCTGCGGTTCAAGGCGGCGTTCTGGTATCTGGTGCTGTTTGCGGCCTCCTCGGTGCTGCTGTTTTTTCTGGTGTCGCGCTATGTCGCGAACGACATGCTGCGGATTACTGACTGGCTGCTTGAGTCGACCGTGCGGGATTTCACCGCCTCCTACCTGACCGGAAAGAATACGGCGCGTTACGGGCGGCAGATCCGCTTTCCCGACGTGCCCAAGCTCGATATCACCGCATTTCAGGCCCATCTGCCCGGAGTCGAGCTGTTGGCGGCCTACCGCAGCCAGGTGGGTGCGACCATCTTCTATACCCTGTTCGGCAGCCGTGGAAAGGAGCTGTACGAATTCCGGCTCGGTTCGAACGGCCGGGCATACAGCCGGCTGCTGCATCCGGAGCAGAATCTGCCGTTTCTGCGCAAAGAGTTCGCGGACAAGCTTCAGTCGTTCGGCTCCGACAACATCTATTTTCGTTTTCGCGCCCCGGACGGTTCCGTTTTCGAAAGCAACGAGCTGCGCAAAGGGGGCGGCGGGACGGATTCCGGGCTGTCGACCGTCACGGAAGACGGCCAGAAGTTCCGGGTCATGAAGCAGCCGCTGTTTGACGGTTCGGTCATCGAAGCGGGGCGTTCTCTGCACTCCATCGACGAGCGGCTGACCGCTTATACGCGGATTTTCCTGATGTGCCTTGCGGCGGTCCTCATGTTCGGCGCGGGAACCGGTTACCTGATCGCCTGGAAGCTGACCGCCGGAATCGAGCGTGTGAGCGACGCGGCCCGGCGCATCGCCGGCGGGGATCTTTCGCAGCGGGTCAAACTCAGGCATGAGGCGGACGAGGTCGACCAGCTTGTGGACGCCTTCAACGCGATGAGCGAGAACAACGAGGCTCTGGTGACGGAGCTGCGTACCGTGACCGACGATATCGCGCATGATTTGCGTACGCCGCTCACGCGGATGCGCGGCCTGGCGGAGGTCACCGCGGCCGGCGACACGGATCTCGACGGGTTCCGGGAAATGTGCGGTTCGGTCGCCGAGGAGTGCGATTCGATGATGCAGCTCATCAATGAGATGCTGGAAATCACCCGGACGGAGTCGTCGATCAACCGGCTCGAACGCACCGAGTTCTCCCTGACGGAGCTGATCCGGCAGGCGGGGTCGCTCTTTTGTGAACTGGCGGAAGACCGGGGAATCCGGCTGGAGGTTTCAATTCCGGAGCAGGAGATCATATTGCGGGCGGATAAGGTCAAGATCCAGCGGCTCGTGGCGAATCTGCTCGACAATGCGTTGAAATTCACCCCGGCGAACGGAGCCGTTTCCCTCTCGCTGACGGAGCGTGACGGAGCGCCGGTGATTGCGGTCCGTGATTCCGGCTGTGGAATTGCCCCGAAGGATGCGGAGAAGATTTTCAAGCGCTTCTACCGCTGCGACGCGAGCCGGACGCTCCCGGGCAACGGACTCGGGCTCGCAATGGTGCAGGCGATCGCAAATGCGCACCGTGCCCGGATCGAGCTTGAAAGCGCTCCCCGCGCCGGCAGCTGCTTCTCCGTGATCTTCCCGCCGGATGCGGGTGAGCCCCTCTCCTGACACAGCGGAAGAAACCGGCTCAAATCAGGAAAAAATGATTTTTTTTCGCCCCGCCTCTTGACAAACGGACAGGAAATGTCCATAATATATGACATGAATCAAAACGTTTTGAATGTTTTTGCATTGCCCTTCAAAACGTTTTGATCAAAACCGGTCCCGGATTGATATGGGAAGGCGGGCGGTGACAATTTTCGCATAATGCGGAGTATGTGAAGTTTACGGTTCCTGTCTGTCATGATGCAACTCCTTTCGGTTGAAT
>JABLYX010000041.1 GCA_018265615.1 Lentisphaeria bacterium
GCGCCGAACCATGCAGTTCGTTCACATCCGCTCCGCGGCGCCTGCCGCGCTTTTTGGGCCGGGCTGCAATGTTTGTCTTTCATTTATGTTGTTTCACATACTGCGCATTATGCGTTCAGGCCCGGATTCTGCTCGATTCCCCGTACTGGATCGTCTGGCAACCCGGTTTCAGGCAGCGGACCGTGCCCGGATCGTCCCTCAGAAGCTCCAGCGCTTCCCCGGTCAGCAGATCGAGGTCCGCATTTTCAAGCGTCGTGATACTCGGCGTGAGGTATGCCGCCCAACCGACGTCGTTCACTGCCGCGAGCCGGACATCGCGCCCGACTTCGAACCCGAAATCATGCAATACGCGCGACAGCCCGATCGCCGCCGAAAAGGTCGTGCACAGCACCGCTTTCGGTTTCCACTCCCCGCTGCGGAGCAGGGAGGCGGCCACCTTCACCGCATGCGCAAGCGTGTCGTCATAGAAATCAACCGGGTAATTCAATCTCCGCCCGCGGACCGGGAACTCCTCCCAGACGCCGAGCCAGCCGTCAATCACCTCGTCGAGCGGCTGCGTGTTGAAGCAGTCGACCCGGTCGCCCGTTTCCGCAAGATGTTCGAGCAGCTTCCCGAGCGATTCGACCGGGGAGGAGAGGATCGAAAGGAACCCGCGCTCCGACCAGTCCGTTTCGAGCACCACGACCGGTTTGCCGCACTCGCGCAGCTTTCTCAGCAGGTGCTCAGGCGGCGGTTCGAGTTTCGGCAGCAGGAAGATCAGGTCGAAATTCGCGAGCGTGTCGGTGATCGTCGGGTCGTTCCAGTGCATGAAGTAGACTGAACGCAGGATCCGCCCCCCCCGGCTCAGCGTCCGGTCAAGCGTCGTCTGCCAGCGGATGGTCAGCATCGAAACGAATGCGGGGGCCAGAAACGCGCAGGAACCGTATTTCGCCTTCGATTTCGGCAATTGCGCCTTGCCGTCTTCATCCTTCGCGACGACGCCGGTGTCGATCAGGTGCTTCAGCGCCTTGCGCGCCGTCATATAGCTCACGCCGATCTCTTCAGCAAGTTTTCGCTCGCCGGGCATCGGGGAACTCAGATAATCGCCGTGCATAACCCGGCTTTTCAGAATTTCCGCAACTTCCAGGTACTTCGACATGATTTTACTTTCATTTTTTGTAGCACTATCGCTATAAATATTATAGCAAACTTGGGTAATGAAGTCAAGGGCGAAAGTAAAAAAAAGCGAAAAAAGTTCTGCCGGGCGGCAAGCGGTTTGACAGGGAGGGCAGATGGCTGTATAGTAAATTCAGCGTCTTCGGGGCGGGGTGCAATTCCCCACCGGCGGTATACAAGCCCGCGACCTTCCGCAAAACGGAAGCTGAACCGGTGAGATTCCGGTGCCGACAGTTACAGTCTGGATGAGAGAGGACAGGAGAAAACGGGGCATTCGGCTCCGTGGTGTTGCTGTTCCGCCCCCGGCAGAATTCTTCCGGGGGCTTTTTTATTGCGGACAGCCCGCCGGCTCCTCCTGCCCGGAATACCCGTAAAACAGGAGGGATGCAAAATGGGATTCGATCCGATCGAAGAGGTGATTGCGGCGTACGGACGCGGCGAAATCGTCATCATCACAGACGATGAGGACCGGGAGAACGAAGGGGATCTGATCGCGGCGGCGACATTGTCCGACGCCGCAACCGTGAACTTCATGGTCACGCACGGGCGCGGGCTCTTCTGCGTACCGCTTGCGCCGGAGATCGCGGCGCGTATCGGCCTGGCGCAGCCGGAGGGGAAGCACGATCCGCGCTGCACGTGCTTCACGCAGAGCGTCGACGCGGTCGCGGGGACGACGACGGGAGTCTCCGCCTTCGACCGCGCGGAGACGGTGCGGCGGCTGATGGATGAGACGGCGACGCTCGAGGAGTTCTACACGCCGGGGCATGTCTTTCCGCTGATCGCGAGAGCGGGCGGAGTGCTTGAGCGGCCGGGCCACACCGAAGCGTCGGTGGATCTCGCCCGGTTGGCGGGGCTGCCGCCGGGCGGGGTGCTGTGCGAAATCCTGAATCCGGATGGAACAATGGCGCGGGTCCCGCAGCTGCTGGAGTTCAAGCAGCGCTTCAACCTGAAAATGGGCAGCGTGGAGGCGCTGAGGGCCCATCTGGCCGCCGGAAAATGAAGCTCCTCGACCCAAGGGTCGAGGTATCTTCTCACAAATCAAGGTTTAGCTGTTGAAACAAAAGTCTTTTATACTCTCCTTGAGTGGAGATATATCTTTGGATACCATCTGCATTGGCGTATTCACTAACGGTATTCGCATAAAAGCCGCTAGTCCAAAGATTTCCTCCCCACAACTTCTTTTTAACCTCTTTGTGGCGGGAAAAAATTTCACGAGCTGTAATGCTTTTTATGATAGTTACAATCCGACTTACGGATAGCAAAGGGACGCTCTGAACAAGAAAGTGAACATGGTCATCATCGGAACCTATTTCAACAAAATGGATTTCATAACATCTGGAAATCTCTAAGCAAATATCTTTGAGACTTTCTGTGACTTCATCAGAGAAAACCTCTTTCCGATATTTGGCTGGAAATACAAGATGGTAGAGCAAAAGTGTTTTATTATGGCTTTTCAGAATATGTTCTGTCATACCAGTAATATAGCACAGAAATTATAAATAACGACCCAAGGGTCGGGGTATTTACCCCCCTTGAATAAAAGCGGCGGAGCCTACGACGGCCCGCAGCCCGGCAGGCCGTTCACGCTCTTGACCGGGCACTGCGGCACGGCGAGCTCCGGCAGCTTTGCTGCCGGTTTTTTCGCCTCTCCTTCCGCTCCCGGAAACTTCTCCGAGAGCAGGAAATAACTCTCTTCGTCGTGTGCGAGACAGTCGTCCAGCACGGGTACGATTTCCGCGGCGGGGCGGCTGCGCAGCTCCCGGATCAGCACTTCCATATTCTCCTTTGCCGCCCGGTTCGCCCGGAACAGGCTCCCGGTTGCCCCGATATGCATCGTAATGATTACCAGCAGCGCAAAGTAATTGAAACCGAGCATGAGCTTCGACCATCGCGGCAACTTCACCCGGACGATGATCCAGACCGGCATCACGAGGAACACCATCATCACAATCAGCAGATTTGCCAGAACCATGACCGGGGAATTCATTGTTTCGCCTCCTTCACCGCATCGTACCAGAGGCGGTAACGGGAGCGCACGCCGGCTTCTTCGAATTCCCGGCTCGCCTCAAGCTTCTCAAGTATATCGGCCAGCTCCTGCGGGTCGGTTCCGCCTGCCAGAGCGTCGCGCGTCGCTTTGACCGCCTCCGCCTCCGCGCGGCGGGCGTAGTTCCGTTCGAACTGAAAATAGAGCATCGACCATGCGCCGAGCGCCACCACGAGGATCGAGCTTGCGATCCACAGATACTGCCCGTATTTCCAACGCCGGAAAAAGAGCGGCCAGCAACTGAGCAGCGCGATTCCGACCAGTACCAGTGGAAAAACCATCATTTTCACGGCAGCCACCAATCCCCTTCCGCCGAACCCCCGTCGTAAAACGGCAGTGCGACAAGCGAACCCGGCAGCTTCGCGCCGGTCACTTCAAAATAAACCGGTTCATCGACTTTCACGCACGCTTCTTCGAGACGGCAGAGCGCCGCCGCCGCGTCGAGCGACGGGCAGAAGCAGCCGGAGGTCACGACGCCGATCACCTCGTCGTTCCCGTTCAACACCAGCGTCCCTTCACGCGCCGCGCGCCGGCCCTCCAGCAGAACGCCATGCAGCCGTTTATCCGGGAAGCGGGAGCCGAGGGCGCCCTTTCCGATGAACTCGCGCGGCTCCTCCGGATGCAGAAGCATGCCGAGAGCGCATTCCGCCGGAGTGAATTCCTGCGTGAGCTCATGCCCGCAGGCGGGATATCCCATTTCAAGCCGCAGCGAATCCCGTGCCCCGATTCCGGCCGGCATGACCGGCTCGGTTTCCAGCAGCAGGTCCCAGAGCTGATCCGCGTATTCGAGATTGAACAGCAGAGAGAAACCGTCTTCGCCGGTCGAACCGGCATGGACTGCAATCGCCCGGAAGCCGTCCACCCCGAGTGTGCTGCAGCAGCCGTATTCCGGCAGATCCCGGACGCCGATCGCCTCGAGCACTTCGCGCGATTTCGGCCCCTCCAGGTCGAGTTGTGCGAGAAGTTGCGTCAGCTCCTGCGCCTCGGCCTCCCGGCCCGCGAGGCGCCCGGATATCCAGGCAAGATCGCCGGCGCTGCTCCCGGCATCGGTCAGCAGCAGGAAATCCTCCTCCGCCATCCGCACCAGCAGCGGGCAATCGAGGATGCCGCCTGTTTCGCTGAGCAGCAGATTCCGGCGGCAGCGCCCCGTTTCAAGATCCGCCACGGGACGCGCAAACAGATTGTCGAGCGCCGCGGCCGCTCCCGGCCCCGCAACCCGGATCTTTCCGGATGCGCACGAATCGAACACCGAAGAGAACGCCCGGGTGTGCCGGTGCTCGGCGATGATTCCATCCGGATAATACAGCGGGACGTTCCAGCCGGCATGCGGAACCATTTTTGCGCCGAGCTCGATCTGATATTCGGTCAGCGGAGTCGTCTTCAATGCGCTCATGCGTCACAGCTCCGCGTCAAGCAGCGCCGTTGCGGCGTGCAGCTTCGCGATCGCGGCTTCGATCCCCTCGGGATGACGGAAGACGCTGGTTCCGGCCACAATCATATTCGCACCGTGTGCCGCGACGGTCCTGACCGTCTGTTCGTCGATGCCGCCGTCGGCTTCGAGCTGCACATGCAGCCCGCGGCGCAGGATTTCACGTTTTACGGCGGCGCACTTCGCCATCTGGTCCGCCATGAAGCTCTGGCCGCCGAATCCCGGTTCGACCGTCATGATGAGCACAAGGTCGATTTTGTCGAGCCACGGAAAAACCGCCTCGGCGGGGGTGGCCGGCTTCAGGGAGATCCCGACCGTGCAGCCCGCCTGCCGGATTGCATCGATGATTCCCTCCGTCGGCTCCGGGCATTCGAGGTGAAACGTCAGGTGGTCGCTCCCCGCATCCGCGAACGCTTTGGCGTAGCGTGCCGGTTCCGAAATCATAAGATGCGTATCGAAAAGCATCCCGCTCGCTTTGCGGATGCTCCTGATGACCGGCGGGCCGAACGAGATGTTCGGCACGAAATGCCCGTCCATCACGTCAAGGTGGATTACATCCGCCCCGCCGGCTTCCGCCCGGGCGATCTCTTCATCGAGGCGGCCGAAATCGGACGCCAGCACCGACGGCGATACGAGAATCCGGTCGGTCGGCAGCTTTCGCAGATCATTCATCATAATATTCCCCGCAATTTTGTCTTTCAGGAAATATAACCGTTCCCGCACACTTTTTCAACTGCTTTATGCCGCGCCGCGGAAACCGGAGGGGGCGTTTACCCCCGCTCCGGAAGTTCCGCGGGCTGTTACGCCTGCCAGAGGGCGGCGCAGCCGGGCCCGAGGGAGCCGGCGAGGAGGGTGAGTCCGCCGGGCAGCTGCGGAGCTGCTGCGGTTTCACCGAAGTTCGCGGCGAAGATCCAGTGCCCGGAACCGTTTTGAAATTCAACCATGCGGAGCAGTCCCGGCTGCGGAATGCAGCGGAACACCGGCGCTTCGAGTTCTCCGCCGACGGCGGCCGCGTAGCCTCCGTCGAGCAGGACGGCGCCGGGCAGGGGGCGGTGGAGCCCGGTTCTGACAACGTTGCAGATTTCGTCGATGCCGAGCGAGCTCATCCACGGGCCGTGCGCTTTGCGGACGATGATGGAACGCGCCGGAACCCGCCGGATGGTCAGGGCATCGCCGCCGTAGAGGTTGAAGACATTCAGTTCGCCGTCGATGGAGAGACGGTCGGTCGCGACGGTGCGGTCGTCGGCCAGCTCCGGATTCCCGTCGAGTACAAGCTCGACGCCGCCCGGGGCGCGATAGACGCGCTTGCCGCCGTTGAAGAGGTCATTCGGTATTTTGAGGCTCATTCCCTTGATTTCGCAGAGCGTCGCCTCTTTGAGCATGTCGGCATATTCGAGGAAAAGCATGGTTCTGCCGTCCGGGAGGGCCGCGCAGGCGGTCCGGTGGCGCGCGTAGCTGTAGACGGCTTCGCCTTCCCCCATGGGATCGGCTTCGCGCCATTCGGAAACGCCGCAGTTCACGAAGCCGCCGGGGAAGAGCTCGTGGCAGCTGTCGCCCTGGGTCGGCTCCGGCGTATTGCAGCTGCGGATTTCACCGCGCAGGTTCCCCTGCCACTCGGCCATGTCGCTGCGCCCGGCAGGGACGCAGAGGGCGGTCGGCCCCTGTCCGCCGTGCCAGACGAAGGAGCGTACGGCGCCGCCGTCGCGCAGGAAGGTCGCGCCGTGATACTCGTCCTGCCATGCGTCCGGCGGATTGGTTTCGAAGGTTCCGGAGCAATCGGCCATCGCGAACTTCCGTCGGTAGTATGCGCCGTAGGAGAGGGTGAGGACCGCATCCGATTCCAGCCGCGTGAAGTAGTAGTAGCTGACGTCGCGCAGCTGTGCGAGGCGGCGGCTGTAAAAGCCGCCGTCACCGTTGAACGCGGCTTCCCGGCGGACGATTCCGAGCCATCCCTTTTCGAACTCCGCCGCATCCGCATCGCCGAGACAGTCGGCCGCCAGGAGCCACATCGGGATCGCGTAATCCTGACAGTAGGTGTAGCGCGCCCGGGTGTCGCCGCCGAGGCGCAGCAGCCGTCCGTCGGAGAAGAGGAAATGCTTCACGCGGTTCCACAGCTCCCGGACGTGCAGATAGAGTTCCGGCGGCGCTTCATAGCCGCGCTCTTTGCAGTAGAAGTGCAGCATCGCGATATTCGAGAGGCAGATCACCATGTAGCCGACGTTCAGGTAGCCGTGATGGTCGAGCGACCAGTTCGCGGTGAAGTTGAAGCCGACGTGGTATTCGCGCAGCGGTTTGCCGTTGTAGCGGACCTCGCTCGCGGCGTCGAGCGGATGCGAAAGGCCGTTCAGGAAGAATTCCGCCGCTTTGGCGCGGTATTCGGCCGCGCGGGGAGCGTCCGGATAGTCGAGGGAGGCACGCAGCAGAAAGCCGCCGTTCCAGATGTTCGACTCGGGCTTGTTCTGCCCGGTGGAGTTGATCATCGCGGCCACGACCGGGTAGTGGTCGAGCAGCCAGTCCGATTCGCAGAGCGTGAGGCGGCGGAGGTTCGCACAGTCCCTGTCGGTCAGCCGGTCGCGGATCGCGTTCAGCCCGTGGCTCATGCGTTCAAGGCCGAGGACGCTGATCCAGTGGCATCCCCACTGCCTGCCGTCGCTTGCCGGGACGTTCCCGGTGATGTGGGTCGCCATCGCGTAGCGCAGCAGCCTGAGCGCGGTTTCCCCGGCCTCTTCGCGCTGCGCGGCGTCGAGCTCAGGCGCGGTCGAAAGCACGGCGAGCGCCGCGAAGACGTTCAGGTTGCTCTGGGTCGGCCAGTGGGCCGATTCGCCGGTTCCGTAGAATGCGAGTTCAGGATGGCCCGCCGGCTGTCGCAGGTACTCCGGCAGCTTTGCGAGCCACGGCTTCATGGTTTCAACATAACTCGAGGCGCTGATTTTCTGCATAGATGTGCTCCTTATGGTTTCTGCCTGTAATATAGGACGGAATTGCCGGTTTGGAATGGAGCTTTATCCTGTTTGCATGAATATTTATCCTGTTTTCAGGATATTAATTTCGGATTTGACTTTTAAGCGGATTCAAGCTATATTCCGGAGCACCCTAAACTCATGAAATGGAGGAAGAGCCGATGAAAAAGTTTCTGTTGATGCTGGCAATGGCCGGTGCTTTTGCCGCAATGGCCGAGAATGTTCTTCTGCAGGAGTTCAATCTCGGCGCGGGCAAAGACCGCTACTGCTACGGTGCAAAGGAGCAGGTGGTGAAGCAGACCTTCGGAGACGGCGTCTACACCATTGAGATCGTACGCAACGCCTCCGAGCCGAAGAATGTCTCGAACATCCAGTTCTGGACCATATACAACGGCGGCTTCCGGACGAATGGGAAATACCGGGCGGAGCTGACCATCGAATCGAGCCGCGATATCAAGCTGAGATCAGCCGTCATGCTGAACAAGGCGCCGTACCGGGCGCTCGCGCAGAAGGAGATCACGCTGAAAGCGGGAGAACCCGCCGAGCTGGTGATCGACTTCACGGCGAAGCAGGTCCTTCAGGACCCGTACCGCACTCCGTGCATCTTTCTCGGCGGAGCGGAAGTCGGCACTGTCTTCAAGGTCAGCAAGGCGAAGCTTTATGAAGTGAAGTAACCGGAGATTGAGGTCGGAAACGCCTGATGCAATCAGGCCTCCCCGGTCTCGGCTTCGCAGGCGAGGACGGGAGCAGTCGCCGCGAGGGTTTCCGGGTCGGCAAGGACCATCAGGCCGTCGTGGGCCTCGATCACGGTACTGCCGTGCGGGACCACAAATTCCCGTCCGCGGCGGATCAGGAGAACGAGCGCACCCTTCGGCAACCCGAGATCCGCAAGCTTCCTGCCGATGTACGGCGCGCACGGCAGAACCTCGAATTCACGCATGTCGCCGTTGATCGTGCCGGTGTTCTCGAATTCGAGCGGAACACGCGGCGACACCTTGAGCGGTTTGTCGAGCTTCAGCATCTTGGCGAACGGCATGAGGGTCTTGCCCTGAATGAGAACCGACATGAGAACGATGAAGAAGACGATGCTGAACATCTTCCACGCATCCGGCAGGTTCGCCATGAGCGGGAAAGTCGCGAGCATGATCGGCGCGCCGCCGCGCAGGCCGACCCACGAGACGAAAAGCCGTTCCTTCATCGTGAATTTGCTGCGGACCATGCAGAGGAACACGGCGGCGGGGCGCGCGGCGACCATCATGAAGAATGCGACCGCAAGGCCGGGAATCGCAACGTGCGGCAGTTGTTTCGGGAACGAGAGCAGCCCGAGCATGCCGAAGAGCATGACCTGCATGAGCCAGCCGATGCCGTCGTGGAAACGGCCGATCCCGTGCTGGTAGATGAACTTGCTGTTGCCCATGACCATGCCGGCGACGTAGACCGCCATGAAGCCGTTGCCGTAGCTGAATTCGCTTGCGCCGAAGGTCAGCATCACGACGCCGATTCCGAGCACGTAATAAAGCCCGTCATATTCGAAGTCGATTTTATTGAACAGCCAGACCGCGAGCCTTGCAATGAGGAAGCCGTAGAAGACGCCGAGCGACATCTTCATCAGGAACATCGGGAGAATCATCCAGTAGGATTCCCCGGGCGTGAGAATCATGCCGACCATGAAGATGGTGAGGAAAGCGGCCATCGGGTCGTTGCTCCCGGACTCGTATTCCAGCAGCGGCTGAAGCCTGCCTTTCAAACTTACGCTGCGGCTGCGCAGGATCGCGAACACCGCCGCCGCGTCGGTCGAAGAAACGATCGAACCAAGGAGCAGGCACCATTCGAAGGAGGGCTTCTCGGTAAAGCCGAGGTACTCCGGAAAATACAGGAAGCCGACGGTGAAGAGCGCGAATGTGAAGATTCCGACGAAGAACGCGGTCAGGAGCACGCCGAGGCTCGACAGCACACTGCCGTAGCCGAGTACGCTTTTGACCGATTTCCACGATGTATCGTAACCGCCCGAGTAGAGGATGAAGGCCATCGCGATGCTGCCGATGATGTTGGCCGCCGGTGCGTTGTCGAAAGCGACGATGCCGAGAAAGTCGGTTCCCGCGAGCATGCCGACGCCGAGGAACACGAGCAGGACCGGGACGTTCAGGCGGCTCGACAGCTTGCTTGAGCATGCGCCTGCAAGGATCAGGATCGCAAGCACTGTGAGATAGCCGGGGAGGTTGGACACAATGTCGTTCATAGGCGGTCGGCTCCAAATCTGAAAATATGTGATGTCGGCAAATCGAAAATTTTATTAAAATACTGCGGCCGGAGTCGGTTTTCAAGGATGGGGCCGGACAAAAACGGCAGTTTCTTCCGGGTTTTTCCGCGCTTCCGGAATTTTTTGGAATTCCCTTGTTTCCGACTGGAAAAAAACGGCGGAAAACGCTATTTTATACAAATGGCCCGCTGGGCCTTGCAACGTGTGAAGAACTGGAAAAATGAGGTGACGCGAATGAAAGAGACGGCCAAAGCGGCAGTACTGGTTGCTCCGGGCAAATTCGAAATGCGGGAATTCCCGATCCCTCCGATCGGCGACGATGAAATGCTTGTCAAGGTGGAAGGCTGCGGCGTCTGCGGAACCGACGGCCACGAATACAAGCGCGATCCGTTCAATCTCTGCCCGGTCGTCCTCGGGCACGAGGGGTCCGGCGAGATCGTGAAGCTCGGCAGAAACATCACGAAGGATTCCGCCGGCGTTCCCGTGAAACTCGGCGACAAGATCGTGACCTGCGTGATCCCGTGCGGCCATTGCAATGCGTGCCGCAACACCCCGGCCCGCACGAACCTCTGCGAAAACTGCGGCGTCTACGGCCTCTTCCCGGACGACGACACGCACCTGAACGGCTACTATGCCGAATACCTGAAGATCCGCCCGAATTCGACCTTCTTCAATGTGAACGGCCTCACGCTCGACCAGCGCATGCTGATCGAACCGGCGGCGGTCGCGATCCATGCGGTCGAACGTGCGAAGACGACGGGCCTGCTGAACTTCAACACGAAGGTCCTTGTGCAGGGCTGCGGCCCGATCGGCCTCATGGTGCTCGCCGTGCTGCGCACATTGGGCATCGACCGGATCATCGCGGTCGACGGCAACGACAACCGCCTTGAGCTGGCGAAGGAGATGGGGGCGACTGAGACGTTCAATTTCACGAAGTTCGCCTCGTTTGACGACATGCTTGCCGAGGTCCGCAAGGCGACCGACGGCCTCGGCGCGGAATTCGCCTTCCAGTGCACCGGCGTTCCGGCGGCGGCCGCGAATGCGTGGAAGATGGTCCGCCGCGGCGGCGGCCTCTGCGAGGTCGGCTTCTTCCTGCCGAGCGGAACCTGCACGATCGATCCGCATTACGACCTCTGCAACAAGGAGGTTACGGCGGTCGGTTCGTGGGTCTATTCGCCGCAGGATTATCCGACCGCGTTTGCGTTCCTGCGCCGCGCGGCCGGAATCGGCCTGCCGATGGAGAAGCTCGTGACCCATCATTTCCCGCTCGACCGCATCCAGGAGGCGCTCGAGGCCAACGTGAATATGAAGGGCATCAAGATCGCGGTCGTCGTCGACTGAGGATGCTCAACGGAAGGGGTGCGTTTTGACCGGATTGCTGATTCATCTGTTCGTAAGGCACCCCGGCAGGATATCCGACCAGCATGTGCGGGAGGCCTACGGCGTTCTCGGCGGCGCGGTCGGGATCCTGTGCAATCTGCTGCTGTTCGCGGTGAAGCTGTCGGCCGGTCTGCTGACCGGCAGCATCGCCGTCACCGCCGATGCGGTGAACAACCTCTCCGACGCCGGCTCGTCCGTGATCGCGCTCTTCGGCGCACGCCTTGCGGCCAAGCCGGCCGACGACCAGCATCCGTTCGGACACGGGCGCATGGAGTATGTGGCCGGGCTGGTCGTGGCGGTCATCATCATCGCGGTCGGGCTGGACTTTTTCAAGAGCTCGGTCGAGCGGATCATCGAACCGGCCGAGGTGCGGCTTTCCGTGCTTCTTTTCGCGTTGGCGGCATGCTCGATCCCGGTGAAGCTCTGGATGTTCTTCTTTTACCGCACGCTTGCAAAACGGATCGATTCGCCGGTGCTGCGCGCGACGGCGTTCGACAGCCTCAGCGATATCCTGACGACCTCGGTCGTATTGATTTCCCTCTATACGAGCACCCTGACGGCGTTCCCTGTGGACGGGATCGCGGGTGTGCTGGTCGCCGCGATGGTCGTAGTCGGCGGCGTGAAGGTCGTCCGCGACACGATCAACCCGCTGTTGGGGGAGGCGCCGGATCCGGAGCTCGTGTCGAAGCTCCTTGCAAAGGTGCTTGAGAATCCCGACATCTGCGGCATCCACGACCTCATGATGCACAATTACGGGCCGGGCCGTTACTTTGCGACGGCGCACGCGGAGGTGAATTCCGATGCGGATCCGGTCCGGATCCACGACTCTCTGGAGGACACCGAGCGCCGGGTCGCGCGCGCACTGCCGGTTCGGCTGGTGCTGCACTGCGATCCGTTTGAAAAGGATGATCCGGAGTATAAGAAGTGGCGGCTGGCCGCGGTCGGGGCGGCCCATGCGTTCGACGCGCGGTTTCAGGTCTACGATTTCCGTGTGATCCGGGCGGACGGCTGCCTGCTGCTGCGCTTCGATCTGCTGATCCCCCGCGACTGCCCGTACAAGCCCGCCGAACTGCGTGAAATGTTCCGGAAAGAGCTGGGCAGCTCCGGCGAGCCGGTCAAAGTGGTGATCCGCGTCGAACACGCCTTTATCTGACCGCCCCCCCTGAAGCGGAAAACGATGGCGCGATTACAGCAGATCGGAGTACGGAACCTTGAGGGAGTTGAACTTGCGGACCGCGTCAATAGCGAGATGGGGCTTCTTTTCGCGGTCGTCCGCAAAGCTGTGCGGACAGGCGATCTGCGTCAGTGCGCCGCCGCCGTTCCGGAAGCTGTTCCGTGTGAATGGCTTCTCCGCCGCCGGCAGGCGGTACGGTGCTTCAGATGGAAAAGAGGGAGTGGGGCGGGAGGGCGATCAGGCGGCGGAAGTAGGGATTGTTCTCTCTGCCCCAGAGGAAGTTCGACAGCTCGATCGATTTGTTGACGGGGAAGCCGCCGGCGACGACGGCGCGGAAGAACTGCCCGCGCCCCTCTTCCGGGCAGGGAGCGGGGAGCGCTTCGAGCCGGCGCAGGAGAAACGGGTCATGCAGCCAGCCGCGGGCACACATGATCCCGGCGGCCCCCGGCAGGGAGCCGAGCAGCGATGCGGCGTCTTCGGCGCTTTCCACATCGCCGTTCAGGATGACGGGGACGTTTCCGGCGAGTTCGAGCGAACGCTTCAGCCGCTCTTCCCGCCCGGCGGTGCGGGAGTATTGCTCCTTCACGGTGCGGAAGTGGATGAAGAACGCATCGAGGCAGCCGGTCGCGGCGAGGCGGGGCAGGAAGCGCTCCTGTTCGGCGGGGTTGCTCCAGCCGGTACGGAGCTTGGCCGAAAGGGAGAGCTCCGGAATCGCGGCCCTGACGGTTTCGGCCATGCGGATCATCTTGTCGGGATCGCGCAGCGCTCCGCCCCCGGCGCCTCCGGAGGTGACTTGACGGCTCGGGCAGCCGAAATTCAGATTGAAGGAACGGACGCCGAGGCGCGCGGCGGCGGCGGCGGCTTCCGCCACGGCCGCGGGATCGGTCCCCATGAGCTGGAGCGTGACCGGCGCATCCCCGGCGAACGGCGCGAGGAACGCTTCGAGGATTTTACGCTTCGGGGCTCCGGTGGTCACGCGCAGGAACGGGGTCATCCAGCGCCTGACCAGCCGCAGTTCGGCCGCGGCCCGGATCAGGGCGGGAGTCATGACGCCCTCCATCGGGCCGGGCCAGAATTCCGGGGTGGCCATCGTTCAGAGGGCGCGTCCGAATGCGGCGGCCTTCTCCGTATTGGCCCGATCGGCCTTGAACTCCTTCGGCTCCGTGCAGTTGCCGAAGTAGAGGAACTGCGGCTCCGGCGCTTCGGCGTAGGCGGCGCAGTCGCGGATCGTGCTGAACACATTCCGGACGCCGCTGTCGCTTTCGTCGCCGCCGGAGGTCGTGATGAAAGCGAGGCGGATCTTCGAGAGCGGCGTTTCAATGCCGTCCCCGACATGCTTCACGAGGCTGAAGAAACGGTCGAGGAACGCCTTCGCCTGTGCGGAGATCGAGAAGAAGAACACCGGGCTTGCAATGGCGACGACGTCATATTGCGGCAGCGATGCGACAAGGCGGCTCATATCATCGTCGATCACGCATCTGTATTCGCCTGAACGCTGGCAGCCGTAGCAGCTGATGCAGCCGACGTTGCCGCCTTTGAGCTTCGGCAGCTCGACGATATCGACTTCGTTGCCGGCGGCGCGGGCGGCCTCGGCGGCGGTGCGGGCGGCGAAAGCGGTGGAACCGGCGAGGCGCGGCCCGGCGATGACGAACAGCATTTTCTTCGGCATATTCTCTACCTCCGTGATTTGAGGGGTTACAGTCCCAACAGGAGCACGTTGCGCAGCTCCGGGGGATAATAGACGATGTGCAGATTGTCGGCGGAGTCGATCCTGATGGATTTCACGCAGCGGTTGAATTTCCGGAAATCTTTGTGGCTGCGGCCCGCCTCGACCGCGTTTTCCCGGATCCGGCGGACGATGAAATCGGGCAGCGTGATCGATCCGGCTTTGGCGCGGGAGATATCCAGAGTCAGCTTGTCGCCCTCTTTTTCAGGGCGCACGCTCATGTCGGCCATGATGACGCCGCCCCAGAGCCAGGTGAGCTTTGTCTGCACGGGCGAGAGAATTTCGAATCTGCCGTTCTCATAGCGCGCATTGTGGCTCTTGGTCTTTGCCTTGCCGCGCTTGCCGGAGACCAGGGCCCTGAGGTCGATGCCGTTGTCCGAGATGCGGATCAGAGAATTCACTTCGCCGGGGGTCAGAATCAGCTCGGACTCGCTCGGCCTGCCCTGCAGGAGTTCGTTCGAGAACCGGCCCGCAAGCTTGTTCAGCAGCAGGTAATCCTCCGGCTGGAGCTGTTCGACTTCGAGCTGCGGAACGCCGCCGAACAGCAGCGCCGCGAACCAGAGCGCCGCGATGACGACCACCAGCAGCAGTGCAAGCACGGGGATCAGGATCTTCCAGAGAAGCCTCCGCTTTTTCTTTTTGGCTGTCGCCGCCATGTCAGTTCCTCCCGATGGTTGATTGTTTTAAGATACACGCGGTTTGGGGCGCGTGCAATTTTTTTCCGGAAAAGATAGAGGAAATATCGCGCCGGAGAGTGGCAGAGAGAGAGGATGGGGGTTATATTGTATCCGGCGGTTCGGACGCCGCCCGACCACATGCGTTTATGACGACGTTTTCATATTGAAGGAGCTTTGGGAACATGGATACCTGTCAGGAACTTTTGAAGAAAACCGCGGCCGCCGGCCAGGAACAGCTGCTGCGTTTCTGGAACGAACTTTCCGCCGCGGAGAAAGCGGAGCTCGCCGCGCAGATCGAAGCGATCGATTTCACCGAGATGGCGGACCTGATCCGGAAGTATGTTCTGAACAGGCCCGAAACCGCGATTCCGGCCGACCTCGGGCCGGCTCCGTATTTTCCGCTTGTGCCGCGCGACGCGGAGCAGGCGGAGCTTTACAGGCGCGCTTATGCGCGCGGCGTCGAGCTCCTGAAAGCCGGCAAAGTCAGCTGCCTGACCGTCGCGGGCGGGCAGGGGACCCGGCTCGGCTTCGACGGCCCGAAGGGGACCTATCCGATCGGCCCGGTGACCGGCCGTTCGCTTTTCCGTTATTTCGCCGAATCGATCCGGCGCGCCGGGGAGAAGTACGGCAAACCGCTGACCTGGTATGTCATGACCAGCTTGCTGAACCGCGAGGCGACCGAGGCGTTTTTCAGGGAGAACCGCTTTTTCGGCCTGGCGCCGGAGCAGGTTTTCTTCTTTACGCAGGGGACGATGCCCGCATGCGGGTACGACGGCAAGCTGCTGCTCGCGACGAAGTCTTCGCTCTCTCTTTCGCCGGACGGCCACGGCGGCACACTGCTCGCGCTGCGCAAGTCCGGTGCGCTCGGCCGGATGGCGGCGGACGGGGTCGATTATCTCTCCTATTTCCAGGTCGACAATCCGCTGGTACCGGTGGTTTCCCCGCTCTTCCTCGGGCTGCATGACCTGCAGGAGTCCGAGATGTCCGCGATCATGCTCGCCAAGACCGGCCCGTTCGAAAAGCTCGGCAACTTCTGCGTGACGAAGGGGCGCCTCGAGATCATCGAATACAGCGATCTTCCGGCCGAACTGGCCGAGAGCCGGAATCCGGACGGCTCGCTGCGCTTTATCGCCGGCAGCCCCGCGATCCACATGATTTCGCGCAGCTTCATCGAGCAGCTGACCGCCGGCGGCAGTCTGAAGCTGCCGTGGCACCGTGCCGACAAGAAGGTTCCGTATGTCGATGAAACAGGCAACCCGGTCAAGCCGGAAACGCCGAACGCGGTGAAGCTCGAATCGTTCATCTTCGACGCGATGCCGCTTGCGAAGCGCACGATGGTGCTCGAAGGCGACCGCAGGAGTGTTTTCGCTCCGACCAAGAACCGGACCGGCGTGGATTCGGCCGAGAGCTGCCGCGAGATGCTCATCGAGCGCGATGCGAAGTACCTTGAAGCGGCCGGTGTGAAAATCCCGCGCACCGCCGACGGGATGGTCGATGCGAAGATCGAGCTCTCTCCGCTCGTCGCGTTCGATGCGGAAGATGTCGCGGCGTATGTCAAAGCGCACGGAATCACGGAAGTGGCCCGCGGCGCGGAACTCAGCTTCGAGTGACGGGAGGCCGCGATTGAGGAGCTTCTTCCTGAACGATGAGCCTTCCGCCCCGGTGGAGCTCGACACGCGCGAGAGCGCCGCGTCGCTGAGCGCGATGCACGGGCTTCTGCTCGTCGTCACGCTGATTGTCGTCTTCGGGTTGACCATGCTCTATTCGGCCAGCTTCAACACCGATGGACTCAAATATTTCCGCAACCAGATCATCTGGGCGGCGATGGGGGGCTTCGGCGGCGCGGCCGTGTTCATGATCGGCTACCGCAAGCTTGCGTCGTGGAGCGTGCTCCTGATGGGCGGGGCGTTTCTTCTGCTGCTCATTGCGGCGTTCTGCTTCCCCGCGATCAACGGTGCGAACCGCTGGATCAAGTTCCGGCTGCCGGGACTGGAGATGACGCTCCAACCCTCTGAATTCGCGAAGATCGCGGTCGCGCTTTTCGTCGCGAAGTACTGTTCGGAAAACATCCGCACGTTCAACCAATTGCGTGGAAAGCGCGGCATCTTCCCGCTGCTCGGCATTGCCGGGGCGGTCATCTGCGGCATCTTGATCGGCCGGGACTTCGGCACGACCGCGCTGGTCATGACGGTCGCCGTCGCGATCGCGGTGATGGCGGGGCTGCGTTGGTACTACCTGGCGATTCCGGCGGCATTTGCGGGGCTCGCCGCGCTCTACGTCGTTCTGTTCGACTCGAACCGGCTCGGGCGGGTCACTACCTTTCTGCGCCCGGAGGAGATGCGCGAGGGCGGCGGCTACCAGCTGTGGAACTCGCTGTTGGCATTCGGTTCCGGCGGCTGGACCGGAGTCGGCTTCATGGAGAGCCGGCTGAAGCAGAAATACCTGCCGGAGCAGCACACCGACTTCATCCTGTCGGTCGTGGGGGAGGAGCTCGGGCTGCTCGGCATGCTCGGCGTACTTGCGCTGTATGCTTTTTTCACCTGGTGCGGGCTGCGCATCAGCATGAATTCGCGTTCGCGGCTCGGGATGCTGCTCGGCTGCGGGCTGACGCTCGGCATCACGCTTCAGGCGGTGATCAACATCGCTGTGGTGACCGGCTCCGCGCCGACGAAGGGAATGCCCGCGGCGTTCATCAGCTACGGCGGCAGCAATATCATGGCAAGCCTGATTGCGGTGGGAATCCTCGCCTCAATCGCATTCGACAACGCGTACCCGAATTACAACACACAGTATATGAACGCGATTCGCACGAAGCTCTCTTTCCTGCCGTGGAACCGCCAGTTCCGGAAACGCAAAGAGGAGCTATGAAACTGGAACGACTCGCAATCGCCTGCGGCGGGACCGGCGGGCACTTCTACCCCGGGCTTTCCGTCGCGCGCACGCTGCGGAGCCGTGGCGGAGAGGCGATTCTGCTGCTCTCCGGCGTGAATTCGGTAAAGCAGAAGGCGATTGCGGAGTCCTGTGGCGTTCCCGCTATTGCACTGCCGCGGATGCCGTCCCCGCGGGGGGTCGGGTCCGCTTTCGCATTCGGCTGCGGCGCGCTCGGCGGGCTGCGGGCGTCGCACCGCGAATTGCGGGGCTTCCGCCCGCAGGCGTTGCTCGGGATGGGCTCTTTTACCTCGCTGCCGCCGATCCTTGCCGCGCGTTGGCGGCGGGTCCCGCTGTTCCTGCACGACGGTAATGCGCGGATCGGCAGGGCGAACCGCTTTTTCAGCTCCGGTTCGGAGCTGTTGGCGACGGCGTTCCCGCCCTGCAACGCGGAGAAGTGCCGCTGCGAGGTGCTTGTGACCGGCATGCCGCTGCGTCCCGAGCTCGAGGCGTCGGCGGGGATCTCGCGCGCTGAAGCGATCGGCGGACTGGGGCGGCTTTTCGGCGTGGAGCTCGACTCCGGTGTGCCGACCATCCTTGTGTTCGGCGGCAGCCAGGGGGCGTCGATTTTCAATGAGACGGTTCCGGCGGCGCTGCGGAAACTGCAGGGGCGCCGGGAGTTTCAGGTGCTCCACCTCGCGGGGCCGAAGAAGCTCGACGAGGTGAAGGACGCGTACGGGGATGTCCCGTTCCCGACGCTGCTGCTTGAGGCGAGCGACCGGATGGAGCTGTTCCTCGGCGCGGCGGATCTGGTGGTCTGCCGTTCCGGGGGCAGCACGGTCGCGGAGCTGTCGCGTTTCGGGAAGGCGTCGGTCCTGATCCCGTATCCGTACGCGGCGGAGGGCCATCAGCACGACAATGCACGCGTCCTCGCGGAGTCCGGCGCGGCCGAGCTCCTGCCGAACGCGGAATGCACGCCGGAACGGCTTGAGGCGCTGTTCGACCGCCTCCTTGCCGCGCCGGAGGCGCTGAAGGAGCGCGGAAGCCGCGCGGCGGAATTTTCGGTTCCCGGGGCGGCGGAGCGTCTGCTCGCGGAAATATCAAACCGGCTGCGGGAGCAGTCATGACATACACAGGCCCAGAAACTTCAGGAAAATCATGAGAAGATTCATCACAATTTGTCTGTTGGTCGCTTTCATCACCACATTTTTCCCGATGCCGGAGGCGAAAGCGATCGACCCGGTCACGCTGGCGATTCTCGCGCCCATCGCAGTGAAGGTGGCGGAGAGGTCCGCGCCTTACGTCTACCGCGGTATTTACAACGCGGGGCGCTGCCTTTTCAAGATGGGGAAGGATGTCTTTGAATTTTTCCTGGTCCCGTACGGACTCGGCTACATGTGCTTCGGCAGCTTCAGGCGGGGGTTGGTTTACACGATCCGGGGAGGGATCGCCCCCGGCAAGCTCATTGTCCACACGCTGCTCCTGCCGGTGATGCTCTTCGGCGTGAACATCAACATCTGAGTCGGCGCCATGGCTCTTTCGCGCAGGGAACAGTTCAAACGCCGCCGCGAGCTCCTGCCGCTGCTGCGCAGCTGGTACGGGCGCGAACGCGGCAGCCTTGAGATGATGGCGCATTCGCCGGATGCGGTCAATGCAGCCGAGGTGATGCAGGAACTGTGTGAGAACCTGATCGACCGCGATGTCGCGCTCTTCATCACGATCGACACGCACTGGAAGGAGATCATTCCGGGGAAACTGGCCGCATGCGCGAAGCCGGCGCGTTTCCGGGAGGGGGTCCTTTATCTTGAAGTGCGCCACAGCGCCCTGATCCGTGAGCTGACTCCGTCGCTGGATCTGTTTCTCGCGCGGATCGCGACGGCGGTCGGCGAGGGGGAGTGCAAAGAGATACGGCTGGTTCCCGCCGGGAGCCTTTCCAGAAAGAGATGAGTATGAACAAAGCGTTTTTTCTCGACCGGGACGGGGTGGTCAACGAAGAGGTCGATTACCTGTCCGACCCGGACCAGGTGGTGATTCTGCCGGGCGTTGCGCCTGCTCTCCGCAGGCTGCGGGAGGCGGGTTTTCTGGCGGTCGTGGTGACGAACCAGTCCGGCGTGGCGCGCGGTATGTACGGCGAAGCGGATGTGCTGGCGGTCCATGAGCGAATCCGCGAGCTGCTGGCGGCCGAAGGCGCCGGGATCGACCGCTTCTACTACTGCCCGCACCATGCGAAATACGGTTCCCCGTGCAGCTGCCGCAAGCCGCAGCCCGGGATGCTGCTGGCCGCGTGCCGCGACCTCGACATCGACCCGGCCCGTTCCGCGATGGTCGGCGACCGGCTGAGCGACGTCGCCGCCGGGCGCGCGGCCGGATGCCGCGCCTGCTATCTCGTGAAGACCGGGTACGGCCTCGAGGTCATCCGGAATGAGGATATCGCCGGGATCGATGTGGCGGAGAATCTCTCCGATGCGGTCGAACGGTTCCTGAAACGGGAGCGGGGCGAAGCATGATGCAGCATCTGCGCACTTCGGCGATGATTGCGGCGTTCATCCTCGGTTACGTCTGTCCGTGGGCCTCGTCGCTGAACTGGCTGATCCGCTGGCTCATCGTCGCGATGATGTTTCTTGTGTTTCTGCAGGTGAAGGTCACATGGCGGGCGGTCCGTCTCGCGCACCTGAAGATTCTCGCCGCGAACGTCGCGATCGGCATGGGGTGCTGGTTCCTGTTCCGGCTGTTCGGCAGCGACGAACTCGCGCAGGCTGCATTCTTCACGGGGATCACGCCGACGGCGACGGCGGCGGCGGTCATCATCCATCTGCTCGGCGGCCGGGTCGATTTCGCGGTCAGCGCGTTTCTCGCGACGAATTTCGGGATGGCGGTGCTGTTCCCGTTCCTGATCCCCGTGGTGATCGGCAACCCGGCGCCGGGCGTGTTCATGGAGGTGGTGAAGAGCCTGCTTGTCGTGATCGGGGTCCCGCTTGCCGCGGCGATTCCGGTACGGCTGCTGTACAAGCACGCGACCGAGTTGCCGAAGAAGCTCAGGAACGTCTCATTTTTCCTCTGGGTGGGCGCAATTTTCCTCATCATAGCGAATGCGTCGGCGTACCTGCACTCGCAGGCGCACCTGTCGAAGACGGTTCTGGCGGAGGTCGCGGCGATATCGCTGGGAATCTGCATATTCAATTTCTGGGTCGGGCAGTTCCTCGGCGGAAAGAGGTTCCGGCGCGAAGCGAGCCAGGTGCTCGGGCAGAAGAACACAACGCTCACGATCTACCTCGCGCTCGCATACGCGAACCCGCTGGTTGCTCTGGGGCCGACCTTCTATGTCCTCTGGCACAACGGCTGGAACACCTGGCAGCTTCATATGTACGGGCGCAGGAAACACCTGCGGGAGTCGAAACGGAAAAACGGGGCGTCGTGACCGCCCGGGGAGAGCGAAGGAGCCGGATATGGAACATTTTCATGCGCTTTTGCTGACGTTTCTGGAGATGACCTTCATCTTCGTCGGGCTCGGGCTGCTGTACAGCCAGCGGCGCACGATCGGCAACGCGCCGTTCTATATGTCGCTCGGGCTGCTGCTGCTGTTCTCGCACCTCATCAGCGCGGCGGAGATCCGGACGGCGCTGGTCGGATCATTCGATTTCGAAGTCGGGCGCATTGTGGTTTTTCTGCCGATCCTGGCCGCGTACCTTATGGTCTACATCACGGAGGGGACGCTCGCCGCGCAGCGCATCATCATCGGCGCGGCGGTGCTGTTCGGGCTCTATCTCTACCTCGGCGAGCTGACCCGGCTGCAATGCAACTGGTACGGTTTCTCCCTCACGAGCGGGACGGAGGCGATCACGTTGGACAGCCTGCTCGGCGGCAGCCGCAATTCGATGAACGCGCTTGCGCTCGCGCATCTGTTCGACTTTCTGGTCCTGCCGATCGCGTACACCCGGCTGAAGAACTTCGGGCTCGGGCGTTTTAATGCGATTCTGGCCGCGATGCTGACCTCGCTGCTGCTGGGAGCCGTGCTCTCGCAGGCGGTTGCGCTGGCTTACGGGATTCCGTCCCCCTTCTTCAACGGGAACTTCGTGGCGCGGCTGGTCGCGGGGGGATGGCTCGCGGCGCTGTTGGCGATCTACCTGAGCAAGATTGAGGTGGACGTCCGTTCCGGCAGCAAGAGCCCGCTGGACATCCTTTTCGCATTCGTCGGCAGCTACGGCAGGTCGAAGGAGCTTGAAGCGAACCTGCGGGAGTGGACGGACCGCTACCGGCTCGTGCTCGAGAACGCGGGCGAGATGATCGTGATGCTGAGCCGCGACGGGCGGATCCTCGATGCGAATTACTCCGCGGCGAGGCTGCTCGGCAGCGAAAACCCCGGCGAGCTCACGAACCGGATGCTTTTCCCACGCATGCGGATCCTCGACCGGCCCGAGCTGAAGCTCGGCGGCGAGCTGGATTCCCCGGTGCGGTTCCAGTGCCGCCTCGACGAGAACCTGCCGACGGGGAAGCTGCTGAGCTGTTCTCTTTCGCCGATCCGGGCGCGCGGGCAGCTGCTGCTCGTGCTGATCGGGCGCGACGTCACCGAAGAGAGCCGCCTTGCCGAAGAGAAGGCGCGGCTGGCCGAGCAGCTTGTGCACTCCCAGCGGATCGAGGCGCTCGGCATGCTGGCGGGCGGAATCGCGCACGATTTCAACAATTACATCCACGCGATCCTCGGCCATGTCGATGTGATCAATTTTCTTCACCAGCCGGACAATCCAGAGGTGGTTGACCATCTCGAAAAGATCTCCACGATCGCGGAGCAGGCCGGCAACCTGACCAGCCAGCTGCTCGGCTTTGCGCGCAAGGGGAAATACCAGGTGACGGACCTCGATCTGAAGCAGGTGCTCGGGAACAGCCTCGGGCTCCTCGGGCCGCGCAAGCAGCGCGACCTCTCGGTCTCCGTCGAGGTTCCGGCGGATCTGGGCCCGGTCCGGGCCGACGCGCTGCAGCTCCAGCAGGTCATGCTGAATCTGATGATCAACGCGATCGATGCGATGGAGGGCAACCCGGGCGAGCAGATTCTGACGATTGCCGCCGGCCCCGCCGCGGACTCCCCGGTTCCGCTTGAGCCGCCGCAGGAGCGCGGCAAAGTCGACCCGGCGGATTATCTGTATATCCGCGTCTCCGACAACGGCAGCGGCATGAGCGGAGAAACGCGCAAGAAGCTGTTCGAGCCGTTTTTCACGACCAAGCCGGTCGGGCAGGGAACCGGCATGGGGCTTGCGATGGTCTACGGCATCATCACGAACCATCAGGGGTGGATCCAGCTTGAGAGCGAGCCGGGCAGGGGGACGAGCTTCTACCTCTTTCTGCCGTTCGGCGGACGCGGGGAGGCGAAGGGGTGATCCGGGTCGTCGCCGAGCATCATCAGGCGCTTGCGGAGTGGGCGCGCTATCGCCGGGAATTGAATTCCGCTCCCGCGCTCCTGACGTTCGACCACCATACCGATACGCTGCCGGCGTTCGGGCGCGCCGCGGCGGATGAGGCGGAGCGGCGGCGGCTGGTCGCAGCGTTTGATTTCCGCTCCGATGCGTCGATTGCGGAGGCGCTTCTGCGGCTGCGGCACGATGAGCATATCGATCTCGCGTTGCGCGGCGGAGTCGTGAGCCGCTCCGTGATCATCGCCCATGCGGACCACCCCGGCTGTGCGAACGAGAAAATCCGGGTCGTATGCGATCGGAGCTGGCCGGAACTGCAGGAGCTGCTGAATGATCCGGCGCGGTTCGGGCCGCTTGCGGGAGAGGTGTTTGAGAGCGGTTTCCTGCGGGAACGGCTTTCGGAGGCGGAATTCGAGCCGGAACCGGGATTCATTTTCGACCTTGACCTCGACTATCTGCTTGTCTCCCGTGCGCTGGAGCCGGCTGACGGGGCGGTGCTTGGCGGGCTGCTGCGGCGGGCGGGTCTGGTCACGGTGTCGCTCGAGGCGGACTGGGTCAGGCTGCTGCGGGCCGAGCCCGGTGTGACCGCTGCTTCCCTCTGCGAAGCGTTCCGGCGCCTTTATGAAGAGGCGCGTTCCGGAGGGAAAAAGCGCAACAATTCCTCGAAAATGTGAAATTCGAACTTTTTTTGCGGCCGATGAGGGTGTATATTAGCGATATCATGGAAAAGCAACAAAAGACAAAATACGAAGACCTGGTCCTGCTTCCGCGCCGCTGGTTTCCACTGCCGGGGCTGGATTATTATATCCTGCGGGAGTTTCTGATCAAATACAGCGTGCTCCTGCTGGTGTTCATCATTCTTTTCATCCTCGGGGATGTCTACCGCGATATCTCGGACTTTCTCGAGAACAAGGCGCCTCTGCACGACATTCTGCTCTACCTCGCGTACAAGCTGCCGGGGAACATCCGGTTCATCCTGCCGATTTCAATGCTGCTCGGCTGCATGTGGACGATGGCGACGTTCGGAAAGAATATGGAAATCACGGCTATGCGCGCCTCCGGAGTGTCGCTGTTCCGCTGCGGCGGCCCGATTTTCGTGATCGGCCTGATTGTGACGGGAATCAATATCTACTTCAACGAGGCGCTGGTCCCGTTCACGGAGCGTTCGGCGGAGATCATCCGTTCGAACGCGACCGAGCGGCGGCGGTATGTCCGCGGGCTCCTGACCTATCGCAGCAGCGACCAGCAGCGCCACTGGCTGTTCAACAACTTCACGACCGGAAACACCCAGAAGGATGTGACGGTCAAGACATTCTGGTCGGACCCGATGATCGATTCGCTCGTGCTGGTTCCGATCGAGGCGGCGCAGCTGCAGATGATCCGCGAGGTGTTTCCGAGCAAGGCGGAGCGGATTCTCGGGCTGTCGCGCGCGGAGCGTGAGAAACAGGTGCGCCGTGAGCTGTTCGGGCGCAAGGTCGATTTCTTCGCCTCCGAGGCGAGCTACGACCCGAAGCGGCAGGAGTGGATTTTCCGCAACGGCAGCTTCATCTCCTACGACCGCAACGACGATCTGGCCGCTTCCGCCGGAACGGGGATCTCCGCCATTCACGAGCAGATTCCGTTCACGGTGCTGCGGTTCGGGGAGGAGAACATCCATGAATCGCCGAACGACATCCTGAACGCGATCAAGGAGAAGGACGATCTGCCCACCTGGGTGATCTGGGACCTTGTCCGGCGCACGCCGAACATGGCCGACCGGGTCAAGTCGATCTATATGACGGTTTTCTATTACCGGCTCGCGTTTCCGTGGGCCTGCTTTCTGGCGGTGTTTCTCGGGATTCCGCTCGCGACCAAGAACGAACGGACCGGCAGCCTGCTTGCGATCATCACGGCGATGGTGATCATCATCGTCTACATCGTGGCGGCGCAGGTGTTCCTTGTGCTGGGCAAGGGCGGCATTCTGAATCCGATGTTCGCGGGTCTCGCGCCGACGGTCGCTTTTATCGCGTTCAGCGCATACCGCATTTATCACGACAGAAACTGACGGGCGGCGAAAGGGGGGGACGTGTCATGGCGAAGGAGTTTTCTCCGCAGGAACGGCGGCAGATTCTCGCGTTTGTGCGGGAAGCGATCGAGAGCGAGCTTCACGGCGCGGAGACGCCGCAGCATCCCCCTATTCCGGAGCTCGGCGAACGGCGTGCGTGTTTCGTGACGCTGCATGACTGCGCCGGGAACCTGCGCGGCTGCATCGGCAACCTCGAAGCATTCGAACCGCTGCGTGAGAATCTGGTGCGGAAT
The DNA here is from genome assembly GCA_018265615.1 of Lentisphaeria bacterium. Classification (GTDB taxonomy): domain Bacteria; phylum Verrucomicrobiota; class Lentisphaeria; order Victivallales; family Victivallaceae; genus Victivallis. The sequence continues at coordinate 25,377 of JABLYX010000041.1, forward strand.
GCGCTGAATGCGGCGTTTTCCGACCCCCGGTTTCCGCCGCTGGATCCGGAAGAGCTGGCGGAGACGCTGATCGAAGTGTCGATCCTGACGCCGCCGGAGCCGATTGCGGATCCGACGCAATTCCTGATCGGAGTCGACGGCATCATCCTGCGTCAGGGGGCGCGCGGCGCGGTGTTTCTCCCGCAGGTCGCGTTGGAGCAGGGGTGGAACCAGACGACCACGCTTGAGTATCTTTCCCGCAAGGCGGGGCTCCCGGCCGACAGCTGGCGGCAGCCCGGGGCTCTCTTTCAGACTTTCCGCGCCGAGGTATTCGGCGAATAGGGTGGCTCCTGAGCAGAAAGGTTGACAATTTTCCTGTTTTCAGCACCGGCACGGGTACGCCTGGTGCGGAAACGGAAAGGTCAGTCTATGAGTCAGGATTACGAGTATCTGTTCCGGCGGCGCCACGCGCTGCACCGGGCGAACCGCGACGTGTGGGAGCGTTCCAGGGCCGCGTATTACGGCGGCGAGGCGTATATCCGTCGCGCGTTGGTGCGCCATGTTTCGGAGGTTGAGCCGGAGTTCGGGGAGCGGCTGCGGCGCGCCTATTACTTCAATTACCCGCGCAAGCTGGCCCGGCTGATCACGCAGTTCATCCTGTCGGTCGAGCCGCAGCGCGACGGGGCGGAGCCGGAGCTGGTCGAGGATTTCTCCCGGACGGGACTCCGCGCGAACGAAGTCATGCGCCAGTTTTCCACATTGCTGAATATTTACGGCGGCGCGGCGCTGACGGTCGAAATGCCGTACTTCGAAGGAGAGCTCGATTGCGAACGCAAGGCGAGGGAGCGGATCCGCCCGGCGGTCCGCGCCTGGTCGCCGCTCGACGTCGCGGATTGGGCCTACGCTCCCGACGGGCAGCTCGAGTGGCTGTTGGTGGAGGAGCGCATGCTCGCGGACAACGGCCCGTTTCTGCCGCCCTCGCCGGCTTTGCGCCGGAAGCTCTTCACCCGCAGCGAAACGCTGATTTTCGAACGTGCCGCCGGGACCGGGCAGACCGTGCTGCTGAGCCGGGCATGCCACAACCTCGGATGCGTTCCGGCGCTGCTCTCGTTTGAACCGGACGGTTTCGGGATCGACGGCGGCCATTATTTCGAAGATGTGGTGCGGATTTCAGATGCGATCCTGAACAACGAATCCGAAGCGCAGATGAACGTGGTCAAGCAGATGTTCGGGCTGTTGGTCATCTCCGACAGCTTTGCCCGCGGTGCGCGCCCGGCGGCGCCCGGCAGCTCCTCCGGGGACGGTGAGAAATTCAGCCATCTGCTTGCGCGCTCCGCCGCGATCTGGGAGAGTCCGGAGGAGAAGGGAATCAGCCGCTACATCTCCCCCACCGGGGCGGATACTTCCGCGATCCGTTCGGAAAACGACGCGCTGAAGCGCGAACTGTTCGACGTGGTCGGCATGGCGCTGATCCAGCCGTCGCGCGCGGCGCAGACCGCCGAGGCGAAGGCGTGGGACCATCACCAGATCAAGCAGTTTCTCGCGAGTCGCGTTGATCAGCTCGAGCAGGCCGAGCTGCATTGCTGGGAACTGATGCGCCGCTACGACCGTACGATTGCGGTTCCGCAGATCGCCTATAACCGCGAATTCGCGGTGACGGACTTGAAATCCTCCATCGAATCCCTGGTTGAGCTGAAGCGCTTTTCGGGCGGGCTCGAGTACCGGCGCGAAGTCGCCCGGACGGCGCTTTTCCTGCTGGAAAAGGTCAGAAAGATCGATCCGGTGCGCCGCGAACTGATCCGGAAGGAGATCGAATCGTGGCAGACGCTGCGGCAGGAGGTGGAAAATGGCTGAGTTCCGCTGTTCTGAAACCGTGGTGCTGCGGATCCTCGGCACCGGGCTCGCCGACGGAGAGCCCCGGTATACGGAACGGACCGCTTCGGCGGTCGTCATTGAGAATCGCGGGTTCACTCCGGCGGACGGGGCCTCCGCCGAGTTTGAATTCCTGATCGCCGGCAGCGGGGAAATTCCGCCCGGCAGCCGGCTGATCTGGCGCGGAGTTCTCTATGACATTGGCTCGGTCCGCCGCTGCCGCGACCTTGACGGGAACGTGCGCGCCACGCGCTGCACCGTCTGCTGAAAGCCGGGCGTCAGCGGGAAGAACGGAAGGCGCGGATGCGGTCGAGGAACGGGGGGATGACGGTGTGGGCCTTGGCCGGACCGATTCCGGAGATGGTCATGGCCTCTTCAACGGTCTGGGGCTGAAGCTCCGCGAGTTCGGTCAGGAGCGCATTCGAGAGAATCACGTAGGCGGGGACGCCGCGCGCTTCGGCCATCTCTTTGCGCAGAGCGCGGAGCTCCTCGAAAAGCTCCCCGGCTTCATCGTCTTCAGGCGGGACGGCGGGACGGTGCGCGATGGGTTCCGGCCGCTTTTCGCGTTTTCTGCGGAGCTCCGGCATGTCGATTTGCGCCTTCGCATGGCCGTTCAGCACCTCGAGTCCGCGTGCTGTGAGTTCGAGGCAGGGAAAATCCCCGCGTTCGACCCGGCCGATGTAGCCGCCGTGCTCGAGCGACTTCAGATAAGCCATGATTCTGGTCTGCTTCAGGGGATCGAGGCGGCCGAAGTGATGGCTGCGATGGAATCCGCGGCCGGTCAGCTCGGCGCTTTTCCCGCCGGCGAGGATCTGGCTGAGCTTGCCTGCGCCGATGCGGCCGTCGAAATCCTCGACGGCTTCAAGGATGCGGCGGACAACTCCCTCTTCCGCGGCGTCGACAACCTCCCGGACGCCGTGTTGCTGCGTGTGCGCCGCGCCGGAGCAGTTGTCGCAGCTGCCGCAGCTCCAGTTGCGCACCTCTTCCCCGAAGTAGCTGATGAGCGCGGCCTGGCGGCATTTTCCTGCCCGGGCGTAGGAGCAGACCTCGTCGAGCCGGGCAAGCTCGAAATTGCGCTTGTCGGACATCGCTTTGAAATCCATGTCGACCTGGACCTTTTCGGGATTCAGGAGCTCGGTTCCGCGCCCGGCGAACGGCATGGTCCACTCGATGCAGTCGCCGTCGAGCGCTTTCAGCACCCGCTTGACCTGCTCGACCGAGAGTCCGGCGACGGCGGCGAGCTCATCGAAAGTGAACGCCTTTTTCTCGAGCAGCTCGAACCCGAACCGTTCGAGGCAGCGCGCGATGAAACGCGAACGCTGGGTCGATTGCGCGGCATGCTCGCTCGCAAGGAATTCGAGGTCGCCGGTGAAACGCAGAAAGCCGCGGTTGTTACGCCGGTAGCCGCGGTCGACGAGGTTCGCCTTTTCCAGAATACCCATTGCGGCGGAGAGCTGGCTGTCGGACTTCGCGCCGGGAACCTCGGGGACAAGCTCGGAAAGCGTGATTTCCAGCATCGTCGTGCCGCGTTCGGCCGCGAGCTCGCGCAGCCGCGTGTAGAGCTCCTGCACGACTTCCGGCGGCGGATTCGACAGGTCGATCAGGAACTCCTGCACATAGCGGTCGCGGTAGGCGTAGAGCAGAATGCACTCCGCCGCTTCGCCGTCGCGCCCCGCGCGCCCCGCCTCCTGATAGTACGCCTCGAGCGAACCGGGCAGGTTGAAGTGGATGACCTGCCGCACGTCGGGGCGGTCGATGCCCATGCCGAAAGCGTTCGTCGCGGCGAGCACGGGGCAGGTGTCGTTCATAAACCGGTCCTGCGCCTCCTTGCGCGCCTCGTCGCTCATGCCGGCGTGGTAGCCGATGCAGCCGAGTTCGGCCGTCAGCAGCTCGACGGCCTTGCGGGTCGAAGTATAGACGATGGTCGGCTTCTTCTGTTTGAGCCGCCGCTTGATCTCCGCGATCTTGCTCGCGTCTGAGGAGCAGTCAACGACTGAAAACGCGAGGTTCGGCCGCTTGAATCCCGCGACGTGGAGCTCCATCTCCGGGCGGTGCAGCTGCGCGCAGATATCGTCGCGCACCTTCGGCGTCGCGGTCGCGGTGAATGCGCACACCTGCGGGATCCGGTAGGAGTCGAGTACCTCCCCGAGCCGCCGGTAAGACGGGCGGAAGTCATGACCCCACTGGCTGATGCAGTGCGCCTCGTCGACGATCATGAGCGACGGCGGCGCACCGGCCAGGAAGTTGCGGAAGAAGTCGGTGTGGAACCGCTCCGGGGCGACGTAAAGCAGCTTGATTTCCCCGCGCGCGGCCGCATCCGCGACCCGGATTTGTTCGCTGAACGGAACCGTGCTGTTGATGAAAGCGGCCGGGATGTTCTTTTCGACGAGCGAATCGACCTGGTCCTTCATGAGTGAAATGAGCGGAGAGACCACGATGCCGTAGCCGGGCCGCATGAGGATCGGCAGCTGGTAGCAGAGCGATTTGCCCGCTCCGGTCGGCATGATGACGCAGAGGTCGCACCCTGACAGGATGCGTTCGACGACCTCTTCCTGATTGTCGAGGAAGCCGTCGAAGCCGAAATAGTATCTGAGTGCCTCGATTGTGTCGCTGTTGTTCTGCATGATGCATATAACGTACACCGGAAGTGCCGTTTTTTCAATCGGAGCAGACGGAATTCAGCCGGCGATGGTGCGGACGCGGAAGCGATCGTCGCGGCTGGAGAGATCGAGCGCCTGCTCCGCCGTCAGGTGGGAGACGGCGACGCTGCGCAGGAAGCCGCGGCAGAAGCCGGCGATTTGCTCCATCTCCCCGCCGGAGGGGCGGCGGTAGGGCTGCCCCGGCACCGGGATGTACCCCATGATGTGGAACGGGATGTCCGGCGAGATTCCGGCGAGGAAACGCAGCGTTCCCTCGAACTCCGCTTCCTCCACGAGCCCCGGAATATAGATCATGTTCGCCGCCATGTCGAGCCCGGCGTCGCAGGCGCGGCGGAAGTTGTCGTAGATCAGCTGCTTCGGTCGCCCCGTGATCGCCAGGTGCAGTTCTTCGCTCCACGCCTTGAAGCCGACGTTCGCGCCGTCAAGGCAGTCGAGCGGCAGCAAGCTTCCGTTCGTGTGCCCGAGCCGGGTGACGGCGCCGAGCTCGCACTTCGCGAAGCGCAGCAGCTCCGGGAGCTCCTTTGCCGTAGTCGGTTCTCCGCCCATGAAATAGACGCGCCCGGGCGCCGCGGAGCGGAGCGCCTGTTTGATTTCGTTGACCGTCAGGAATTTCTCCGGGCGCGGCCAGGCGTGTCCCGGGGTCCCCTCCGCGCCGCTTCGGAGCTTGTAGCTGCAGAATGGGCAGCGGAATGTGCATCCGAAGTTGTGCAGCGTCGCGAATTTCCGGGTGTCGTGGTATGTGATGCGGTAAAAAGCCATTATTGTTCTCTCCGGTGAATCAGGGTTCGAAGGTATTGCACCGCTTCGGCCGGATCGGCTCCTTCGAGCACGTTCAGGCGGCTTACGGTGTAAATGCGTCTGTTGACAACGGCCGGGAGCTCGGCAAAGCCGGGGCGCGCCGCGATCTCCTCCGCTGCGGCGCCGCCCTCCATGCAGAGGATCACCTCGGGGGCGCTCCGGACGACATGCTCGGGGCTGACGGGGCCTGAATTCCGCTCCGGCCCGATGTTGTCCGCCCCCGCGAGCTCCAGCAGGTCGCCGGGCCAGGACTCTCGCCCGGCGCTCCTGAAGGCGGAGTAGAGCTCGAAGTAGACGCGCGGGCGCGGCGCGGCCGCCTCCGTCCTGCGGGGCAGCTTCGCGTGGAATTGGGCGATCAGCGCTTCTCCGGCCTCCTGTCTGCCCGCCGCGGCGGCGACGGTGCGGACGAACTCCGGATAGGCTGCGATCCGGAGCGGCCGGACCGTTTCGACCCGGATCCCGTGCTGCCTGAGCCGTTCTCCGAGGGGGCTCTGATAGGACCAGACGAACGCACGGTTCACGCCGAGCTCCGCAAGCTTTTCCAGGGTCGGATCGGCCGGGAGGCCCTCCGTGCCGGGGACGAGTTTTCCGTATCGGTCGACGGCGGCGAGGGAACCGCCTGCGCCGAGTTTCATCAGCAGCAGCGTTGCGGCGGACGAGGCGGAGTAGAAGCGCGGCTGTTCATTCTGTACGTTTTTCCGGCCGTCGCCGCAGCCCGGCAGCAGCAGAAGAAGGAGAAGAGCGATCCACGCCTCAGTCGCCATTCCACTCACCTGTAAGATGCCAGAACCGGTACGGGACCTCGGGGAGCCGGAGCTGCGCGGCGTGCCCGTCCGCGAAGAGCGCGTTGAAGTCGAGCAGCAGCTTCCCGTGCCGGTAGGAGACGTATTTCGCATAGCCGGTCAGGGGATCGGAGGTGTAATTCCCGCAGAGCGAAGTCTTGCCGCTTTCGGCATCCGCGAGCCAGATGCAGCGCGACGGGTGCCGGATCAGCGGCTCCGCGACCGGATACCAGAAGCTGGTCTTGTCCGTCGCCCGCTTGAACGTGTTGACGCCGTAGCTGATCCGGGAGGGATCGGACGCCGAGGTCGTATTGCGGACCGTGTCCGCCGGGCAGATCCAGACCGGCGTGTCCTTCGGCGCGAGATAGGGCGCGAGCAGGTCGGTGTAGCGGATTTCCGCCCCCGTGACCTTGACCGTCGGCGTACACTTCCATTCCCCGAAATAGAATGCGAGCGCGTTGCCGAGCTGCTTCTCATTCGCGAGGCAGGCGAGCTCCCGCGCCCGCTCGCGGCTTTGGCCGAGCGCGGGCAGCAGCATTCCGGCCAGCACCGCGATGACGGCGATGACGACCAGCAGCTCCACAAGAGTGAAAGGTTTCCGCTTCATTCCATAATTTAACACGGAAAAGGCCGCGGTGCAAGCCGCGGCCGCAGGATCCGAGCCGGATTATTTCCGTTTTGCCGGGAGGTTCGCATTCATGAAGTCGATGAACGCGGCCCAGTCGAAGCTCTGGACGTCGTGTTTGCCGGTGCGGATATGGTAGCCGACCTGTTTGCCGACGGGCGTATGCAGCCGCGGCATGGGGGTGTCCTCCGCGATGCCCTCGAATCCGAAGAGGCGGTAGACCTTCGACGCTTCGCGCGCGGCGAGGAACTCGCCCTCGGGGTCGGCCCAGACGTCCTCTTCGGCGCTGGCGATGTAGACCGGGCGCGGGGCGACCAGCGCGATGAGCTCATGCTGATCGACGGGCAGTGTCTCTTCGCGGCCGACGTAGTTGTTCAGATTCAGCGCGAACCAGTGCGGGAAGGTCTTGATGATGCGCTGGAGCGTTTCGCTTTTTTCGTCTTTCAGGATATGGCGGGTCAGGGACGCGCCGCCGCAGCCGGAATCATTTGAAATGGCGGCGGCGAAACGCGGATCGGTCGCCGCGGCCCAGAGCGAGGTCTTGCCGAGCCGCGAGTGGCCCCAGACGATGACGCGGTTCGGATCGACCTCCGGGATGGTCAGCAGTGCGTCGAGTCCGCGCGAGAGGCCCCACGCCCAGGTGGAGATCGCCGCCGGGTCATCGGTGCGCTGGACGCCGTCGGTGAGAAACGAATTGCGTACGCCCGTGCGCCATGCGTCGGGCCGGTCCGGCTCGATGTCGGCGTTGTGGATGGTTGCGATGCCGTAGCCCGCGCCGATGATTTTTTCGAGATCGTAGCGGGGAGTGCGCGCGCCGCGCGGACGCGGTTTCGCGTTCCACTCCGGAATCAGGATCTCCGGATCACTGCTGATCGACTGGTTGCCCATGAAATTGAGTCCGAGAAAGACCGGTGCGGGGCCTTCGGCGTTTTTCGGCAGATAGAGCAGCAGCCGGAACGCATTGGGTTGCCCGACTCCCTTGCAGGTGATGTCGCCCTGGATGCGGATCGCCTTGCCGCCGAGCGCGTTGTCGCTGCGTTCGAGCAGCTTGAATTCGATTCCTTCCGGCGCGGGGAGAGGATTGCCGTAGACGACGGTGGAGAAGAGCTGCAGGAGCTCCGGGCGGCGTTTGCTCATCCATGCGTCGGCGGAGTCGATTTTCGTGCCGTCGGAGGCGATGAGCGCATCGGGAATTTCGCCTTTCCAGAAGCCGGGCGGCAGCGTCGCGTTTCCGGTGGTGTAGCCCGCCAGCAGCAGCGCGGGGACGAGGGGCAGTGCTTTCTGAATGATTTTTCCGTGCATGATCAGACCTTTCGTGAATTCAGGTTATCCTTATCGTATAACGGTGTTGTGAAAAATACAAGTCGCGGACGGTTGGCCTGCTACGCTTTCCGGAACGCCTCCAGAGCCTCCGGGAACGGCGACAGCACCCGCTCGAGCACTCCGTGGCACGCCGAGATCGCCATCCCGTAGTTTGTGACCGGAACGCCGCTCCGGCGCGCCGTTTCGATTCTGCGCAGCGTTTCGCGCCGGTTCAGCATGCAGCTCCCGCAGTGGATCACCAGCTTGCAGCCCGACAGGTCGTGCGGATAATCGCGCCCCGCTCCGACCGTCACGTCGAGTTCTCCGCCGACGCTTTTCGCCAGCCAGCGCGGAATCTTCACCCGGCCGATGTCGTCGTCGCTCGAATGGTGCGTGCACGCCTCAGCGATGAAGATCCGGTCGCCGGGCTTCAGCGAACGGATTCTGCCCGCCCCCGCCGCCAGCACCGGCATATCGCCCTTCAGGCGGGCGAAGAGGATCGAAAAGGTCGTGCAGACCACATCCGGCGGCGTTTCGCGCACCATGAGGTCGACCACCTGCGAATCACACACCACGAGCGCCGGTTTTTCCCGCAGGTTGCCGAGCGCGCGGGCGTAGTCGCTCTCTTTCACCACATAGCAGAGCGCGCCGGAGTCGAGCGCGTCGCGGACCGCCTGCACCTGCGGCAGGATCAGCCTCCCTTTCGGCGCCTGGATGTCGACCGGCACGATCAGGATCACCGTATCGCCCGGTTTCACAAGATCGCCGAGAAGCGGCGGCGGCTCGAGGAAATCATCGGGGCAGCCTGCCAGCAGCGCATCCTTCAGGAGCGGGAGCACACGGTCGCGCTCCGCCGCCCCGCCAGTCGAGGAGACGCAGACCGGATCGAAGCCGGTCGCCTCCTTCAGCTTCGCGATGAATTCCGGCGACGGCGCGGCCCGGTCGATCTTGTTGACGATCGCGATCAGGCTGACCCTGCGCTCTTTTGCGGCCGCCAGCATCCGCTCTTCGGCGGCTCCCCATATGTCCGCTTCGGTCACGAGCAAAATCACGTCGGCGCGGTCGAAAGCGCGGACGGAACGCTCGATCCGGCGGCTGCCGAGCGTGGTTTCATCATCGATCCCGGCGGTGTCGAGAAAGAGGACCGGCCCGAGCGGCCGCAGCTCCATCGCCTTTTCAACCACATCCGTGGTGGTTCCCGGAACCGGCGAGGTGATTGCGACATCCTGGCCGGCGATCAGGTTCATGAAGCTGGATTTGCCGGAGTTCGTACGGCCGGCGACGGCTATCTGCAGACGCATGGAGCGCGGGGCGGTTTCCATAATTTACAAGGTTCCTCTCTGATGAAAATGAGATTCATTCCCGTAAAATACCACGGAAAGCGGAAAAGTAAAGCCCCGGAGCGGTTGAAATCCCGTCCTCGCGCCTGTATAGTGTAAAAATATTATTTTTGCATATCGGAGGGAACGGAATGTCCGGCAAGCGGCGCGGGCTGGCGGCGAAGTGCCGGCGGATCGTCAAATATTACTATCTCAGGGTCATGCGGAACAGCGGCTCGCCGGAATATATCGCGCGCGGCGTGGCGATCGGTATCTTCGTCGGCTTCTTCTTCCCGATCGGGTTTCAGTCCGTTCCGGCGATTTTACTGGCGTTTCTGCTCAAAGGGGCGAAGATCCCGGCGTTTATCCTGACGTTTCACAGCAACTACGTCACATCGTTTTTCTTCTACCCGATCCAGTGCTGCGTCGGGAGCTTCCTCATTTTCAACCCGATTCGCTGGCAGGTGCTGACCGAAAGGCTGCGCAATCTGCTTGACCGGCAGACGCTCGACGCGCTTTTTGAGCTCGGTACGCCGCTTGTTCTCTCCTTTTTCGCGGGCGGGCTGTTCTTCGGGATCCTCACCGCGGTGCCGGGTTACTATCTGACGGTCCGCCTCGTGGTCCGCTTTCGCGAGCGGCGCATGAAAAGACGGATAAAACACACGGCGGAAAAGTTGTAAAAACGCTCCGGCGCGGCTATATTATGGTATTGCATTCAGAAAATAACGAAATGATAAAGGCTTGGACGGATTCATGATGACTTTGACCAGATACGGGATTCGGGAATGGGGAACCGCCCTGCTGATTACGGCGGCGGTGCTGGTCGGCTGTTACTTTCTGGGCCGTTTCGGCTATCCCGGCTGGGGCTGGGGCATCGGTGCGGCGGCGGTCGTGGTGTTCTTTGCGCTCGCGGCGTTCTTCCGGAACCCGAAACGCACGATTCCGGCCGACCCGCAGCTGCTGGTCAGCCCGGCGGACGGCGTGGTGCGCGACATCGGCGAAGTCGATGATTTCAATTTCCCGCCGTTCGAGGGACGCGCCCTCCGGATCGGGATCTTCCTCTCCGTGCTGAACGTTCATGTGAACCGGGCCCCCGCGGAATTGGACGTGGCGAGCAAATTCTACCGCGAAGGCGAATTCCTCGACGCGCGCCACCCCGAATGCGCCGCGCGGAACGAGGCGATGACCATCGCCGGAACCGCATCCGCCGACGGAAAGCACTTTCCGATGGCCGTCCGCCAGATCTCCGGCAAGCTTGCCAGGAAAATCGTCTGCCCGGTCGACCCCGGCCGCAGGCTCCGGCGCGGCGAAATCTACGGCATGATCAAATTCGGTTCGCGGACCGAACTCTACCTCCCGGTCGGGGAGTTCGATGTCAAGGTGAAGATCGGTGACAAGGTCCGCGGCGGAGAAACCGTGATGGCCGTCGCGAAAAAAGACGGGGGCGGCAAATGAAACAGCGGTTCCGGGACCTGCTGAAGACAAACCGATGGCTGAAATATGTGCCGAATTCGCTGACGCTGTGCAATTCGCTCTGCGGATTTCTCGCGATTCTCATCACGCTCCGGGCCTATGAGCCGGGCACTGATCCGATCGACGTCTTCTTCTGGAGCGCGGTTATCATCTGCTGCGCGATGATCTTTGATTCGCTCGACGGCTTTGCGGCCCGGATCTTCAATGCGGCCAGCATGCACGGCATCCAGATGGACTCCCTGGCGGACATGGTGACCTTCGGCGTCGCACCCGCCACGCTGGTGGCCGTCATGACCCACTCGCTGCGCGCGCCGAACAACATCGGGCGCACGGAGGAGATCGTGATCTATCTGCTCTGTTCGGTCTACGTCGGCGGCGCCGCGCTGCGTCTCGCGACCTACAATGTCCACGCGATCCTCGAAAAGAAGTCCGGCGATAAATTCAGCGGGCTGCCTTCTCCGGGGGCGGCAATCGGCGTCTGCGTGGTGGTTGCCTATGCCTGGAGCTGCAACTTCGACCTCACGAAATATGCGTTCCTGCTTCCGGCGTACGCGGCGGTTCTCGGGCTCCTGATGGTCAGCCCGATCCCCTATACCCACGCCGCAAAATGGCTGCTCTCCGTGCGCCGCAACCGGAAACGCGAGCTGCTGCTGGCGGCCATGCTGCTCATCGTCTTCTTCTTCCGGATTCCCGGGATCGCGGCGATCGTGACGCTCTATATTCTCGCGGGGCCGGTGCTCGCGGTGTTCCGGGCCTTCCGCCACACGGCGGCGGAGGGAGCCGAAACGACGAAACCGGCAGGAAAGGCAGGCTGAGTTTATGCGTTATCTCATCACCGGCGGAGCCGGCTTCATCGGCGGGCACCTGACCGAATCATTGTTGGGCGATGGTCATGAGGTCGTCGTCATCGACAACTACTCGACCGGCTCTCCGGCGAACCTTGTGAAAGTTGCGGGCGATTCGAAACTGCGGATCATCGAGGCGGACATCCTCGAATGCGCCGGATTGCTCGATGCGGAAATCGCCGCATGCGACGCGGTGTTCCACCTCGCCGCCGCCGTCGGAGTCGAACTCGTGGTCAGGGATCCGGTCCGCACAATCACCACAAATGTCCACGGCACGGAGAACGTGCTGAAACCGGCGGCGAAATACGGCCGCCGGATCATCGTCGCCTCGACGAGCGAGGTGTACGGCAAATCCTCCCATCCGGAATTCACCGAAACCGATGATTTGCTGATCGGTTCGCCGTACCATTCCCGCTGGTCCTACGCCTGCAGCAAGCTGCTGGATGAGTTTTATGTCATGGCTTTCCACCGTTCGGCGGACCTGCCCGGAACGGTGGTCCGTTTCTTCAACACGGTCGGGCCGCGCCAGACCGGGATGTACGGCATGGTCATTCCGCGCTTCGTCAGCCGGGCGCTGGCGGGGGAACCGCTTCAGGTCTACGGCGACGGGCGGCAGTCGCGCTGCTTCTGCCACGTCGCGGACGTGGTGCGGGCGCTCCGGCTCCTCGTCGGCTGCACCGAATCATACGGTCAGATCTACAATATCGGCAGCCGGCGGTCGATCACGATCGGCGAGCTCGCGAAGCTCGTGATCGAACGTACCGGCAGCAGTTCGGTGATCGAATATCTCTCCTACGACAAGGCGTATGCCAAGGGGTTCGAAGATATGATGCGCCGCATGCCGAATACCGAAGCGATCCGGCAGCTGACCGGCTGGCAGCCCGAGCGTACACTCGAGGAGGTCATCGACGATGTGCAGGCCTGTCTCAAAGAGGGGCGCTGCTGAGCAGATGGATACACTCGCACACGCGGTGATCGGCGGGCTGTTCTTCAGCCGTTCCGGCGTGTGTGCCGTGCGGCATCCGGTTGAAAAACCGTTTTGGAAGGATTGGACGCTCTGGACCGCCGCCGGCTTCGGCGCCATGCCGGACCTGGCCAGCTTCGGCGCGCACTTCGTCTCCATGCTCGTCACCGGGGAGCTGTGGGAGATGCTGCGCCGTTTTCTCGCGGGGGATGTGATGGCGGCGGCTCCCGCGGTCGAAACACTGCCTGCCTATGTCATCCTGAATTACCGTCTGACCCACAGCCTCGTCATCGCGCTGGCTGTTGGAATCGTGATCTTTCTCTTCTGGCGGCGCGGCTTTCTGCCGTACCTCGCCTGGCCGGTGCATATCCTCTGCGATATCCCGGTACACGGCAAAAGCTACTTCTCCACGCCGGTCCTGTGGCCCTTTTCGGACTGGAGCTTCGACGGCTGGAGCTTCGGAAAAAATCTCTGGATCGTCGCCGGCTACTGGGGAGTGATCCTCGCCGTGCTGGCCTGGCGCATCGCGGCGGGCCGCCGCAGGGCTCACTTGCCCACGAGCACGAGCAGGTAGATCAGGAGCAGGACTCCGGTCACATAGCTGAATGCGCCGGCCTCGCGGCCCCGCCCGCTGAAAAGCTTGATGAACGGGTATATGCCGAGCCCCAGCGCAATGCCGCCGACGATGCTCCCGCTCAGCGGGATTCCGCAGATGATGAGGAAGGCCGGAATCGCCTCGCTCGTGTCATCCCAATCGACCTCCGCTGCGCAGCGCAGCATCAGCGAGCCGACGATCACCAGCGCCGCCGCCGTGGCCGGGCCGCACGAGGCGACCGCGTAGACCGCCGGGTAGAAGAAGAGCGACAGCAGAAAGCAGCAGCCCACCACCAGCGCGGCAACGCCCGTGCGCCCTCCGGCCTCGACGCCGGCGGTGCTTTCTACGAAGCTCGTCACGGTGCTGTGCCCGCCTGCGGCTCCAACGATGGTTGCGATGGAGTCGGCCGCGAAAACGCGCTCCGCGCGCTCGATCCGCCCGTTCCGGATCAGTCCGGTGCGCGCGCTGACGCCGATCACCGTGCCCATGGTGTCGAAGAGGTCCACGAACGTGCAGATCAGCACCAGCGGAACAAGCTCGAGCATATGGTGGAACACCGGCGCGGGATCGGCCCGGAACAGCACCGGGCCCGGATCGGCCGGCAGCCCGACGACTCCTCCGAACCGGATCTCCCCGAGCAGCAGCGCGATCAGCGCGCTCGCCGCGATGCCGAGCAGCAGCGCCCCCTTCACGCGGCGGAGCTGCAGCGCCGCCGACACGAGCAGCCCGGCGCCGAAGATGATGACGGCGGGGTCCCGGAGCGACGCCCCGAGCGCAAGCTGGTTGTTCTCGATGAGGATCACATGCCCGTTCTTCAGCCCGAGCATGCCGATGAAGAGCCCGAGCCCGGCCGCGATCGCGCTCTTCTGGGAGGCGCTGATCGAGCTGATCAGCTGAACCCGGAAGCGTGTGAAGCTGATGACGAGAAAGATGATTCCCGAGAGCAGCACCACCCCGAGCGCCGAATGCCAGACCGCCGGATCCCCGGCCTGTGCGCCGAGCGCCGCCGCGCAGGCCGGGAGCACGCTGAATACGAAGAAGAAGCTTGATCCGACTCCCGGCGCCAGTCCGAGCGGATAGTTTGCGGCCAATCCCATCAGGATCGAGCCGAACGCGGCGACAAGACAGGTCGAAGTCAGCAACGCACCCATCGGCATGCCGGTCGGGGACATTCCCTGCATGCTGCCGGAGAGCAGCGCCGGCTGCAGACAGATGATATAGGCCATCGCGGCGAAAGTGGAGAGTCCGGCGATTACCTCCGTCCGGAAGCTGCTGCCGGCGGCGGTGAAGCCGAAAAAGGAGTCGAGGCGGCGGAACGGCGTCATGTCACTTCTTGCCGGCGGGCAGCTCCGCTTTCTCTCCGCCGGCCCTGATGTCGCGCTGCGTTTTGCGGTAGAAGCGCGAATTCACGACCTTCGCATAGTACGGGTACCGTTTCTTCAGCTCCTCCGGGCAGGTCGGTTCGATGTTCTGGAAGCGGCGATAGAACCAGAGATACTGGTCCGGGTACCGGCGGATATAGGACTCGGAAATCTTCATCAGATCCTGAAGCACCTCGGTTTCATCCCTGTATTCTTCGAACGGTTTCGGCAGATAGGCGGAGTGGGCGTGGACGCGGCCGTCCTCATGCCGCACGCTTGTGCCGTAAATGATGACGGCCGGGATATTGTGCGCGACGCAGTACTTCATCAGGTGCGCGGGAGCGGTACTGCTCGGGACCGGCAACCCGAAGAAATCGACGAAGCTGCCGCCGTCGCGGACGCGGGTGTTCTGGTCGATCAGCGTCCCGACGCCGCGTCCCTCGCGGAGCGCTTTGGTCGCGGCCCGGATCGCGCCGTTGGAGAAGATGATTTCCAGCCCCCGGACTTTTTCGCGGTTCCCGCTGTTGATCATTTTGTTCAGATACGGATTGCGGACCGGCTTTGCGATCGCGACCATATCGACTCCGGCATAATATGGCGCCATGACGCCGGAGGCCTCCCAGCTGCCGAGGTGTGGATTCACGAAGATGATCCGCTCGCCGCGTGCGACATGCCCCTTGAGTTGTTCCGTGACGTCCGGCGGCAGGACATAACAGCGTTCGATCCGGTCGGGGCGCCCGTTCAGCCAGACGAATTCGGCCATGTTCAGGGTGAGACTGTAAAGCGACCGGTTTGCGATCCTCACGACTTCGGTTTCGGAGTATTCGGGGAACGCGGTGCGGACGTTTGCCCGCACGAGGTTGCGGATCGACGGAATCAGATTCATCCCCCACCCGAAAAGCCGCGCCGTCCCCCTGACGATGCAATACGGCATCAGCCGCATGATCTCATATGGAATCAGCACCGCCAGATAAACCAGAAAATCACGCAGTCTCGTCAAAAAGCGCATACTCTCCTCCTTACCTCCTGACCGGTTTCAACGCTCCCGAATATACACGCAAACCCGTATTTTTTCCAGTCGGAGTATAAAAAAATGCGGCGCGGAAGCAACCGCGCCGCAAAATCAGCAGCTTCGGAAATCACATCCAACTGACGATATCGTCCTCTTTGCCGGTACCGGTTCCGTCTGCCGCATTTTTGCCGTTGTCGTCAACACCGTTCGGTCCCTGGGAATAAATGGCCACTTTGCCGGCAATATTCTTGTTGGTGTTGTACGGAAGCTCGATTTTATCAGAGAAATCGACATCGATCATAAGAACATAACGTTTGCCCCAGGGATCCAGCCAGAGGTAAGGCTGGTTTGCCGCACTATCGCCGGCAGCGCCGGGATCATAACCGGATTTCGGATCAAGGAATTGAATCCGGCGTTTATTGATGTTCAAATTACTGGAGTTGTTGAAAATACTGTTTTTCGGGTCGGTAAGCTCAACGATGTATTTATCATAAGCGGTGACGTCATAGCTGTCGCCGCCGATTTTCAGATAACTCTTGGAGGTGTTCGGCATATAAGCCGTATTTTTCTTCGCTATCTGCTGATATGTTCCCTCTACGCCTTTCAGCGCGGCTTCAATCATTTTCATATCAGCTTTGGCCTGCGTAATCCGACCTCTCTGCTGGCCCATGATAACCGCCGGGATCAGCAGCCCGGCCAGGATGGCGATGATGGCGATGACCACCAGCAGTTCCGTCAAAGTGAACGAATTTCGCGTTTTCATGATTCAAATTCCCGTATTTATCTCTTTGAATGTTATTCGGACACCGATTGCAGGCACACGTCCTCATATGATATAGTAAGTTCTTTTCGATGATTTTTCAAATCACAATCGTTTTTTTTTGTGAAAAATAGCTCAAACATACGGAAAAGGCTTGACAAATTCTGCTTGGCCTATTAGGTTAATCATCGGGAATCCACGTGAATCCATTGAAATACGATATCTTTGTCATACGGAAGGGACAACCATGAAACAGCAGCGTTCAAACTTTACGCTTACCGAACTGCTTGCGGTAATCGCAATCATCGCAATCCTTGCGGGCTTGCTGATCCCTGCAATCAACGGCGCCCGCGAAAGGGCGAAAACAGCCAAATGCATGAATAATCAGAAGCAGGCGACGGCATTCATCAGCGCTTACATGAATGAGTCCAACCAACATTTTCTTTCCGCCAACCAAAACGGAGAAAAATACATCTGGGGCGTGACGCTCTATTGGCGGAAATTGAACCAGGACCCGAACGTCCTGCGTTGCCCCTCCATTGTCAACTATAGTAATTCCGGCAGTTCCAATGACGATACGCGGATCAAAAGTGATTTGAATCAGACTTTCGGAGCCGTGTTTTCTTCGGCCAATGATCTTGACGGCTTTGATTTCCGGGGAACCCGGCATCTCTATTCCGGCAACGTCCAGGTTGCACCGACGGCGTTGGTCATGGGGGGGTGCTCCGTCTCCGGCTCTGATGCATCCCATCTGTTGGATCTGGACAAGGGGACGAATGGAAAAGCTTACCAGATTCACAATGGAGGCAAGGTGTGCAACTTCTTTTTTCTCGACGGTCATGGTGAGACTTTGAGCCCGGAGGAACTGTCGAACGGAAAGCGGTATTATCCGAAACAGGACGGTGACGGAGCCGCCAAAATCAGCGGTTACAAATTTGCGACGGAATAGTCGCAGCTTTCACCATATCCAAATGAGGAGGAGAGAAAAATGGCTGGAGTAAAACTTTACAACAAAACCGGCGACGCGAAAGCAGTCAAGATTCAGGAGGGGATCGAGAAGAAGTTCGGCTTCGTCCCCGAGGTGTTTCAGGCGATGGGGCGCAACGGGGATTTTCTCGACCTTGCGATGCGTATCGCGGAAGCGGCCGGCAAGGGGCTCGACCCGAAGACCAAGGAGCTCATCATCATCGCGGTCAGCGCCGTCAACGGCTGTGAATACTGCCTCGATGCGCACCGTTCCGCGGCTCTCGCGGCCGGTGTGACCGATGAGGAGATCACCGCGGCGATCGAAGTCGCCTCGTCGATCAGCCTCTACAACAATTTCAACAAGGCCATCAGCCTGAATTCGGACCTGAAGTCCAAGTAAGCTTTATGGCTGTAACCGCGCGGGTTGCCGATAAAGTCCGCGCGGTTTGAAAATCAGTAAAATCTCCTGCGCGACTCGCAAACATTCGGGGTCGGCAGGAGATTTTCCTTTCAGGCCGCATTGAAGAAATCTTCTACGCTCTCTATTATTTCCTCTTGTCATTAATAAAAAATTTGCATTCATGGCTTTTCATTCCGGAAAGCGTATGAATTTGCCGCGCGGCAGAAAATAACGGCGGCGGAGAGGTTTGAAAAAGGAAGAGCGCGGGAAGGAAAAAAATTCCTCAAAATTTGTTTCCTTCCCGCATCTCCCCCCGCTTCGACAGTCTGAGTACCGGAGTCGGTATGGAATCCTGTGTTTTCTTTGCGGTTTCTGTTGTTTCCCGCTTGAAAAATCCGTATTCCGGGATATTTTAATAGAATCTTATTAACGGTTCAGGTGGTCTTCGCTCTTTGTCCGGGCGAACCGGCTGCCGGACACGCAATTGCGAAAGGAATGATTATGGACAAGGCGAAGAGAAGCGAAATCATCAGCAAGTACGGCCGCAAAGAAGGCGACACCGGTTCCCCGGAAGTTCAGATCGCCCTGCTCAGCGCCCGCATTCTCGAGCTCACCGAGCATCTGAAGGCGAACAAGAAGGATCACAGCACCCGTCGCGGGCTGCTCGCGATGGTCAGCCTCCGCAAGAAGCTGCTCGCTTACCTGATGCGCGAAAATATCGCGAAGTACGTCGAGCTCACCGATGCGCTCGGCATCCGCCGCGCGAAGTAACTCATACGGGTACGAAAAATACCGGAGTCGTAACGACCCCGGTATTTTTTTGTCTCGGAAACCCGCACCGGCCAATGAAGCTATGACTGTTGCACGACTTCCTCTTCGATGACGATTTCTTCCTCGCCGTCCTCGTCGACATCGTACTCCGGAGTCGGGTTCAGCAGCGTCACCTTCTCCCCGAGCCGGAACACGGTGTTCGCGATCTGCCTGTGGCTCATTTCCGGCAGGATTTTCACAGGGAAAGTCGAGTCGAGCGTGACGTCGAGTGAACCGTCCTGCTGCACCGCCCACTTGACCTTCAGTCTGCCGCGCGCCATCGGGAACACCGATTCAGCCGAATCGACCTGGTGGAACGCCGGGTTGAAGTAGACGACCGAATGCCCGGCTTCCGCGATACGGATCCCGAGGATTTCGCGCAGCAGGAAGATGTTCGGTGAAACGCAGCTCCCTTCGGAAAATTTGGTCGGGGCCGGATCGCCGTGTTCGAAATCGACCCGCCATGCGTTCGCTTCCGGGCACATGCGCTTCGACCAGTAGTCGCGGAAGTAGCGGAACGGCCACTCCTTCTGCCCCAAGGCGAACATCATCTCCATGAAGAGGAAATGGAAGTACGGGTGGCGCGATTCATCGCTGCGGTCATATGGCGGGTCGTAGTTGAAGAAGCTGTAAAAGAAATATTCGAACGATGAAAGCGGCAGCACGCCGCCGTACATCGCGCAGAAATTCGCGAACAGGTTGTGGTCCGGCATGCGCTCGCTTTCGAGCGACCAGCGGCAGAAGAGGCTGCAGGCCGGATCAAAATTGCGCGCGCGGAGCTCTTCCGCCACTTTTCCGGCCAGCGTGCGGCAGTATTCCGTTTTGGACGTGTCTTCAATCGTCCGGTAGATGTCGGCGGCTGAGAGCAGGAACCGGCAGAACAGCGCATTGACGTAGGTCGGAATCTCCCCTTCGCGGAATTCGCCGCTGCTGATCCGGCTGTCGAAACTGAACCGGGTTTCGGTGTCGATGAGCAGTCCCGTCTCCTCGTCGATCATCGCCTCGAAATATTCGAGGGTCAGGTCGAGGCTCGCAACCGCCTCCCGCAATTGCGCGAGGTTCGCGGTGAACCGGTAGTTGTAGTAGATCCAGACCGGGAAAAAGAAGAGCTGGTGAACCTGGGACGCGTGGCGCGTTCCGAACGTCAGCGCCGGAATATCGCCGTTCTCCAGCTGGGCGCCGATGAATTGCCGCAGCCTTGCCGCGGCGTACTCGTAGTCGCCGAAGACCGCGGCCATGTTGACCGCGTCGATGTAGGCGTCGAGCATGTAGCAGTCGTTGTCGGCGCGGGACTCCGCCAGGGGGACAAAGGCCGCCGAACGGCGCAGCGTCTGTTTGCCGATCTCCCAGAACTGGTTCAGCAGCTCATCCGAGCAATGGAACGTCGTCTCCTGCCGTTCCGGCCGGGTCAGCTCCTCGAAGCTGATGCCGAGCACCTTGATGCTGCTTGACGCATGGCGCACGGAGATCATGATGTAGAAGCAGTCCGTCGGAATGAACGTCAGGTAGATATTCCTGGCGTTGCGGCAGCGGATGGTGCCGGTTCCGCGCACTCCCTTGCCGGCGGTGATGAACCCCGTGTCGGTGCGGCGGCACCCGA
The DNA here is from genome assembly GCA_018265615.1 of Lentisphaeria bacterium. Classification (GTDB taxonomy): domain Bacteria; phylum Verrucomicrobiota; class Lentisphaeria; order Victivallales; family Victivallaceae; genus Victivallis. Next base: position 45,500 of record JABLYX010000041.1, read on the forward strand.
TGGTGATGTCGACCAGATCCCCCGCCGTCGCTTCGAGCGTGACCCGCACGAAACCGTAGCGGACCATGTCGAGCCGATAAAGCACATAGTCGCCGGTCTGCAGCGGGCGCCCCCAGGCGAGTTTCGCCTCCTCTTCATCGGCGGAGACGGACTCCACGGCAAAGCGGCTTTGAGAGAGGTAGGCGTCCGGATCGGTCAGGTATTCGAGTTCCGGGACGTAGTGATCGGGGTTGAGCCGTTCGAATTTCAGGGACGGCGTGGCCTCTTCGAGCGAAAGCTTGAGCGGCCCGACCGTGTTCCAGCCTTCGGCGGCCTTCTTCTCCGGAGCGCGGCAGAGCCAGAATTCACGTCCCTCTTCCGCAGAAATCAGCATGACCATGCCCATTGCGTGGCGGCCGGGATTCTGCACGAGCAGCAGGCGGTTCCAGCCGGCCTTCAGCGGGAGCTTCACCTCGGTCCCCATCGCCTCCGGGGCGGCGAGCACCAGGCGGTTGTTGCAGAAGAATTTCATCGGGTCGTCGGAATAGAGGCGGACCGGAAGCTCCTCGTCCTCTTCGCTGAACAGGAACGTATTCGCCGCATAGGTTTCGAGCCCGTTCCCGTCGGCGTCCTCGAACGTCACCTGCGTCCAGTTCGGCTGCGAGGCGATCTTTCCGCGCGCGAAAGGCATCGGAACCGGGTTTTCCACCGCGATCCCGGGGGGCGCGAGCGGATGCGGCTCAAGTTTGCTGCCGAAGCCGTCGCCCACAATTGTGGAGTAGTCCGGGTGCTTCCACTGCGCGTCGGTCAGGAAGACCGGTGTGGTCCAGTTCAGCGGGCAGTTGTCGGCGTTGAAAAACTGGCTCAGCCCCTGATCCTTGGAGAGCCGCGCCCTCGGTGCGCCGAAGCAGCTTCCGTCGCGCACGACCCAGGTCTGGTCGCTGCAGAGCAGCATCCTGCCCTGTGCCTCCATCTGGCACCAGAGGCCGGGGGAATGCTTGTTGCAGCCGCCCTGGTCCGCATTGTAGTAAACGAGCACGGCGATGACGTTGATTCCGGATTCGAGGTAATAAGTCACCTCGTGCATGTCAACGTAGCTGGTTCCGCAGTTCTGGTGCGCGCGCGGGCCGAAGCCGACGAAACGACCGTTGATGAAGAGCTGGTAGGCGCAGTTCGCGCTGATCCAGAGGTTCGTGTCGAGGCTGACGGAGCTGCAGACGAACTCTTTGCGCATCAGGAGGAAGCTGTCGGGATGATTCAGCAGCGAGTTTTTCCAGATCCATTCTCCCATGATCCGTGCCGGCATTCTGGTTTCCGTCATACGCCACCTCCTGTCGTACCGGGGCGCTCCGGCGGATGCCGGAACTCCTCGGTAATTGATACTCTGGTTAAACATTCGTAAGTATTATGGCTCAAAACGGAGCGGAAGTCAACCCGGAAGCCGAAAATTTTGCGAATAATCACGTCGAAGAGCAGCATGTCGCGGAGAATAAGCCGGCGTTTTTTCAGCAGTACGTTGCTTTTTGCGGAATCCTGCGCCATAATATTAAAGGAAGAGAATTCAAAAAGAGGGGGAACCCATGAAAGTCATCAGGGCGGGCAGGCCCAATGGATCTCCGCTGTGGCAGATTGCCGTTATTGCGCTGCTGTTTTTGTTTCCCGCCGCTATCTTCAAAGGGTTGTACGACAATAATGCAGTGTTCCGGGAGGTGCTGTTCCGGGAGTGGTGGCCGTGGGGATTGTTCTGCATTCCGGCTTTGTGGAGCCTGTGGTTGATCTGCGACTCCGCTGTCATGTTCGCCACGAGGGGGAGGGCAATCGAGCTATTGGCTTTTGAAACCGATCCGCGGGCGGGAACCCTCCGGATCCGGTTCCGTCCCGTCGCCGGCGGGGATTTCCCGGTACCGGCGGAATGGGTGGAGGCCAGGTTTCAATTCATGTTCACAGGCGGGTTTCCCGTTCGTTTCAGGTGTCAGGAGACAAGGTTCGACGAAACGGAACAGTGTTACGATATGCGGGTCGAGGCCGGGGAAAAGTTGGCACGACTCGGCCATATCTGGCTTTACATCAGGCTGCCCGGAATTGTCCCGTGCCATTGCATCTATCGGATACACAGATTCCCGGTCCGCTACGATTGATTCCCGGAATCCGGGCAAAAAAGTGGCGAGAGAGACGGGACTCGAACCCGCAACATCCACCGTGACAGGGTGGTACTCTAACCAATTGAGCTACTCCCCCGCATAAATGCGGCGCTGCTTCTTCCTCCGGATACTTCGTCCACTTCGAAAAGTGGCGAGAGAGACGGGACTCGAACCCGCAACATCCACCGTGACAGGGTGG
>JABLYX010000007.1 GCA_018265615.1 Lentisphaeria bacterium
TCATTCAGCGCTTTTGATTGGATAGTTACTAACTTTAAGATTGCAAATTAGTATTGATTCTGACGACAACGTGATTTCTGAGGCTTTCAACGCCGTGCGCGGTGAGGCTGAAATTTTCCTGCGGGTTGCGCCGGAATCCAGAAAATTCCATGCCGTCGGTACGGACGGCGCTCTCCGCTTTACGGCAAAGGTGTTCCGTGAAACAGGAGCGGTTTTCGCCTGCGAGCTGATCCGGAAATAACGGTCAAAGGGGCTGTCGCATACCTGTGAGGTTTTGCAACGGCCCCTTTTTTCCATGTCCCGTCAGCATGGCCGCCGGGCCGGCAACTGCGGTCACTGCAGCTGCATGGCGATATCGCGGAAAGTTTCGCGGGCCCGGATCAGGTCCTCGGCGCCCGGATGCCCCGGCGAACACTCCCAGCGGGTATCCTGCAGCATGGGGGCGCGGCCTTCACTCACCGGCAGCTGCCGCATCCACTTGATCAGGGCCGGGTCGATCTTCCCCTGGCAGACAAAATGTCCGACGATCTCATTGCCGTCGAACATCGCTTCGGCCTCCTCCAGGCACTCCAGAGCATGGCTGGAACCGGGATCCGCCCCGAGCGTGAAGAAGAGCGCGACCTTCTTCCCCTTCAGACGCCGGATATATTTCTGGATTTCGTGATTCGGGCGCGCTTTTTCAATCCAGAATCCAACCGCCACAAAGTCGAACCCACGGTAATCCGGCGCTTCGGAAACCGGGGCGAGAACCGTATCGTTCCCGAGCGCTTCCGCCGCGACCTCGGCGATCTTCTTCGTGTTTCCGGTCTTGGATGAGTAGACAACCAGCTTCTTCATGATCCGTTTCCTTATTCTCCCGCAATTGATTCCCTCTCCTCATGAGGCAGCCGCCATACGACTGTACGATCAATATAAATCAGGACTTCCTAATAGTCAAGCCGTAAAATCCGGCAACATTCGAAAAATCGGGAAAATCATTCGCATTTCCGCCCGAATGCGGCTACTTTAACAATATCGTCCGTGACTGTGAATAAACCGGCCTCATACCACTCCCGGGAGAATCATCATGACCAGAGAAATCGCCGCCCTCCTGACCGCCTCCGCCGCACTGCTCGCCTCCGCCGGAGAACCGGTTGTCCTCCAGGATTTCAGCGACGCGCCGCGCTTCACCCTCAACGGCCGGGCCGGTTCCATTGCGGACGGGGAAAGGACCCTGCGCATCGACACGACCGGAACGGAATCGGAGTGGACACCGGTTCTGCGCACCCGGCCCGGCGTGCTGAAACCCGGAACCGGCTACGTCGCAACATTCCGATACCGGGTCGACTCGCCGGATATGGAAAACCGGTTCCTCCATTTTCTCTGCCGCCCGTATTCCGCGGCCAACGACGCATTCGACACCATGCGGCGCAACGAAGGCCGCTCCGCGCGTTTCCAGCCGGTCAGGATCAAATTCCATGCGGGGACGCAGACGGAGGATTATGCGTTTCAGATCCATGTTTTCCGCAAACTCAAGGGCGAAATCACGGATTTCCGCCTGACTGAGGGAACCGGGGAAACCTATCTGCCCGCGACCCCGGACGCAAAACCGTTCACCGGAAGCTTCGGCAAGCTGCCGGCCGGCGCGCAGGAGTTCACGATCAACCCTCCCCGCAATCCGGACGGCGCGACGGTCGACGCAGCAAAGTTCGGTGTCTCGCCGGAGAACCCCGACAACATCCCCGCCCTGAACCGGGCCATCGGGTACTGCCGCCAAAGCGGCGCGGCGAAACTGACCGTCCCCGCCGGGACCTACCGGATGGCTTCGGACAAGCCGCTCGCATTCGACCGGATTCATGATTTCATATTCGACGGAGGCGGCGCCCTTTTCATCTGGCGGAAAAAGCGTCAGCCGAACTTCCTTGTGACCGGGTGCGAACGGATCGTGCTGCGCAATTTCAAAATGGACTGGGATTGGGAAAGGGATCCGCTCGCAAGCCTCGTTGAAGTCGCCGGGACCGGGCCGGGTCATGTCGACTTCAAATTCATCGAATACGAAACTTTCCCGCGCCGGGACGTGCGCGTCGCCATCGTGAGCAGCTACGACCCCGCCGCAAAATCAGTCGGGATCGAAGGCGGGTTCGACCGCGGCTTCGAATTCCACGCCGGCCAGAACCGGCCGGAAACCGGGTGGCTGTCGGGAAACGTCCTGCGGGTCCGGGCCGCGAACCTCTCGCGCTTCCAGCCCGGGCAGCTTTTCCGGATGCAGCATTACTATTACGATATGAACGGATTCGCCATGTCGGACAACCGCCATCTCACGGTCGAGGATGTGGATATCTTCTCCTGCGCCGGCCATGCGTTCGTCATCAACGGCGTCCAGCAGTACTGGGAGTTCCGCCGGGTCAACATCGCCGCGCCCGCCGGAGTTCCTCGCCGGGTCATCACCTGTACCGCCGACCACTGCCACATCGCACGGTCACGCGGCTTCTTCCGCATGGAGGAGTGCGAATTCAGCCTCGGCGCGGACGACTGCCTGAACGCCCATGACTGTTCCGGCTACGCGGAGAAATCCGGCACGCACTCGGTCCGGACCCGCAACATGCGCAGCATCGAGACCTACCGTCCCGACGCACCGGTCGAGCTGCGACACGGCGACTATTCACCGGCCGGCTTTCGCTCCGCCGTCGTCTCGACCCGGACGATCGACGAGGCAGAGGGAATCCACGAAATAACCTTCGAAGATCCGGTTCCGGATCCGGTCAACGAGGGGTTCATCCTCTTCAACTGGACCTACGACACCCGCAACATCATCGTGCGGAACTGCTTTTTCCACGACAACCGCGCCCGCGGCATCCTGCTGCTCGGACGCGACATCACGATCGAAAACAACCGTTTCCGCCACAATGAGATGGGAGCGGTCAAGATCGAGACCGGATACACCTTCAACGTCTGGAGCGAAGGCTATGGCGCGGACAACATCGTCGTGCGCGGCAATACCTTCGACAGCGTGAACCCGCGCGATGTCGGCAACGACGGCAAGGCGCGCGATATCTACATGGGGGTCTATATGAGAACCGATCCGTCCACAGAGCGGACCGCCTACCCGATCCTGTCGAACATCCTCTTCGAAAACAATCTCTTCAGGGACAGCTTCGGGCTTGTCGCCTTCATCAGCTCCGCCGGGAACGTCACGTTCCGCAACAACACGTTCGAGAATCCGACGCCGCGCCGCAATCCCCTCCCCTTCCGCGGTGCGTTTTTCGTGACAAGCGCGTCGGACGTGAAGATCGTTAACAACCGCTACATCGCCTCGCCCTGCGTCCCGAACCCCGGTGTATTCTTCGATTCCGACTCCGTGAAGAACCTCATAGCGGAAGGGAATGCCGTGATACAGCCGGAATAGCTTGAAACTGCCGGACGGAGGAGTTATATTCAACAGGAAACAACAGACAACACAGGTTTTTTATGGATATTCTCTACTCTTCCGACCGGATCGCCGCGCGCATCGCCGCCATGGGGGCCGAAATCACCGAGTACTATCGCGGAAAGGAGTTGACCGCAGTCGTCCTGATGAACGGCGGCATCTGCTTTGCCGCCGACCTCCTGCGTGCCATCGACCTGCCGCTCTGGGTGGATTCGCTCGGGATCTCAAGCTATTCGAACTGCCAAAGCACGGGGCTGCACAACTTCCGCTCGTCGCTGAAGCTCAACCCCGCCGGACGCGAGCTCCTGATCCTCGACGAAGTGCTCGACACCGGCGCCACGCTGAAATGCGTCTGCGAACGGTTCAGCCGGCTCGGCGCGGCGAATATACGCACCGCCGTCCTGGTGGAAAAGGATATTCCCCGCCCCGACGGCGTCGCACACGCCGACTGGGCCGGTTTCGTCAGCGGCCCCCGCTATCTCGTCGGCTACGGCCTCGACGCCGACGAGCTCTACCGCAATCTGCCGCACATCGCCGCGCTTGACTGAATGCCCTCCGCGCGGCTCAGCGGTAGATCACCATGGCCGATGCGTAATCGCACCCCGGGGCGAGCGAGGCCCCGTGCGGCAGCCGTGCATCGAGGTAAAGGGTGTCGCCCTTTTTCATGTGGCGGATGTTCTCCTGACTGCCGATCGCGTAATCGATCTCTCCCTCGAGAACGACGAAGAACTCCTGGCTGTCGTGCTGCAGAAGCTCGCGCCTGCGGTCGCAGGGGCGGTATTCGATGAAAAACGGGTTCATCGTGCGGTCGGTCTTTTCAAACGCGAGCGCGTAATAGCGGATCCCGAACTCCAATCCCTGATTCCGGTCGATCTGCTCGCCGTCGTTCAGGTGGCCGAAGACATATTCCGGGCTCGCGTTCTCGCGCCGGAACAGCTCGATCATATCGACTCCGAGCGCCGCCGCCACCAGATTCAGCGCGCGCAGCGAAGCGCCGGTGCGGAAATTCTCCAGGCGGGAAATATATCCTTTTGAAAGTCCGCTGCGCGCGGCAAGCTGATCGATCGTCAGCTGCTGCTGCTGCCTCAGCTGGCGGATTTTCTGGGCGACGTTCACAAGATCCATACATATCCTTCGGTTGTGTGATGATGCCGATGGGTTTACAATAATGTTGCATCTGCGGCAAGTCAAGGTTACAGAGCGGAAAAACCGTTAGAAATAGATAAAAAACGGGGAAGCGGCCCGCGCCGTCCCCCGATTCCGTCTCTTCCGCGCAGCAGGATCACTTCGCGATGGATTTCTTCGCTTCCTCGACCAGCTTCATGAAGCGGCGGCCGTATTCGACGTAATTGTCGTACTTTTCCTGGACACGCTGATCCGCACCGACGCTCTCATGGAAGACGTTCTTCATATGCGGCTCCATCGAGAATCCGCCGTCATAACCATCCTTCAGCAGGTCGGTCACGATACGGAGCACATCGCCCTGCCCCTCTCCGGGGAATGTGAATTCGGCCTTGTTGAAGCCGTTCGGCTGCGTCTCGCCGAGAAAAACCGCATCCTTGATGTGGACGTAGCGAACGAACTCCTTCACGTGGCTGTAAAAATCCCACGAGCTCTGGATCCTGTCGAGCGCGTCGCCCCCGCTGCGGTCGAAGTTCAGAACCGGGTTGCCGGTGTCGAAGACCAACTTGAAGTTCGGGGACTTGATGTTGTCGAGCAGCTTGAGCGTATGCTTCCACGACATGCCGCCGTAGTTGTTGCAGTTCTCATGCAGATAGAGCACACCCGCTTCTTCGCACATCTCGACGAGAAACGCGACTTTCCGGAAAACATGCGCTTCGACCTCCACATCCCACGCCGGGCGGTCCCACTGCGCCTTGAAGCTCATGCCGCGGATCATTTTGCAGTTCAGCCGCTGCATGCGCACAAGCGCGCGCCTGAGCTGCTCGACCGTGGCCTTGAAATCCTCTTCCCTGATCGGATCCCAGCCCCAGTTCGCGACCGCGCTGCCGAAGCAGTTGATCCCGACGCCCGACTCCTCCAGCGCCGCAACGACCTTCTCAAACTCCTCTTCCGGCAGGTCGTGGATGTTCCTGCCGTCGATGCTGCGCGATTCTATCCACTTCCAGCCGAGCTCTTTCGTCGCTTTGATCTGCCCGTCGATCCCGACCGCGGCCTCATCTGCAAAACCGGTGTAATACATCTTTGAGAGTTCCTTATCATTGGCACTTTGTTAAGTCGATTAACAATAATTAATGTAGCGCTTCCCGGCGATTTATCAAACAATACGGACAGCAAATTTCAGAATAATTTACAGGGACGCCGGCATCGGCATGCGCCGCTTTCCTTCCCGGACAATGCGCGCCGGGAGCGCCCGCCGCGCTATTTCTTCCCGGACTGCTTCGCGCCGGAGGCGGGCAGACGCTTCTGCTTTTTCAGCTGTTCGATCTCTTTTTTCAGCTTCGCAATCTGTGCGCGGAGCTCGCGCTCCTGCTGCCGTGCCTTCGCATCCGAAACCGAGCGCCGGAGCCCGAGAATATCATCCCTGATCGATTCGAGCCGGGCAAGCTCACGCGCCAGCTCCTGGTCGTTCCCCGGATTCACCCGGCTCACGATCTCGCTGCGCTCCGCCGTCAGCAGCGGTTCGCTCGCCGCGGCGGGCAGCACCTTCACACGGCGCGGACCGAGCTTCACGAGCTCATACGCCGCCAGCGGGACCGGCTCCTCCTTCGGACGGTAGCGGCTCGCATCGGGTTTGACGTCGCGCAACAGCCACGCGGGGCGGCTTCCCGTCAGCAAACCGAGGTTATCCACCTCGAAATGGCGGTAGAAGGAGCGCCGGAACCGGTTCACTTCCGCCGGCCTTCCGAGGAAATAGATCTCCCTGCCCTCGCGCTGCTTCCTCTCGAAAAAATCGCGCAGATACTCGTACAGCTTTCCGTAATTGAGCGAGCCGACCTCCTGCTTCAGGCGCTCGGCCCGGATCTTCTGCAGCCCGGCGGCCTGCGCCCCGAGCGACCGCTCGACGATCCGCTCAATCTCGCGCGGGGCGAGCAGATAGGAGGGGTAAAGCGTCCAGCGCCGCTCGAAATCGAGCTCATCGAGCATCCCCGTATTCGAGATCACCACCGCCCCCTCCGGCACCCGCTGCCGCACGGCCTCGATGACGAACGCCCGCTGAAGGTCGGACGCATAGCGCGGTTCACCGAACCGGGTGATCCGCGTCCACGCCCAGACGCCCTGAAGCGAAAACAGCAGCACGAGCGTCAGAGCCGCGGCCTTCAGCCTGCCGATCCGCTGCACGAGCCGCCGCAATGACAGCAGCGCCAGCAGCAGCACCGCCGGCACCAGCGGAACCAGGAACCGCATTGCGCCCGTCGATTCGCCGTCCGGTGCCCAGTAGTACATCAGATAGAGCAGGAACGTCGGCAGCAGCCACATTCCCCAGAAGCACGCCCATCGCCAACGCAGCCGCCACGCAAGCAGCGCCAGCACCCCCATCGGACCGACCGCGATGGTGAAGAATTCCGGCAGATAGATCTGGAAGTTCTGCACGATGAAGCGCGGCGAAAACGCGCTCGACTCCGAAGTCAGGGAGTAACCGCTCCTCCACGGCGCACCGAACGCCTGCCAGTGAAACAACGCCAGCGCCGCGTACGGGACGGCCGCCCCGAGCGCCAGCGCCGCCAGGAGCTTCCACCGCCAGCGCCGCGGAACCAGCCAGTATGCGTATGCCGCCGGGACAAGGATCAGCAGCAGATCCGTATAGCGGATCCCGACCGTGTATCCGATGAGGATCCCGCCCAGTACCGCCCACAGCAACCCGAAACGGCTCCGGCGGCAGGCCGCCCCCTGCAGGAACGCCGCCATGCCCCAGACGAAAAACGCGAGGCTCGGCGTGTGTGAATTCTTCGTGAGCGCCAGGGCGAAAATCACCGGGGAGAGCGCGAGAAGGGCCGCCGCCGCGAGCGCGTAATACCGCCCCATCCAGAACCGCGCCAGCACATACATCCCGGCGACGGAGAGGATCGCGCCCCAGACGGTGGCGTAAAATCCGCCGCCCGCGCCGAGCAGACTGTTCATCCCGGCGGAGAGCAGCGGGTAGAACGGCGGATATTTCGGATAGAACTCCCCGCGCTCATTGACGACCCACATGTGTCCGACGTGTTCAAGCACATCCCCGGTTTTGCGGTACGATACGCCGTCCAGGTTCATCATCCGCCCGGAGACGTGATACCCGTTCTGATCCACGCCGCCCGTCACGGGGACAAAATAAGTGAGCAGCAGCCACGTATATCCGGCCAGCAGGAGCCCGAGCAGAACCAGCGGAATCACCCGGTTCCAATCCTTCCGCCGCCATCTCTTTTCCGGAGCCTCCGGCATCGCATTTTCCATCGTCGCACCATCCCTTTTTCCCAAAATAGCACGCCTCCATCCGGATTTCCATCGCAACCTTATCTCTTTCAATGCCTTTTATGGTAAAAAAAGTGGAAAATATTCTGTCAGCAGGTTGAAAAAAGCAAATTCTGTAGTAAAATAGGTGTAGATAGGGTTAATTAGGGGCATTTAGGATGGCAATGGCGGGCACGAGTCTGTTTTCGGGGCTGTACCTGGGCGAGTTCGACCACGCGTTGGACGCCCAGTGCCGCGTCACGTTCCCGAGCGACTGGCGGAGCCCGGAAGGGCCGACCGAGCTGGTGATGATTCCGGCGCGGGGCAAGGCCCTCGTGCTGCTGCCGATTCAGACCTTTCTTGATTTCGTCAGGAAAGCGACGAAGCTTGCGATCGCGAATCCGAAAATGCAGATGGCGCTGGCGTACCTCGGCTCCCGTTCGCGGCAGTGCCGCTGCGACAAGCAGGGGCGTATCGCGCTGGACCGTAAAATGCTCGATGAGATCGACGTGAAGAACCAGCTGAAGCTCATCGGCGCAGTGACCCATATCCGGCTTTCGGCCCCGGAAAACTGGCAGATCCCGGATGACGAGGGCACGTTGAACATGTATCTGGACGAGATCCAGAAGGTCAGCGACGAGGGCGACGGAATCGCCGCTCTGCTGGCGGAAGCGATCAGTAAGAAAGATGAAAAGTAAAATGGCGGAGACGTTCGAACACATTCCGGTGCTCGGCAGGGAGGTCGTGGAATACCTGACCTTCCCGCGGGAGCGTTCTGCCCGCCTGATCGACGGAACCGTCGGCGGCGGCGGCCACAGCGCGATGCTGCTTGAAAAGTATCCGGATCTCGAACTGCTCGGCATCGACCGCGACGACGCGGCGCTGGCGAAGGCGGCGGAGACACTCGCCTTCGCAAAGGAGCGCGTCACCCTGGTCCGCGGCAACTATTCGGAGCTCGCGAAAAAGGCGGCCGAAGCAGGGTGGGACAAGGCGGACGGCGTACTGCTCGACATCGGCGTCTCCTCGCCGCAGCTCGACCAGGCCGAACGCGGATTCTCATGGCGGGCCGAAGGTCCGCTCGACATGCGCATGGACCGCCGCTCCATCCTGACCGCGAGCAGGCTGCTGAATACGGTGGACGAACGTGAGCTCGAACGGATCCTGCGCGAATACGGCGAAGTCGCGAAATCCCGCAAGCTGGCGGCCGCGATCGTGAAGCAGCGCGCGCTCAGGCCGTTCGCCCTGACGTCCGACTTCGTGGCGCTGTGCGACGAAGTCCTCGGGAAGAGCCGCGCGGGGCAGCTCCCCGCTCCCACGCTGCCGTTCCAGGCACTGCGCATCGCGGTGAACGACGAGCTCGGCGAACTCGAGCGGGCGCTGCCCGCCGCGACGAAGCTGCTCGCGCGGGGGGGGCGGATCGCCGTGATCAGCTTCCATTCGCTCGAAGACCGGATTGTGAAAAACTATTTCCGGGACGAGGCCGCGAGCTGCGTCTGTCCGCCGGGGCTGCCGGTCTGCGTCTGCGGCAAGGTTCCGGCGCTGAAAACCGTCACCCGCAAGGCAGTGACCGCGCAGCCGGACGAGTTGGGAATAAACCGGCGCAGCGCGCCCGCCAAGCTCCGGGTCGCGGAAAAAACCATCGATTGAACGTTTTTTGAAAAATTTACAGATAGGAAAGGTGCCGGGAGGTATCAATGAACATTCAGCCAGGAAAATTAAAGAAACAGCGCAAGAGTGCCCAGACTGCAGGCGCCACGCTCGGCGCACGGCTTGCGGCGGTGGTGAAATTCGCCGTGTTCCTCGGCATGATCGCCGCCTTTCTCAACATCTACATCTATCTGAACCAGAAGATCTCCGAGACGGACCGCGCGATCCGCAAGACCGAGCAGCAGATCGAACGCTCCGACCGTGAAATTGCGCAGCTCCGCATCCGCCGGGAACAGCTTTCGCGCTGGGAGCACATCCGCGCGAAGATCGTGCAGTTCAAGCTCGGGCTGCGCGAACCCGCCCCGGGACAGGTCGGACGCATGGCGCTGCTTTCACCGCGCCAGGCGGAGATGGTCCCGCTCGAAGCGGTTGCCTCCACACGTCCGGCGCCGCGTGCCGGCAGCCGCCGCAACTGATCCCGGCGGGGCGGCATGCAGAGCACGAACGATAAAATACGCAACCGGATCCGCTGGATTGCGATCCTGCTGATTCCTGTGGTGATCGCGCTCGCGGTCCGGCTTTATTTTGTCCAGGTCGTCGCGCACGACTACTATCTCGACAAAGCGCGCGAACGCTATACGACAACGCGGGTGACCTCCGGCAAACGCGGAGAAATCTTCGACATGCACGGGAATCTGCTGGTCAGCAATATCCCGTGCGTCCACATCACCGCCGACCCCTCCCACCTGAAGAACGACATGCAGCGCCGCCGGCTCGCATACATCCTGTCGCGGGAATTCCCGGAGACCTCTTATCAGGAGTTCTACCGCAAGCTCGCGCCGACCCGCCGGAAGCGCGGCCCCGACAACCAGCCGATCCTGAAGGAGGACGGCACGCCGGAGATGATCCCGAACCGCTACGCGATGATCGCCCGCGGCGTCTCCCTCGAAAAGGCTGCGGAGATCAGGGAAACGGCAAAGACCAATCGCATCTCCGCACTCTTCTACGAAGACTCCTATATGCGGACTTATCCAAAAGGGGCACTGCTCTCGAACGTGCTCGGGTTTACGAACGTCGTCGATGACAGCGATGTCGCGCAGATCGGGCTTGAGAAATACTTCGACAAACAGATGACCGCCCAGCTCGGCCGCGAAACCTACGAACGCGACCGGATCGGCCGCCCGCTGCTTTACGGCCCGCACGTATCGAAGCAGGCGCGCGACGGACGCAACATCTATCTCACGATCAGCGAACCGATCCAGTCGATCCTCGAAGAGGAGCTCGACGCTTCGTTCGCGGAGTGGAAGCCGCAGACGCTCTACGCTGCGATCGTCGACCCGAAGACAGGCAACGTGCTCGCGATGGCGCAGCGCCCCAGCTTCGACCCGAACAACCGCTCGACCTATACCGACGAAGCGGGCCGGACCCGGATCGCGGAGGACAGCATCGAGCCCGGTTCGATCATCAAACCGTTCACAATCGGCAAGGCCCTCGACTGGGGCTTCGTCACGCCGGACACCGAAATCGACTGCGACAAGGGCATGTGGATCTACCTCGGCAAGCCGCTGCGCGATTCCCATCCGTACGATAAGCTGACCGTTGCGGGCGTCATCCAGAAGTCGAGCAACATCGGAACCGCGAAAGTCGCGATGCTGCTCGGCCCGGACAAAGTCTACCAGGCGCTCCGGATGTTCGGCTTCGGGGAAAAGACGAACCTGCCGTTCCGGACTGAAACCAGCGGCTACCTGCCGCGCGTTTCAAAGTGGGACGGGCTCTCGATCACGCGCTTTCCGATCGGATACGGCGTGCGCGTCACGCCGCTGCAGATGCTCCGCGCCTACTGCGCGCTGGCGAATCACGGCAAGCTCCCGCAGCTCCGGCTCGTCGACCGCGTAGAAGACCCCGCCACCGGAGCCGTTGAGCACATCCCGTTCGAGGAGCCGATCCAGATGTTCGATTACCCGGAGAAGCAGAAACAGCTGATCGAAATGATGATAAAGGTCACCCAGAAGGGCGGCACCGCCGCAAAGGCATCCCTGCCGGGCTATGAAGTCGCCGGAAAAACAGGGACGAGCCGGAAATACATCACCGGGCGGGGCTATGCGCCCGGCAAATACTTCTCCAGCTTCGTCGGCTTCGTCCCCGCACGCGACCCGGCGTTCGTGATGCTCGTGACCATGGACGAGCCGCAGGGAGCCTACTATGCGGCCACCGTCGCGGCCCCGACCTTCAAGCGGGTCGCGACGCGCGTACTGCGCCACATGAACATTCCTCCGGATCCCGAACTGCTTCCGGAAAACAACCGAACCCAGGGTACGCCATGAACCATCTGCACTTCATCGGAATCGGCGGCATCGGCATGAGCGGGCTCGCCGCCATGTGCCGGGACCACGGCATCCGCGTGACCGGCAGCGACCGCGACGCCGGGCGGCCCGAAAACGCCCGCATCATCGACGCGCTGCGCAACCAGAAGATCGACATCTATCCTCAGGACGGCTCCTATATCACCGCCGGCCACCCCGATGCGCTCGTCTATTCCACCGCGATCGAGGAGAGCAACCCCGACCTGATCGCGGGGGAAGGCATCCCGCGGCTTCATCGCGCCGAGCTGCTTGAACGCATGATCGAAAAGTGCGGCTTTGCACATTCGGTCGCCGTCACCGGCAGCTGCGGCAAAAGCACCGTCACTGCCTATCTCGCGGAAGCGCTGACCAATCTCGGAGCCGATCCGTACTGCCTGAACGGCGCGCTGTCGAAACGCTTCCACACGGGGCGCTTCGCGGGAAACTACCGCCCCGGGGAGAAGGATTACTTCGTCTTCGAGGCCGACGAGAGCGACAGGAGCCTGCTGCGCTATTCGCCCGATTACGCGATCGTGCTGAACCTCGGAACCGACCATTACGACCGCGAAGAGCTGGTCCGGGTCTTTGCGAAGTTCCTGCGGCAGGTAAAGAAAGGTGCGGTCCTCGAGCGTGATGTCTACGAAGCGGTCAGGCACAACCTCCCGGCGCACCTCGATATCCGTGTATTCGATGCGAAGGAGCGCCGGGATTCACACTACGCCGTCACCGACTACCGCAAAGTGAACCGGGCGGAGGCAATCTACATACACGGCCGCCGCGCCGAGCTGGCCCCCTCCGGGGACCGGGCCGTCGACGACCTTTACGGCGCGAACAACGCGCTGTCGATCTACGGAATCCGTTCCGAGGACTTCCGCATCGAGAGCACGGAGTTCCTGGCCGAATTCACCGGCGGAAAACGGCTTGTGCTGCCGCAGCCGGGATTCCATACGGCACTGAACGCGCTCGCGGTCTACGCGCTGCTCAACATGCTCGGGATCGCGCCGGACGGCGAATTGCTCGAAGCGCTCGAACGTTTCGACGGAGTCTGGCGGCGCAACGACTGCGCGGGCATGACGGTGAAGGGCGCGGTGGTCTACGACGACTACGCGCACAACCCGGAGAAGATCCTCTCCTGCCTGAAGGCGATGCGCGAGATCGCGCCCGGCAACCTCTATGCGGTGTTCCAGCCGCACGGCTACAAACCGTTCGGCTTCATGCGCGACCAACTGTTCGCGTACCTGGATGAATTCCTGACGCGCAAGGACCGTTTCATCCTGCTGGAACCCTTCTACGCAGGCGGCACATCGAGCTTCTCCCCGACGGCGGAGGAGGTCGCAACGGAGTGGAAGAGCCGGAGCGCGGCCTCCGAACGGTTCATGGTGTTCCCCGACCGCGACACGCTGGCGGACTTTCTGGCGCTGAAGCCCGAAGCGGATGACATCATCGTCATCATGGGCGCGCGGGACAACTCCCTCTCCGATTACGCGAAATCGCTGACGGAACAGAGATAAAAATCAATCGGCGCCGGCGGGAGGCAGTTTCCCCGCCGTCCGCCCTTCCCCGGAACAGCCGAACACCTCCCTGACCGCCCGGAGCATGCCGTAACCGTTCACGGCGTCCGGTTCGAGGCAGGCCCCTTCGGTCCACTCGTTCCAGCAGGCAAGATGAATCAGAGAGCCGGTGATGTCACCGGCATCCATGCAGCTTCCGATATATTCCAACGCGCGCCGGAAGAGCTCCGGGGTGTTGTCCGTAACGACGACGCCGAAAGGATAGGACAGGCCTTTTTCGTACATGTCCGACTGAACCGTGCGCGGCGAGCTGTCCCATCCCAATGCCACCACGGGGTTGTAGGGGACGGCGAGATTGCGGGCGAGCTGCCGCTGGCCGCCTTTGCAGCGTTCAAACCAGGCTTCGTAGGTGATCGACGGGAAGTCCTCCCCCCGGAGGTTCCCCCAGATGTAGTTGCTGCAGCAGTCAACACCGATCTCCCCGAGAAAGCGGTTGGCGGCTCCGAAACCGTTTTCCGCAGAGATGTTGTTCGCCATGCAGTCGAGCATCACTTCGCCTAACCCCGCTTTTTCCACCCGGCGCCGGAAGTCGCTGAAAATCTCTTTCGCGCTTTCCGGCCCGCCCAGCTGGTCAACCATCGCTTTGGCGCGGAAGAGCGAGAAGTAGAGCTTCCCGTCCACCCGCAGGTAATTGGGCCGGTTGAAGCACGTGGCGATCAGGCGGTCGGTACACCGGCGAAAGGTGTCGGCATCGACAGCGCCGTTCCACAGCGGCTCCGCCGGCCTCCGATAGCTGCCGGGATGGGCGTAAACAGGCTCGTGATTGGCCCACATGACAGCGAATTTCAGCTTATCGTTGTTGGGAGCGCCGAAAAAGCCTTCGCAGAGGCAGCGTTCCCGATACGGGCCGTCGGCATACCAGTACCAGTCAAAAATAAATGCATCGATGCCGTATTCCGAGGCAGCGCCGATCTTTTTCGCCATCACGGCAGGATCAGCTTCGTCTTCATATCCCCAGAGCGGAATTTTCGGCTGATCGTGTCCGGGGTACCGGGGTGTGGCGTGCTGCGCGACGCGCCACTCAGTCCAGCCCTTGCCGTGAATCGCCTCGTTGCGCGGATCCACGTGCCAATTGGGAAAGTAGTAGGTGCAGACAGTCGGTCGTTTTTTCATGAGAAAAGTGTTTCCTGCTTATTGTGCAAAACCGTTGGTGCCGATGCTGAGTTCCTTTGCGCCGGTTCCGACCTTCAGAGCCTGCGCCCGGGGGAGGACAAATGAATTGCCTTCTACTGAAACATTGCGCGAGATGCCGAAACTGAGCCATGAGTTCAGGCCGAACCGGTTGCCGATGATCCGGACATCCCGGCAGTTGTCGAAGCCGGAGCCCAAGGTGTTTTCGAACACGTTGTTCTCCACAAGAATATCGCGCAGCGGAGTCAGGCCGGGGGCGGTCTTTGTGCTGTAAATCTGATAATAGCAGCCAATGCCCCCGCCGTTGTCCCGGAAGATGTTGTTCCGGATCACAACGGTATGGGCCGGGTTCGGCTCCCGCCAGTGATTGGCGTACACCATGATTGATTCCCCCTCCCGGTCCATGCCCTCGATCGTGTTTCCATCGAGCATCATGTTGGAAACTTTGGTCAGGACGCCGCGGTAGGAATTGCGGAAAACGTTGTTTGAGATGACGGTCCCGCTCCCGGTGTAATGCCTGTCCATCACGACAAACGGAAAGAGGCCGGTTCTGATATTGGACTGCAGGCTGGTGAATGTATGTGCCTCCGCCGCCGACATCGCCTTCTGCTTCAGCGAGTCCATGCTCAGGACGCCGGAGCTGAAAGGGGTCCTCAGCGTGAGTTTCATGCCTCCGCCCGGAGCGGCTTCATAAGCTTCCACCACCGCTTCCCCCTTGATCATGCCGTCATTGGGGTCAATGAGCGAAACGATGTGACCCGGGCCGAACGTACCGAACGGCACGGTCACGGACAGGCCGTCTCCGGATACGGATTTGACCTGCTGCCCCTCCACATACTGATTTGCCACATCGTCACCGGCATATTCAAAGATGTTGTTTGCAAGATACGCTCCGATTTTCGCGCCGCCGACCATGCAGGGGTCGGCATTGCAGGCCAGGAGCCGCTTCGAACCGGGAGGCGGCATGATCCTGCAATTGACCACGGCATGGTTGTCGAGATAAAGACCGCCGTAGACATTGGCGGGGGCGGCATGGACCGTCACCCCCTCAAAGAGAGTGTTGTCACAAAAAAATCCCCTCAGGATATGCGCATTCCCGGAGTTGTACCTGGCATTGATCGCGAACCTGTACCCGGGTACCAATCCCCGGGTGGCCCTGTTGGCGATCCTGAGGTCATAGAATCCGTTGCCGGAATCCCTTACGCCGCTGAAACGCTTGAAAGACGAATCTTTGATCCGCCGGGTGCCGTCCGCATTGTAAGTAATCCCGTAAAGCGAATTCGCCTCCAGGATATAATCGAGGTCGGGAGCGGGAAAACCGTCATCCGGCTTCATCCGGACAATGCCGTTCGAATGATCGACCTCCGTAATCACCCCCTGGGTGAAAGGAAGCTGCCTGTAATCGAAGACCAGATTCCTGACAGTCAGATAGGAACATCTCCGGAAGAGGAAGAAGCCGACCCTCGGATTGGCACCGAGAAGCACCGTCCCGGCTTCCCCCTCGATCGTGAACTCCTTCATTCCGACAATCTGAGGCACATGCAGATGATCGGGGCCGGAATGCTCCGCGGAGAAATCCGGCCTCGGAATGCGCCAGCCTCCGGCATCGGCCGGAAAAGTGCGTTTTGCCTCATAGCTCCCGAAGAGATAGGTGCCGGCGGGAACAAAGAGCTTTACGCGCCCACCGGACTTCCTGGCTTCAGCAACGGCCCTGGCGAAAGCGGGAGCATCATCCCGGAGGCCGTCTCCCTTCGCACCGAACTCCTTCACATTGATGATCTTCTCCGGCTGCGCCGTTTTCCGGGATTCCATGCGTCTGCCGGCTTCCCTGAAATAGGCAAGCAGCTGAACAAGCTCGCCTGCCCCCTGCCGGGCAAAGAGGAGAGAGTCCGGCTCCGCGGATTCCTGCAGCCCCTCCAGATATGCTCCGAGGCGCCGGATGATCTCAAGGCGCCGGGCGAAACAGCCGGCGAAAATATGCTTCTCCGCCTCCGCCTCCCTGACCAGGCGGCCGGCGGCGGGCAGCTCTTCCCGGAGGCGGGCCAACGAATCGGCAACGGACTTCCGGATCGCGTCATGATCCACGCTGCCGCAGACCTCACGGGAATAGAACGTCTGCTCTCCGGCAGCCCCGGAGGCGCAGAACGCCGGACCGATCATCAAAGCGGCGAAAATATGCGTCAGCCTCATTCTCATATCCTTCCTTTCTTCATGTGATTTACCGGTAAAAATTCCGGGACAGAGCACTCCACTCCTGCATGACCCGGCGCCAGCCGAGCAGCCTCGCGCGGCCGTCAAAGAAAGAAGCGTTGATGCTCTTTCTGTGCCGGTAAGCGACCCTTCCGTCACCGCTGAGCTCACCCGTGAGGAAATACCCCTTGGCGCTGTCGGGATCCTGCGTGTAAAGCAGGGAGTCGAGCCCGTCCGCCCAGGCCATCGAGCCGGAAGGGCGCCTGAGACGGGTCACTTTGAAAGCGACCGTCTTCATGGTGCTGTCCTCCTCGTAAAGATCCTGATAGGTATGCCCGTAAGACCGGATCGGGGAGTAGTTGGAAGCAGGATCGGTGCAGGCCATGGAGAGCGGGCAGACCAGAGATTTCCACTCCAGTTTCCGGGAGCTCAGGTGCGGCATTCTTCCCAGCAGGCGGCAGAATGCCGTGTTGTACATGAAAAGTCCGCAGTTCCGGTCATAGCTTTCCGGTCTCAGCGGCGGCCAGAAATCCTGATGGTCCGAGGCGTACATCATGGCGGCCTGCGTATATTGCTTCAGGATGCCGGCGCAGGTTGTTCCGCGGGCCGCATCGCGGACCCCCGACAGGGCGGGCAGGAGCATCGCGGCCAGAATGGCGATGATCGCAATCACGACCAGGAGCTCGATCAGTGTGAATATCCGGTTTCTCATGGCGCCTCCTTTGAGTTTCGCTGTACCATAATTATACCCGGAGGAGAAGACAAAGTCTTGGACAGAATTTCACGGACCGGCCTGTACGGGGAGAAATATAATATTATCCAATCGCTTTCTTTCGGAAAGCGAGGGGAGTCATTCCGGTTCTGCGGACGAAAATCCGATAAAAGTAACTGAGATCGTTAAAGCCGGTTTTGAAGCAGATCTCGGCAATCGGAAGCCCGGTCTCCTTCAGCAGCCGTTCCGCTTCCTCCAGCCGCCGGGTACGCATGGTATCCATGATGGTTTTCCCGGTGGCGCGGCGGTAGAGCTGGCAGAGGCGGGTTCTGCCGATTCCGGTTTCCGCAGCGAGGGAGGCAAGGTCGAAAGAGTCCCGGAAGTTATTGTCAATCCTGTGGTCGATGTATCCGATCAGATTGCCTTCTCCGTTTTTGAGGAATCTTCTGATTCCCCGGCGGGATATGGCGATGAGAAGCTCCGTCAGACGCAGACGGATCATCATCCGGTAATTGGGTTCCTGCCTCCGGAACTCGCGAAGCAGATCGAGAATGACCTGCAGCAGGCCATGCCCTTCGTCGATGACGTAAAATTCACTGAAAGACGGCTCCTCCGGCTTGAAGACGGAAAAGAAATCGAACTCATTCTCCAGCCGGGCAAGCTCATCGCCGATCAGCGAAGGCAGGAAGAGAATATGATACAGCTCAATCGATTCCGAAAAGATCCGGTAGTTGGTCTCCGAATCGGGATGCGTCAGCGCGATTGCGCCTTCGTGGAACGGACGGCTCCGGTCATTGATCAGAAACTCCCCCCGGCCGGAAACAGCATAGGAAACCTTCCAGAAATCCCGCCGGAAACGGGTTTTCTCCTCGTCATGCTGCCCCGGATAGTGGCGGATCCGCTCGATGAAGAAGGGAAAATCATCGCAGAAAAAACGCTGACGGTGGTAAAAGCTCAGTTTCATCACGCCCCCCTGCAACGTTCAATCAGAATACTTGCCGGCACACGGCAAAGCCGGAAAGCATATCTACCGCGTTTTCTTCGCCGGCTGCTCCGGCGTCGAGTACAGAAAAAGCCGCTGCCCCGCTCCCTCCGGCAGCTCGAAAACCCCGGTGGTGTGCCATGTGGCCGGGAACTTCCGGCATGCGATCTCCAGCGCCGGAAGATCCTCCTCCGCCTGCTGCGGCGTCTTGTACAGAATGAACCTCCCCGTCTTGCGCTTGACGAAATCGCACGCATCGAGATAGATGACCGGGGCCGCCGCCACCGCGCGCGCCGTCACCACATCGAACTGATGCTTGATCTCCGGCCTGCGGTTCAATTCGCTGCTGCGCCCGTGGATCACGCGGACATTTTTCAGCCCGAGCTCAGCGGCGGCGCGCTCGACGAACGCCGCTTTCTTGCCGGTCGAATCGATCGGCGTGAGCCGCAGGTTCGGAAACGCCATCGCCAGCACCAGCGACGGGAATCCCGCACCGCAGCCGATATCCGCGATCTTCACATACTCCGTCGTCAGCTCCGGAAACTCCCGCGCGATCGAAAGCGAATCGGCCACATGCTTGATCGCGAACTCCTCCGGCTCCGTGATCCGGGTCAGGTTCATGGTCTGATTGGTCGCTACGATGATGTCGCGCAACGCATCGCACCGCGCGGCGAATCCGGCCGGATCGGCAACGCCGCACGATGCCGCGTAAGAAGCAAGCTTGAATGCCATACGTGTCACTCTCCCCTCGTCATGGCCGCGCCCCAGAACAGCGCGAGCGCAAGCACACACCAGAACCCGGCGCTCAAACTGCGCCAGGAGCCCGAACGCGCGCAGAGCCGGATCCAGTCCCGCAGCGCGCTCGGCTTGCCCGAAACCCATATCCCGGCGATGCCGAAGATCCATGCGAGCACCGCGATCACTCCGGAGCACGGCGTATGCAGCTCGAAGCTTTTGTGTACGAGGTAATATGCTCCGAGGATCGCCGCGCCGCCGAGCGCCCGAGCCAGCGGGTAATCAACAAAGAAGTATCCGAGGACCGGCACCGCGATCGCAAGCGGCCACAGCAGCGGCACCAGGAATCCCGGCGAAACCACCGCCGCGTGCGGCACACACAGCGCCAGCGCGGCCCAGCCGATCACCATGCCGGGCGCCTTCGCCCTCGGCCACGGCTCGAACCGCGAAAGGTTGCCCGGCGAAAGCCGGAAAGTCCAGGCCGCTAACGCGGCGAAAAAGACGCCCGCGACGCCGAGCGCGATCCGATAAATCAGAAGTTCATTCATCCGTATGGTTTCTCCTGTAATGATTCAGCCATTGATCGATAAGCCTGCGCGCGATGGAGCCGGGCGACGGAATCGCCGGCATGCCGGACGGCGTGCAGAAGCGCGCATCGGTGATCTCCTCCCCGTCCGGCCGGATTTCGCCTCCGGCATATTCGGCCGTGAATCCGGCCATCAGTGAATTCGGGTACGGCCAGCTCTGGCTGCCCATGTAGCGGATATTCTCCACTTCGAGCCCCACCTCCTCGCGGATCTCGCGGCGCACCGCCGACTCCATCGACTCGCCCGGCTCGACGAAACCCGCAATGAGGCTGTACATCCCCTCCCGGAACTTGCTGTTGTGCGCAAGCAGCAGCCGCCCCCGGGCATCCGTGATCGCCGTGATCACGGCGGGGGAGATCTGCGGATAGAAGACCGCGCCGCATTCCGGGCACTTGCGGGCGCACTCCTCGACGAGGTCCACGAGCTCATGCCCGCACGCGCCGCAGAACCTGCGGTTGCGCCGCCAGAACGCGAGCGTGCGCGCCCGGCAGACCGCGATCTGTTCGGATTCGGAAAGAACGGTCAGCGCCTCGCGGATCTCGATCCTGCGGAACAGCTCCGGCAGTTCTCCATCCTCCGTCCCGACCAGCGAACATGCCGCATCATCGAGCCGGCCGATGCGCAAACGCTCGCCCTCCACGCGCCACTCCGACGAGCGCGGCAGCCGGCTCCCGGCGACCACGACCCGGTTCTCCGCGCAAAGCGACACCAGGACCTCATCGGGGCCGGCCGGCTCCGTGAACAGGGCCGACGCCCCCGGATAAAACGTGCTCATTGCTCCACCCCGATGTTGTAGAACCGCATTCCGTTCGCGGTCGTGAGTTCCGCAATCTCCGCGATGCCGCGTCCGCGCTCTTCCGCGACGCGCGCGGCGATGAGCGCCAGGAACCCCGGATGGTTTTCGCTGCCCCGGTGCGGTGCCGGCGCGAGATACGGGGAGTCTGTCTCGATCAGCAGCCGGCCGTCCGGAATCACCGCCAGCGACTCGCGGATATTGTGCGCCCGGTTGAAGGTGACCATGCCGGTCACGCCGAGATATGCGCCGAGCGCGAGAAACCTGCGCGCCCACTCCGGCGTGCCGGAGAAGCAGTGCACCACGAACCGGCCGCCCTTTTCCGCAAACGGCGCAAGCAGCGCATAACCGTCCTCATACGCATCCCAGGCCTGGTCGCGGTTGCGCAGGTGCACGATCGCCGGCAGATCCCATTCGAGCGCAAGATCGAGAAAATGTCCGAACATCCTCTTCTGCTCTTCCCTGGCCGAATGCTCGTAGAAATAGTCCAGCCCGAGTTCGCCGACCGCCTTGAGCTTCGGATGGTTCCGGAATTCGCTGAAGTCGTTCCCCTCCGCAAAGAATTTCTCCGCGTTGTGCGGGTGTACGCCCGCGGCGAAATACGCGGTTTCGATGACCTGTGCGAATTCACGCGAGCGGCAGCTCTCGAGATAGTCGCCGCCCGCGGCCATGAGCCAGAGCCGGTCCGGCACGCAGATGCGTCCCTGCGGCGGCACGGCGGCGGCGGTCATGACGTTGCGGAAATACTCCCCGGGGGAGGTCTCTCCATAGTAGTGAAAGTGGGTATCAAACAGTTCCATTTCTCAGTTTTTCCAGAGTCCTTTGAATAGTTTCTGCAGTTCCTTGATCGTCCCGGCGCTCGGCAGTTTGTCGATCATGATGACCGGCTCGATCTTATTCGGGTCCGACGGATCGGCCGAAGTGCCGATCAGTTTCAGTTCCTTGACTTTATTCAGCAGCGCGCCGAGGGAGCCTGTCGCGATCGACTCCAGGTGCACCAGCGGGTTGTCGAGCGTGCCTTCGATCGGAATCGTGGTCTGGATTCCGCCGACCGTAAGCTTCGAAACGAGGTCGAGCTTCCGTTCCCCCGCAAGGTCGAAAGTGCCCGAAAACGCGAGGCGGCTGACCCAGTCGCCGAAGAACGCGCACTCATCGACGCGTACCTTCCCGTCATTCGCATGGAGCCGGACGCTCCCTTCGTCGAGACGGACCATCTTGAGCTGCTTCTTCAGCGATTCGCTGCTGATGACGCTCTCCTTCCAGGCCGCGATATCCTCAGGGAGCAGCGAATTCAACTGCCCCGTCATTTCGATCGGGAACAGCAGCAGCCGGCCGAACGGGCCGTTCGTCACCGTGTTCGGGATAGTCAGGTTCCGGAAACTCATCGCAAGCGATCCGGACATCGTTTCAAGATATGAATCCGGCCTGCCGTCCTCGAGAAAGCGCAGATTCAGGTTGAACTCCCGCAACGTGCCGGCGGCCCCCTCCTGGGAGCTCCCGACGATCAGCTCCATCAGGGGCGGCAGCGACAGCGGCTCGCTGCCGCGCAGCGCCGCGGAGAACAGGATCCCCTTTGCCGTGTTCGAACCGTGAAACTCCCCGTCATAGCGGGCGTTGTTGATCTGCAGAAGCAGATGATCGGTCAAAAATGAACCGGTTCGGAGCCGGATGCGCGTATCGAGATCCACGGCGAGGGCCGGCGTGAACCGGATCCTCTGCAGCCGGCAGCCGAGATCCACCGGACGGCGGCCAAAATCGAGCCGCGGAACCTCATCCGCCTTCCGCGTCCCGCCCTCGGAACGCACGGGGAACAGCGCCAACAGCTTTCCCGCATCGACCGCCGTCGACGCAAGCTGGACGGTGACGCCGCCTTCCGGCGAAGAGAGATCGGCGCGGCACTCTCCCGCAAGGTCGAAAAGCTGCGCCTCCCCCTGCTTCAATCCGGCGGTGATATGGCGCAGCAGCAGCCGGCGTTCATCCTTTTCGGCCATCAGCGAAAAAGAGCCGGTGTAAACCTTGCCCGGTTGCGAGGGCATGACCAGCTTGTCAAGGTCAAGCGCGCCGGAGCCGCGCAGCACCCGGAAGTTTTCACGCGCGACAACCTGCATCTTGCCGGTCAGCTGCGCCTCGGAAACCGTCCCCGGAGCAAGCAGCGTCAGGAACTGGTCATTCAGGTAGCGGATCGCCCAATCGCCGGAGTAGCTTGCGCGGCCGAGGTCCCACGTCCCCGGGCACTCCAACCGCAGCGCGGGCTTGCCGAGGCGGCGGAGATAGAAATTCAACGTGCGGAATTCGATGCTGCTCATCGTCGGCATATAGCAGGAAAACGCGCACTGCGCCGAAAAATCCCGGTAATCGCGCCCGTATGCCCGGGCGGCGAGTTCGTCGAAAGCGAGCTCGCCGGAAAACACCGCGGAACGGAAGCTGTGCGCGACCGACCCCTCCGCCGACAGCTTCACCTTTCCCGACCCGAACCGCATCCGCGGCCCGAGATACACATTCATTGCGGAAACCGGCAGCTCGCCGGTGAGCTGCACCTTCAGGTCGCCCGGCGACGCCCCCCCCGCAGCGCCGAACCGGTACGGCCCGGCCTTCAGCTCCAGCGCGCGCACGCCGTCCCGGTCGATTCCGGCTTCGAGGCGGCGCAGCAGAAGCGGCTCATTCTGCGCCGCTTTTTCGAGTTTGAAAACGATTTCGGCCGCGCCGAGCCCGAGTTTGCGGTATTCGGGCAGAAACGGTTCAAGCGCGGGACAGAGCCAGACCGCCAGCTCCGGAGTCAACCCCTCCAGCCGCCCGGAGAAGGCCCCGGCGAGATCGGTAAGCTCCCCCTCCCCCGAAAAATTCGCGCTGCCGAGGTCCGCGTCGTCATTCTTCAGCGCCAGCGACAGATTCCGGAGCGTCCAGTGAAAATCGCGCCGCAGCTCCACATCCAGCCCCGCGATGATCTCCGCCAGCTCGAACTTCCGGCCGTTCCAACGGCAACTGCTGCCGTTGACGCGGCCGGTCCCGAGCAGCGAGAACGCCGAAAGATTGTGCTTCAGCGTCAACTGCATGCGCGACGTGAAGTAGCCGGAGTCGAACTGAAACGCCGAATTCCCCGGAATCAGGAAACGGAGCAGTTTCAGGTCGAACGCGCTGCATTCGAGGTCGAACACGGCCCGCTGCCCGGCCGACTGCGCCCGTTCCTTCCAGGAGTAACGGATCGGGCGCTGGAGCCGGAACGAGGCGGCCTCGCTCTCTTTCTCCGCCAGCGTCACCGCAAATTTCCGGAGGTCGATCGAGCTCTCCCCGAGATCGATCGCAAAATCGTATTCGCCGTCGAGCCGCAGCGGCGGAAGCGTGATCCGTTCGAGGTCAAAAATCGCATCGCCGGTCCGGTCCGCCCGCAGGATGCCGGAAGCCACAAGTTTCCGTTTGCCGTAGGAGAAATTCCCGCGGTACTGCAACGCCGCACGGCCGGGGTTGAACCCGAACCCGAGGTCGAACAGCAGGGAAGTGACCTCCTCCGACAGCCGGCGGATGTCGATGTCGGCCTCTATCTCAAGCGGCTGGAAGCGGACGCGTCCGGAGATCTCCACCTCGCTTTGCTGCGTCCCCCCCTGGGACTGCATGAGCGTGAGCTTTTTCAGCGCAACCCCGTCCGGATCCCGGCTCCCCTCGAAGGAGAGCTCAAGCGCGCCGTCATTGAACGGCTCCCCGCTGATCGAGCCGAACAGCCCGGAAAACGAGCAGGAGGTCTTGAACGTTTCCGGTGCGAGGCCCGCCCCGAGCTTCGAGTCGAATCCGAGCCGGAAGCGGCCCGCATCGATGTGGTTCGCCCGGCTGGAGGCGAGGCGCAGATCCCCCTCCGCCTCGAGCCGCAGCGGCCTGCCGTTCGCAAACCGGTCGGCGGTCAGCCTGAGCCCGGTCAGCTCAAGAGCGCTGCCCGCCTCAGGATCCCCGAAGATCAGCCGCAACCTGGAGTCGCGGAACACAACGTCTTTGAGGTCGATCGCAAACGGCTTCGACGGCCCGGATGCATGCCCGCCCGGTGATGAAACCGGCGGGCTCCCGTGAAAGATGCTCCAGCGCCCGTCTCCGGTATGGTACAGCGTCAGCTCCGATTGCTCCATCCTCACGCCGGAGAGCTTCAGCGCGCCTCCGGCCAGGGTGGACAGAGCGTAGTGCGCCTCCGCTTTTCCGGCGCGGAAATAAGGCTGCTCCTCCGGGCCGACCCGGAGTTTGTCCACCGAGAGCCGCGAGCGGAAGAGCGACCATTCAACCCGTTCCGCCGAAATCTCCACCCCGGCCCGGCTGCTCAGGAACGGCAGCACCGCCGAGGTCAGGAAAAATGATCCGGTCAGGAAAAAGAACGCAAGAACAGCGATCAACGCGGCGACGAGCAGCGTCAAAAGCGTGATCTTATACCGCTTCTTCATCCGGACCAAATTGCCGCCTCGCGATTCCGCCTTACTTGCCGCCGAGCTGCTTTTGCAGTTCAGCCTGGAAATCGCGGACATCCTCCTCGGTCGGCTGTTCGCCGCGCAGATTCTCGATGCCGAGGCGGCCGTAGGAGTCGACATACCAGTCGGCCGACGACCCCGAACGGAACGTGACCGTGCCGGAGAGCGCGGTGCCGGGGCGGACCAGCTTGCTGATCTCCACCACGGTCTGCCCCGCGCCGGCCGCCGGCTGTGCCGGTGGCTTCTCCTCCGCGTCGCCGCCCTCATCCACGGGCTCGGCGGGCTTCGGGTCGCGCGCCCCCCAGTCGATACCCTCAAGCTCAGAAGCGAGAATGCGGATATCCATAAATGTATATTTCGTGCCGAACTCCCCGTTCACGAGCTTCTGCACGTCCGAAAGCGATTCGCCCTCGCTGATCTTCTGCGCCATGAAGCGCTTGATTTCCATCTCGTTGCTGTTCATTTTCTCCCTCTCTTTTTCGATGCGCCGCGTTTCGGCGCAGGCTTTTTCTTCTCCGGCTTCTTCGCGGAGGCGGAATCGCCCGCCGCGGCTTCCGGCCTGCGATTGCCGCGCTGCCGCGGGCCGCCCGGTTCGCTGCGGATGCTCATGACCTTCTTCGGCCGCTCGCGCAGCTCGATCTCAATCGGCATGCCGGAGAGATCGAACGCCTGCCGCACCGTGTTCTTCAGAAATGCCAGATAGTTGTCCGCGCAATACTTCGGATTGTTCACAAAAAGCAATATCCGCGGCGGCGTCATGCCGACCATCGATGCGTAAAACAGCTTCAGCGGCGCCACGCCGACCACCGGCGGCGTATGGCTCTCAAACGCATCCATGACCACACGGTTCAGCACGCCGGTCGGAATCTTCAGCTCGAGCTGCTCCATAACCTCGGCGACGCGGTCGAGCAGACTGTCGAGGTTCCAGCGATCCTTCGCGCTCACGAAAACCAGCGGCGCATAGCTCATGCCCGGCATCGAGTAACGGATTTCCGCTTCAAGCTGCTTCGTCTTGTACGAATCTTTGTACATGTCGAACTTGTTTGCGACGAGCACACAGCCGCGCCCGGACTGTTGGATCATTCCGGCGATCCGGCGGTCCTGCGCCGTGACCCCGTCCGGGCTCGCTTCGAGCACGAAAAGCACGAGATCGGCCCGGTCAATCGCGCTTTTCGCGCGCATCACGCTGAAATATTCGACGATCGTATCGACCTTTGCGGTCTTGCGCAGCCCGGCCGTATCGACCAGCGTCGCGGGGTGCTCCGCTCCGCGGAAGCGCAGCTGAAAATCGATGTCAATCGCGTCGCGGGTCGTCCCCGCCACATCGCTGACCATCACGCGCTCCTCGCCGAGCAGCGCATTCACCAGCGACGATTTGCCGACGTTCGGGCGCCCCACCACGGCAATATTGAGCTTGCGCGCGACGTTCGCAGCCTCAAGCCCGTCGGCACCGCCCTCCTCCTCCGGCAGCGCGTTCTCGGGCAGGAGGCCGATGGCCGCCTCCACAAGCGCATTGATGCCGCTGCGATGCAGGCACGAAACCGGGAACACCTCGGGGAACCCGAGCTTCATGAATTCGACCGCCTGGTCCGCCAGCGCCGGATTGTCGCACTTGTTCGCGGCGAACAGCACCGGCTTGCCGGATTCGCGGATGCGGCGGGCGACCTCCTCATCGAGGCTCACCACGCCCTCCTGGACGTTCGCGACGAGAACCAGCACGTCGGCGTCTTCGATGGCGACTTCGACCTGGCTCGCGATCCGGCTGTCCCAGACATCGACGCGGCGGCTCTCGCCGGAGAGCATCCCGAGCCCGCCCGTGTCGATCAGCTGGAACCGGCGGTTCCCGCGCGCCAGCGGCGCCACGACCCGGTCGCGGGTCACGCCGGGCATTTCGTGCACGATCGAAACCCTGCGGCCGACGATCGCGTTGAACAGCGACGACTTACCGACATTCGGACGGCCGACGATCGCGATGGTCGGCAGCGCCGATCCGCTTTTTTCCATGTTTAAAGTTCGGGTCATATCATTTCTTTCGTTCAACGGAAGGAGTTCACGAGGTCGCGCAGTTCACGCGCGGCATTCCCGGCTCCCGCCGCAAAGTTTTCGGTTTTGTCGGCATAGATGATGCCGCGCGAGGAGTTGATCACAATGCCGTGCCCGGTCGCATCGCAGCCGAACTTCACGACTTTCTCGACGTCTCCGCCCTGCGCGCCGACGCCCGGCACGAGGAACGGCATCTCCGGGCAGAGCTCGCGCACATGCCGCAGCTCCTCCGGGTAGGTCGCGCCGATCACGAGCGCGACGTTGCCGTTGCAGTTCCACTTGTCGCGCGCCAGAAGCGCCACATGCTCGTAGACCATCTTCCCGTCGCAGACAAGGTTCTGCAGGTCACCGGAGTTCGGGTTCGAGGTGCGGCAGAGGATGATGACCCCCTTGTCCGCGTGGTCGAGGAACGGCTTGAGCGTGTCGAAGCCCATGTACGGGTTGACCGTCACCGCATCCGCGTTGTAGCGCTCGAACGCCTCCTTCGCGTACATGTTCGCAGTCGAGCCGATGTCGCCGCGCTTCACGTCGAGGATCACCGGAACCTGCGGCGCGCGCTCGTGGATGTAATCGATCGTGAGCTTCAGTTCCTCATCCGCATTCTGACCGGCGTAATAGGCCGCCTGCGGCTTGTAGGCGCAGACCCAGTCGGCGGTCGCGTCGACGATCGCGCGGTTGAATTCAAAGAGCGCATGCTTCTTCGCGCGGACGCATTCCGGCAGCTTCGCGAATTCCGGGTCGAGGCCGACGCAGACCAGACTGCGGTTGACTTGCGAAGCGTGCCTGAGTTTTTCCATGAAAGTCATATCCAAGATCCATCCTTATGCTTTTGGGGTTAATACAAGTGTCCTGTCCTCATCACCGATCTCGCCGGTCCCCTCCGGTTCGATCCCGAACCGCCCCGGCATGAGCTTCTTCATATAATCGGCCAATGTGACGATGGTCGGCCCGTAGCCGTCCTTATAGATGAAATATTCGAGGTCCCGCGCAAGCACGGAGGTGTCACCGTAACGCTTCGCCGGATCGCTTTCGAGCAGCTTCCTGAGCATGGTGGCAATCTCCTCCGGCAGATCGCCGGGGAGCTGCGCCCAGTCGATCCGGTTCTCCCGCGCCTGCGTCAGCTGCTCCGCCGGGGGCAAGGTCACGTCGCGCGCCATCCGCCCCGAAACCATGTAGAAGAGCACAATCCCGAGCGAATAGACGTCCGCCCGGAAATCCACCGGCTCGAGCCGCGCCTGTTCCGGCGCCATGAAAGCGAGCTTGCCCGCGACGCGCCCCTCCGCCGCGTTCTTCGACGCGACCCGCGCGATCCCGAAATCGGTGATCTTCGGGACCCCCTCCGTGTTGATGAGGATGTTGTGCGGACAGACGTCGCAGTGAACGATTCCGAGCGGCCTGCCGTCCGCCCCGCACCGGCTGTGCGCATAGGCCAACCCGCGCGCAACCCGCGCGGCGATGAAGACCGCCAGCTCGAGCGGCATCCGCCGTTTGAGCTTCACATGAAAATCGACGAAGTCGAAAAGCGACATGCCGTCGACATACTCGATCACAAAGTAATAGACCCCTTCGGAGCACTCCAGCTGGTAGATCTGCACGATATTCTCGTGGATCAGGTTCGCGACGAGCTTTGCCTCGCTGATGAACCACTCCACATAGGAGTCGTTGTCCGAGAACTTCTTGCGGAGCATCTTAATGGCAACGGTCTTCTCGAATCCGGCAACGCCGGTCTTCCGGGCCTTGAACACGGTACCCATGCCGCCCTCGGCGATCAGACGGATGAGTTCATACCGCTCGCGCCCCTCCAATACTTTCAACGCATCGCTCATTGCAGCTCCACCTCCATTCCATCCAGCCGGCGCAGCTCCCCGGCGACCCATGCGCGGTTATGCTCCAGGCCCGGGCCGCGCAGCTTCCTCGCCGCCGCGGAACAGTAGGTCATCCTGTCCAGAAAATCCGCCTCGAAACGCCAGAACGCCGCATCAGAAAAGGAGCTGCCGCCGCGTTCGAGCTCAAGCCGGAAGAGCAGCGCCTGAGCCACAAAGTCGCCGCTCCCGAGCCGCCCCACATCCGCGTCATGCATCAGCTCCTCCATCAGGCTCCCGGGGCAGTACGTGAACATAGTCGCCCGGATCAGCCCGGCGACGCGCCGCGACTGCTCCGGCGTATAGCCGAAACGCGGAAGCAGCTTCAGCGCCTCCCGGGCGGAAGCCTCCTCATGCGCGGCCGGGTCGATCGCATACCCGATATCGTGGAGCCAGCCCGCGGTCCGCAGCAGCACGAGGCCGTCCCCGGAAATGCCGGAGGCGCGGCCGAACTCGGTCACATCCTCCACGAACGAACGCGCGTGGCCGAGATTATGATAACACCAACGGTACGGGTCGACATTTCCGCCGATCCATTCAACCGCCCAGTCTTCGACACGCTTTTCGTCCATCGCTCCGCCTTCCGTTTGCCATCCGTCAAATATACACCTCCGGACAGGATAACGCAAGCCGCATGAACCGGATTCTTCAGCGCCGGACCAACCGCAGGCTGCCGGAGGAGCCGCGCGGCAGAGTGAGCTCAACCGTGCCCGGCACGCGCCGCAGCACAGGTCGCTCCTCCCCGCCGTATTGCGCGCTCCACTCACCCGGCCCCGTCACGGCGACCAGCACGGATTCACCTTCGCCGGAATACCCGCCGACCGAGAGACGCGCACTCCATTCGTCCTCCCGCACCGACAGCTCCCGGATCACGGTATCGAGCCCGCCGGTCAGCCGCCCCGGGGTGAAATACGCGCCGAACCAGCAGAGCACCGGGCACGAAAGCGCCGAAAAGTGATGCCAGCCGCCGCCGCGCCCCGCCGCGATCGTGAACTGCTCATAGCAGCCGCGCGACTCGGCGACCTCGCGTTCGTACACTTCAAGCGCCGTCCGCGCGATCCGCCATGCGAAATCGGCTTTCCCGTCGTCGAGCGCGGCTTTCCAGAAAAACCACTGGTAAGGCATCCAGATCGAACCGTTCCAGTAGCCGTCCATCCGGAAATAGGGGGCAGCCCGGTCCACAGTCGAAAGGCCGAACGGGGTCCAACAGTGGTCGGGGCTTTCGAGCCGCTTCCAGAGCGCCTCCTTCTGCTCCGGCGTGCAGATCCCGGCCAGCAGCGGGGCCGCGCCGTCCATGCCGAGGTCGAAGTTTTCGCCGCTCTCGTGGCGCAGGATGCCGCCGGGGCGGTCCTCCGCATCGTACCGGACATAGCTGAAGCTCCCGGCCGACTCGTCCCAGGAATCGTGCTGAAGCAGTCCCTCGAGCAACGCGATATCCGCGTTATACATCGGAATGTCCGCTTCGACCCTGAGCTCCTCCGCCAGACTGCGCATGATCTTCGCGATGCGGATCACATGCGAGCTGCCGACGGCGGGCGCTATGTCGTGCGCGTTGTTCATGCGCACGAACCATTGCGGCGGATAATCGTCCCAACCGCCCGAATTGTAAAAATAATCCCAGCTTCGGATCAGCGTGCTGCGCCCCCTGCCCCGCATGGTCGACGACGGCGCGCGGCCCGCCATGAAACGGTAGTAGTGTTTGAGCTTCGGATAGAAATACGCGGCCAGCTCCCGGCCGCCGCCGCGGTTCATGATCTCCGCGAACAGATAGAACTGCACGGGAACCGGGGATCCGTGATGAATGAACGCACACTCATCGTCGTCCGGCTCGGTCAGGTAGGCGTTCAGGTTTTCGACCGCAAGCTTTTCGCCGAGCTCCAGCAGCCCCAGCCCGATAAAGCCGGAGTCCCAGGTATAGAGGGAGTTCCAACGCCGGCCCGGCGTGTGGTGCCGCACATTCTTCCCCTTGAAATAAGTCGGGTAAACCACGTTCGTCAGCGTAACCGCGGCGAGCCGCTCCCGGCTGAACGCGAACGCCTCTCCCTCCGGCGTCGAATGCGGCCGCCAGCAGGAGCGGGCCGAGGCTTCGGCGAGCTCCGCGAAGCGCCCCTGCATCCGCTCCGCCTCGGCGAGGGCCGTTTCGACCTCCCCGTGCGTGCCGGAACAGACGACCGCATATACCACCGCATCCCCGCCCGGGGCGGCCGTGAGCGGCTGCATGACCGCATCGACCCACTCTTCATCTCCGCCGCAATCCCACCTGCCTCCAAAAAACGGCTGATGGACCTCGTCGCTGTAGAGCAGCAGCTTCCGCATCGAAGGCGCGCGGTAGCAGCGCACGAAATCCGAATCAAAGCTCCAGAAAATGCCGTAAACCGTGTCAACCGCCTCGAAGGAGAGGATCCGGCTGTTCTTCACCGGGCCGGGCTCGACCCGGGGAGAAAGATTCTCTTTCGCCTCAGCAAACCGGGTCTCTCCGGCCCCGGGGCCGAACGCAACGCCGTCGATCCGGCACTCCGCGCCGCCCTGTGAAACCAGCGAAAGCACGCCGTCCCCGACAGAGGCCAACTCGACTTCAACGAGCTTCCACCCGTCGGCGCCCGGGATCCCGACCGTCGCGCCGTTTACGAGAAGCTCGGCAAACGCCCCCTCCGCGACCCGGCAGCGGATCGCGGCCGTGACCGGCCCCGCAACGGAAGCCGGGAGTTTGAACCGCAGCCGGTCGCCCGCATCCGCTCCCCACTTCTGACCGATGCAGCCGCCCCGGACCGTGCCGGAGCAACGCTCCTCGCCGCGCCGCAGCGCATCGTAGACAAGGTTGTCCTGCGGGCGCGGAACGGCCCATTCGAGCCCGGCATGGTCGAGCGCATCGAGCCAGACGCACCCCTCCGGCAGAACCGGCACAACCCGCTTCTCCGGCGGCGCAACCAGATTCGAGAGGAAGTGCACGCCGAATGCGGCGGGCAACCCGGTGCGGTTCACGCAGCGGCATTCGACGAGCCGCATATTGTCGCGGAGCTTCGCGAAACGGACATCGGCATAGATCCGGTCCTTCGGTTCGAGCTGCTGGCGGTAGCTGTAATTCTCGAGATCGGCCGACGCCTCCCACGGCAGATAGCCGGAAGGGCGCAGCGCATCCGGGATCCCGAGCTGCCGCCGGTAGAGCGCGGGAACGACCGTGAAGTCGAACCGCATGCCGGTCTCCCGGTCCGCGAGGTGCGAGACGCCGAAAAACGTCTTCGAATAGGGTCCCCACTCCGGCAATGTGAGGTCGTGGAAATTGTCAAGCCGGTGCAAATCGTTCATCATCTGATCTCCGCTTCAAACATCTTTTTCAGGCTCTCCATGCCGGACGCCCTGTCCCATGCAACGGACGGCAGCGGGGCGGACACCGAGGCGACCGCACCCGCCTCTTTCTCCCATGCGGCGCGGGCGGCGGCGAACGCCGGGTTCCTCGCGATTTCGGGTTCGAGACGCGCCAGCTCGATCCGGGCGAGACAGGCCTCGCGCGCGACCCGGACGAGCACCTCGTCCTCCACCGCCGCCGGACTCTCTTTCACGATCCGCCAGATTCCGCTGCGGAAATACGCATTTACGACGGCGCGCGCGGCGCCGTTCCCCCGGCCCGGCGCGTCAAGCGCAAAAAGGTCGAGCGCGGCAAGGGAGTAATCCAGCTTCACGCTCCACGCATCGTTGATCGAAAGGGCGCCGGCCTCGTACTTCAGTGCAGCATTCACCCACAGCTGCTGCATCGCATCGCGGTATTCCGTGACGGCGGCGCGCAGCTCCGGAGTGACCTCCGCCACGGCCGGGACAGGCGCTTCCGCGCTTTTCGGACGCAGCAGCGGGGAGATCAGCACGACGACGATCAGCGACACGACGATCGTGATCCCGATATGCTTCATCGAATATCCCTGGCTCATCGTCTCACCTCGTCAGGCCGGCCGGGACGAAAAGCGCACTGCCGCGCGCGAAATCGATGTGCGAGAGCCGCAGGTAGATGAAGTCGCCCGGCTTGTAGCTCTTGTGTCCGCGCTCCTCCCGGAATCCGGAATCGCTGCGCCGGTATTCGCCGGGGAGCCGTTCGCGTTCGACGAAGCCGTACATGCCGAGCTCCCGGACGTCGACCTGGAGCCCGCCCGAAACGACTTTCACGATGACGCCCTCATAGAAGTTCTCGCCGCCCGCCTCGAGCTTCTCCTCGAGATAGCGCAGCTTCAGCCGGTCGTTCGCGGCGAAGTAGGCGGCGTCGTTGTTCTCCTCCTTCATCGAGCAGTCGGAGGCGACGCGGGCCATGGTCGAAACGGTCCGGGTGCGCGTCTTCGTGTCGAGGTTCCAGAGCTGCTGATGCACAATGAGGTCCGGGTAGCGCCGGATCGGGCTCGTGAAGTGGACGTATCTCCCCTTGCCGAGCCCGAAATGCAGCGCAGGCTTCTCCAGATAGTACGCGCGCGGCATCGAACGCAGCAGCAAGCTCAAAATCACGGGCTTGCGCGCATCGTCCGGCAGGCCGTTCAGGAACGCGTTGCACGCCTTTCGCTCAGTCAGGTCGCCGGGAGTCAGGCCGAACGAATCCTGCATGATCGCGGTGAACTCCTCAATCTTTTCCGGATCCGGCGCGGGGTGGACGCGGTAGAGGCCGGCCACGCTTTTCTGGCCGAGCTCGATCCCGACCGCCGAGTTCGCGGCGAGCATGCACTCCTCGACGAGCTGCTCCGATTCGCGCGGCATCTTCGACACCAGGCCGAGGATCTTATTGTCGCTTTCACTGCAGAGCACGCGGACCTCCGGCAGGTCCATCTCGACGAACCCCTCGGTCTCCTTGCGGTATTTGCGCATCCTCCGGGTCACGTCGAGCATGAGCCGCAGCTCCTTTTTCAGCCCGGCCGACCAGTCGGCGGGGGCGCTCCCCCTGTCGAGGAACTCCTGCACCTCTTCGTAATTCAGCCGGTGATCCACCCGGATGAGCGTGTGGCAGCGACGGAACGAAACCACCCGTCCGGTCGCCTTCTCCAGCGTCAGGAACACCGAATGAGCGCGCGAATCCGCGCCGGCCTGCAGGCTGATCTTCGCGGTCAGCGCTTTCGGCAGCATCGGCAGCGTGCGCCCCGGCAGATAGCAGCTGAACGCGCGCTTCTCCGCCTGCTTGTCGAATTTCGACTTCGGCGAAATGAACGCGGCGACGTCGGAGATGTGCACACCGATCACCACTTCGGAATCGTTTCCGCCCGGAGCGATCGACAGGGCGTCGTCGAAATCCTTCGCATCGAACGGGTCGATCGTGACGGTCAGCGCATCCGTATGGTCCTCGCGCCCGATGTCGCGCGGCTCGATCTTCTCCGCTTCGAGGTTGTCGGAGTCGGAATAAGCCGGGGCGAGGCCGTATTCGGCTATCACGGCATCGAGATCGGCCGCAATGACGCCGGCGCGCCCGAGCACCTTGCGGATCGTGCCGCGCCAGACGCCGTCCTCATGGCCGAGCAGCTTCACGCGGACCCAGTCGCCGCGCTTCGCGCCGTTGCGCGCGCCGGAGATTTCGATTTCATCCGGCATGCGTTTGTTCAGGGGGCGCACGCGGTGCCCGGCGAGAAGCTCGCCGACGAGCTCCTCGCGCTCGCGGTTCAACACTTCGATGACCTTTCCCGCCGGTCCCTTTTCCCCGTCGCCGGGGCGCTCCGGGCGCGGCGGCAGAATCGCGACTTTCACCTCGTCGCCGTCCATCGCGTCACCGACGAACTGCGCCGGGATGAACACGTCTTCGGGCTTTTCGCCCTTCTCATTTTCCGGCAGCGCGACGAAGCCGAACCCGGAGTGCGTGACCGTGATTTTCCCGATTACTGTCTCCTGCCGCCGTTCATGGCGGAGCTTTACACGTTCCGCGATGCGGTGCAGGCGTTTTTTCTTCTCTTTCTTCATATGCAATCCCCTTTCGGATTAAGTATTATCCACATTCAACATAACACTGCATCACGCAAAGTGCAAAAGAAATTTGCAAAAATCCCGGCGGCAGCGCATATTATATGAATGAAAAACGCGGAATTCCGCGTTCAGGCCCCAGAAGGAGGATTCATCCATGAGTACAAACAGCAAAGTCACCGTCGCAACCTTCCGCAAACGCAAGGCGGCCGGAGAAAAAATTTCAATGATCACCGTCTACGACGCTCCGAGCGCCTCGATCTGCCACGGCGGGGGAGTCGACGCACTGCTGGTCGGCGACTCGCTTGCGATGACGGTTCTCGGTTACAGGAACACGCTTCCGCTCACGATGGAGGAGGCGCTGCACCACGCCAAAGCAGTGCGCCGCGGCGCGCCGGATGCGTTCGTGATCTTCGACATGCCGTTCATGAGCTACCAGGCGGATGACGCGGAGGCGCTGCGCAATGCGGGCCGCGCCCTGAAGGAGGCGGGCGCCGATGCGGTCAAGCTTGAAGGCGGAGCCGAAGTCGCGCCGCTGATCGAGAAGCTCGTCCGCAGCGGGATTCCGGTGCTCGCGCACCTCGGGCTCCTGCCGCAGCACATCATGACGGCGGGCGGCTACCGGCTGACGGGCAAGACGCCGGAGGATGCGGCGCGGCTGCTCGACGACGCCCGCAAGGTCGAAGCGGCAGGGGCTTTCGCGACGGTGCTCGAGTGCATGCCCGCGGAAGTCGGTAAAATGATCTCTGAAAACATCGGGATCCCGACGATCGGAATCGGTTCCGGGCCGGATTGCGACGGACAGGTGCAGGTGCTGAACGACCTGCTCGGGCTGTTCGAAGAGTTCACGCCGAAGCACGCGCGCCGCTACGCCGAGCTGGGCCGCATTTTCCGCGAGGCGGTGACGAACTATGCGAACGACGTGAGAACCGGCACATTCAAGTAAAAGGCGGCGAAAGCCGCCGACGGCGCCGGCGCCCCGCCGGTCGGGTTCCAAGGGCGAAGCGCCTTGGCCACCGGAGGTAAAGTTGTGCGCGGAGCGAAACAGCTGCATAGCAAAAATGAAATTTTTGCCGTGGAGCGCACACGGTCTGCTGCGCCGCAGGCGCACAAAGACCGCGCGTGCGCGGAGCGCAGGCATCCGGGCCGGGTACGAAAATAATATAACAGCAACGTTTTGCGGCACGCGACAAAGCCGAAAAAGAAGCGAATGTAATAACAACGTAGTTTTGCGGCACGCAACAGAGCCGGGAAACATTTTTCTGCGTACTGTCTGCAAGCATTGTCGCGGGCTTCGCGGGGGAAATACATTTCCCCCGCACCCCCATTTCTTACACTCATGCGGCGGGCGCGGACCCGTGGGTTGTTCCCTTTCCGTTCGCAGCGGCAGCTTTGCTGCCTTACTTGTCCGCCTGCGGCGGCCAACTCTTCACCGCCCGCTTCGCGGGCTGCGCCAGAGGGGCTTCGCTGCGCTGCGTTCACCTGCGTCACTTTCGTTCCTTGCAACGCGCTTCGGCTGCGCCGAACCGCGTTGTTCGTTCACATCCGCTCCGCGGCGCATACCGCGCTTTTTTTGCCGGGCGGCAATGCTATGTGAGGGGGAAAGTCTGGACTGCATTGTTGTGAGCGGGAGAGACCGGGCTGCGTTGCTGCGAGGGGATAAAGCCGGGCAACCCTGCCGCCGGATTCACTCCGCGGCCGTCTCCGCAACCTCTTCCGCGCCCTTCTCCTCCTCGCACTGCCGGATGAACTCCCGCGGCGACAGGCCGGTCTGGCTCTTGAACACCGTGCAGAAATAATTACTGTCGGAAAATCCGCACCTCCGGCCGATTTCCCCGATCGTATACTTCCGGCTGTAATGGCGCAGCAGCATTTCCGCCTCCTGCATCCGGCGCTCGGCCAGCAGCTCCCGGAACCCCTTCCCTCCCGCGCGGCGGATCACGCCGCCGAGATAATTCACATTCACATGCAGAATCTCCGCCAGATCGCTCAGCGCCGGATTCTGGTGGTAGGAGCATTCAATGAAATGGCGGCACTGCTCAATATAGAACTCATCCCCCCGCTTCTTGCCGCGCCCGCTCCGCGACTCGCGGTAGGACTCCAGCTCTAGAATCACATACTGTCCGAGAAAAGCGGCGTAATCGCCGATTTCGCTGCGCCGTTCGCGCGACAGCTCCCCCGGGCGGCGGCCATTCCAGCCCGGAGCGAACTCCTGCCCCGGCGGCAGCAGATATCCGAGATAGATGATCGCCGCAAGCTCCCCGTCGAAGAGCACCGGATGCGCGTAATCCCACACCCCTTTCGGGCAGAATCCCCAGAACGGCCTGCCGCGCATCGCGATCTTCCGGCTGCGCGCCTTGTTCGCGGCGCAGGCGTTGATCCCGCCGGGCTGCTTCTTCGCCCAGCGGCAGAAATCGCCGTGATGGTGGTATTGGTCGGGAGCAAGCTGAAGCTCCGGCATCTCCGCGAACGCCGGATGAAGAACCTCCAGATCGATCACGGTTCCGAGCTTCAGTTCGAGGTGTCGGATCGCGTCCTGCAAATTCATGTCAGAATCTCCATTTCTGTAATAATTTAAGATTTCATCCCGGTTTTTTCAAGGTTTCGTGCAAAAAAACCGTTAAATTATAAGAAAAGGACAGAATCAACCGATCCCCAGCAACGGAGAAAAACATGAAATTCCATCAGGAACCCGCAAAGCAGCTCCCGGTCACGGCGGAAGTCGACGTCCTCGTCGCGGGAGGCGGTCCGGCCGGAGTCGGCGCGGCGCTCGGAGCCGCCCGGGTCGGAGCGAAAACCATGCTGATCGAAAGCGCGAACTGCCTCGGCGGCATGGCGACCGCAGGCATGATGTCCCACTGGTGCGGCGGAACCGAATCCCCGCTGCTCGACGAGATCTTCGAACGCACCAAAGCTTCGCCGCTCCTGCCTCCCGAAACCAGCGGACGGGCCGCCTTCTGGGCGACCGCGCACGAAGCGCAGAAAACCGCGCTGCAGGAGCTCCTTCAGGAGGCGGGCGTCATATTGCAGTACCACACCCGCGTCGCCGGGGCGATCGTCGAAGACGGCTGCGTGAAAGGCGTCATCACCGAAAGCAAGTCCGGCCGCGAAGCCATCCTCGCCCACACCGTCATCGATGCGACCGGGGACGGCGACGCCGCCGCCGCCGCCGGAGCAGAGTTTGTGCTCGGCCGCCCGGAGGACAACGTCTGCCAGCCGGTCACGCTGATGTTCCGCATCGGCGGAGTCGACCATGAGCGCGCCGTGTTTCCGGGCAGCTTCGAATCGCTGATCGACCTGCCCAAAGGGGAGATTCAGGCGCTCGGGCGCGCGAACCTGCCGTTCCCGGCCGGCCACGTGCTGCTTTATCCGGCCCCCCTTCCCGGCGAGGTCTGCGTGAACATGACGAACGTCATCAATATCGACGGAACCGATGTGCGCGACCTCACGAAGGCCGAACTCGCCTGCCGTGAACAGATGGTGAAGATCGTCGCGTTCCTGCGCGAATTCGTCCCCGGCTACGAGAACTGCTACGCGGTCACGAGCGCGTCGAACGTCGGCGTGCGCGAGACCCGCCACTTCAAGGCGCTCTACCGGCTCACGGAATTCGACATCGTCGAGGCGAAGCTCTTCGACGACTGGATCGCCGCGCGCAACTCATTCAACTTCGACATTCACAGCCTGAAAGGGCCGGGGCTCGACGAGCACGGCGCGCAGAAGCACTTCAGGGCGAAGGGGAAATATTCGATCCCGTTCCGCAGCTGCGTCCCCGAAAAGCTCGACGGGCTGCTGCTCTCCGGGCGCAACATCGACGGCAGCCACAAGGCGCATTCGAACTTCCGGGTCATGCCGATCTGCCTGAATATCGGCCAGGGGACCGGCATTGCCGCCGCACTCGCCGCACGGCAGGGCATTCCCGTCCGCCGGGTCGACGTCAAGGCGGTTCAGGAACTGCTCGAACAGGCCGGCGTCCGCCCCTGAAGCATCGCGGATGCTCCGGAAGAGTTCATCTCTTCCGGTTCATCCGGGTCAGGAGACGGTTCAGGGCGTTGGTGAAGCGCTCGCGCTCGCGGAGGGAAAACGGCGCGGCTCCGCCGGTCACTTCCCCCGTGATCCGCAGTTCGGCCAGCAGTTCGCGCATCGCCATCGCGTTCCGCACCCCGGCGGGCGTGTACTCTTCTCCGCGCGGATTCAGCGCCGCAGCGCCCACCGCGAGGCTCCGGTTCGCCAGCGGGATATCGGCGGTGACGACCAGGTCCCCGGCCTCGAGCTCTTCCACGATGCGGTCGTCGGCTCCGTCGAACGCGCCGCCGGCGGATATGCCGCCCACGAACTCCGACTCCGGCAGATGCGGCGCGCGGGCCGCGACGAACACGCAGCTGATTCTCTCACGCTCCGCGACCCGGATCAGCACTTCCCGGATCACCCGCGGAACCGCGTCCGCATCGACAAAAATCCTCATCAAACGCCTCCCTGCTGTAAACCGCATACCATAACGCCGCCGGTACGCTTTTACAACCGGAATCCTCAGGGAACGCGCAAATTCATTGCTCCGCAGCCGTCAGTTCATAGGCGAATGCGCCGTCTCTGTTGTCCATCGTGAACTCCAATTTTCCGTTTTTCACTTCGAACGGGAGCTCACCCGAGCGCCTGCCGTCCGAATCGAGAGTGAAGAGCCTGTATTTCCGCGCGCCCGGGAGCCCGAGCGCGACATGCACACGCCCCCGGCGCAGCAGGAGCGGCAGGCCGCCGACCACCTCAAGTGTTCCGCGCGAACGGTCGGTGTAGCGCATGCGGCTGTTCTGGCAGTCGGTCAGATGCAGCAGCAGAATGCGCCCGCTGTCGCCGAGCGGTTCGCCGTCGAGCGACGCCGCCGCAACCGAAGCGAACGCGCCGTCGATCTTCACCGAGGCGAATGCCCCCTCGAGCCGGCTTCCCGCCGGGCCGATGAACGCCTCGCTGCACGGCGAAACCGCCAGAAAGGTATTGCGGAGCGCGTCGAGCCGCAGCTCTCCTGTCGAGCTCACGACAATGCCGCGCTTCCCGTCATAGCTCCCCTGCCCCGGATTGTTGCGGAACTGTTTCAGGAAATCGGAGCCCGCGGCCCCGGCGGCGCCGTCGAATGAAAGCCCGGTCTTCGCGAGCCAGCCGAGAAAACGGAACTCCCCCGGAATCGCATTGCCGCCGAACTCCGTCTCCGCCCCCACCGGGAATGCGAGAACATTTTCGGCCGGGCTCACGTCTCCGCGCAGAAACAGCAGCGCCCCCGCACGGTCGGAGAGCAGACTGACCGGATCGTTCGCCTGTTCGAACCCGACGACCGGGGCCGGTTTCAGCGCCCGCTCCGGATTCGAAACGTAGTTGAAGCGGCAGAGCAGGTCGTAATCCTGGAACGCGGCGGCCGCGCCGGCGAGGATCCCCCCCTCGGAACGGTATCCGTTCGGGAACACATTGCTCCATTCGGTCACGGCAAACGGCCGGTCGAGGTGCCGCACGGCGAAAAGCTCGGCGAATCCGCCGAACGAACCGAGCGAGCTCTCCGGATTCGCGGTCCGCGGCATCGTCACGGAGTCCGGGTGCGCCCAGTAGGAGTGGATGTCGACGTAATCGAGCGCCCGGCGGTCGATCGCCACGGAGACGTCGCGGGTGTAGTTCAGGTCCGTCAGCGGCACCCGGACGCCGAGTGAACGCAGGAATTCCGAAAAACGCGCATAGCCGTTCCGGTACACCCCGTGCAGGAACTCCGCGTGAAGACGGCTCCGGTTCTCCGGAGTGATCTCCGTTTTCCGGGCGGCGGCATAACGCCGGAACTCCTTCTCACAGGCCTCCCTGACAAATCCGGCCCGGATATTGGTTGCAAGCGTCCCCTCGTTGATGATGCTGACGGATGCGAGCGCGGGATCGTCCTTCCAGGCGAGTCCGGTGTAGGGGTTGATCCGGGTGAGCAGGTTGCGGGAGTAGCGCTCAAGGTTCGCCGCAACATCGGAATCGATCATCGCAAGCGCTTTGAACTCGCGCCCGGAGAGCGCGCGGTCAGGATACGCCGGAATCTCGCCGCGGCGCAAAACACGCGACATGTAAAGATCGATCGAGACGTACATCCCGCGCTTTTTGCAGGCGGCAAAGAGATAGTTCAGCCGGTCCATCTTCTCCGGATCCGGGACGGTCGAATCCGCGCCCGCCGCGGTCAACGGCTGATCGAAGTGATGGAAGCGGACCAGGTTGTAGCCGTTCGCCGCGAGCCGGTCAGCCATGCGGTCAAGCTCCGCGTTCCCGGCGAATAGCGCCGCGCCGGTCAGGTTGGTTCCCCAGAAGCGCACCCGGCGCCCGGGGCGTTTTTCGAACTCGAACCGGCTGCCCGCCGTTTTCAGGAAGCCGTACTTTCCGGCAGGGGCGTCAAGCAGGAACGAGAAGTCCAGCGCCGAACCCGGCACGATGTCGCGTCTGAAAGAAAACGCGGACCACTCCTCCCCGGCGGCAGGCGCCCATTCCTTTTTCTCTTCGGGCGGAACGATCCGTTCTCCGGAGAGCGAGAGGCCGGCAAGCGACAGCCGCGGGTCGCCGGAAAAAGCGATTTCAGCGACCGGCTTTCCGGCAAGCTCAAAGGCGGCGGCAAAGAGCGCCTTCCCCTCTTCTTCCCACACACACGCGGCGTTCTCGAGCCGCCCGGGCCGCGTCTGCAGCGCGGTTTCGCGATGTTCCGCAAGCTCGAACTCCCGGCTGCCGCCGTCCGCGTAGGTGATACGGAGCGTCCCGGCCGGCTCCCGCTCCGGCACGCCGTCGAGGGCGCTCAGGCAATAGAGCCAACGGGAAGAAGCATCCTTCTCCGGAATCCGGAAACGCCTTTCGCCGCGCGGAAAAGCCCCGCCGCGCGGGACATCGAACCGGATCCCCCCGAGTGTCCGCACCTCCGATCCGCCGGACGCGCCGAGCGTGACCGGAACCGATTCATACGGAACATACTCCATGTCGAACGCGAGCTCCGCCTCCGTGATCCGCCCGGCGGAGGGAGAAAACATCAGCCGCAACGCAACGTTCCCCCTGCTGAACCGCCGGTTGTCCTGAAGCATCGCCTCGAACTCCCCGCGGATGTGCAGCACGCCGCGCCGCAGCGGAATCGCCAGGCGGTTTTCCCCGTGCGGCACCTTGATCTGCCAGCCGCGGTCCCGGTAAACCGCCGGAAAGGAACGCTCCTTCCCGTTCACGATATACGGCTTCACACACGGCGGAAGCTCCGCGACGACCGCCAGAAGCTCCGTTTCAATGCCGGAGCGGGAGGAAAGGGCGAGGCTCACCTCCGCCCTGCCGTTCTCCACGCGGCGGTTTTCTGAGAAATCGAAAGCGCCGTAATTCCTGACCGCGAACGTCCCCCGCCGGAAGGTTCCCCCGGCGGCGGCTTCGCCCGGAAAGGTCACGTTCGAAGCGTCCTGCGTCGTGCCGCCCTTCCACTTCGGGGCGGCGCAGTGAAGCTTGAATTCAATCTCCTCCGCCCTGACGACGCAGGAGGGGGAGACTCCGAGCTCCGCCCCGGCGGCGCCGAGGGCCGCTGCGAGGAGGAGGAGCGGCAACAGGGTTCTTTTCCGCATCGACGCACCCTATTTCCGGTGATTCCGCAGCAGCGCGTACTTCATGAAGAGATCCGGCGTCGTGCTGGCCCAGACATACGCGGTGTTCGCGAGATGGATCCCGCAGCTCACCACGTGACCGTCCAGCAGCAGAACCGGGGCCATGCCGTTGTGATAGGTTCCCACGCCGGTAACGCCCCAG
The DNA here is from genome assembly GCA_018265615.1 of Lentisphaeria bacterium. Taxonomy (GTDB): domain Bacteria; phylum Verrucomicrobiota; class Lentisphaeria; order Victivallales; family Victivallaceae; genus Victivallis. The sequence goes on from JABLYX010000007.1 coordinate 42,519, forward strand.
AGGCCGGTCTCCGCCGTCTTGCTGTTGTTGCAGACGCCGACCACGGCGTTTTTGTATTTCGTCGAGCTTTCGTAATTATGCTCGGTGACGAACATCGATTCGGAGGGCTGTTTCACGATGCCGGCCTTGATGAAGGTCGAGGAACCGGAGCTGCCCGCCACGCAGCGGCCCCACCCCATCAGGAACGAATACGAGCGCGGCGCCGTAGTGCCGAACTCCGCGCGCGGATTCTGCGACTCGTCGAGCGGACAGCGGAAGATGCTGTACACCTTTTCGGTCCGCTTGAACGACGTCGTCCCGGGCGTCAGGTAGCGGGAGGCGTAAACCCAGTCCCAGTGCAGCTGGCTGGTATAGTAGTTCTGCAGCCCCCGGTCCTGCTCGTTGTTCCCGAACGGAGGCGCGACGAAGCCGGCGAAGTCGTTCTGGTAAAAAGCACCGTAGGTGCCCAGCGTCTTGAGCTGGGAGACGCACTGGATCGCCTTGCCCCTCGCCCGCGCCTTCTGCAGCGCCGGCAGCATGAGCGACGCAAGAATCGCGATAATCGCAATCACTACGAGGAGCTCTATCAATGTAAAGAAACTTCTTTTCCCATTTATCATGGCAATCCACCTTTTTTTGTGCCGCATCCGCAGCGCCATTGCTTCAATGCTTATATTTTACCTGAAAATAATCCGGAAAGCAACTTGACAAACCGGAAATTATATATAGATTTGTATCAGAGATATTCAAATCGGCCTCCCGGAGAAAAAAGCGTGGAAACCACAACCATTCAGGCTGTTTCGGAGAACAGGCGGACCATCCGCTCCAAGGACTCGTTTTCCGCAGGATATGTGAATAAGCGTCAATGGGTCCGGGAGGAACACTGGTACGACGTCCACCCGTATTCGCTCGCGATCTGGCCGCACTGCTTCACGGACAACATCCGGCGCGGCGAGTGGTGGATCCGGCGCGGAAACTACGCCAGCATCGCCCTCGAACTCCAGCTTGAAGGCGAGACCTGCTACCGGGTCGACGGAAAAACCGAAACCCTGACTCCCGGGGAGCTCTTCATCACGCTGCCCGGCTGCGACGTCTCCATGCACAACGGACCGCTGCAGTTCGGCCGCCAGTACCAGCTCATCATCTCGGGCGGCATGGTCAAGCTGCTCGTCGAATCGCTCGGACTGAGGGAGTGCCGCAAGCTGCAGTTCCCCGGCGAAACGGAGCTGGAGGCGGTCAAGGCGCGCTTCCTGCGCCTCGCGGAACTCATGGAACACAAAATCTATGCGGAAGCCGCGGAGAATTCCCACCTGGGATATGAGTTCATCGCTTTCCTGGCCGGAAAATATTCGCAGGCCGAGAAACAGGAGCTGCCGCCGCTGCTGACCCGCGCCATCTGGACCATGGAGGCCGACCGGCGGTGCAACCTGTCGGTCGGGGAGCTGGCCAGAGAGCTGGGAACCAGCCGCGCCACCCTCACGCGGATGTTCCAGATCTACCTGAACACCTCTCCGCACGCATACTGGAACAACCTGCGCATGGAGAGCGCCAAACAGCTGGTCGCCGCCGGGCAGCTCTCGTTCAAGGAGATTGCCGAAAATCTCGGCTTCCGGAATTCACTCTACTTTTCGACCGCGTTCCGCACCTACACGGGGCTGACGCCGACCGAATTCAAGCGGAAGGGCGAAACGCCCTCCCCGGCCTGATGCTCATGCGCCCGACAGCTCCTTCAGCCGCCTGATCCGCTCTTCGATCGGCGGATGGGTGGAAAACCAGCTGTCGGCGCCGCCGCGCAGCTTCAGCTCCGGATTCACGATGTAGAGCGAAGCAAGCGCCCGGCTCGCCTCACAGGGGGTCCGGTCCGATGCGAGCTTGCCGAGTGCTTTCGCCAGTCCGTCCGGATTGCGCGTGAACTCCACCGCCGACGCATCCGCGAGGTATTCGCGCTGGCGGCTCATCGCCATCTGGATCAGCGCCGTGATAATCGGCGCGAGAATCGCAAGCACCAGCCCGATCACCAGCAGTATCGCCTGCGCCGCCCCGTCGTTCCTGCCGCTGCCGCGCCGGCGGCTGCCGGAAGAGTAGAAGGTCGAACGCAGAAACACATCCGCCAGCAGCACGATCGCGCCGGCCATGACCGCCATCAGCATCGTGTAGCGGATGTCGAAATTCCGGATATGGCCGATCTCGTGCGCAATCACCCCCTGAAGCTCCTCACGGTTCAGCCTGCGCCGCAGCCCGTCCGTGACCGCGACGGCGGCGTGCGCGGGGTCGACGCCCGTCGCGAACGCATTCAGCGCCGCCGTGTCGATGACGTACACCTTCGGCATCGGGATCCCCGCGGCGATCGACATCTCCTCGACCACGTTGAAAAGCTGCGGATCGTCCGCCTTCTCAATCTCCCGGGCTCCGCTGACCGCCAGAATCGTCCCGGAACCCGCGAACCACGAGAAAAGGAACACGATCACCGCCGTCGCTCCCGCAATCAGAAGCCCGGCCTCATAACTGCCGTACGCCCCGCCGAACACCGCGCCGAGCGTGAAGAGCAGCAGGAACATGCCGGTGACAAGAATCCAGCTGTTGCGCTTGTTCGACGCAATCAGCTGCTGGAACGTCTGCCGGGACCGCATCGTCAGAACTTGACCTTCGGCGCCTCGCGCTCAGCTGAATTGGTGATCTGCCAGAGTTCCGCGTCACGGAACTGGAACATCCCTGCGATGATGCTGGCCGGAAAGACGGCGATCGCGGTGTTGTAGTTCGTCGCGCTGTCGTTGTAGTGCTGGCGCGCGAACGAGATCTTGTTTTCGGTCGTGGTCAGCTCCTCCTGAAGCTGCAGGAAATTCCCGTTCGCCTTCAGCTGCGGATACGCCTCCACCTGGACCATCAGCCCTTTCAGCGCGCCGGTCAGCTCGGTCTCCGCCGAAATTTTCGCGCCGGTCCCCGTGGCGGCCATCGCATTCGAACGCGCCTGCGTGACCTTTTCGAGCACCGAAGCCTCATGCCCCGCATACCCCTTGACCGTCTCCACGAGATTCGGGATCAGGTCGTACCGCCGCTTGAGCTGAACGTCGATCTGCGCCCACGCGTTGTCCACCTGCTTTCTGGCACGTATCAGCCCGTTGTACATCCCGATCATGATCAGGATGAGAACGACGACCGCAGCCAGAACAATCAATCCGATAACCATACAAAACCTCCCTCTTCAAAAATAAAGGCCTCTGTCATAACGTATGGCTTTCCCCGCGGAAAAGCAAGCCGGCGGCGGCAAAAGTTCCACAAAAAACGCTCCGTCAGAACAGCCCGGGGAGAAATCCCTCCGGGGAAGATGACCAGACTCGTCCCCCTGCGGACGCGCCAGCCCCCGGCGCAGGCACCCCGGCCCGGCCCGCGGAGAATAATCCACGACTCCTGCGACGGAGCGATGTTGAAACGGCTCCGCAGGCAGAGCGGGGCGAGCACGGGCAGATCGGGCAGCACCTCCGGAATCCGGTCCGGCGCGAAACGCCCGCACACGGCCGCGTCACGCCTTCCGGCAGCAGTAGTTGCGCAGGAATCCGTGACTGAGGACGTCGGATTCGACGACGAACCCCGCCCGGGTCAGCAGCCCGGTCATGATCCAGGCCAGTGTGCTGAACTCGCGCGAAATGTGGCGGCAGAGGTTCGGGCGCGCCTCCTTCTCCGCCTCGACGATCCCCCTGAAATAGGCATCCGGGTCGCCGTTACCCCAGTCGAACACCACGTCGAGCAGGAAAAAACGCCCGCCGGGCTTCAGCGCACGGTAGATCTTCTCGAGCGCGACCATCTTCCATGCATCCGGCAGATGGTGCAGCGCAAGGCCGCTGACCGCCGCGTCGAACGCCCCGGCGGGATAATCGAACCCGAGGAACCCGGCATGGTAGAAGTCGATGTTGTCCAGCCCCTCCTCCCGCGCCCTGCCCGAAGCGTAATCGATCATCATCTCCGAAACGTCGAGCGCCGTCACGTGCGAGCAGACCTTCGCCGCGGCGCGCGTGAACGCCCCGGTCCCCATGCCGATCTCAAGGACCGCGCTCTCCTTCGTCAGCTTCAGCATATCGAGAATCGCCCGGTTCTCGGCGTCCACATCGCGCATCTTCCGCATCCTGGAATCATAGGCGGCGACCTCCTCGACCGAACCGTAATCGGTGCCGATCTGCTGGAACTCATTCCGCCGCCAGTCGAATTTTTCACTCATGACAAGCCTCCGTTTCCCGGGAGCCGGGCCGAATCCCCGCTCCTGCCGGAAGGAATATAACACCCGAAAATCCGATTACAATATTCCGAATGAAATTCAATATATTTAACGGAATGCCGGGGCGACATTCGATTTCCGGGAAATCCGCGGGAAACGGCGCTTGCATGGAATGCGGAGAGGTGATATATTCCCGTCATGGAGATTGCAGGAGGAGGCAGTTACAAATGATGACATTCGGAATTCTGTCCGGTATCGCCGCGGCGCTTTTTCAGTCCGGCGGATACATTTTCGCACGCATCGACATCAAAAAGGGCAGCACGCCGCTGACGCTGATGGTCCTCGCGCAGCTGCTGATCGCGCTTTTCAGCATCCCGCTGCTGGCGCTCGTCTGGCACGACGGCTTCTGGGGAAACTGGAGCTGGGTGCTGCCACTCTTCCTGACGGCGGCCGGAACGACGGGCGGGGAGCTGATGTTCTTCCGCGCCGAACGCAGCATCGCCCCGTCGCGCCTTTCGTCGCTGCTGGGGCTGCGCGTCGCGCTGCTCGCGATCGTTTCTGCCTCGATCGGCATCGAACACTACAACCTGCTGCAGTGCGGCGGCATCGTCCTCGCGGCCGCGTCGGCATTCGTGATGAACTACGAGAACGGCAAGCTGAACTTCCGGGGAATGCCCGCCGTATTCGGGGCGCTCGCATTCTACTGCCTCTCCGACCTCTCGATCAAATTCATGATCGACGGAATCCGCGCCCCGTCGCTCTGGCACTCGGCCCTGATCGCGGTCTGCGCGATCAACCTCGTGATCGGCACGGTGCTCATCCCGTTCATCTTCCTGCTCAGGATCCGCGCCCGGAGCTTCACGGCGGCCGTGCCGTACGCCGGAACCTGGTTCGCGAAGCAGCTCTGCCTCTACATCTGCTACGCGATGGTCGGGCCGGTGTTCGGCAACGTCGTCATGACGAGCCGCGGGCCTCTCGCGATCATCCTGACGCTGATCCTGCTGCATTTCGGCGTGAAGAACCTCGAACAGCCGAAGGCGCTTCCGGTCTGGATCCGCCGCGGCGTCGCGACGCTGATGATGGCCGCGGCGATCGTGCTCTATTCCGTGGCCTGACGCGGTATCCCTTTTGTTCGTTAATTTCTGAAAAATGTTAATCTCTCCTATTGATTTCCGGAGCTTTTCCCTTATATTAATTTATTCAGGAATTTAAAGGAGTTTTTACAGATATGAGTCACAAACATCAGGAACAAAATCACGACGAAGAACCGGATATGATCCGTCCCGGCGCCGCGGCGGAGGAGGCTGCGGCGGAACAGTGCAACGCCGAACCGGAGGAGGAGCCGTTGAAAAAGGAAGTCGAAAAGCTGAAAGGCGAGCTCGCCGAAGCGCAGGAGAAGCTGATCTACCTGCAGGCCGACTATCAGAACTACCGCAAGCGGGTGTCGAAAGACATCACCGACGCGCGGGTCTACGGAGCGGCCAATGCGCTCGAACCGTTCATCACCGTCTACGACTACCTGACAATGGCGCGCCAGGCGGCGGAGAAGTCGGACAAGATCGAACAGATCCGGCAGGGGCTCGGGATGATTATCGACCAGTACATGAAGGCGTTCGAAGAGTCCGGCGTGAGCCGGGTCGAAACCGTCGGCGCCCCGTTCGACCCCACGGTTCACGAAGCTGTCGCACGGGAAGCGTCGGACGAATACCCGGAGGGGATCATCCTCAAGGAGTGGACCGGCGGCTACCGGTTCGGCCAGCGGCTGCTGCGTCCGGCCAAGGTGGTCGTCTCCTCCGGCCCGGCCGGGGAAGCGCCGGCGGAAAAGGAGGCATAAGGAATTATGGCTCAGGATTTCTATCAGACTCTTGGCGTCGACCGCAATGCCACGACGGACGACCTCAAGAAAGCATACCGCAAACTGGCCATCAAGTACCACCCGGACAAAAATCCGGGCAACAAGGAGGCCGAGGAGAAGTTCAAGGAGGTCTCGCTCGCATACGAAACACTGAGCGACCCGGAAAAACGCCGCCAGTACGACCAGTTCGGACATGACGCCTACACCAGCAGCCAGCGCGGCGGCGGCGCGGGCCCGGACTTCAACGCCCAGGATATCTTCAGCCAGTTCTTCGGAGGCGGCGGAGGTGGCGGCGGCGGCGGCTTCTCATTCGAGGACCTCTTCGGAGGCGGCGGAGGCGGCGGGCGCCGCCGCGACCCGAACGGCCCCGTGCGCGGCAACGACCTGCGCTATGACCTTGAAATCGATTTTGAAGACGCGGTCTACGGCGCGGAAAAGCGCATCACGATTCCGCGGCTGGTCGAATGCCCCGACTGCTCCGGCAGCGGCTGCGAGCCCGGCACCGGCAAGAAGACCTGCACCCAGTGCGGCGGCTCCGGCCGGATCAATGTGTCGCAGGGATTTTTCAACATCCAGCAGCCGTGCCCGAAATGCCAGGGGACCGGCCAGATCATCGAAAAGCCGTGCCGCAAATGCCACGGCCAGGGGCGCGTCCGGCAGGAGAAATCGTTCTCGCTGCGGATCCAGCCCGGCGTCGACACCGGCTCGCAGATGCGCGTGGCCGGCAAAGGCGAAGACGGGCTGCGCGGCGGCGGAGCCGGCGACCTCTATGTGGTGATCCACGTCCGCCCGAGCGCGGTCTTCCAGCGGACCGAGAACGACCTCAAATGCGAGGTCCCGATCTCCTACGAAGCCGCGGTGGCGGGCGGCACGGTCGAAGTGCCGAGCCTGACCGGAAAAACCAAGATGCGGGTCCCGCCGGGGACCCAGTCCGGCACGGTGCTGCGGCTCAAGGGCAAAGGGGTTCCGTCGCTGCGCGGCGGCGCCCGCGGCGATCTGCATGTGCGCGTCATGGTCGAGAGCCCGGTCGGGCTCACGCCCGAACAGCTCGAACTGCTCGAGAAATTCAACGCGTCGCTCACGCCGAAGAACCTGCCGCGCCGCAGGGCATTCGAAGAACGCGCGCAGAACTACCTGCGCGAAGTGAAGGCGTAAAGAGGTGAACCATGCCGAGACGGAATCCGGATGAACCGGTCCTTGCGACCAACAAGAAAGCCTTTCATGATTACAATATCATCGAACGGTTCGAGGCCGGCGTACAGCTGGTCGGAACGGAGGTCAAAAGCTGCCGTGCGAAGTCGATCACGATGACCGACTCCTACGTCACGATCCGGAACGGCCAGGCGTGGCTCGAAAACCTGCATATCGCGCCCTACGGCTTCGGCAACCGCTTCAACCACGAAGCGAAGCAGAAGCGGCGGCTGCTGCTGCATAAGAACGAGATCCTGAAGCTCGCCCAGTGGACCGGTTCAAAGGGCGGGACGGTCATTCCGCTGAAGGTCTACCTGAAGCAGGGGCTCGTGAAAATCGAAGTGGCCTACTGCCAGGGCAAGACTCATGGCGACAAGCGCGACACGCTGCGCAAGCGGCAGGACGACCTCGATATGCGCCGCGCCCTCAAGCGCTGACCCGGAACCCCGGACGGATTTTATTCCGCATCCGGGTGAACCCGCTTCAGTTCGAGGAACCGGGTGATTTTCGCCTTCATCATGAAAAGCTCGCGCCCGAGCGCGAGAATATGGTATCCGTGCTCAAACGTGACCAGTTTCGCCTCGGGCAGCACGGAGGCGATGGTCGCGGCGTGCCGGTAGTTGACGTCGCCGTCGCGCCGCCCGTGCAGGATCAGAACCGGCAATGTGAGCCCGGCGTAAGCGGCGGCGGAAAGCCCGGTCATCTGTTCACCGTCGTTCCGGAATCCCGCCGCGTACCGGCGGAACGGAACGCTCTGCCGGATGAGCTCCAGCAGGAACGCGCGATCCTCCGGCGAACGGAAAAAACGGACGGAATCGATCTCGACCTTCCGGCCCGGGGCGTTTCCGCCGGACAGCAGCTGCCGGAAAACCGCGCGCGGGAAGTGCCGGCTCATCAGCTCAACGAACTTCATCCCGACCGTGGAATAGATGAGGAAGCTCTCAAGGCGGCCGGCGAACGTGTCCCCCGTCAGCCGGTACGGGCCGGTCACGGCCGAAAGCAGAATGAGGCGGCGGATCCTGTCGGGATGGCGTTTCGCAAACTCCAGCGCGGACGGGCCGCCGCAGGAGAATGCAACCGCGCCGTCAACGGCCGGGACCTCCAGCGCATCCAGAAGCGCGGCAAACAGATCTCCCTGCTCCGCCGGGCTCCTGCCCGAATCGAGCGGCGTATCGAAATACCCCGGGCGCGAGACGAAGAGCCGGCGGCAGCGCCCCGGCACGAGCCCGAGCCGGTCGAACATCGCCCGCATCTGGCCGCAGGAGCCGGGCGCCCCGTGGATGCCGAGGATCAGCGGCCCGGAAGCGCCCTCCAGCAGATACTCCACCGGGCCGGACGGCGTTTCCGCCACGTGTGTTCCGAGGGAGTTCATGCGAGGTCTTCCGGCGTGCTCTTTTCGAGTGAAATCTCATCGAGCATCTGAAAGAACGAGCCGTCCGGCTCGAATTCGATGTGGACAAAGAAGATGTTCTCCATCTTCTTCCGGATCTTGCGGCGGATCCCCTGCCCGATCCTGTGCGCCTTCTCCACCGTGACGGAGGGATCGGTCTCGACGGTCATCAGCAGGCTGTAGCCTCCCTTGTAGGGGATAAAGGTGATGTTGTGGACGAAATGGATCTCTTTCTCGGAGTCGGCGATATTGGAGACCTTCACATAAAGCTTCTCCGTATCCTCGTTCAGGTTCCCGCTGAAAAACATCGCCTGCCGCTCGATTTCCGTGCTCATCCCGCGGAACAGGCCCGTGAATTTGTCGATCATGCCCTTCGCGGCCGGCAGTTCGAGCTTGCTCTTCTTTGCAATCTCCTCGGTGGAGGTTCCTTCGAGCATGCCGTTCAGGACATCCGGGGCCTTCTTCTCGTGCGAGAAGAGCTCCTTGAGCATGAATCCGCCGAAATAGCGGATCGACGAAAGATAGCTCTGCTCCGGCAGGACTCCGATATAGCGGAAAACGTTCAGCATCTGGTTCAGCGGCAGCGCCCCGGCGCAGACCATGTACTTCGGCACCCGGAAACCGTTCACGCCGTCGGCGTAGGCTTTCTTGTGCGCGTCGAGCCCCTGATAGGCGTACATGTTGTTGCCCCGGCTGTAGTTCAGCCGGAAGATCGAAGCGACGATCGGATTGTGGATCTTCTCCGTGTCCTCGATGTCGGCAAGCGGCGAAAGGCCGAATGAGAGGATCTCGACGCCCTCCTCCCGGAATTTCGCCATCGCCTCCAGATAGATCAGGTCGAGCGAGCCGTTGGGGGCGCAGTCGAGCGCGCGGACGAAATCTGCGTAATATCCAGTCACCCTGCCGGCCCGCCAGATCGGTTCGAAGATGACGAACGCCGCTATTTTCCCGTTCCGCATCGCGCAGAAAAGGCGGGTATCGGGCTCATACTGCGCTTTCAGCGGGCGCGTGAGGAGGCGCAGTTCGCCGGTGTTGATCTTGCCCTTCAGCCACTCCTGCGAAACGGCGGAAATCGCCTCGGCGGTCTCCGGATCCCGCATCGTCTTTTCGCAGACGGTGACGTCGGCGTTCCGGGCGCTGTTGACCCAGCGGCGCACTTTGGACATCGACCTGCCTTCAAGGGAGAATACGGGAATATTGAGGTTCGTCTCCACCCCCATGTGGTTCGCGTTGTAGCCGCGCTTCACGAAATTCCGGGCGACTTCGATCCCGCACTGCAGCGCCACGAGGTTGCGGTGCGAATTCTTCGCATCCGCGCAGAACTTGTCCAGCAGCGCATCGAGATCCTCCGGGGCGCAGAGCGGTTCGCCGAGGAGAACGCGCTCGCTCCGGGTGTCCGCATAGGGGACGAACCCCTCTTCGGCCTCGAAGTGCCGCATCTCATCGTCGTAAACGGCGGAATAGGCGATCGGGAAGGAGCCGTACTGTTTCAGGAACTGTTCAAGACGGGGATTGTTCATACTCTTTATTCTCCCTGTTGATTCAGCAATTCAAATGAGTTGTCTTTCCAATATTCCACTTCGGCGTCCGGCGTAAAGTGCGTGATGCCGAACTCCTGCGAAATTTCCATAACGAGCGCCCCCAGCGAGAGGAGCAAAAACACGACCCCGGCGACCTTCATGCGGCGGGAGCTCGCACCGCTCCGGATCGCGATCAGGCAGGGCAGGACGCCGAACAGCGTCACGACGCCGATCCCGCCGACCACGTCAACCGCTTTGAGGAAGATTCCGGGCCAGAGCCATGCAGTCAGCAGCGGCGGCGCAAACGCGAGGAGCTTCACCGCAGACTCCCGGCGGACCAGCCCGCGCATGAAGCCCTGCAGCGCGACGCCGTTGCCGATGAACGCGGTGGAGACCGTGATGAGCGCGAATGAAATCGCGCAGACAACGAAGAGCTTCGACTCCATGACCGCACTCATCGGAATGGTGGCGGGAACCCCCAGACGGTAGGCGTTCATGATGCCGTGCTCCCCGCGCATCGGCAGGGCGCCGATCCCGGTCTGCAGCCACAGGACCCCCATCAGGAATGCGAGCCCGAAGCCGCAGCACGCGGCGAGGCGCATCCGCCTCCGCTCCCACTGCAGGTCGGTTCCGATCACGGGGATGATGTTGTGAAAGTAGAACGCCGTCAGCACCAGCGGCACCGCCGACGGCAGGAACCGCCAGTCGCACCGGCCGAGCCTCTCGAGCTTCACATGCCCTTCGCCGAGCGCGACGAGCACGAGAAACGTGACCGTCAGCAGCCCGATCAACGCCATATTGTACTTCTGCAGCAGCGTCAGCCGGCAGGAGGCGAGCCCGGCCAGAACGGCGCCGAGAAGCAGTGTCGTCACTCCGGCGGCCCCCTCCAGCCCGAACAGGTTTTCGAGGATTTTAACGCCGCTGGTGATGTAGGCGGTCAGCAGCCCGTAAAGCACGAGCAGATTCGCGGCGACCGCGACCCATTTGCCCGCAGCGCCGAGGTGCTCCCGGAAGAGTTCCGGGAAATTGAACGCCGGGTCGCGCCGCGCAGCCGTCTCCCGGATCAGCACCTCGCCGGAAAACAGCATCAGCGCCCCGTACACCGTCATCGCGAGCATCGCCGGGGGCAGCCCCGCCAGTCCGAGCGTGACCGGAAACGCCAGGATGCCGGCCCCGATCAGGGAGCTCCCGACCAGGCCGACGGCCCCGAAAAACGCGACATGCGACCTCATCGGTTCACCGTCACTTTCAAAATGTTCTCCCCCTCTTCCCGGCGGTATTCGAGCTTGTCGGACATGGAGCGCGCCATGAAAATGCCGAGGCCGCCGACCGTGCGGTCGTCCAGCCTCTCCGGAAACTCCGGCGCGGGCGCCGCAAGCGGGTCGAACGCGGCGCCCGAATCGCGGAATTCGAACACCAGACAATCCCCCTCCGGCAGGAACCCAACCGAAACCGGCCCGGTGCCGGGCGCATACGCGTAGTGCGCGATGTTGAGGAAAATCTCTTCCGCAATGACCTGCACCCGGTTCCGCAGCTCGTCGCCGCAGGAGCCGCAGCAGGAGTCGACGAACCGCTGGAGCTCCGGCAGTTTCTCCTTCTCCGCCTCCAGCACCAGCCTGCTGCCGCGAAAGTCGAGCCCGAGCATGGTGATATCGTCGGTCTGCTCCGCCGAAAAAGCGGCGAGCTCCCTGAAGACGGACTCGACCAGCGGCTCCAGCGCGAGATCCGCATGGGCGTCGAGATGCTTCTGCAGACGCTCCGTGCCGTAAAGCTCGTCCCCGGCCCCCGCCGCTTCGGTGACGCCGTCCGTGTAGAGGAAGAGGCGGTCCCCGGGGAAGAGCCGGAGCTCATGCTGATGGTATTCGATGCCGGGCAGGGTTCCGAGGATGAAATCCGGCTCGAGGCACAGGTATTCGAACGAACCGTCCGCGCGCTTCAGCAGGGGCGGATTGTGCCCGGCGTTGACGCAGGTAAGTTCGCCGCTCCCGAGATCGAGCAGGCCGAAGAAAACCGTGATGAACATGCCCGGACCGTTGTCGAAGCTGAGCATCCGGTTGCTTTCCGTGAAGAGATCGGCGGGTTTCATGCCGGCGCGCGCGAAGCTCTTGAGCCAGGTTTTGCCGGACATCATGAAAAGTGCGGCGGGGATCCCCTTTTCGGAGACGTCGGCAACGAGAAACGCGAGATGCCTTTCGTCGATCAGAAAGAAGTCGTAGAAGTCGCCGCCGATCTCCTTCGCCGGCTTCATCGCGGCGAAAATATCGAACTCGGGCCGCCCGGGAAACGCAGGGAACTGGCGCGGCAGCGCGGAGCTCTGGATCGCATGCGCCAGCGCCAGCTCGTTGTCCAGCCGCCGGGCCGCGTCGGCGATCGCGCCTTTCAGCGCGCTGACCGTGCTGTTGATGCCGCTGGAGAGGATATCGAATTCGCCGGGATGATGGACGTCGACCTTCTCCGTCAGGTCGCCATTCGTGATTTTCTCCAGCGACGCGCAGATCCGGCGGATGCCCGTGAGCACGATCCGGCTGATGAGCAGCGTAACCAGAACGAAAATCAGCGCGAACAGCAGCAGATACACGACCACCAGCACGGACTGCACCACATTGCGGCGGAAATAGACCTCGCTGTCGGGAAGTACGCCGATCACGGTGTAGTCGCCGTAGCGCGCCGCCAGCCCCACATAATCGACGCCGTCAATCTCCACATCGAATGCGGCGGGGGAGCCCAATTGCTCCGGGGCCAGGTCCAGCTCGGCGAGCTTCTTCTCCGGGATATCCAGTGTGCCGTCGCAGATGATGTCGCCGTCCCGAACGACAAGCATCCCGCCGTGCCGGCCGATCCGGAACCCCTCCGCAAAGTTCCTGATATCCGCAATCTCCAGCGCCCGCCTGACGCGCTCCGGCTTGGAGACGATGCAGACGACTCCGGGCGCGTCGAGCCGCGACACCGCCGCGTACTGCACAATGTCGAACTCCTCGCCCGGACGGCTGAACGTGACGACATGGCTGAAGCCGGGCCGCTTCAATCCGGCCACAACGGGGGTCGCGGCTCTGACGTCATGCAGATTCATTCCGGCGTCTTCCGGCGACGATGCGGCACTGATCCGGCCGTCCGGGGCGACGACGTATAACTCCTCCACATCGAGCTCCTCCTTCCAGCGCGCCAGATTTTCCGGAGCGGGCCGGACATTGCGGAGCTTTTCCGCGAAGAAGCGGGCTTTCAGGAGAGCGGCATCCTCATTGATCTGCAGCAGCTGCTTCGCACTTGCGGCGGAAGCCGTCAACTGGTTCTGCGCATCCGCGAGCTTCAGGCGGATCTGCTCGGAGGCGCTCCGCCGCGACTGCTTCGTATGGATGAAGTAAGAGATGGAAAACGTCAGCAGGAAAGCGCAGGAGACGACCAACAGGAGCCAGGTCTGGAAAACTCTCTTCATGCTTCCAGCGTGATGAACTTGATGAGCCTGGTGATCTCGAAAACCTCACGGACCGGAGGCGCGACATGGATCAGCTTCATGCTTCCGCCGGCGGCGCTCATGGTTTTCTGGAACTGCAGGATCACACGGAGCCCGGCGCTGGCGATGTAGGGGACCTGTGCAAAATCGAAGATGAGCGCCGTTACGCCGGCCAGCTCCGCCGAAAGCTTCTTCTCCAGCTCAATGGCGGCCAGCGCATCGAACCGGCCGTTGAGCGTTACCGTCAGGATCGAACCGTCTTTCACTTCGGAGATTTCCATATGTCCCTCTTGAATATTTCTGTTGCCGGCTCCGAGTATAAAATATCCCTTTTTTTATATTTTTCAACACGCTCCCGGCCTTCCCTGGTCACTTTTTTCGCGGAATCGCCGGGCAGGTACGGCGAAGTGCGATTTGCAAATTTCCGTGGTCCGGGATATAGTGATACGGAACCAATTTAAAAAGGAAGATAATGATCATGAAAAAAATTCTGGCCGCATCGCTGCTTTTCGCCGCACTGCTGGTTTCCGCCGGCAACTGGCGCGAGGACTTTTCCAAAGACAAACCGGATAAGAAGGGGTTCCCGGAGGGGTGGAAACAGGAGGGGACGCTGCCCGGCGTCCCGGCCTCAAAGGTATCCCTGCGGGACGGCGTGCTGCACCTGGAATCCGACAAATCAAGCGGCGGGCTGCTCCGGATCCTGAAGACGGTCGACCTGAACAAGACGCCGGTGATGCGCTGGCGCTGGCGCTCCCTCGAGCTGCCGAAGCGCGGGGACGGACGCGACTCCGACCGCGACGACCAGGCGGTCGGGCTCTATCTGATCCTGCCCGGCTTCTGGCAGAAAAAATCCCTCTCCTACCACTACGAGACGGAGACTCCGAAAGGGCAATGGGGAGAAACCAGCTACCTGTGCGGCGTGGTCAAGGTGACCTTCACCGTGCTCCGCAACGAAACCGATACGCTCGGAGAGTGGTACGTTGAGGAGCGGAACGTGGCCGAAGATCTGAAAAAATGCTATGGAGAAATTCCGAAGGAGTTCGCAATCGGCATCATCTCCAACAGCAACAACACGGCAAGCCGGGCCGCCGCGGAAATCGACTACATTGAATTCGTCCCGGCCCCGGCGGAAAAGGCAAAATGACCCGGCGGGAAAGGAGCGGGATACGGAAGAGATTTTCCTGCCTGCATATGCTTTTCCTGCTGCTGCTGCCGGCGGCCGGATGCTGCGCGGACCGCGCCGCCGGGGACCCCGGCATCGCCGATGTCTTCGACGCGGCCCGGATCCTGAAGGATGTGGCGATCCGCTCCGAACTGGAGGAGGCGCCCGGTTTTCCGGGCGGCGGCAGGGTCTGTCTGAAACTCGAAAACAAGCAGCACACCGGAGCATTCAAGCTGCGCGGCGCGTATTACAGGATGAGTAAACTCTCCGGGGAACAGCGGAAGCGCGGCGTCGTGACCTGCTCCGCCGGCAACCACGCGCAGGGCGTGGGCTTTGCCGCCGACCGGTTCGGCATCAAAGCGACCATATTCCTTCCCGCAACGGCGCCGGCAACCAAGATCGCGGCGGTCCGGGCATACCGGAACGTCCGTGTGGAGCTGGTCGACGGCTCCTTCGGCGACGCGCAGAAGGCCGCAGCGGATTTTCAGCGCCGGACCAACACCGTCTGCATTCCGCCGTTCGACGACCGCGACATCATCGCCGGACAGGGCACGGTGGGGTGGGAGATCCTGAACCAGCTGCCGGAAACCGACATCATCGTGGTTCCCGTCGGCGGCGGCGGGCTGATCTCCGGAATCGCCGTCGCAGCCAGGGCGCTGAAGCCCTCCTGCCGGATCTGCGGCGTTCAGGCGGAGGGTGCCCCGGCAATGGCCGATTCGCTGAAAGCGGGGAGGATCGTCACCCTCGACAAGGTTTCGACGCTCGCTGACGGAACCGCCGTCAACCGGCCCGGACAGATCACATTCGACCTGTGCCGCCGCTACGTCGACGGCATCGTCACGGTGAGCGAAGCGGAGATCGAAGACGCGATCCGGCTGCTGTACCGCAAATACGGCGTGACCGCCGAAGGCGCGGGCGCACTTTCAGCTGCGGCAGTGATGAGCGGAAAAATCCCGAGCGAAGGAAAGAACGTCGTCTGCGTGATTTCCGGCGGCAATATCGACCGTGATAAGCTGGACGGAATTCTGGCGAAAGAACCGCAGGGCCGCAGCCGGGCCCCGCAACCGTAATTATCTGAAAATTTTTCGTTCCCCTATTGACAATCCGCAAGTTTTCGAGTATAATTAGAACAGCATAGTGAAGCGCTTCACTAAAACAATGGGAAAACACGGTCATGTCGGTTACGCTGAAGGATATCGCCTGTGATGCGGGCGTCGGGATGAGCACGGTCTCTTATGTGCTCTCCGGCTCCGGAGTCAACAAGGTGGGCAAGGAGACGCGCAAGCGGATTCTCGCCTCGGCTGCGAAGCTCGGCTACCTGCCCAACATCGGGGCGCGCGGGCTGAGCTGCGGAAGGGCTTTCATGATCGGTGTGCTGCTGGAGGAGCAGGAGTTCGCAAGCTCCTTCTATCCCGACATCCTGCAGGGGCTCGAGCATGTCCTGAACGGACGCGATTACGGGCTGCTGCTCGCCTCCTACAGCGACCGGCAGGAGCTTGAGTCGCGGTGCTCCTACTTCCTGCAGCGGCGGGTTGACGGCGTCGCGGCGTTTCCCGCCGGCTGGCTCGAGAGCGCAGCTCCGCTGCAGGCGTTTCAGGAAAAAGGGATTCCGGTGGTCACGATGACCCGGTCGTTCCCCGGAATCCCGTCTGTCGGAATCGATCCTTTCGCGATCGGAGAAACGGCGGCGCGCTACCTGATGGGCCTGGGCCACCGGAGCATCGCTTACGCAGGGCCGGCGAGCTCGCAGAGGCGGGCCGGGATCCTCTCCGCGCTCGGGGCGGAAGAGTGCCCGACATACGGAAAACTGGCCATCTACGACTTCGAGCTGGGCGTGGAGCTGTTCGACTGGATCAGCAGCCTCCCGGAGCACCCCACCGCGGTCGTCGTCGAGAGCGACATCGCCGCCGTCGCCCTGATCCGCACGGCGGCCACGCGCGGCTGGCGGCTCCCGCACGACCTCTCCGTGGTCGGAATCGACGGGCTCGACCTCGGAAAAATCTCGCTGCCCGCCCTCACCTCGGTCGGCCAGCCGACCTTTGAGCGCGGCGGGAAAACGGCGGAGCTGCTGCTCGACATGATCGGCGGAAAGCCCGTTGAAAGCTTCTATTTCCAGCCGCGCATGATCGTTCGCGATTCCTGTTGCGGAATCGCATGAGTGTATTTTTTTATCCGGCAGGTGAAGCGCTTCACCTGCCAACGATATCCGCTCTCGGATACGGCCCCCCAAACCCGGTAATGAAAAGGAAAGAAAGATGAAGAACCGGCCGCCCCTCTCTCTCCGATTTACATTGATCGAGCTTCTTGTGGTGAAAATTTGTCATGCATACACTCATCCCCTTTTGTCCGCTCTGCGTGAAGGAGAGGGGTTCGGGGGAGAGAAAGCGGTGACTTGCACCGCGTCTCTCCCCGTACCGAACAACCAGGTAATTCCCACTCGGCTCATCACCGCCGCGCCCCGCTGCATCCGCTCGGCAAACGGCGAACCGTCGCGTTCCCGCGAATCCTTCTCCCCGCGCAGGTCGCCCGCAGCAGAGCACGGCTCCCGCAACTTTGCTTTCGCCCGTTTCACGCTTATAGAGCTGCTCGTGGTGATTGCGATCATCGCGATCCTGGCCTCGATGCTGCTGCCGGCACTGCAACAGGCGCGCGAGCGTGCGCGAGCCGCGAACTGCACCGGCAACCTCAAACAGTGCTTCGTCCCGCTGATGGCCTACGCTGACGACTCTGAGGGCTTCTGGCCGATCGCCGCCATGCCGAACCGGCCATGGGGGCGAACCCTGTTCGAGAAAGGTTATCTCGCCAATTACAGCGCGCTGATGTGCCCCTCCTATGTACCGAACAAGGTCAAACCCGGCCTCTACGCACAGCACGACGCCGATTACTGGAAATGGTCCAGCCTCACATTCGGAATGGCGGGCGTCTGGGACCCGGGCAATACGTGGATGAACGTCAAAAAGGGCTCCGACTTCGGGAAATCGATCTTCCTCGCGGATTCCGTCACGAAGCAGTTCAGCGGCTACAAGGCCTGGGGATTCACCGACAGCGACTCGAATCAGAGCCATGTCGTCCACATGACCGCCAAGGACCCGAACTACCGCATCCATCTGCGCCACTCGCAGCGGGCCGACATCCTCTATATGGACGGACACGTCGCGCCCGGAGGGCCGAAAACCGAGATGCTCCGGGTCTACAACACCAAGGGCGTCTACGCCACGATCGACAGCCTTTACTCCTTCGAAGACAACCATTAGGAAGAGAATCATGAAAGAGATCTGCTACAAGGGAATGACGTTCGGCTACTACGCGCGGAACGGTTATTTCGGTTCGGCGGCCGCCCGGACCGAAGTGGACCGCATGGCGGAGGCCGGAGTCGAATGGGTCTGCCTCGTTGCGACCGTAATGCAGGAAACGGTCCACAGCACCCGCCAGTACCGCGATTTCCTCCACACGCCGGACGACGCGGAACTCTGCGATATCATCGGCCACATTCACAGGAGGGGGCTCCGCGTCATGCTGCGCCCGATGATCGAATGCCACGACGGGCTGCAGCGCTCCCACATCGACTTTCCGGACGACGGGCAGATCGTACCCGGCAAGCCGTTCCATTACTGGCGCGACTGGTTCGACAGCTACCGGCTTCTCACGCGCCACTACAGCCGCCTTGCGGAGCGCACCGGATGCGAGGCGTACTGCTTCGACAGCGAGCTCGACCGCACGGTGCGCCGGAACGCGGAGTGGCTCGGCGTGCTCGAAGAAGCGCGACGTAACTTCCGCGGCAGCCTGACCGCCTCGCTCATCTGCCTGCCGCAGTTCACGGAACAGCTGAAGGCCGATCCGGACCACTGGTTCTTCGCGCTGGACACCCTCGGCAGCAGTCTCTACCCCTCCGCCGCCGACGGCCCCGGAGCGACGGTCGAAATGATGGCGGAGCGCCTCCGCCCCGTGGCCGCAGCGCACGCCGATTTCTGCCGGATCTATCCGAACCCGGTCTACTTCGGCGAGATCGGCTGCTGCTCGACCGCGGGCGCGGCCGCGAAACCGTGGTACTGGGAGAACGGCGGCGCCTACGACGGAGAGGAGCAGGCCAACTATCTGCGGGCGCTCTTCGACGCCTGCGGCTCCGAACCGTGGTTCCACGGCCTTTTCTACTGGAAGTGGGACGAACAGAACGACCGTCCCACCATGAAGGATGATCCCGCCGGAGACAAGGGCTTCACGATCCACGGGAAACCGGCGCTCGACGTCTACCGGCAGTGGATCCCGTCCGGAAAGGTGGTGCTCGCATGAAAACGCCTTCGCTCCTTTGTCTCCTGTTCTGCGGCGCGGCGCTGTCGGGCGCCGCGCTCACCGTCACGCCGTCTCCGGGCGGCGGCGCGCCGGAGCTGCTGCTGAAGCCGGACAACACCCGCGACCTCACCTTTCCGGCTTTCTCCGAGAAAGCGGTCATTGAAATTGCTCCGCCCGAACCTGCTTACCTGCGGAAAGTCGTCCTGACGGCCGACGCGGCCCCCTCCTCCAACTTCGCAGCCGCGCTAGTGGAGGTGAAGGATGGCGACGCCTGGATCCCGGCGGATATGCTGCATCCTCCGGCCGGGCAGGAGAAAGGGCTCTACCGCGTGGAGAGCAAGGCGCTCAGCGCAAAGGCCGAGCGCGTCAGGATCACCCTGACTCCCCCCTTCATCGAAAGCGCCATGACACTGCGCACGGTTCAGCCGGAATTCTCCGACACGCCCGGAGAAGCCGCCCCGGCGGGCGGCGGAATCGTGATCGGCGGGCGGAAGCAGCCCGGCTACCTGACCCGTCCCCTCGCCCCGGGGATGAGCGACGGGGAGAAGCTCTCCGTGACGGCGGGCTTCGAGCTGCCCGCCGAACGCGATTTCGAATGTTCTCTGCTCGTGCAGAAGGAAAATACCGCAACCGCCGTGCGGATCGCCCTGCGCGGCAAAGAGGGAAAGCGGGAGCTCGGCTGGCACTCGAAAGAGGGATACCGGGCGCTCTTTCCGCTCGCCGCCGGAAACCGGGTGCAGTTCACGCTTGAGTGCGACAACTCCACACGCCGCTTCACGCTCTCCTGCGGAGGCGAGAGGAGCGCGGAGCTCCCGTTCAATACCGCGCTCCCGGCCATCGACACGCTTCTTTTCAGCGTGCCCGCGGCCTCGGAACCGGTCCAGTTGAATCTCCTGCGCTGCACGTTGACCGGGAAATCGGGCAAGCGTGCGGAATTCGCCGCCGACTTCGCCGACCCCGCCGAATTCGACCGGTTCAAACGTTCCGGCCAGATCCAGCGGATCGAGCCGCAGGCGGAGGCCGTGCGCCCCGCCGCCGACGACCTCCTGCCGGTGGAAGCGGACGGCAGGCGCTATGTGTTCTCCCGCCGGAACGGGGAGCTCTTCGGGATCACCGATCTCGAATCGGGACGGCTGCTGGCCGACTCCCTGCGGACACTCTACGCCGTCCAGACCCGGGAACGAGACAGAGACGCCGACAGCCTCCGGGACCGGGTGCTTGAAGTTAAGCGCGAAGAGGGAAAGCTCCTCTTCCGCTGCGCCGCGTCGTTCGACCCGGCCGTTGAAATCGTGAAAAGCTACACCTTCGCCCCGGAGGCGCTGACCAAGGTTCTCCGGTTCCGCGCGCCGCGCGGGGAGTTCCGTTTCGTCACCCCCGCCGAACGGCTCGTCTTTCCGCCGGAGCGGCGCGGCGGCCTCATGCTCGCCGGCGGAGACCCCTGGTTCAGCCCCCGGGTGCGGCTGGCGGACGTGAAGCTGCCCGTGCGCCAGTCCGGCTCCGGCGTCTCCCACGCGGTCGCGGCGTTCGAACCCGACGGGAAACATTCGCTCGCGCTGCTCCGCTACCGGGTCAACGGCCGGTTCGAGTGGCCGGTCCACTCCGCCTACATCTACGAACCGGGCAACGTTCTGGTCTACCATCCCGACGGGCTCCGGCTTCCGGCGGCCACGCTGCCGCTGCATGACGGCGAGGTCTCCTGCGAGCTGAAGCTCCTCTTCTTCAACGGCAGCGAGATGGAGTATCTCGCCGCCTGGCGCGCGCTGCCCGAGGTAGCCAAAGCGTATGCGGAAATCAGACGGCCCGCCTGGATGGGCGATGTCCTCGTGCAGATCTGGGTGCGCCCCGAACTCTCCGGCGACGCGGCCCGGCAGATCAGGCAACTGCTCGCGATGACCGGGCGGGGCGACATCATGGTGATCCTGAACCAGCCCTTCATCTGGGGAGATTTCGGGGAAAAGGAGCGTTTCCGCAACATCTGGGGCGCGTGGACGCGCGACACGGAATACATCGAACTCATCCGGGAGCTCAAAGCGCTCTCTCCGCGCGTCAAGGTCGCGCTTTACACCTGGCTCTGGACGGTCGCGCCGGACTCCGACTTCCGCCGCGAATTCCCGGACGCCTCCATCGCGCGCAACCGCAACGGCAGGGTCTTCAACAGCTACCCCGGCGTGGAGCTCTCATACCAGCGCCGGATGAGCGACCCGGCGGGACGGGAGAAGCTCGCCGCGCAGTATGAGGCCATGGTGCGGAAATACGGCGTCGACTACGTCTATCTCGACGGCGGCCACGGCGGCGCCCCGCTGATCGACTGGAAGCACGGCACCGTCGACCAGGGGTATCTGTGGCAGGATTTCTACCGGTATATGCGGCAGCTCTCCGAACGGTACGGACAGGGAGGCGTCTCCTTCAACTTCAAGTCCAACCCCATCGCGGACAACGGGATCGCGGAGATGGCGCTCGACGCCTTCCGCAACAATCCCGCGCTGGCGGGAGCGCGGATCTGGGGAGGCAAGCTGCAGGAGAAGTTCGATCCGGAACACCGCGTGATCCCCTGCTACTGGGGAAAGAGCGACCCCTACTACACCAATATCTGCCTCGGGCTCGGCCTGCTGCCGCACATCGAATGTGCGGGGCTCTCCGCGACGGAACCGGATTTCATTACACTCAAGAGCCCGTTCCTCGGCGCGATGCGCGAGATGTTCCGGACCGCCCCGGTGCGGATCCTCCCCGGCTCCATGCTGGAAACTCCCGCCGGGAACGTGCTCGGGTTCGAGCTGGCGCGCGGCCCCGAAACGCTTTACTCGCTGATCCCTGCTGGAAAGCAGGAAAAACCGTTCAAGCTTCCCGCGACGAAAAAATTCCTCTGGCGCAACGACCTCGTCAACCCGTCCGGGTTCCGGGAGATTTTCACCGAAGCGCAGCAGGCGGAAGCGTGGAAGTCGCACAACTGGCGGCTGTCGCGCACCATGGAACACACGTTCCTGAACGGAAAAACTGAAATCCCGCTGCGGGAAAAGCTGCTCACCGTCGTATCCGCCTCCGACTCCGGCGCCGTGATCCTCGCGACAGACGGCCTTCCGACCCAGCTCCGGCTTTCGACCCTCCCCGGAATTTCGGTCGAAACCCAATACCGCGAAGGAAGCGTCACAGGCCGCGTCGCCTCGAAAGGGGAGACACTGGAAATCGCGCTCGCGCTGCCGGAGGGGAAGGAGCTCGGCGGTATCGAGAACGCCGAACTGCGCGGCCTCTTCCGCGACAGCGGCTGCGCCTTCGCCGTACTGCGCCTCAGCGGCGACTTCGAAGCCGCGCTTGTCCCGGCCCGGAAGCGGGAGTTCGCCGTCCGGGCTCCGGACCGCGTCTTCCCCGGTGAAACAGTGCGCCTGCCGGGGAAGCCCGCCGGAGCGGCGATCTCGCTCTATCTCGACTCGCAGCCCGTCATGAGCACCATGGACTCCGAGTTCACCGTTCCCGAGCTCGCCCGCAACGGGCGCTATGAGCTCAGGCTCGAAGACGCCGCCGGCACGCTCGGCTCCGCCCCGCTGGAAATCTCCGGGGAAAAGGCGGTCCCCCTGCCCCGAATCCCGGGCATCGTCCGGCCCCGCGCGACGCTGACCCCGGTCACGCACGGCACGGTCCGGGCGATCGCGCTCGGCGGCGGGCAGGACGAAGCCGCCGATCCCGGAACGCTCACGCTGACCGCAAAAATCAAAGAGCGCCCCGAAACTCTGTGGAACTACTCCTGCGCCGGGTTCGAATTCAGCCGCGTCCGCTTTCTGCGCTTCCGTGCGAAGAGCGACATCGCCACCCGTTACTGCATCGAACGGCGCAAAAGCTGGGCCCCCGCTTTCGCCGGGCTCCTCGTCGATTACAAAGCGGGCGGCAAATTCGTGAAGCGGGTCGCCTTCGACCTCGGCATGACCGACTACCGCTGGAAAATGCCGGAGTACGGGACAGGGCGCGCGCCCGACGAACAAGTGAAGCTCAGCGCCTGGATCCGGAAAGAGGCGGAGAAAACCGTCTCGCTCGACCTCGGCCGGCACGCCCCCGCCGGCTGGGAGGGGGAATGCATCGTAAGCGCACTCGTCGCGAACGTGCTCCAGGGGCGCAGGCTTGAGCTGAAGCTCGAAGCCTTCTCCGCCGATGACGCGGGCGTACTGACCGGAGGCGCGGCGGGAAAGGAGGAAGCTCCGGCCGAATCGGCGGCGCCGCCCGGGCCGGTCGAGCTCCCCTGCGAGATCCGGGATTTCCGGGAACTCGTAACGATGAAGCCCGCCTCGCCCGCGACTTCGCTCGCAATCCGGCGCGACGGAGAGCTCCTCCGGTTCCGTTTCGTCTGTTCCGAGCCGGAATTCTCCTCGATCACTCCCCGGTCGGGTGAGTGGGTGCATTCCGCCGACAGCGTCGAGCTCCACTTTTACGACCCCGCGTCGAAGAAGCTCACGCGGGTCGCGGCGAATGCGGCGGGCGACCTCGACGCGGGCGGACTCAAAAACGTGGAGGTCTCCGCCGGGATGGATCCGGTGAAAAAGGAGTTCCGCATCGAATTCGCAATTCCGCGCCCGCAGCTCCCGCCCGGAGACGAGCTCAGGATGAACGCCTGCCGCAACCGGCCGCGCCGCTACGACGAACCGGCGGAAATGTGGACCGGCGCCTGCTGGGCCAGATTGAAACAGGAACGCTACGCCATGCCGGAGTTCTTCGGAACCGTGAAAACCGGCGCCCCGGAGAAAAAACTGCCATGATCCTCAAACTGCACCGCTACGGAAAAAATCCGATCCTGCGCCCCACGGCCAACCGCTGGGAGAACCTCAACGTCTCCAACGCGGCCGCGGCGGTCCACGACGGAAAGGTCTTTCTGCTCTACCGCGCCGAGGGGGAGGATATGCGCGCTCCCGGCATCCAGTGCCCCGTGACCCGCCTCGGGCTCGCCGTGTCGGAAAACGGCTTCGACATCTCCGAACGGCGCGAGCTGCCGGTATTCGACCGCGACCCCGGCGACCCGTGGTGCGAATTCGGCTGCGAGGATCCCCGGATCAGCAAAATCGGGGACACCTACTACATCGTCTACGTCACCATGTCCCGCTTCGGCTACACCGGAGACCGGCTCGCCTGGGCGACGACAAAGGATTTCAGGAGCTTCACCCGCCGCGGACTGCTGATGAAGCAGCTCGAGCAGCGCACCAGCGGCCTCCTGCCGGGCAGGATCGGCGGCCGCTACTTCCTCTTCCACCGGCCCATGCCGAACCTGTGGGGTTCCTTCAGCCCCGACCTCGTCCACTGGGAGGAGATGAGCTGCATCCTCGAAACCCGGGACGGCTCCTGGTATGAGAACAAGCTCGGCATCGGCGCCCCGCCGATCGAAACTCCCCACGGCTGGCTCCTCTTCTGGCACGGCAAGGACAACCGCGGGCGCTACAGCCTCGGCGTCATGCTGCTCGACCGGGACGATCCGCGCCGGATCCTCAAGCTTCAGGAGGAGCCGATCCTCACGCCGGAGCTTGATTTCGAACGCGGGGGCTTCGTGCCGAACGTCGTCTACACCAACGGCGCGGTCCGGTTCAAAGACCGCTATTTCGTCTACTACGGCTGCTGCGACCGCTGCCTCGCCGTCGGAACCCTGAACACGGAGGAGGTGGACGCATGGTGCCGAGAACGCTGATCGAAGAGGCGGTAAAAAGAAACCTCGCCTGGTTCCGGAACTCCGGCGTCATGAACCCCGCCGACGGGAGCCGGGGCGTGGCGGAGCGGCTCGTCCGGCTCGACGGAAACGAAGCGGCGGAGAAGATCCGCGCGAATTTCCCGGCCATGACGGAGCGCGGTTCTTATGCCGTCCTCGAGCACCGCCGCCCCGACTGCAATTTCGAAACCGCATTGCTCTTCCTGCTCGCCGGAAAGTATTTCGAAGAGAAGGAGTATATCCGGACCGGAGAAAACCTCCTGGCCTTCCTCTTCCGGAGCGGCCTCTTGCGCGACGGCCTCTGGAACTGGCACAGCGAAGTCGCCGGACAGGAGTTCTGGTTCGACGACAACGGCTGGAACAGCGCGGTCTCGATCGCGATCGGCCGGCTGCATCCGGAGCTCGACAGGCGCTTCGGCCTCGTCGATTCGGGCCGCCGGACCGCCGGGCTGCTCGGGGCGGGGCTCGCCCGCTGCATGGAGTCCGCAACCCCGCTTGAACACGGCCGCTGGCCCGATCCGGAGCGGCTCCTGCTCGGTGAACCGCGTCAGCCGCACTGGGGCGCCCCCCCGGCAATCGCGCTGCTGCTCGCGGGGGAAGCGGATGCGGCGGAGGCGTATTTCCGCCGCGCCGCCCCCCTCCTTGAAACGCAGAGCCCGAGCGAGCACGCCTATCTGCTCCTCGCAGTTTCAATCGCGGCCCGGCTCGACGGCAGGCGCTTCTTCCGGGAGGAGGCGGAGCGGCTGCTCGCATATCTGTGCGCCCTGGCCGACCCGTGCACCGGAACGCTGCCGAGCGGACACTGCGAAGCACCCGGCGGACGCGGAGTCGCCGACCTCATCTACACCGACAACTGGTTCTTCGCGGCGCTCGCGCTGCATCCGGAGACGGAAGCGTTCCGGCGGCTGCTCGGAACCATGCTCGCGATTCAGGACCGGTCGGGCTGCTTCCGGGGCATGTACGACTTCAACGCGGGCTGCTGGGGCGGCGGCGACCGCTACGAAGGCGGCGCGAACAGCATCTATACCGGCTGGACCAACGCGGTGATCGCGCTCGCGCTCGTGTTCACGCTGACGGAAGGAGTCGCCGTATGAGAGCTGCTCCGCTCGACTGGGGAATCATCCTCCTCTTCCTCGGTATCATCATCGGCATCGCGTGCTATTCGAAGCGCTTCATGCGTTCGACCGCCGACTTCCTCGCGGCGAACCGGCTCGCGGGGCGCTATCTGCTGACCGTCTCTTCGGGCTTCTCGGGGGCGATCACGCTCGTGGCGGTCTGGGAGATGACCTACTCGACCGGGCTGCCGCCGCAGTGGTGGGCGAAAATGAGCGCCCCCGTGAGCCTCATCGTGAGCCTCACGGGATTCGCGGTCTACCGCTTCCGCCAGACCCGAGCGCTGACGCTGGCGCAGTTCCTCGAGGAGCGCTACAGCCGCAGCTTCCGGCTGTTCGCCGGGACGCTCTGCTGGTTTTCGGGAGTGCTCAACTACGGGATCTTCCCCGCGATCACGGCGCGGATCATCATCCACTTCCTCGGCCTCCCGCCGGAGTTCACAATCGGCGGCGTAACGCTGCCGACCTTCCCCGCCGTGATGACCGGCTACCTCTCCGTCGCGGTCTTCATCGCCTGCTCCGGCGGCATGATCAGCATCATGGTGACCGACTTCCTGCAGGGGGCCGCCCTGATGCTGATCTTCGTCGTGCTGACGCTCTATCTGCTCGGGAAATTCAACTGGAACGACATCGTCGCGGGGCTCGAAGCCGCTCCCGCCGCCGGGACGTCGCTGATCAATCCCTTCGCGGGAAGCGCCACCGGAGAGTTCAGCATCTGGTTCTTCCTGATCGGCATCTTCGGGAACGTCTACGGAATCAAATCGTGGCAGGGCAATTCCGGCTACGGCTCCGCCGCGCGCACCCCGCACGAGGCGGTCATGGCGAACGTGATCGGGCAGTGGCGGAGCCTCGCGTCGAACATGTGCCTCCTCATCGTCCCGCTGATTGCCTACAGCGTGTTCCACCTCGCGAAATACTCCGAGCTGGCCGGGCCGATCCGGGAGAGCATCGAGGCCATCGCCGACCCGCAGGTCCGCTTCCAGATGACGGTGCCGGTCTTTCTCTCCCACGTGCTGCCGACCGGGCTGTTCGGCCTCTTCGCGGCGCTGGTCATCTGCTGCGCGATCAGCAACGACGACACCTACCTCCACTCGTGGGGAACCATCCTGATCCAGGACGTCATCACCCCGCTGCGGGGCCGCCCCTTCGAGCCGGAGACCCATCTGCTGCTGCTGCGGTGCGGCATCGTCGGGGTCGCCCTCTTCGGCTTCACCTTCAGTATGCTCTTTCCGCTCCGGGACTTCATACTCATGTATTTCGCGGTCACGGGGGCGATCTACCTCGGCGGCGCGGGCGCGGTGATCCTCGGCGGGCTTTACTGGAGATACGGCACCACGGCGGGCGCATGGACCGCAATGTCGATCGGCACGCTCGCCGGCCTCGGCGGAATCGTCCTCCAGCAATGCTGGCCGGCATTTATGGACGGGGAAAAATTTCCGGTCAACAGCCAGTGGATCTACTTCCTGACCATGCTGTCGGCCATCGCCGGCTACGTGCTCGTTTCCCTTCTCGGCCGCCGGAAGGCGTTCGACATGGACCGGCTCCTGCACCGGGGCGCCTATGCGCCCGCCGGGGAACGGACCGATGCCGGCCGGCCGGATACGGGCAGGAGATTCACGCTCGCCCGGCTGATCGGCATCGGCCGGGACTTCACGAAATTCGAGAAGTTCATCTTCTACGCGACCTTCTGCTGGACGATGCTCTGGTACCTCATCTTCGTGGCAGGCTGCGTTCTGAGCCTCTTCCTGCGCATTCCCGACTCCCTGTGGAAAAGCTACTGGTACTGCTACATCATGTTCAGCATCGTCCTCGGCGCAGTCTGCACCGTATGGATCTTCTGCGGCGGAGTCAAAAACGCTTTCGAACTCTTCCGGGACCTGCGGAGCGCCCGGGTCGACGACGAGGACGACGGATTCGTCCGTAAATAAGCATCGCGGAGCAAAGCGGGCCCTCCCGCCCCGCTCCGCTGCTTCTTATTCGGAGATATCCTCGTTCCAGGTTTCCGGATTCTCTTCGATATACCGTTTCATCATGGCGATCAGCTCCGGCTCCTCGAGAACCGTCACTTTTACGCCGCGCGAACGCAGGAATTCGATTTCGCCGGGATAATTCACGTCCTCCCCGATCACGACTTCGGGAATTTTGTACAGCGCGATCGCTCCGGAGCACATGATGCACGGAGAGAGCGTGGTATAAAGCACGCACTCCCGGTAAAAGGAGGCCGGATGCCGCCCGGCGTTGGAGAGTGTGTCGATTTCGCCGTGCAGAACCGGGTTCCCCGACTGGACCCGCCGGTTGCGCCCGCGCCCGGCGATCTCCCCCCTGTGCGCAAGCACGCCGCCGATCGGGATGCCGCCCTCGCGCAATCCGGCCATCGCCTCGTCATATGCCGCTTTCATGAAAACATCCATTGTGTACCTCCTCCTGTTCCGCCGCCTTATTCAGGGATAAGCTCTTACTGTAAAAAATCCCGTGCCTATTGCGGCATGGATGAGAATATACACCTGCCGCCCCGGAATACAAGCCTGCAAGGGGCTCCGCCGGATCATGCGCCGCCGTTTCTCCGCTTTTCCAGAACCCAGCATTCCCAGTAGATGACCGCCGAAAAAAGCGCAAGGCAGGCGGGAACCACCAGAATCGCTCCCCGCAAGCCGAAATGATCCCCCATCACCCCCATCAGCCAGGTGAAGAAGCCGCAACCGGGAATCCCCAGTGCCGAGAAATAGATGTACAGCATGGTCGAATCCAGCTCCGGCATGCTCGTGACGCCGTAGACCTGGGCGGTAGGCCAGAACGGCGCGACTCCGACGCCGGCCAGGATAAGCAGCAGGAAAAGCAAAGGGAACAGCAACCGGGCCGGCATCATCCCCGGCTCCAGCAGCGCAAGCAGCAAAGTGACCGGTATCGTGCCGAGCCCGGTTCCCAGCAGGATATACCGCAGGTGCTGCGGGCGCGCGAAATAGCCGAATCCGCTCCTGCCGATAAACATGCCGAGCGCAATGGCGCCTGTGCCCAGCCCCGCCACCCAGGCGCCGGTGTGAAAATTCAGCTGGACATAAGCGGCGGACCAGAAGGTGAGTCCGAACTCCGCCCCGGCGCCGAAAAACATGGCCAGGCAGCAGATCCAGAAACGCGGAACCCGTGCGATGGCCAGCGAATAGCGCCGGATCTCCCGGATGCTGACGCCGCCGCAGACCTCCGGATATCTCCTCCCGGGATTCTCTTTCCACATGAACAGAGCGGAGGCCAGGAGAGTGACCGCGCCGATCCCGGCAAGGATGGAACGCCAGCCCATCCCCAGCGTCCAGAGGCCGCCGACGACAACGACCACCGCGCCGATTCCGATCGACCAGAAGGAGTGGGAAATATTCACATAACGCTCGGGGGCGTCCGGATGCAGGTCCTGCACGAACGGCGTCGCGATTCCCTCGCAGATTCCTTCCCCGAAGCCCGCGATCAGCAGGCAGGGAATCAGCATCCAGTACGCGGGTGCAAACGAACACAGAAGAATGCCGCCGCCCATCAGGAGCAGGCAATACCCCATGGAAAAGCGTTTCCCGATCCGCCCGGAGATCGATCCGCACAGCAGCAGGGCCGCCACCATGGCGATGCTGCGGGTCAGGTGCAGCGAACCGCCGACGGCCATCCCGCCCCGGTCCAGAGGGAAATTCAGGTCTCCGCCGATCTCCACGATCATGAGCGGAATGGACAATGAGCACAGTGCGAAAGCCACTGAGGCGGAAAAGGCGGCATAGTCATAGCGCCCGAAACACAAAGCTCTCCGAGTCATAAAAAACTCCTTCCGTTTCCAGCCGGCCCTACTCTTCCGGCGCCGTTTTCCGGGGAGGCAGATAGCCGAGGACAAAACGGAGTTTCCGGGTTTTGCCCCACGGCGCGCTGTATTCGACCGAAACCGGAGTAAATTCGATTTCAGGAGAACCGGCCTGCTTCAGGAACCCGGTGAACTCCCTGGCACGCCTTGCAATCAACAGGGCGCCTTCCCGCGCGATGCGCTCCTTGTAAAGATCGAAAAACACCTCATCATCGATTTCGCACGCCGGCGGCCGCCCTTCACTGTAGTTTTCGATCACGCCGGACAGCCAGCGCTCGCCCACCACCACCGGAACGGGGCCGCCGGAACGGCTCTTCCAGAAATTCAGCGCCGGGTTCACAATCGCCTCCGGCCGGACATGAAGCCGAGGCCTTGAGCAGACCAGAAGATCGATGCTGGTCCCCACGAAAAGAACCGCCGTATAAATCACCAGCAGCAGGAACAGCCGCCGGAAAATATCCCGGGTGATCGCGAAGGGGAAAACCGCCACAACGGCGATCCCGGTCCAGCAGGCGAGCGAGGAAAACCACATCAGGATGACATCGCTCCCGAACAGCGAAATCAGGATGAAGAAAAAAGACGGCACCAGCGTGAGAACCAGCGCCCAGCAGAGCGCGTTCCGGTCCACGGGTTTCCGCTCCCGGCCGCGATAACGGGGAAAACAGGCGAGCAGCAGCATCCCCATCTCGGCCAGCAGGGGGTAAAACGCCGTAACGGTCACATTGAGCGGCGTATACCAGGGGTGCTGATTGACCATGCGGCTCTCCACATGCCGGAAGCAGGCGAAATCGTGGTCGATCAGCCAATTGATATGCGGAGCGATCACCAGCAGGAAGATAAGGAACGCCAGATACGGGCCGTAAGAAAGAAGCTTCAGCCGGTACTGCTTCCGCATGAGGAAGAGAAGCAGAAAAGCCGCAAGAAGCAGCACGGTGGAATATTTCGCAAGGATCCCCAACCCGCAGAAGAAACCGAACAACGCCCATTGGTGCCAGCGGTTGTTTCGCAATGCGACATAAAAATAGTAGGCCATGACCGGCCGGAGTGCGATCTCAACAAAGAAGGAGCTGAATTTCATCCAGGATGGATTGTAATAATGAAGGACATAGAGCAGCAGTGCGGCCGCGGCAGCGCTGTACTGATCCTGCCAGAACTCCCGGGCCAGCTTATAAGCGTACCACACGCCGACCGCCAGACAGAGCTGGGCAAGCAGATAAAGCCCCCAGTCGGAGTGGCCGGTCAAGACAGAGAATCCATAGCCCATCCAGCCGGAAAGCGGCGGATGCTTGAAGTGCCCCCAGGCCCACTGAGCCCCCCAGGTGACGGTTTCAAGCGTATCAAGACTCTGAATATTCTGCAGCAGAGAGCACTGCGTCGTCCAGAGCACAATGGATGCGCCGATGAAAAGCAACAGCGCCTTCGACGGATTATCCCGGAAACCGGCGGAAAAGCGCAGCCATTGCTCCCTCATAATCATCCTTTTCATGAAACATATTTCAAAGCAGACCGGTTATCCGCTCTTCAACGCAGATCTGAAAACAAACCGCATAATATATCATTGTGAAACTTCATTTTCAAATAAAATACCGCGTCCCGCCGCTGTTTTCGCAGGGATTGCCCGAAAAGGAAGTTGTACGCAGATATGGGCAGATCACCGATGGAGCCTCCTGCTCCCCGGACAAAACAGAAGCAGGGTTGCTGCATTCTCACAACACCCTGCTTATAAATACCTTAAAATGGCGGAGAGAGAGGGATTCGAACCCTCGATACCCGTGAGGGTATAGCGATTTTCGAGACCGCCGCCTTCGACCGCTCAGCCATCTCTCCGGCCGCACCGCCCAGTTCCTGAGCGGCGTGTCTTCATAAAATATCACCTCTTAAGGGAAAATCAACCCCGACAAGAAAAAAAAATCAGGAAAATCAACACGGCTCCCGCCGGAAAAGAGCCGCCGGAGAAGCTGCCGTGCTATTTTCAGGAGAATTTCCGCTTCCTTTTGTTGTAAATGGAGCGGGAATACGGTAAATTATAACATGATCTGTGTCAAGCAAACGATTGGGAGAAAAACGATGAGTCTCGAATTTTTCAATACCATGGAGCGGCGCGTCATGCCGTTCAGACCGATCCGTCCCGGCGAAGTCGGCATGTACACCTGCGGCCCGACCGTCTACAATTACGCCCATATCGGCAATTTCCGCGCGTATATGTTCGAGGATCTGCTGCGCCGCACGCTCGAATATTCCGGCCTCAAGGTCCGGCAGGTCATGAACCTGACCGACGTCGACGACAAGACCATCCGCGACTCGCGGGCGGCCGGGATCCCGCTGCGCGATTTCACCGCAAAGTACAAGCAGGCGTTCTTCGAGGATCTCAAAACCCTGAACATCGAGCCGGCCGAAGTCTATCCGGCCGCAACCGACCATATCCCGCAGATGATCCGGCTGATCTCGGTGCTGATGGAAAAGGGGTACGCCTATCAGGCCGAGGACAAATCCGTCTACTTCTCCATCGACAAATTCCCGGAATACGGCAAGCTCGCCAGGATCGACCGTGAAAACCAGCGCTCCGGCGTACGGATCAAAAATGACGAATATGCAAAGGATTCCGTCGCGGACTTCGCGCTCTGGAAAGCGTGGGACGAACTCGACGGCGATGTCGCCTGGGACTCCCCATGGGGCAAGGGCCGTCCGGGCTGGCACATCGAGTGCAGCGCGATGTCCGGCGAATACCTCGGTGACTCCTTCGACATCCACACCGGCGGAATCGACAACATGTTCCCGCACCATGAGGACGAAATCGCCCAGAGCGAGGCCGCCAGCGGCAAAAAGTGGGTCAACTACTGGCTCCACTGCGCGCACCTCATGGTCAACGGCGAGAAGATGTCGAAGTCGCTCGGCAACTTCTATACGCTCCGCGATTTGCAGGGCATGGGGTGGAAAGGGCGCGAAATCCGCTGGGTGCTGATCGGCGCGCACTACCGCAAGAAGCTGAACTTCACGCTCGAGGCGCTCGGCACGGCACGCGAGACGCTCACCCGGTTCGACGAATTCTTCGACCGCATGCGCGCCGTGACGAAGGCGGGCGACTGCCCTGAAGCGGAGTTCGCCGTCTCCACCGCCGCCGCGGCGTTTTCAAACGCGATCGCGGACGACCTGAACATCTCCGAAGCGCTCGCCGCCATGTTCGAGCTGCTGCGAAACGGCAACAAGCTGGCCGACGCCGGCGAGCTTACGAGCTCCGGCGCGGAGCGCATTCTCGCGGCTTTCCGCAAATTCGACACCGTGATCGGCGCGCTCGAAGTGGATGCGGTCCGCAGCGTCGAGTTTCCCCCGGAAGCCGTCGCCCTCGCCGAAGAGCGCAGGGCGGCCCGCAAGGCGAAAAACTTCGCGGAAAGCGACCGGCTGCGCGATGAGCTCGGCAAACTCGGCTTCCTCGTTGAGGATCGGCCGGGCAACGAATACCGGCTCAAAAAAGCGTAATCCCCCGGAAAGAGCGGAGCGCCTAACGGAATTCTAATATCCGGAACACCGTATTTGAACATTTTTGAAATATATTATCCTCAACCTAACAAAGGAGAGGATTCCTGATGGCAAAAGAGAAAATACTCGTGGTCGAGGATGAAGAGGCGATCCAGGAGCTGATCCGGTACAACCTGAACAAGGAGGGGTTCGACCGGGTCCGGCTCTGCGATTCCGGCGAAGAGGCGCTGACGCTGGCGGCGGAGTTCGCCCCCGACCTGATCCTGCTCGATCTGATGCTGCCCGGCATGGACGGGCTTTCCGTCTGCCGCCGGCTGCGGCGCGACACGCGAACCGCTTCGGTTCCGATCATCATGCTCACGGCGAAGTCGGAGGAGAGCGACATCGTGACCGGCCTCGAGGTCGGCGCCGACGACTACCTCGCGAAGCCGTTCAGCCCGAAAGTGCTGGTGGCGAGGATCAAATCGGTCCTGCGCCGGTCGAATCCGGCCGAAACGGAGGATCCGGGAACGTCGCTCAAACGCGGCGCGCTCTCCATGAACCGCGGCACGCGGGAGGCCCTGGTCGACGGCGCGCCCCTCTCGCTGACCTACTCGGAGTTCGAGATCCTCTACCTTCTGGCCCGCCGTCCCGGCTGGGTCTTCACGCGCAGCCAGATCGTGAATGAGGTGAAGGGAGACGACTATCCCGTCACCGAACGCGCGATCGACGTGCAGATGGTCAGCCTGCGCCGCAAGCTCGGCGCGCACAGCGAACTCATCGAGACGGTCCGCGGCGTCGGCTACCGTTTCTCGCAGGAGTAAAGGCGGTTCCGGAATGAAGAACAATCTGCTTCTCTCCTGGCCGGTCGTGTTCCTGGTCGTGGCGCTCGGACTCTCCGTATTCGCCTGGTGGCAGTCCAGCTCGCTCGAACAGTTCAGCATCGAACGCACACAATCGGAGCTCCAGAGCCGCGCCCGGCTCTTCGCGGGCGAGGCCGCCCGCCTGATCCAGCGGAAGGACCTTTCCGGGCTCCGCCGTTTTTTCGTGACCGAAGGCAAGGCGACCGGAACCCGCATGACCCTGATCGCCGACTCCGGCGAAGTCATCGCCGACTCCGACGAGAACCCCTCGAATATGGACAACCACCGGCTGCGCCCGGAGATCGCCGAGGCGATCAATGCGTTCCACGAGGGGGAAACCGCCTTTTCCACGATCCGCCACAGCTCGACCAGCGGGCGCCGGATGATCTACTGCGCCATGCCGCTCGCGGTGGACGGAAAGCAGTACGTGCTGCGTTCGGCCTTTTCGATCCATGAAATCGACCAGATCGTGCGCAAGGCGCGCATCGACGTCATCTGGGCCGTGGTGGTCACCATCCTGATCGCGGCCGGAATCTGCTACTTTCTCTTCCAGACGGTCACGCGCCCGATCCGTGCGCTGCGCAGCGCTTCGGCGCGGATCGCCGCCGGGGACCTCGACGCGAAGCTGCCGGTTCCGGAGCGCGGCGCCATCCGCGAGCTCGGCGGCAGCATGAGCCGCATGGCGGAGGAGCTGAAAGCCAGGATCGGTGAAATCTCGCGCGAAAAAAGTGAACGCGACGCGATCTTCGCCGCCCTCTCCGAAGGCGTCGTCGTCCTCGACGTGGATGAGCTCATCATCGATACGAACCGCGCCGCCCGCAGGATCTTCCAGATCAAGGGCGACCCGCGCCGCCAGCCGGTCGGCGCGCTGCTGCGCAACGAAGCGCTGAACGGCTTTCTGGCGAAACTGCGCGAAACCGACAAGCCCGACGAGGCTGAATTCGTCTTCTCGCTCCCGGACGGCGACAAGCAGCTGCGGGTACGCGGCTGCACGGTACACTGGAACGAAGATGCGCGGCAGGGGATACTGCTGGTGTTCTATGACATGACCCAGCTGCGCAAGCTCGAAAACTTCCGGCGCGACTTCATCGCAAACGTCTCGCATGAGATCAAGACGCCGCTGACCGTGATCCGCGGCGCCGTGGAGACGCTGCAGGACGGCGCGATCGGGGAGCCGCAAAGCGCCAGGCGCTTCATGGAAATCATCGCGACCCACTCCGAACGGCTGAACAGCCTCGTGCAGGATATCCTGAGCCTCTCCCAGCTCGAATGCCGCGCGCTCGGCGAGGGCTACGATCTCGTGACCTGCGAAATGTCGCTGCCGCTCTCTTCCGCGGTCAAGCTCGAAGAACCGCGCGCCGAAGAGGCCGGAATCCGGATCGTAAGCGAAATCGTCGAGAATCCGGCCGTACGGATCGACGTGCAGCTCATGGAGCAGGCAATCATCAACCTCGTCGACAACGCGATCAAGCACAGCGGCGAGAAAAGCGAAGTGCGCCTCCGCCTCTATACGGAGGATGGAAACGCCGTCCTTGAAGTGGCCGACCACGGCTGCGGCATCCCGCCCGAACACCTCGAGCGTCTCTTCGAGCGCTTCTACCGCGTCGACAAGGCGCGGAGCCGCAAAGCCGGCGGAACCGGCCTCGGGCTCGCGATCGTGAAGCATATCATGCAGCTCCACCGCGGCACGGCCGAAGTGAAGAGCACACCGGGCAAAGGCAGCACTTTCATCCTTCGCCTCCCCGCCGTCTCCAGCTGATACGCTTTCCGTCATGATAAATCACAAATGCTGCATTTCTGACTTCTCATTCCGGAAAGCGTATGAGGCGCGGGAACCGGAGGGGGCGCATCGTCCCCTCCGGACCGGCAATCGGGCCGGGGCCTCCGGCCTTTATATCCTCGTCACCAGGCCCTTGAGGTAGAATCCCTCCGGCACCGCCAGCGCAGTCGGGTGGTCCGGAGCCTGTTCGAGGCGGTGCGCGATCACGCCGCGCACCCCGGCCTCAACCGCGGCGTCCGCCGTGATCTTCTGGAACAGCTCCGCCGTCATCAGCCCCGAGCAGGAGAAGTTGAAGAGCAGCCCGCCCGGAGCAAGCAGCCCGAAGCCGAGCCGCGCAATGTCCTGGTACGCACGGCACCCTTTCGTCAGCGCGCGCCGGGATTCGATGAACTTCGGCGGATCAAGCACGATGATGTCGAACTTCCGCCCCTCCTCCGCAAGAGCGCGCAGCTCCGTAAACACATCGCTTTCGCGGTTTTCATAGCGTTCCGGACGAATCCGGTTCATCTCCATATTGTGCCGCGCCAGCTTCAATGCAGAGGCAGAGGAGTCGATGTTGACGACATGCTCCGCACCCGCCAGCGCCGCCGCCACGCCGAAGCCGCCGGTATAGGAAAACGCGTTCAGCACCCGCTTTCCCGCCGCAAACCGCGCAAGCACCGCACGGGAGTCGCGCTGGTCGAAGTAGAAACCGCTCTTCTGCCCGTGGCGCACGTCGACGGCGTACTTTGCGCCGTTCTCCTCGATGACCACCGGATTCGGCGGCTCGGCTCCGGCGATGAGCCCGCTGCGTTCCGGCAGCCCCTCCTTCGCCCGCACGCTCACGTCGGAACGCTCATAGATCCCCTTCGCCCCCGTCACGGCCTGGAGCGCGTCGATGATCTCGGCCCGGAAGCGTTCGGCACCGGCGCTCAGGAACTGCACGACGAGGAATTCTCCGTAACGGTCCGCGACCAACCCCGGCAGCGCATCCCCCTCAGAATGGATGAGGCGGCAGCCCCCCAGCGGCGCGTCGAGCTTCAGAAAGCGGCGGTATTCAACGGCCGCTTCGATCCGGCGGCGGAAGAAGGCTGCGTCGATTTTCTCTTCGGGGTCGAAGCTCCACACCCGTGCCGCGAGCTGCGACTCGGGCGACCATGCGGCACGCGCGAGAAAACGGCCTTGGGAATCTGCGACGACAACGGTCTCTCCGGGAACGGCTTCGCCTTCCAGCGAAGCGACCGCGCCCGAAAAGATCCAGACATGGCGCCGCAGCAGCGATTTTTCGCGGCCCGGCGCAAGCATCAGCATCGGTTCTTTCAAGATTACAACCTGTTCATTTGAGTGTGCGGATCTCGTCGATGAATTCGTCGACATCCTTGAATTTACGGTAAACGGAGGCAAAACGGACATAGGCGACCTGATCGATCTTGCGCAGCTCGGTCATCACACGGTTGCCGATATCGGCGCTCGTGACTTCCTTGTCGCAATCACGCAGGATCGCCGCGGAGATGTCCTCCACGGCCCGGTCGATCTCATCCGGGTTGATCGGGCGCTTGTAGCAGGCGTTCGCGATGCCGCGCCGCAGCTTGTCGCGGTCGAAATCCTCCCGGACCGCGTTCCGCTTGACCACCTTGAGCTCTTCGGGCATGATCCCTTCGATCGTGGTGTAGCGGTAGGCGCAGCTCAGGCATTCGCGGCGGCGGCGGACCCCGGCGCCCTCCTTCACCGCGCGCGAATCGATCACTTTGTCGTCGATGCATCCGCATTTGGGACAACGCATGGGTTATTTCTCCTGATGCAGCGTTTCTATCTGGGAAAACGGGCCGAGCACCACGCCGTCGAAAGCGGGAAAACGCTTCCAGTCATCAACCGCATGGCTCAGCGAACGGATGAAATCCCCCCAGTTGCGGCGGCGCAGCGAGCCGGCGGTGACTGAGGTGTGCTCCGCGAGCGTGATTGAAACGAGCAGAGACCCCGGCTTTGCGGCCTTCAGCTCGTTCATGACCGCGTCGATCGCCTCGGTCGGCTTGTTGCCCGCGTTGCGGATCATCACTTTCGGGGCGATCGCCTCGAAATCGGCGACTGAGCCGCCTGTGAGCCTGCCCGCCATCACAAGCTCCTCGTAGAAGTCCGGAATCCCGATCGTAAGCGGGGTTCCGCCGAGCTTCGTGCTGAAGGCTGCCAGCTTTTCAAGCGTGATCTTCATGATTTTGTCGTTGTCGAGGCCCGGACCGAAGGTTTCCCCGCTCCAGGCGTAAACCAGCTGCTTCGGGCGGCGGGCGTTCGCCGCCGTGAAGAGGTGCGGCTCCGCCAGCACGGTGATTCCGGCGAACCGGAAGTGTTCGTCTTCAAACTCCCGGATCTTTTCGAGCATCTCCTCCAGCGTGGTCCCGCCGGAGACGAAGGGCCGGATGAACCCGTTCCCGCGCCGCCCGATCACATAACAGCTCTCCGGCAGGACAGCCTCGACCGGCATCCCCTCCGCCGCCGCCGCGTCGAGCAGCACGGAGAGCTCCCGGAATTCCAGCGACTCCGGCGAAGTGAGGTGGACGTAAAGCCGGTTGAATCCGAATTTCCGGATGAACGCGAGAAATCCGGACGGCGACTCGAAATGGCGTTCCGCGAGCCTCTCCGGATAGAACGCCAGGGCGCGCACCCTGCATGGGGCGATCGCCTTCGAAAGCTCCTCCGCGCGGCGCTCCATCGTCGCCTCATCCGCCCGCGGCGGCGCATAGACGATGCCGCCGCCCGTGTCGGAAGAGGTCGCGCAACCGGCCACCAGAAAGGCCAGAAACACGGAAAAAATGAAAATTCTCAAAAAAAACATCAGTTTCCTCCAATTATACCATTGAAATAAAGTACATTTCAAAGTCTATTAATTCAACCCCGTTACGGAGTGATCGGGCAACCGCCCGCGTTTTTTTTCGAAAAATCAAAGCAACCAGATACGGATATGGACATGGACATTGAAAAACTCAGAACCGAAATCGACTCGATCGACACCGAAATCATCCGGCTGCTGAACGAGCGGTGCGAGCTCGGCCGCCGGATCGGGGCCTGGAAGCACGAAAACAACATGCCGATCTATGTGCCCGAACGCGAGCGCATGCTGCTGGACCGCCTGACCGCAGCGAACCCGGGTCCGCTCGACCGCGAGTCGCTGCTGGCGATCTACCGCGAGATCATGTCCGCCGCGATCAAGCTCGAACGCCCGGTCACGGTCGCGTACATGGGGCCGCAGGGGACGTTTTCGCACCTCGCGGTGCTCGAGAAGTTCGGGCGCGGCGTGACGGCGCAGGCCGTGGCGGCGATCGGCGACGTTTTCCGCGCCGTCGAATCGGGCCGCGCCGATTACGGCATGGTCCCGGTGGAGAACACGACCGAGGGAGTCGTGAACCCGACCCTCGACTCGCTGACCTGCTCGAATGTGAAAGCGGTCGCGGAGTTCAATCTGCCGGTTCACCTGTTTCTCTACAGCGCGAGCCCGATCAATGAAATCCGCTGCATCTACAGCCATCCGCAGCCGTTCGGCCAGTGCCGCGAATACCTGCAGGCGAATCTGCGCAACGCGACGCTGATCGAAGTGACCAGCACGACGCGCGCGGTGGAGCTCGCTGAACGGGAAGCCGACGCGGCTGCGATCGCCGGGGCGCTGGCCCGCGAGCACTCCGAGCTGCCGTGCATCGCGGAGAACATCGAAGACAATTCGCGCAACATCACGCGCTTCCTCGTGATCGGCCGGCAGGAGAACAAGCCCTCCGGCGACGACAAGACGAGCCTCTGCTTCGCGCTGCACGACCGCGCCGGCGCGCTGTACGACGCGCTGCGCCCGTTCCGCAACCACAACATCTCCATGACGATGATCGAGAGCCGCCCGCTCAAGAGCGGCAACTGGGAGTACTGCTTCTTCGCGGACATCCTCGGCCACAAGGACGATACGGAAGTCGCCGCGGCCTGTTCGGAGCTCAGGCAGGACTGCGCGATGTTCAAGGTGCTCGGCAGCTATCCGAGAGTGATTCAGCAGCAGTAACGGCGAAAGGGTGGAGCAATGCCGATCCGCGATCAGCAGAAGGTGCGGCTCTCCGCCGTGGCCGGAACCTTTTTCGAGGGCGACGCGCTGATCCTGCGCCGCCGCCTGGCCGAAGCGGAGGGCAGGCTGCCGCCGTTCGACCCGGAGGCCCCGGAGGTGAAGGGCGTGGTGCTGCCGCATGCGGGCTATGTGTTTTCGCTTCAGACCGCGATGGCCGCGCTGGCGCCGCTGCGCAGGAAGAAAATCGGCAGGGTCGTCCTGCTCGGTCCGTCGCACTATGTCGGATTCCACGGGATCGCGGCGTCGGATTTCACGCGCTGGCGCACCCCGTTCGGGGATCTGTCGACCGCGACGGAGCTTTTCGAGGTGATGGAGAAATGGAATACGCCGCTGGCGGCGTTCCGGGACGACACGCATGTGAAGGAACACTCGATCGAGGTGCAGCTTCCGCTGATCCAGTACTTCTTCGGGCAGCCGGAAGTGCTGCCTCTCGTGGTCGGTTCCCTGTCGATGCAGGATGTCCGGACGCTTGCGCCGCTGATGGCGGAGCTGGATGCGCCCGGCACGCTCTGGATCGTGAGCTCCGACTTCACGCACTACGGCGCCCGCTTCCGCTACGTCCCTTTCACGGAGGGGGTTCCGGAGCGGCTCAGGGCGCAGGACCATGCGGCCGCCGGGCTCATCGCGGACCGCGACCTGGCGGGCTTCGCGGAGTTCCTCGGGAAAACGGGGGCGACGATCTGCGGAATGAACCCGATCGCGCTGTTTCTCGGGATGCTCGACGTGACGGATCCGGAGCGGACGTTCCGCGGCGTGATCGCGGCGGAGTCGAACAGCGGCGAGCTGACGGGCGACTACAGCAATGCGGTCGGCTACGAATCGATCGCGTTTCAGAAGCTGTAGACAGGCGGGCTTGCCGCCGCGAAGGCGCTACTTCCGGTTCGCGGCGCGCCACTCGGCGGGAGTCTGCCCGTACCGTTCGCGAAACAGTTCAAAAAGCGCTCCGGGCGACGGGAAGCCGCACTCCTCCGCCACCGTCACGATCGTATCGTCCGTGTCGAGCAGCCGCGTCCGGGCCATCTCCAGCCGGAGCCCCGTCAGGAACTCCTTCGGCGACACTCCGAGCCCCGATTGAAACAGCCGGTAGACCGTCGATTCACTCACCCGGAAGCGCCGCGCCAACACTGAAACCTGCAGGGGCGAAGCGGCGTTTCTCCGCAGGTGCTCCAGCATCTTCCTGAGCTTCCGGTCCGGCACCGCGTAGAAGCTGCTGCTGCCGCGCTCCACGACCTCCCCCGGCGGGACCAGGATCGGGGCCGGGCGCGGAGCGCCGCCCTCCATCAGCCGGTCCAGCTCCTCCGCCGCGCGGCGGCCGCGTTCGTAGAGCCGGGTGTCGAGGCTCGAAATCTGCGGCGACGCCGTCGAGCAGATCAGCTCCTCATTGCCGACGCCAAGCACCGCGAGGCGGTCCGGTACCGCGATTCCGGCCATGTCCGCCGCGTTCAACACAGAAGCGGCCTCCCAGTCGTTGTTGCAGTAGATGCAGCAGGGGGCCGGCAGCAACGACAGCTTTTCCGCCATGCGCTTCAGCGCCTGCGTCGAACGGAAATAGCGCGGCATCGAAATCCGCGCGGCGCGGAACCCCTCGGCGGCGATCCTCCGCTCGAACGCCTCGTCGCGCCCGAAGCAATCCTCGCAGACCGCGAAATTGCGGTAGCCGCGCCGCAGGAAATACTCCGCCGCGACGGTCCCGATCCGCGCATTGTCCGGCGAAACGACCGCTTCGGCCGTTTCGAGCAGCACCGGGTCGAGCGACAGCCCGACGATCTTCACGCCCCCGCCGCGCAGCTTCTCCGTATAATAGCCGGTATCGGTCAGCAGCCCCGCGCCACGCCAGTTGCGCACATGCCCCGGCAGGCCGTACATCTGCGGCAGCTCGAGCTGCCAGCCGCAGCTGCGCGCGACGTCCATGATGCCGCGCAGCTCCTGCTGAAGATAGAAGTTCTTCGCAAAAAGAACGGTTTTACGGGATGTTTTCATAATATTTAATATATCATTCACTATAAATGATTTCAACAGAATTTTGAATGATTTCCGTATATTGATAATGGAAAACGGTATTGGCGGCACGCCCCTTTTCCGGTATAATATAGGCATGTGAAACCAGCGAAAGGTATGAATATGACGACTGAATGGACGAAGGAACGGGCCTGGGAGTGGTACAACGGGACGCCGTGGCTGCGCGGCTGCAACTATCTGCCCTCGGACTGCTGCAACCGCATCGCGATGTGGCAGGAGCTCGACTGGGAGAAGCACCTCGAAACCATCGACCGTGAATTCGGGCTCGCGGAGGCGACCGGCTTCAACTCGGTCCGGGTCATCCTCGAATTCGATGTGTGGGACCGGCAGCATGACGGCTTCATGCTCCGCTTCGAAGCGTTCCTCGCCGCTGCCGCGCAGCACGGAATCCGTGTGATGATCTGCTTCGCGAACGACTGCACCGTCCCGAAAAATGAAAACTGGAAGCCGGTCGAACTCGGCCCCCAGCACTACGACCTCGGCTACCACGGCGGGCGGAAGAATTCGCCGCACAGCACGACGGGGCAGATCGGCTACTATCCCGCGCTCGACGAGCCGGAGAACGCCGAACGCTTCTACGCGATGGTCGCGGAGATCGTCGCGAAATACGCCTCCGACCCGCGCATCGTCATCTGGGATCTCTACAACGAAGCGGGGGCCGCGAACCGCGGCGACGTGTCGGTTCCGCTCGTCCGGCGGATCTTCGAAGTCGCGCGCAGCGCCGGTCCGTCCCAGCCGCTGACCTCGTGCGTCTGGCGCGGCCTCGGGCACTTCTCCGCGGCGGAGCAGACGGCGCTCGAGCTCTCGGACATCGTCTCCTACCACAACTACGGAAGCTATGCGGACAACGTCATCATGATCGACGCGCTCCGCGAACACGGCAGGCCGATCATCAACACCGAATGGCTGCACCGCCAGCAGGACAACACGGTATGGGAGATGTTCCCGCTCTTCTACCTCGAAAAAATCGGCTGCTGGAACTGGGGATTCGTGGCCGGGCTGTCGCAGACCTACGAGCCGTGGGAATACATGTACCAGCGCTACGCGGCGGGCGACCGCAGCATCGACTTCACAAAGTGGCAGCACGACCTTTTCCGCCCGAGCCTGCGCCCCTATGATCCGGGCGAAATCGAGCTCATCGAGCGTTTCTGCCGCCTGAGCGACGAAAAACAGGCCAAATAACGAAGGGAACCGGAGCATGAAACGGAACTTCACACTGATAGAACTTCTGGTGGTGATTGCGATCATCGGCATCCTCGCGGCCATGCTGCTGCCTGCGCTGCAGCAGGCGAGGACCCGTGCAAAGGGAATTCAGTGCGTGAACAACCAGAAGCAGTCCATGCTGGCCGCGCGGCAGTACCTCGACGACAACAACGAAATCATCGTCATCTCGGGAGCCTACACGCTCTACGGCAGGCAGATGGCGATGACGCTGCTCTCACATGCGAATTCAAGCGACGCCGCGACCGACGCGCAGAAGGAGGCGCTGCTGAGCTCCGCCGGATACACGAACGGAAAATCCGTGCAGTGCCCCGCTTCGCTGGTCTCGTTCCTCGACAAGGCGAACGCGAGCTACACCTGGCTCTCATTCTCCTACTCGTCGATCGGCGAATACGGCAGCTACCTTTTCGAGTATACGAGCGGCATCGCCTACAAGGGCGCCTCGCAGCAGGCGAACAACAACATCGGGTACAATTTCAAACGCATGAAGCAGCCGGGGCAGACCGTGACCTTCTACGACGGCTTCTCCTCCAACATCGGCTACATGTACTGCCTCGGGACCCGCGCCGCCGGAGCGAGCCAGAACTACGCGCTGCCCGTCCTCGCCCACGGAACCGGTTCGAACTTCGCGTTCGCCGACGGCCACGTGGAGACGCGGACCCGGAACGAAATCAAC
This sequence comes from Lentisphaeria bacterium, assembly GCA_018265615.1. Classification (GTDB taxonomy): domain Bacteria; phylum Verrucomicrobiota; class Lentisphaeria; order Victivallales; family Victivallaceae; genus Victivallis. The sequence goes on from JABLYX010000007.1 coordinate 86,275, forward strand.
GTAAGGCCGATGGAGATCCGCGCCTGCTATCTCGACCAGGACAAAGCGCTCTACGCCGCGCTGTGACCAACCGGAAGAACCGAATATGAAACTGTCCCTCAAAACAGCGGCGGCGCTCCTGCTGCCCGGAATGTTCTGTCTCCCCGCGCAGGCGGAGACGCTCTCCCTCTCCGCCGGAAGCGAATACCGCCCGTTCACCTGGAAGAAGGAGGTGGAAAAAGGATCCGTCCTCGACTTCTCGGGCCGCCTCGACGCGCCGGCGGGCAAATACGGTCCCGTGGTCATCCGCGACGGTAAATTCGCTTTCCGCGACGCGCCGGGGAAGCCGGTCCGCTTCTACGGAACAAACCTCTGCCGCACCGCGCAGTTCCTTCCGCGCGAATGGGCGGAGAAACTCGCGGACCGCATGGCGGCGGCCGGATACAACGCCATACGCATCCACCATTACGATGACAACATCGTGCGGAAAGGCGCGGGCGGCTCCACCGAACTCGACCCCGCCGCCGCCGCACAGCTCGACTACCTGATCCACTGCCTGAAACAGCGCGGGATCTACATCAACACCGACCTCTATGTGTCGCGCATCCTCGTAAAGGGGGAGCTCGCCGAGCTGCCGGAAATCACCGCCTGGCAGCAGACCTTCAAACCGCTCGTGTTCGTCCTCGACTCCGCGATGGAGAACTGGAAGAAATTCGCGCGCAACATGTTGACCCATGTGAATCCGCATACCGGGTTCGCACTGAAGGATGAGCCTGCCCTGATCTCGATCAGCCTCGTCAACGAGGACAACCTCGGCTCCTGCTGGAACGCCTCCCCGGCGGTCGAGGCGGTCTACAGGGCGAAATTCGAGGAGTGGAAAAAACGGAAAAAGCTCGACGCGGGGAGCCCCGCGAAAAACGATCCGGTATTCTGCGCGTTTCTGGCCGAAACCTACGAACGCGGCTTCGAGGAGATGAAGAACTTCGTGCGTTCACTCGGCTACCGCGGCGCGATCTCCGACCAGAACATGCTTGCACAGCCGCTGCTCTCCGTGATGCGCAGCCGCTACGACTTCGTCGAGAACCACTTCTACTGGGACCACCCGAACTGGCCGGAGACGCCGTGGAAGCTCCCGTCGTCGCTCGCGGACATCTCCGCAGTCGTCCATGAAGCGCGCGCCCCGGCCCGCATCTTCGCGTCGCGGCTCTTCGGCAAGCCGATGCTGGTCACGGAGTTCGACTTCGCCGCGCCGAACCGCTTCCGGGCGGAGGGGGCGGTCCTGACCGGAGCATACGCCTCTTTGCAGGATTGGGACGGGCTCTTCCAGTTCACCTACTCCCACAACAGCGAAAACGTGACGGGCGAGGCGTTTCATCCGCGCGGCGCGTTCTTCAACCTCTCGACCGACGCGGTCAAAAGCCTCTCGCAGCTCATCGGCGCGCGGCTCTTCCTCGACCGCGAGCTCAAGGCCGCCCCGCTCGCAGCCGCCGCAGTGCTGAAGGACGGCGCGAACCTGACCTTCGCCGACGCGTGGCCGGCGGACATCGAACGGCTCGGGCTGTTCATCCGGGTCGGCAGCATACTCTCGCCGGACGGCCGGAGCAACCTCGCCGGAATCGACGCGCTGCTCGACTCCGGGTACAACTTCCCTGCCGTAAAGGGGCCGCTGCCCGTCTTCCGGGCGGATACGCAAGACCGCTCCCTCCTCGCGAAGCTGGAAAAGGCGGGGTTCCTGAAACCCGGCTCGTACCGGAACGGGGCCTGCCGCGCCGCGAACGGCCAGATCCTCCTCGACAGCCGCCGGGGCCTCTTCCGCGCCGTGACGCCGGGCTGTGAAACGCTGATCCTGCCGGAGAACGCGGAGGAGACCGGCTCCGTCCTGAGCGTGAGAAACCGGACGGGACGCGGCGTCTTCGCGGCGATCTCGCACGACGGCAGGCCGCTGCCGCAGTCGGGCCGGATCCTGCTGCTGCACCTGACCGATTCGCAGCCGGAGGGGATCCGGTTCGGCAACGGAAAGCGGACCCGCCTCGAAGATTGGGGCGGCCCCGGCTACCTCGCCGCGGACGGCGAAGCGGAGATCACGCTGAAAGGACTGAATGCGGCGGAGTTCCGCCTGTACGCCGTCGACACCTCCGGGCGCAGGAGCGCGGAGCTTCCGCTGCGGCCCGCCGCGAAGGGCGGAACCGCGTTCACGGCCCGCGTCCACTCGGGAGCCGGAGCTGTTTTCACCTACGAACTCATACGCAGATAACCAACTGATCCAACCCGGAGAAAAAAGATGAAACGGAATTTCACACTCATCGAGCTCCTGATCGTAATCGCGATTATCGCAATCCTCGCGGCCATGCTGCTGCCCGCCCTGACCCGGGCGCGCGAACAGGCGCGGTCGATCCAGTGTCTGAACAACGTCAGGCAGGTGACGGCTGCATCGCTCTCCTACGCCGCCGACAACCGCGAATACCAGCACATCGACGGAAACGGCACCGCCTGGGGCAACCAGTACGCGATGAACCTCTTCACGGCCACGGACAAGAACAAGGACGAAGGCGCGCCGATCACCGGGGCGAACCGCCTGCTGGGCTTCAAATCGGCCGTCTGCCCCTCCTCCGGCCTGACCTTTCCGGACGCGGAGGCGGGGTCGCGTGCGTTCACCTACGGCTTCAACATCGGTTCGCGCGACCACAACGCTTTCGGCGCCTACCTGCTGCAGTTCGCCAGTGCGGCGACCGGCTACCAGCCCGTGCCGGAAAACTGGCTCGGCAACACCGCCCGTGTCGTCATGAACTTCAAAAAAGTCAGGCAACCTTCGAAGACCTTCCTCGTCGCCGACAACTACTCCGGCAAGTACCGCAAGATGTTCGCGAAGTGGAGCATCGTCGACGCCTCCGGAGCAAATCAGGAGAGCGCGGGCTTCCCGTGCCTCGCGCACGGCACGACCATGAACTCCAGCTTCGCGGACGGCCACGCCGAAGCGCTGACGCTCACAAAACTGCGCACGCATCCGATGCAGGTTGCGGCGGCTTTCACCGCGTACTCGCAGGAGAGCTGGCTGAAGTTCTGAACAGCAAAGAATCATATTTTCGTATAATGTGCAGTATGTGATGGCGGCAACTTTGGTTTGTCATGATACAACTCCTTTTAATTGAACATAGTTATATGGCTTCCAGCGGCAGAATCATCATGTCCGCTTCCGGCACGCTGCTTTTGTCAAAGATGTATCCGGCTTCGCGGGGAAGATACATTTCTTCCCAACCGGCGGCAGGCACATTATCGCGTAACAGCTCCCGTCCGGTTCGCGGCGCATACTGCGCTTTTTCTGCCGGGCCGCAATGCCTGTTTTCTGTTTATATTGTTTCACATACTGCACATTATGCGTATGCGATTCACCCTCATAGAGCTCCTGGTCGTGATCGCGATCATCGCGATTCTGGCCGCAATGCTGCTGCCGGCGTTGAACCAGGCGAGAAGCCGGGCAAAGGACACGAACTGCCGCTCGAACACAAAACAGCTCGGAACGGCATATGCGCTCTACGGCGACACATTTCACGGTTTCTTCCCGGTTTCCGGCGTCTGCGGCGCCTCCGATCTCTCGAAGGAGACCACCTACGACAACGTCCCGAATCCGATGAAACTGCTCTCTCTCAGCCTCGGCGGAAACGGCGGCGACGTCTCCGCGACACTGCAGCGCAATTCGCTCTTCGAATGTCCGTTCCTCGACCTGCCCGCCGCTTACAACGGACGGGACTTCCTCATGGGGCGGTGGCTGAACGGCATGATGCACTTCGGTGGCCGGAGCAGCTCGACAAAGCGTTCCGGCGTCAAAAATACGCAGGTCCGGCATCCCTCCGCCAAAATCGTCCTCATGTGCGGACTCAGCGCGCAGATCACCGACGGCGTCTACTTCCGCCGGACCGGGAACGGCATGGCGACGAGCAGCTTCAACAACCGGACCGGGGCGCACCCCGGCGGCAGCACGATGTTCCTCTTCGTCGATGGCCATGCGGACGGCAGAAAAAAGGATTTCTGGCATCGCGGAACGACCAATGAAGAGGTCCGCAAATATATATTCTCCCCTTTCTCAACCGATGTGAATGAATAAAATGACAATGCTGGAACAACTGCTTTTACCATCTCTCGCGCTTCTCTGCTGCGCGGGACCGCTTTCCGCTCCTGCGGAGGAGGCCCGCACGGTCTCCTCCGTCTCCCCCGGCTGGCGCTTCAGCGCGGGGCCGGAGTTCCCCGGCGCATCGGGGCGCTTCGAAGAAAAGGGCGGCCACCTGCGGCTCGAGGGCGATTTTTCGAAAGGCGGCGGCTACGTCGCGCTCTTCCACGCCGCCGGGCTCCCCGGCGCAAACCGCCTCACCTTCCGGGCGAGGACCGACGCCTCCACCCTGGCGGTCCGGCTCAAAGGGAAGGACGGACAGGTGCATCAGCACCACTTTCCGGTCGGCAACCGCGGCGGATGGCAGGAGATCACGGTTCCGTTCCTCCCGGCCCGGAAACATTTCTGGGGCGGCAAAAACGACGGCACACTCGCACTGCCGGTCACGGAATTCGGCATCGTGCTGCACAAGCGCGACGTGAAAACGCGCGGCTACTGTGAAATCGCGGATCTCCGGCTCTCCGCCGCGCCGGAAACAGAGCCCGTCGAACCGCTCCGGCTCGACCGCTTCGACGCCTCGAAGGTCACTGTGAACGGCCGTGCCTCCGTCGCGAAACGCGGCGGAACGCTTGTCGTCACGATCCCGGCCAGGCAGGAGATCTCATGGCCCGGCGTGAACCTGAAGCCGCAGAACGGCTCGCCGTTCTTCGACCTGTCGCGCTGCTCCGTCCTCGCAATGAAGATCCGGAACCTCACGGACCGCCAGATCGCGGTCAAGTGCCAGATCGAAAACCTCGGCGCAAACGGCAAGGAGTTCTGCATCCGCGGCGGACGCGCATTCGACGCGGGTGAAACCGGCACGTTGCGCGTGCGTTACTTCCGCAACGGAATTGCGCCGGACGAAGTGAAATTCGAAGGTGTGCTGAGTCCGTTCGAGGGGATCGACGGACGCAATACGCTCGACGTGAAGAAGATCACCAACATCATGCTCTTCACGCTCCCGCTCGGGAAAGAGGTGAAGTTCGAAGTGTCGGAAATCCGGCTTGAGGAGCCGTTCGAAGGCGTTCCGGATGCGCTCCGCAGCGCCGCGTCGTTCTATCCCGCCATCGACCGTTTCGGCCAGTACAACCACAGGGAGTGGCCCGGCAAAACCCGTTCCGCCGCCGACCTCGCCCGGGCGGGAGAGCGCGAACGGGCCGACCTCGCCACGCATCCGCGCCCGGCGGGGTGGAACCGCTTCGGCGGCTGGGCGCCGGGGCCGCAGCTCGAGGCGACCGGCAGCTTCCGCGTCGCGAAGCACGGCGGCAAATGGCACCTCGTCGATCCGGAGGGGAGGCTCTTCTTCTCGCACGGCATCTGCCAGTTCGAGCAGGAACAGCGGACCGGGATCAACCTGCGCGAACACTATTTCGAGGGCATCCCCCTCCCCGGCGACCCGGCCGGAGCCGGACTCTACCGCGAGCAGGATTACGCGCCGGGCGCTGACAGCTTCTACCGGCGGAAAAAGGTCAGGCCGCAGGTCTTCAACTTCTTCGAGAACAACCTCCGGCAGAAGTACGGCCCCTCCTGGGCCGAAGCGTACAGGGCGCGGCTCTATGAACGCGCCGCAAGCTGGGGAATCAACACCATGGGCAACTGGTCGCTGCGGCTCTACGCCCGCGACGGAAAGCTGCCGTACGTACTTCAGGCCTACAGCCGCGGAGCGCCGGCAATCCAGGGCCACCACGGCATCTGGCAGCATTTTCAGGACGTCTTTGACCCGCGCTTCGAAAAGGCCGTCGAAACGTACCTGAAGACCACCTGGCCCTTCGCGGCGGACGACCCCATGTGCATCGGCATCTTCGTCGATAACGAACATGCGTGGGGCGGCGAGACCGCGCTCGCGGAGGCGGTGCTGGCCAGCCCCGCCGCACAGCCCGCCAAGCAGGAGTTCCGCCGCCGCCTCGAAGCGAAATACGGCCCGGTCGAAAAACTGAACGCGGCGTGGAAGACAGCCTACGCCTCCTACGGTGCGTTCCTTGAATCGACCGCTCTCCCCGATCCGCAGTGCGCCCGGGAGGATCTCGCCGCGTTCAACGACGCAATCGTCGAACGCTACTTCGAAGGCGCCCGGAACGCCGTCAGGCGTTTCGCCCCGCAGAAGCTCTACCTCGGCTGCCGCTTCGCCGGGAGCCCGGTTCCCCGCATCGTGAAAACCGCAGCGCGCTACTGCGACGTGCTGAGCTTCAACATCTACGAGTACTCCGTGGAGGATTTCCGGCTGCCGGAGAACCTCGACAAGCCGGTCATCATCGGGGAGTTCCACTTCGGGACGATCGCGGGCGGCCACTCCTATCCCGGGCTCCAGGGCAGCGCGAGCCAATCCGAACGCGGCCGCGACTACCGCCGCTATGTGGAAGGGGCACTGCGCAACCCGCTGATCGTCGGAGTGCATTACTACCGGCTCATCGATCAGTCCCCGGCGGGACGGAGCCTCGACAACGAAAATATCGGCTTCGGCTTCCTCGACCTCTGCGACACCCCCTACCCCGAGATGGTGCGGGCGGCGCGGGAGACGGCGGCGGAGCTCTACGATATCCGTATCGGAACCCAAACGCAATCAGACAGGAATACAGAACAGCCATGAAAATCACGAAAGTGGAAGCCGTACTGGTCGGAGCGCCGACTCCGGGGTGCGGGCTTCTGTCGAACCGCAACTATTTCTACATTCTCCTGCACACCGACGAGGGGCTGACCGGGCTCGGCGAAGCGACGCTTGAAAGCCACGACGAATCGATCCTCGGGAGCCTGCGCGACCTTGAGGACCTGATCCTCGGGCAGGATCCCACGCAGGTCGGCCGGCTCATGCAGACGCTGATCCGCCAGCGCTTCTGGAAAGGCGGCGTCGTCAAGGCCTCCGCCATTTCCGGCGTCGAACTCGCCTGCTGGGACCTCATCGGCAAGGCCGCCGGGAAACCGGTCTACGAGCTCCTCGGCGGCGCGGTGCGCGACAGGATCCGCGTCTATGCGAACGGCTGGACCGGCGGCGCGACCGATCCCGCCGTGATCCGCGACAAAGCCGCCGCCGCGCTCGCCTGCGGCTACTCCGCCTTCAAGTTCAGCCTCGCCGTGCCGACCTGGCCGGTATGCGACCTCGAAGCCGTACGGTGCATCCGCAAGGCCGCCGAAACGGTCCGCGAGGCGGTCGGCCCCGATGCGCCGCTGCTCTTCGACGGGCACGGCCGCTACGATGCGCGCCTCGCGATCCGCATCGGGCAATCGCTTGAGGAACTCAATCTGATGTTCTTCGAGGAGCCTGTCCAGCCCGAGGACGAGGAAGGCATGGCGCTCGTCGCCGAAAAGGTCAATATCCCGGTCGCGGCCGGCGAACGGCTGACCCGGCTTCAGGAGTTCAAACGGCTCTTCGAAAAGCGGGCGATCTGCATCGCGCAGCCGGACCTCGCGCACTGTCACGGCTTCAACGAGGGGCTGAAGGTCGCGCACCTCGCGGAGGCGTTCGACGGCTTCGTCGCACCGCACTGTCCGATGAGCCCGGTCATCACCGCGATCTCGCTGCACCTCGACGCGGTCGCCCCGAACTTCCTCATTCAGGAGCGGCTCTTCCTCAACGACTGGCGCAACGAGGTCATCACCGAACCGCTCGTGGTCAAAGAGGGCTATCTCGAACTGCCGGAAAAGCCCGGCTGGGGAATCGAACTCGACATGGAAATGGTGAAGAAACATCCGCGCATCACCGCCGGAACCCCGCGGCTCTTCCGCCCGGACGGCGCAGTCTGCGACTGGTAAGGAAAGGAAGTATGCAAATGTCTGCATTCAAAGGAAAAACCGTTCTCGTCACCGGTGGGTCGCGCGGGCTCGGAGCCGCGATCTGCCGCCGGTTCGCCGCCGAAGGCTGCCGCGTCATCGTCAACTATGCGCACGGCCGCGAAGCCGCCGAAGCCGTCGCAGCGGAAATCGGCGGAAGCGCCTGCTGCTGCGACATCTCCGACGAAACGGCCGTCAAAAAAATGTTCGAAGCGGCCGGCGGCGTCGACATCCTCGTCAACAACGCCCGCGTCGACCCCTACCGCCGCAAGCCCTCCGATTCCGACGGCGGCTGGTGGGACCAGGTCATGGCCGTGAACCTGAAAGGCGCCTATCTCTGCGGCAAATTCGCCCTGGAGCAGATGAAAGCCAACGGCTGGGGACGCATGGTGCACATCTCCAGCATCTGGGCCTATCAGCCCCCCAGTGAGCGCATGCTCTCCTACGCCGCGGCAAAGTCCGCGATGCATGCGCTCTCGCGCGGCTTCGCGGCCCTCGGGGCCGCGCACGGCGTCACCTCGAACGTCCTCGCCCCGGGGCTCATCCTCACCGACCTCTGCACCGAACGCCTCACCCCGGAGATGATGCAGAATGAACTCAACACCATCCCCATGCGGCGCGGCGCCCCCCCGGAAGAGGTGGCCGAATCCGTCCTCCACATCGCCGGTTCGGGTTTCCTCACCGGAGAAATCATCAATCTCAACGGCGGCGCTTTCATGCGCCCCTGAGCATACAGGGAACGGCGGCTTTTGAGGATTGCTTTATTTGCGCTCCGCGCCGCTCAGGACTTATCCCTGAATAAGGAATTCAATGCGGGAAGGCACAATGTTCTTATTCAGGGACAAGCTCTTATGGGAGGAGCGCCGCTTTTGCGGTGAAGCTTGTCGCGCCGGAGCTGCCCGTGCCTTCGACAAACAGGGCGTCCTCCGAGCACTCCCCGCCGATCGCGAGCGTATCCGGCTCCCTGACCGCCGCGAGGAAATGCAGCTCAACCGAGCGGAAATGCGGGGAGTTCCCGCGCTTCATGGCGGCGAAATCCTGCACCATCCCCGCATATTCGGCATTGTTCAGGTGCCCGTTCACATCCTCCATTGAGTAGCGGATCGGCACGCGGAGCTCCGGAACAAGGCCGCGCGGCGGAAGCTTCTCCTCCAGATCGAAGTAATCAGGGAGCGCCGAATTGTCCGGCAGTTCGACCGGCAGGCTCTCGAGCTTCAGCGGGCGCATCCGGGGGAGCCCGAGCAGCAGCCAGCGGCTCGAACCGCGCCCGATCTCCTCCCCGCCGCCCCCCGTAACCCGGAACTGGCGGGAAGCGTGGAGGCGGCGGAATCCGTTCGGATAGGTTTCGACCGTGACGTGTTCCCCGATCCGCGGCGAACGGTCCATCTCGAGCTTCAGGCGTGACAGCACCCAGATCATACCGTTCTTCTGCAACATGTCGAGCCCGACGCCGAGCAGTGCGGCATGGTTCGCCGCCGCCTCCTGCAGAAAATCAAACCAGCCGGCCAGCCGGAGCTCGCCGTTGCGGTCGGCCTCGCGGTGGCGGACAATGTAGTGTTCCCGGTAAGTTGCGTACATATCACTCCCCTCCCCCGTTAATGTAGCCGCATTTCCCGCAATTGCAAGAAAATTCATTTGCGGTACGGCGTCTCTCCGAAATCGCGCCGGAAAATCCGGAATTCCAGGTACCCGCACTCCCATACGGGGGAAAACCGGCCGCGTTCCGGGTCATGGAAATACCGTATCGGCAACAGTCATTCAAACCCGCACCGCCGTTTTCAGGGCATTTCCGCGGGAAAATTTGCTCCGCCCGCTTTCCCGTGATATATTATCCTTTCAACAGCGAAAAACCGGAGGTCGGCATGGCGGAGTGGGATTCGAAGCAGTACCTGAAGTTTGAAAAAGAGCGGACGCGGGCCGCAGTCGACCTCGCAAACCGGATCGAGCTGGAAAACCCGCGGCGGATCCTCGACCTCGGCTGCGGGCCGGGCAACAGCACGCAGGTGCTCGCGGAGCGCTTCCCGGCGGCGCACATCCTCGGTGTGGACAGCTCCGAAAACATGCTCGAAACCGCGCGGCGCGACTATCCGGCCATGGAGTTCCGGCTGTTCGACGCGACCGGAGAGTTCGCCGCGCTCGGCGGCGGCTTCGACGCGGTCTACTCGAACGCCTGCATCCAGTGGGTCCCGGACCACCCCCGGCTGCTCCGGGAGATGATGAGCATCCTCGTGCCCGGCGGCGTCATGGCCGTCCAGATCCCGAACAACTTCGACGCGCCGGTCCACCGGATCATCCGCGAAGTCGCGGCAGAGCCGCAGTGGAAGCCGCTCTTCCCCGAGCCGCGCATCTTTTATTCGCTGCCGCCGGACGAATATTTCGACCTGCTTTCGGAGCTCTCCGACGACTTCCACCTGTGGCAGACCACCTACTTCCAGCGCATGCCGTCACACCGTTCGCTGCTCGAATGGTACCGCGGAACCGGGCTGCGCCCGTACCTCGCGGCGCTCTCCGGCGAAACGAAGGAGGCGTTCGAAGCCGAAATCCTGCGCCGGATCGTCGAACGCTACCCGGTGCGCCGGAACGGTGAAATCATCTTCCACTTCCCGCGCCTTTTCTTCACGGCGCGGAAAGGGGGCGGAACATGCTGAAGGCCGTCCTGTTCGACTTCGACGGCACGCTCGGCGACACGCTGCCGCTCTGCATCGCGGGCTTCCGCCGCGCAATCGAGCCGCTGGCCGGGCGGAGCATCTCCGACGCGGAGATCATCGCGACCTTCGGCCCGAGCGAGGAGGGAACCATCCGCGCGCTCGCGCCGCATGCATATGAGCGGGGCGTGGCCGACTACCTGAAGTTCTACCGCGAACTCCACGATATGTGTCCCGCGCCGTTCCCCGGCGTGCCGGAGCTGCTGGCGTTCCTCCGGGCGCGCGGCGTCATCGCCGCCCTCGTAACCGGCAAGGGCAAACGCAGTTGCGACATCTCGCTCGAACATTACGGGATCGCCTCCCTCCTCGATGCCGTCGAAACCGGCTCCCCCGAGGGCCCGTGCAAGCCGGAGAGGATCAAAGCCGTCCTCCGGCGCTTCAGCCTGAAGCCGGAGGAAGCGCTCTATGTCGGGGACACTCCAGGTGATGTCGAGGCCGCGCACAGTGCCGGCGTACCCGCCGCCGCGGCCGCATGGGCCGGTACCGCCGACCCCGACGCCCTCCGCGCCGCCCGCCCTGAGCACCTGTTCTTCTCCATCCCGGAATTCCGCCTTTTCCTGGCCGATACGCTGCTGAAGTGAGGAAGGCGCTTTGTGCGCCCCGTCACGCGGCCCCCAGCAATGCGAGCGCGTTTTCCCGGCCGGCCCGGCACAGCTCCCCGTCGCTGAAAATCCCGAGCGATTCGAGATGGCGCATGCAGTCGGCGAGCATGACGGCGGAACCGACCAGAAATCCGGTCGCGGGGTTGTACAGCCTGCCGTCCGGCTCGAGGACCGCGTCGTTGCCGAGCACACGGCACGGCCCCGGCGCGAATCCCGCGGCGGGAGACGCGTCGCTCGTCACGATGATCTTCTCCGCCCCCCTGGCCTTGCAGATGACCCGGATCACCTCCGGCGGCAGATGATGGCCGTCGGTAATGATCATCGCCGCGAGCCGCTCCTCCGCGAGCCCAGCCCAGACCGGATTCGCGTGGCGCGGCAGCATCGCGGGAATGCCGTTCCCGAGGTGCGTCAGCGCCTGCGCCCCGGCGTCGGCTGCCGCCGCGACCTGTGCGGCACCGGCCATATGGTGGCCGACCGAAACCGCAACGCCGCGCGCCCGCAGGCAGCCGATCGCCCCGGCCGCGCCCGGAGCGTCCGCCCCGAGCGTGACGAGCTTCACGAACCCCGGCGCGCAGTCGAGCAGCCGTTCGACCGCTTCGGGGCGCGGCGGCAGCATCCATGCCGGATTGTGCGCGCCAGCCGCTCCCGGAACGGGTGAAATAAACGGCCCTTCGAGGTGGACGCCCGGAATCGACGGCGCCAGCCCGTGCCGTTCAACCGCATTGCGGATCAACGCGAGATTGCGGCGGTAAACCGCGAATTCGCTCGTAATCAGCGTCGGCAGAAAGAGCTCCGTACCGGATTTGAACACATACTCCGCCGCACGGAGAAAAGCGTCCTCCGTCAGTGCGGGATCCGAAAAATCAACTCCGGCGCAGCCGTTCACCTGGAGGTCCACCCACCCCGGATTACGCATGCTTCCGCTCCAGCAGCGATGCGGAGCCGCTGTCGAGAAAGGTCGTCACGTCCGCGTGGGTGCGCAGAATCGAAGCGGGGCAGAGATTCGAAACCTCGCCTTCCAGCGCTCCGCGGACCGCTTCCGCCTTGCGCCGGTCCGGCACGGTGTTGATGATCGAACGGCTCTTCAGGATCTGCCGGACTCCCATCGAAATCGCGCGTTCCGGAACATCCGCAAGCGTCGGGAACCACCCCTCCCCGAGCTGCTGGCGGCGGCACTTCTCATCGAGCCGGATCACAAGATACGGTTGTTCCGTTTCAAAATCGGCGGGGGGGTCGTTGAAGGCGATGTGGCCGTTCTCGCCGACGCCGATGAAAGCGACGTCGACCGGATGCGCGGCGATGATCCCGCCGAGGCGCATACATTCGCCCTCCGGATCCGCCGCGCTGCCGTTTACCGGGTAAAATGCCGCAGGCGGCACCGGCAGCTTCGAAACGAAACGCTCCCACAGATACCTGCGGAATCCCGCCGGATGGCCGGCCGGGAGCCCGATGTACTCGTCAAGGTGGAAAATCGAAACCGTGCTCCAGTCGATGCCGGGTTCCTCCAACAGGCACGAGAGCATTTCGAACTGGCTCGCGCCTGTCGCGAGAATCACGTTCGCAGCACCTTTCCGGGCGATTGCCGCGCGGAGCTTCTCCGCTCCGGCAGAGGCGGCCGCCGCGCCGAGCGACAGCTTGTCGTCAAAAATCCTGACGTTCATTTCATTGGTTCCCTGTCTGTTACAGATTTTTCAGCGCGACCGGCTTCCCGCCGGCGGCCCGGCTGCGGCTGGCCGCCTCCAGAAAGGCGATGATTTCAAGGCTCTCCGCCGGGTCGATCGGGGAAATGCCGCTGCGGAAGAATTCGAGGATCGCCGACGCCATCGGGTACAGATATGGAATATCCGGATTCTGCACCGATACGACATGCCCCGTCCCGGTCACCAGCCGCACGCCGAAATCACGGCTCCCGGCGTGATTGCCGGTGATCTGGCCGACGCGCCCGTCTTCCCAGAGCCCGACGGCGAGCTCCATCCCGCCGTGCGAAATGGTCCGCACCTCCATGCAGCCGCGCCCGAGATAGCGGTAAAGGAGCTCCGCCGTGTGGATTCCGTACCAGAAATAGTCGCGGTAGTCGGGCAGAAACTCGAGCGGCCCGAAGCCTTCGGCCGCCGCCACCGCGGTTCCGGGCGGCAGTACGTCGCCCACGCCGGCCGCGTAGCGCATGCTCGACGCAGTCATGATCGGAATTCGCTTCTCCTGCGCAAGCTCGAAGATCCGTTTCGCATCGGCATAACAGCACGCGAGCGGCTTGTCGATGTAAACCGGCCTGCCGAACTCCGCGAGGATGCGGAACTGTTCAAAATGCTGCGCCCCGTCCACACTCTCAAGCAGGAACGCATCCATCCCCCCGAGCGCGCCGATGGAGTCGACAAGCCCGACACCGTACTTCTCACTGAGCTCCGCCGTGAACCGCCCGATCCGGTTCCGGCTCAGGGAGAAGGTTGCGCTCCCGCCCGGAAACGCTTTCACGATCCGCGCCCCCGCGATGTGGAACGCATTCTCCGGATCATTGAAGCACCCCGCCAGGCCGGTCACATGCGATGTGTCCAGCCCGACCATTCCGATCTGCAGCTCTTTCATTGCTCCCCCCCCGTATTCCGGCGCGGCAGCGGATTCTGCCGGTGCGCCTCTTCCATGATCTGAATCTGCCGCCGGACCTGTTCGAGCGTGATTTCACGTTCCGCGCCGCTGCGCAGGACATCGTGAAGGTTGGAGTAAACCCCGCCGCTCATGATCCGGAAAAATTCCGCGCCCGACGGCGTTTCGGCGAGTTTCCAGCACTCTTCCTGCCATTCGAGCTTCTCGGAGCAATACTGCCGGTCGAGGCTCCACGGACGCCACAGCCCGTGCTTCGGAGCACGCGCCGGGTCAAAATATTTCCACCTCAGCCCTTCGGGCCCGCCGCTGAGGCCGCCGCAGGTTCCCTGGATATTGTACTGCTCTCCCTGCGGGTACGCCAGAAAACTGCTGATCTGGATTTCAATCGTCGGGCTCCCCTCGCCGTACAGCGTCAGCGCACAGAAATTCTCCGCGTCGCCGCCGAAATCGAAGTGGTGCGAGGCCATGCGGCAGAACACCCGCGGCTCCGCGTCGCCGAAGAGCACGACCGCCTGATCGACCGGATGCGGGCCGGTGTTCCACAGATTTCCGCCGCATTCACATTGCAGCGTCTGCCAGTCCCAGCGGCGCGCGAAGCTGCTCCAGTTGCTGCGGATGCAGACGATTTCACCGAGCGCGCCGGAGGCGATCACCTCGCGGATCTTCCGGAAATGCGGATAATAACGGGAGTTCTGGAACGGGAAGAATTCCCGTCCGGCCGCCTTCGCCGCCGCAACGATCCGCCCGAACTCCGCCGCCGCCGTCGCGGACGGCTTCTCGGAAAGCACATGGAAGCCCGCCGCCAGCCCCGCAAGCGACGCCTCGACATGCAGCCGGCTCGGCGTCGCGTTCACAAAGAGGTCGAAGCCGCCCGCCTCAAGCATCTCGGCATAATTGCCGTAGACCCGGCAGCCGAACCGTTCCACGGCGTCCCGCCGCCGCTCCGGCAGCAGATCGGCGGCGGCGACCACCCGGAAGCGCGGATCATCCTTCAGATACTCGGAATGGATCGCAAAACCGCTGCGGCCGAGCCCGCCGATTCCGACACGAATGGGTTCATTCATCTCCTGGCATCTCCTGTTGGTTTATGTATCTCCGTCGCGCCGCGCGGGCGCGATGAGTTCGCCATCCTCCCCGTCCGCGCCATCGAACATGCGCCCGAGCTTCGCGAGCGCTTCGCGGAACAGCCGGGGCGGCTCCTGAATGAAGCTCGTGACCCTGACGCCCCAGACGTCGCATTCGAAGTCGTCGTCGAAATCGCTGTAGAAGAGCTCCTGCCTCCAGCGTACGCCGCGCTCCGCCGCGAACCGCATGAACGCGCCGGTCTGGGCAAGACAGTCCGCCACGACAAGGACCGGTTTCCCCGGCGTGAGCTCGAGCCGCTCCCGCAACACGGCGAGCCTCCCCTCGAATGACGCGGGCATATGCAGCAGATCGTAGAAGCGCCCGGCCTCGCGGCACGCATCGGAAAAGCCGTCGAACCGGTAATCGACCGGCAGCGAGCGGACTTCGTTATGCAGGAAATAGACGCGGCATCCCGGCAGCAAAGCCAGCCGCTCCTTCGTGATCGCGTAATACGCGCCGCGGTGATCGGTCGAAACGTAAGCGTTCCCGGGGCGGACGCGGTTGACCAGCACCTGCGGAACCTGTTTTCCCACCGCGTCGATGACCGGAAAAAGCTCTTTCTCAGGACGCACCCACAAAAGGCCGTCAAACTCGAAAAGCCGCCGCCATGACGATTTTTCGCGCAGCTCCGAAGCGGCGACCGGCGTCAGCTCGAACGGAGCCCCGGCGCACTCCTCCGCATCGGTGGAGCCGATCACCGCGATCCGGCGGCGCGCCTCGCCGGTCCCGTTCACGAATGTTCCGGAGCCGTGCTTCCCGACCAGCACCCGCTCCCGGATCAGCTCCTGAATCGCCCGGTCCAGCGTGGCGCGCGCCACACCGAACTCCCGCATCAGTTCCAGCCGCGGAGGCAGCGCCGAATCGGGCGGATACACTCCCGCCCTCACCCGCCGCGCCAATTCCCGCGCAATTTCACGAAATGGCTGCTGCCGCATATGTGTGCCCCCTGAATAAACTATGTCTTTTCTATTAATTATAATTTGCCTAGTCAACTTTTGCAAGCCGGAATCCGGAAAAAAATTCAAAAAAATCCTATCTGTTCCGTTTGCGGAACTCGCCCGGAGTCAGGCCGTAGCGGGCCCGGAAGAGGCGGATGAAGTAGGCTGGATAGGCAAAGCCGCAACGGCGCGAGATCTCTTCGACGGAAAGTTCGTCGCACAGAAGCTTCACGGCATAGTCGAGGCGGAGCGCATTCAGATACTCCCGTATTCCCGTCCCTGTGCGGGCGCGCACGAGGCGCGACAGCTTCGCCGGGCGGACCCCGATCCCGGCGGCGATGTCGTCGCGCGCGATATCGTGGAAGAAGCGCATCCCGAGCCACTCGTCGAACCGGCTCCAGATCCGGTCCTCCTCCGAAAAGAGCCGGTCGTCCTCCGCTTCGAGCTGTTCGGCCGTCATCGAGAGCAGCGCCCGGAACGCGTTCCCGGCGGCGCGGGAGCCCGGATCCATATGCGCAAGCATCGCAGCCGCCTCCCGGAGCGCGGCGGAGGGCGGATGCAGCGTGTGGAAATAGACATCCGGTCCGTTGCGCGGGGAGCCGGAACGTTGCGCAATGTAGATGCAGCGGATGAATTCCTCGTGGAAAACCGCCGAGATCATGCAGTGCGGACGCTCGAAATGCTCGTCCAGCCATGCGCCGGGACGGCAGAAAACCGCATCGCCCGGAGCGAGTTCCGCCTCAAGCAGCTGTCCCGCGCTCCCGAAGGTCACGCGCTTCACCTGCGCGACGGGCATGATGAAACGGGCGCACGGGTGCAGGAACACGCCGGATTCCGGCAGCGGGCGGCACTCCGCAAAAAGCACCCGCCCGGTCGCCAGCGCCTCGGCCCGCCGCACATATCCGGTCATCTCCCGACGGCTCGAATGCATATCCCCTCCGCAATCAGTAGTTGCTCTTGCTCTTGATGAAAAGCACGCGGACGCGCCTGTCGCTCATATTGCGCAGCTTATGCTTGCGCGACGGCAGGATGCGCACCGCGTCGCCGGGCTGCAGCAGAAACTCCTCCTCCTCAAAGACGAGGTATGCCTCGCCTTCGAGCAGGAACGCGATCTCCTCCTCGAAGTGCTGTGAAAATCCGTGGTTCGTCTCGCGCTTCGGGCCGAGCACCATCATCAGCAGCTCAACATTCGATTTCAGCGGGCCCGGCGTCAGGTTGAAGTAGACCGCGTTCTTTTCGTTCGGATTGTGGATCCGTTCATGCTCCGCCTTCCGGCGGATCAGCGACGCATTGTCGATCTCCTCGATAAACAGCGCGGAAAGCGGAATCCCGAGCGTCCTGCAGATTAATTTTAACACCGACAGGCTCGGATTCCCGATCCCGCGCTCAAGCTGGCTGACCAGGGCGGTGCTGATCCCGGCGACATCCGCGAACTGCCTGATCGTCAGGCTCTTCTCTTTCCGGTACTGACGAATCCGTTTCCCGATCCGGCTCTCAACCATACCACTCCTCCCGTCGTTTTCCCTATTAATATAGCACGCTTTTTGTTTATTATATTTAAAATTTGTAAAAATATTGAATTTTCCCGGTTCGGTGGTATCTTATAAGGAGGAAATCACAACAGGAATCACCAAACCATATCCAAAGGAGCTTGAAAATGGGAAAAACGTTGGCCCAGAAGATTTTCGACGCCCATACCGTCGACACGCCCGCCCCCGGCGTCCGGGTGCTGTCGCTCGACCGGGTATTCTGCCATGAGATCACGACCCCGATCGCGATCAACGACCTCGTCGCCATCGGCAAGGACCGCGTGTTCGACCCGGCCAGGATCAAGGCAGTGATCGACCATGTGACCCCGGCGAAGGATTCGAAAACCGCCGAACAGGGCAAAACGATGCGCGAATGGGCGAAACGCCAGGGAATCAGGGACTTCTTCGATATCGGCGAAAACGGCGTCTGCCACGCGATCTTCCCGGAAAAGGGCTTTGTCCGTCCCGGCTTCACGGTCATCATGGGCGACTCCCACACCTGCACGCACGGCGCGTTCGGCGCGTTCGCGGCCGGCGTCGGCACGACCGACCTCGAAGTCGGCATCCTCAAGGGCGTCTGCACGATGCGCGAACCGGCCACGATCAAGGTCGTGCTGAACGGCAAACTGCGTGGCGGCGTCTTCGCAAAAGACGTGATCCTCGCGGTCATCAGGCTCCTGACCGTGAACGGCGCGACCGACAAGGTCATCGAATTCGCCGGCCCCGCCGTCGACGCGATGGGGATGGATTCGCGCATGACGCTCTGCAACATGGCGATTGAAGCGGGCGGGACCTGCGGCGTCTGCTACCCGGACATGGTCACGGTCGACTTCCTCTGGCCGTTCATCCGGAACGATTTCCCGAGCAGGGAAGCGGCGCTCGCCGAGTATTCGAAGTGGCTGCCGGACGCCGACGCGGCCTATGACAAGGTCATCACGATGGATGTCTCCGAGCTCGAACCGATGGTCACCTTCGGCTACAAGCCGGACCAGGTCAAAACCGTCCGCGAGATGGAGGGGACCCCGGTCAACCAGATCTACATCGGCAGCTGCACAAACGGCCGCCTCGAAGACCTGCGCATCGCCGCCGGGATCCTGAAAGGGAAGCGGATCAGCGAAAACGTCCGTGCGATCGTCTCGCCGGCCACGCCGAAAATCTACCGCGAGGCCCTGAAGGAGGGGCTCATCGAGATTTTCATGGACGCCGGCTTCTGCGTCACGAACCCGACCTGCGGCGCCTGCCTCGGCATGAGCAACGGCGTCCTCGCGAACGGCGAATCGTGCGCGTCGACCACGAACCGCAACTTCAACGGCCGCATGGGCAAAGGCGGCATGGTCCACCTGATGAGCCCCGCGACCGCCGCCGCAACCGCGATCGCCGGAGTCATCACGAATTCGCCGCTCTTCACCGGCAAATAAGCAAGGAGCTGAAAATGAAAAATTTCAACGGAAAAATCCTGTTTCTCGACCGTTCCGACATCAACACCGACGAGATCATCCCGGCCAAATACCTGACCGAGCTGACCAAGGCGGCCCTGAAGCCGTACTGCCTCGAAGACCTCTCGCTGCCCGGATTCGACCCCAAAAAGGACATCGCCGGCAAGAGCGTCATCGTGACCCGCGCGAACTTCGGCTGCGGCTCCTCCCGCGAGCACGCTCCGTGGGTCCTCGAGTGCAACGGAATCAACATCGTCATCGCCGAGAACTTCGCGCGCATCTTCCGCCAGAACATGTTCAACTGCGGACTCATGGCGATTTCGCTCGAAAAGGGAGCCATCGACGAACTCTTCACGATCTTCGCCGGAACCGACGCCTCGCTCGTCACTGACCTGGAAAGCAAAACCTTCACCGTCTCCAACGCACAGGTCAGCAAGGTGTTCCCGTTCACCATCGGGGAGTTCGACCTCGAGCTCGTCAAGGCCGGCGGCTGGGTCAACTACGCCGACAGCAAATACTGAGTTCCCGCCCCGGGAAACCGCCCCCGCTTCCTTTCCGGAGCGGGGGCGCGGCTTTTGAGCCGCACACTCCGTCCGGGTTTCGGTTCTGTTCCTGCTTGCATTATGCGTTTCTGAAGTGTATATTACATAATTTGAGCACTCTATACAGGGGAGGACTGCATCAAGTTGCTGATTACCGTACCATTGAATTTTCAGCTGAACGAACCGTTGCCGCTGGATTGCGGCAAAGAGCTCAAACAGGTGAACATTCGTTATGAGACCGCAGGAACACTGACTCCCGAAGCCGACAATGCGGTTCTGATTACGCATGCCCTCTCCGGGAACGCGCATGTCTGCGGACGCTATGCGCCGGAAGACCCCAAAGCCGGCTGGTGGGACGAGATGGTCGGCCCCGGCAAAGCGATCGACACAGACAGATATTTCGTCATCTGCAGCAACGTCATCGGCAGCTGCGCCGGCTCGACCGGCCCGCGCTCGATCGACCCGGATACCGGCAACCCCTACAACCTGACGTTCCCCGTCATCACGATCCGCGACATGGTCCGGGCGCAGAAGCATCTTGTCGAGCACCTCGGCATCAGGCGGCTTCTCGCGGTCATCGGCGGGTCGATGGGCGGAATGCAGGCGCTCGAATGGTCGATCAACTTTCCGGACATGGCGGACGGCATCGTGCCGATCGCGACGACTTCGCAGCTTTCTCCGCAGAGCATCGCGTTCGACTGGGTCGGCCGCGAGGCGATCAAGAACGATCCGCGCTGGAACGAAGGGAACTACTCCCCCGACCGTGTGCCGGAGGGAGGGCTCTCGACGGCGCGCATGCTCGCGCACATCACCTACCTCTCCGACGAATCGATGAGCCGGAAATTCGGGCGCGAACTGCAGGACGCCGACAGCTACAGCTTCGACTTCCAGCGCGACTTCGCGGTGGAAAGCTATCTCGAGCACCAGGGGCGGCGCTTCGTCGAGCTCTTCGACGCGAACAGCTACTTTTACATCACGCGCGCAATGGACTACTTCGACATGGCGCGGCGCAGCGGCGGCGATCTTGCGAAGACCTTCTCCGCGGCGAAAGCGGCGTTCCTCGTCGTCTCATTTTCGAGCGACTGGCTCTTTCCGACGGCGGAGTCGCGCAAGATCGTGCACGCGCTGCTGAAGAACCGGCTGAACGTATCATTCTGTGAAATCCAGTCGGGCTACGGCCACGACGCATTCCTGCTCGAAGTGGATGCGCTCGGCCGGATGGTCCGCGATTTCCTGCGCAACCGGCAGGAGGTGCGCCGTGGCTAAACGTTATCATTCAGAACTCAGGAACCGCCCCGACCTCGCGGTCATCGCGGAGCTGGTAGACTCCGGCCACCGCGTACTCGACCTCGGCTGCGGCGACGGCAGCTTCCTCAAGATGCTGAAAAACGAACGCGGGGCCGAAGTGCTCGGCATGGAGATCGACACGAACCTTATTGCGGAGTGTATCGCGAACGGCGTGCCGGTCGTGCAGAGCGACCTCGACGACGAGCTCGACTTCGCGGAGGACAACTCGTTCGACCTTGTGATCCTGAGCCAGACGATCCAGCAGATGCGCCGCCCGGATCAGCTTATGCGGAAAATCGTCCGCGTCGGCAAGCTCGCGGCGGTGAGTTTCATCAACTTCGGCTACTTCTACTGCCGGATGCAGCTGGTCCTCACCGGCGCAATGCCGCGCACGAAGCAGATCCCGTATCAGTGGTACAACACGCCGAACATCCACCTCGGGACGATCAGGGATTTCCGCAGGCTGTGCAGACACCTCGGGATCAGCGTCATTCGGGAGATTCCGATCGGGCACTCGTTCCCGCTGCTGACGAAGCACTGGCCGAACCTGTTTGCGGTGGGGTGCGTGTTCCTCCTGGAAAAGAAGTGACGCACCCGCGCCGGAACTCATCCGGCGTCATGCCGAAACGCCGCCGGAAACAGCGGTGCAGGTAGTTCGCACTGCGGAACCCCGCCATGCGCGCCGCCGCTTCGACGGAGAGTTGCGAACGCGAAAGGATCTGTTTCGCACATTCGAGCCGGTATTCGCCGAGCAGGGCCGGAAAGCTCTTCCCGAGTTCCTGCCGCAGCAGATGGCTCGTGCGGGATTCACTGACGCCGAGCTCCTCCGCGAGTCCAGCAAGCGTGCAGTCCGGATCTCGGAAGTTGTGGATGAACCAGCAGCGGATGCGGTCGCTGCGCCGGGTCTGCGGCGCCATGTCCGGCAGTTCCTCAAGCCGCAGCCGGATATGGTCCGCGAAGAGCCCGCCCCAGAACAGCAGCGGCTCCGGCGCTTCGTCGAGCGGCAATCCGGTCCCCTTCCGGCGCGGCTCCGTTCCGGGCGGAGGCGCGAAGACCCCGGCGAACATCACGGCGGCGGGGCGGCCGAACTTCAGAATCGGAAAAACCGCCTCGCGGAACCCCGCATGGCACACCTTCCAGAACGGCCGCCCCTCCATGATCCGGCGCCCGACCTCGTTCACGTCACACGCACAGCACGCCGCATAGGCGGAGGCGCCGGAGGAGCGGATCTTTTCGCAGAGCGGATTTTCGTGATGGTGCGCGATGCGCCCCGGTGCGGCGAGCGTGCTTAGCTCTCCGAGCAGATCATGGAACGCGAGCGAACAATTCATCTCCTCCTCGAAAAGCCCGATCTCCCGGATAAACTCCATCTTATCTCCTTCATTGTGGATATTGATACAATAACAGCAGAAATGGAAATTGTCAAATCCCCTTTTTCCGTGTATAATTAACAGTGAAACAGCAAAAAGGGTGATGGAACAATGAAAATGGTACGCCTTGAAAATGAGATCCCGGTCCGGTACGCCGCCGACGTCTGCGTGACCGGGGCCGGTCCGGCCGGAATCGCCGCCGCCGTGACCGCCGCGCGAAGCGGCGCGCACGTGCTGCTGCTCGATGCACATACGATGCCGGGCGGCATGAGCACCGCGGCGCGCGTCCCGGTCCTGATGTCGTATACGGACGGCATACACTTCCTGCCGGGAGGTTTCGGGCGCGAAGTCATTGACCGGATCTCCGCGGCCTCGCGCGACCGCGGCTTCGAAAATTCCGGCGCGCTGCTGAACGCCGAGCAGCTGAAGCTGATTTACGAGGATCTGCTGACGGAATCCGGCGTCGAACTCCTTTATTATTCGCGCCTTGCGGCGGTCGTTGCCTCCGGCGGAGCAATCGCCCGGACGGTGTTCGCCTCGCAGAGCGGGCTCTTCGCGGTCGAAGCGAAGGTGTTCATCGACGGAACCGGCGACGGAACACTCGCGGCGTGGGCCGGGGCGCCGTTCGAGATGGCCGGCTCCGACGAGGTCATGCCCTCCACGCTCTGCTCGCTCTGGGCGGGGTTCGACTGGGAGGCCTACCGGGCAGGCGGCGCATTCAGCCACAATGACGAAAAAATGCCGGAGCTGCTTGAGGCCGCGTTCCGCGACGGAACGCTCCCGGAGGAGGATTTCCACCATACCGGGCTCTTCCGGGTGTCGGCCCGCACGGCCGCCGCGAATATCTCGCACGTGTTCGGCGTGGACGGGACCGACGAGCGCTCCCTGACGCGCGGACTCGTCGAAAGCCGCCGGCTGCTGCGGAGATACGAAGCGTTCTACCGCAGCCGGATCGCGGGCTTCGCGAATGCGGAGATCGTCGACTCCGGGTCGCTGCTCGGAGTCCGCGAATCGCGCCGGATCACGGGGGATTACACGCTTGTCCGCAGGGATTTCCTCGCCCGCCGCGACTTTCCGGACGAGATCGGCCGCTACAACTTCCCGGCGGACATCCACCCCGCGCACCCGAACCGCGCCGAACTTGAAGCCCATAAGAAGCTGTTCCGCGACAGCGGCTGCAAACACGGCGAAAGCTACGGCATCCCATACCGCATCCTGCTGCCGCGGAACGTCTCGAACCTGCTGACCTGCGGGCGCTGCGTCAGCACGGACCGGTATGTGCACGCGTCGCTGCGGGTCATCCCGGGCTGCTGGATCACGGGACAGGCGGCCGGAATGGCGGCCGCGATGGCGGCCGGACACAACACCGGGCCGCGCGAAATCGACGTGGAACAGCTTCGGAGCAGTCTCAGGGCCGTCGGCGGATATTTTCACTAACCAAAGGAAAAGGAACCATGCGGAAACAATTCACACTCATAGAATTGCTGATCGTGATCGCGATTATTGCGATTCTCGCGTCGATGCTGCTGCCGGCGTTGAACCAGGCGCGTGACCGGGCGAAATCCACACAGTGTGTGAACACCATGAAACAGCTCGGGCTCGGCATGGCGCAGTACCTCGCCGATTCCGGTGACTCCCTGCCGCCGCTCTTCGGCCGGAAAACCAACAGCCAGCCGTTCTGGCACCAGATGCTCTACGGAACCGGTGCGGCTTCGGACCCGAACCTCGTCAGCAAACGCTCAGGCGGCTATATCTCGACCGCGCAGATGCGCTGCCCCGCGATGGCGGGGAGCTATCCGCTCGAAAAATCGAACAGCTGGTGGTGTTGGAATCCGCACTACGGCTTCAACGAGCGGATACTGCGCAACACGGATATCGCGAACTACACGGATTCGACCTACATCTCCCGGAAGATCACCAGACAGAGCTCTCCGTCGCGGAAGATCGGCGCCGCCGACACCTGGTCGACCAGCGGCGACCGCAGCGTCGGCTCGTGGCGTTTCGTTCCGGGCAACTACAATACAAGCGGCTACGGCATTCCGGCGGCGCGCCACGCACAAGGCGTTAACCTGCTTTACCTCGACTGGCACGTCGGCTCCCAGAAAGCGCCGGTCCCCGAATTCGTCTACAACTACGGCGTCCTGAACGAAAATACGCCGGAAGGCAAAATCGCCCTGAACTGGTAGGAGCTTTCCCATGCTGCCCAAATTGCTTTTCACGGCGCTTCTCGCCGGAGCGTTCTCCGCCGGCGCGTCCACCCTCCCCGCCTGGCTCACCGTCGAGCCGACCGGAATCCTGAACATCGACGGCGCCCGGCTTGAGGTGTTCCACTACGGCGCCGGCTGGTCCGACCAGAACTTCCAGCGAAAGCTCGCGGGGACGGAACAAAAGCGCTCCGGCGAAACACTGACCGTCGCCGGCACACTCGGCCCGGCGGCCTGGCGGCAGAGGCTGACGCCGCTCGGCGCGGAGAGTTTCCGCTATACCGGCAGCTTTTCCGCACCGCACCCGGTCGAAACCCTGAATCTGAGCTTGAATCTCACGCTGAACGCCTTCAACCGGACGATCCGCCTGGACGGCAGGGAGTTCCGGCTCTTTGCCGAATACGACGCCGCACGCCCGAACCCCATCCGGAAGCTGCGCGCCAACAAGCTCTGCGTACCGCTCGACAGCGGGGCGGAGCTTCGCGCCGAAGGGGAATTCGAGCTCACGCTCGTCGACAACCGCAGATTCGGTGCGGAAAACATTTCGCTGCGTTTCTCGTTCGCACCTTCATCCGGCAGGATCACGAAATCCGGAATCGACCTCGCCTTTCGCCGGATTCCGTTCGCAGCGACGGCCGTCGACCTCTCGAAAGCCGCAAACATGGGATTCCGCGACGACGTCGCGAACGACGGCCGGGGCGGCTGGACCGACCAGGGGCCGGAGAACGACCTGCGGCAGCTCAGGCCCGGTTTTCTCGCCGTGGGGGACGCGCGCTTCCCGATCCTCGACCCGGGACGCAACGGCGGAAACTCCGCCCTCGTCCTCGGCCGGAATTTTCCGCGCGAAGCGTCCGTTCCGGTCGACGCCCGCCAAGCCGGATACCTCTGCCTGATCCACGCCTCGGCCTGGACCGCGCGGGAGGCGAAAACCGCCGAAATCCGGGTTGACTACCGCAACGGCGAAAGCGAGACATTCGGGATCTTTCCGAACCGAGACGTCGGCAACTGGTGGGGGCCTCAGCACGCACCGAACGCGGTCGTGGTCTGGAATGCAGACAACGGCTCCAACCTCGTCGGGCTCTATCTTTCGCAATTCAGGCTCCGGCGGAACGATCCGGTCCGCCTGACTTTCCGCGCCTTCGACGAACAGCTCTGGATGGTTCCGGCGGCCCTGCTGGCCGAACGTGAAATCCCGGCGGGCGCGACGGCGGAACGCGACGGCTTCATCCTGCCCGGCCCGGATTGGATCGAGCTCGACACGCCCGCCGGAATCAGGGCCGGATCACCACTCGACTTCTCAGACCAGCTCGACGCGCCCGCCGGAAAATACGGCAGGGTCATTGCGACGCCGGACGGTCACTTCGCATTTGAGAACGCACCGCACAACCGCATCAGATTCATCGGTATAAATCTCTGTTTCACGGCGAATTACCTTGAGCATTCCGAGGCTGACGCCCTCGCAGAAAAGCTCGCCCGGAGCGGTTACAACGCGCTGCGCATCCACCACCACGACCGCGGGCTGCTGAAAGCGGACGCACCCGACTCCCTGACGCTCGATCCGGTGCAGGTCGACAAGCTCGACTATCTCTTCGCCGCCTGCAAGAAGCGCGGAATCTATATCACGACAGACGTTTATGTGAACCGCGTGCTGAAGCCCGGCGACCGGATTCCCGAGCTCGCCGGGATCACTGCCGGCAAGCCGTTCACCATGAAGTCGTTGCTCCCGGTCTCCGCCGCCGCGCGGGAGAACTGGAAGAGCTTCGCCCGCCGCTGGCTCGGACATGTGAACCCGTACACCGGCATGAGCTGGGCCGGGGATCCCGCGCTCGCGGTGCTGAGCCTCACGAACGAGAACAACCTCGACGGCGGTACCTGGAAGAACACGCCGCAGGTCGCCGACATCTATCGCCGGAACTTCCCGGCGTGGATGGCGGAGCACCATCCCGGCGCGCCGTCCGGCATCACCGAAACGGTGAACCGCCGCTTCGTCGAGTACCTGATGACTCTGCAGAAGGATTCGACGCTTGAACTCATGCGTTTCCTGAAAGAGGAGCTTAAGGTCGCGGCGCTCTGTACCGACCTCAATATGCACAACCGGCTGCATCTGGCAATTCCGCGCAGTTCGTTCGACACGGTGGACAGCCACAAATATGCGGATCACCCTGTTTCGCTCGAGAAGCCGTGGGACGTGCCGATGCGATTCCGCCAGACCTCCTCGCTCGCAACCTTCGGCAGCGAGGTTCCGGGCATGCTGTTCAGCGCGCGGCTCTTCGGCAAGCCGTTCAGCGTGACGGAGTATGCATTCTGCCGCCCGAACCGTTTCCGCAGCGAGGGCGCGCCGCTCATCGGCGCCGTCGCTGCGCTGCAGGGATGGGATGCGCTCTACCAGTTCGCATGGAGCCACAGCGACCTCGCGATCCGGGAAACGCGCCCGCGCTCCGGCTTCGACTATGCGAACGACCCGTTCGGTCAGCTCTCGGACCGGCTGACCATGCTGATGCTGCGCCGCGGCGATGTCTCCCCCTCGCGCAAAGCGTTCGGGCTCGTGATTCCGCCCGGCTACTGGAAGAGCGACATGCCGCTCGACTGCCCCGCCGCATTCAACCGCCTCGGTTTCCTTGCGAAGACCGGGCTCGTCCACGGCGACACGCCTGCCGGCGTAACGCCGCTCACGTTCGCCGAAGCGGAGGGAAAATCCCCCCTGCCGGACGCGGAGACCGAACGGCGGCGGCAGCGGCTGGAACAGGACGGCGTCGCCGTCAGCGACACCGGCGAACTCCGGCTCGACTCCCGGAAAAGGACGCTTGCGGTCGTCTCGCCGCGCACAGTCAGCGCAACCGTCGCCGGGGGCGGCCTCTCCGCCGGACCGCTCGCGGTCGCCGGGGCCGCCGGACCGCAGACGCTCAGCGTGAGTTCGCTCGACGGCAGGCCGGTCACAACGAGCCGGAAGCTCCTCGTCTTCCATCTTACGGACACGCTGAACAGCCGGATGAAGTTCCGCGGAGACGGGTTCCGGCGGCTTGAACACTGGGGCGGAACGCCGCTGCTGCTGCGGCGCGATCCGGTCAAAGTCACGTTGAAACTCGACGGCAGCCGCCCCGCAGAGGTCGAGGCGCTGAAGCTCGACGGCGAGCCGTACGGTCCGGTCAGCTCGCGCTTCTCCGGCGGGATCCTCGAATTCACCGCTGACCCCGGACTCTACAGGGGGGGCGTGATGGCCTATCTCATCACAAGACCTTGACGGGGAAGAGAAAAGGCCGCATCACCCTCCTGCGTGATGCGGCCTTTTACTGTTTCTGCGAAGCTCAGATCACCACGAGCTGTTCCAATGCCAGGTCGAGGCTGTCCTTGAAGTTCGCGGCCTTTTCGAGCGAGAAGCGGTAGCTCTGCTCGAACGGGATATCGTAAAGATGATCCCGGTCCGCCTCGCCGCGCGGATGGAAATGCCCGTGCAGACCGTGGGCGACCTCCGCGAACGTCGGGTTCGGGTCGATCAGCTTCCGGTTGATCTCGAAGCGGGTCATGACCCGGAACGGTTCATAGGGCCGCTCCCCGGTATGCATCGGATGATGGTAGTCATGGTCCGGCTGCGGATTTTCGCGGTCGAGAATCTCCAGCGTGCCCTTCACGTAGGTGATCGTGTAGTTGCGGTTGTCCAGCGTGCCCCGCTCGATGTCGTAGATGCCCACAACCTCCTGCTTGTCGCAGGAGAGCCCGCCCTCGAGCCGGTCGCCGGCGACCAGATAGCCGTCGGTGATCTTCCAGGTATACTCCGGATCGGGATCTCCGACATACTTCACATGGCTGTCGGCCTCCACCGTGATCGCCAGCGGCGTGATGTCGCCGTTGATATCCTGCCAGACGACGATGTAGTTGCCGAGATCCTCGCCGGCCAGCGAATCCCCGTCCACCGTAAACGACTTGTCGGTGCCGACATCCGCATCCCCGAACACCGCGCTCCCGGCGTTGTAGAAGACCTTGTCGCCCTCCAGCACGCCGTTGACCGTGTGCCGGTAGGTCGTGCCGGCCGAACCGTCGTACACCTTGTCGTCCGCGTCGCGGATCACGACCAGCGTCGCCGCTTCGATGACGAGCGTGCCGTCCACGGTCACGAGGTCGTAATTCTCCGACATGTCGTCGCCGCTGCCGCCGACGATCCGGATTCCGCCGAGCTCATGATCGTACTCCCCGGCGTTCCGCTCGTTCGCAAGCTTCACGCCGTCGACGGAGTCGTTGAACGCCAGCGAGGTCGAAGGATCGATCGTGTACGATCCGCTGTGATGCTTGCCGTCGTACTGATAAACGTCGTTGCTGCCGGTCACGACAAGATCGCGCTTGTGCGTGAAGACGGTCGTCTTCGCCGTCGCCCCGTTCCAGTTGTCGTCGCCGTCGACGATCACGCAGACCTCGACCTCGCCGTTCGCCTTCACCGCCGTCAGCCGGTCGCCGGAGACGATCACATAGGCGGTATCCTTCGATACGATGGAATATCCGCCTCCGCCGATTCCTCCGAACTGCGTAACCAGATCCTCGGTGTCGCCGTAGATGATATGCTGGACATCCTCCGCCAGAATGATGTTGCCCTTGCTGCCGGACTCATACGCCCCCATGTCGATGTACCCCTTCTGGACACGGTCACTGCCCGCGAGGTCGGTTGCGGAGCTGTTGAACGCATTGCTGCCGCGGTTGATCAGGTACGAATTCGCGTTGAGGGTGTAAACCTCGTTGGCGGCATCCGTGAAGTTCGCGTGATACTTCCCGTATGCATCCGTCCCGGCCGCAGCATCCTCGAGGCTGATGTTGCCGGTTCCGCCGGAGGCCCAGCCCTGAATCGCGCTGAACTCGACTCCTCGGTCGAACGAACCCGCGGCGAACTGCGCATTCGCCCCCGTCACCCTGTTGCCCCAGACGATCGTGTTCTCCATCCGGTTGCCCGTGCCGCCGGCATAGACGCCGCCGTGGTTCACGGCGCTGTTGCTGACGAGCGTCACATTCAGCAGCTTCAGCGCGCCCGCGCTCCAGATGCCGCCGCCGTCCGCCCTTGAGACGCTGTCCGCAATGAGCGTATTGGAGAGCAGCGCGGCACTGTTGCCCGCAAGCGAGATCGCACCGCCGTTCCCCGCCGCCTCATTGCGCCGGAACTCGGAGTGGGTGATCATCACATCCGAAGCGCCGTCGCCGGACTGCAGGAGCGCGCCGCCCGCGCCGCCCGTTGTCCCGTTGTCGTAAAACAGCGAATGGCTGATCGAAACGTCGCCCGTCGAAACGACCGCACCGCCTCCGGCCGTGGCTGTGTTGCCGTAGAATCCGACACGGTCGAACGTAACGGATTCCACGCCGTAGACGCCGCCGCCCTGCGCGGCGGAGTTCTTCTGCGCCGCGTCGTTTTCAACGCCGAACGTGCTGTCGATGAATTCCACGCCGGCCAGGCCGAACACCGCACCGCCGCGGCCTGCGGCGGAGTTCCGCTGAAATGCCGTGCCGCTGCCGGAGATCTTCCCTTCGGCATAAAGCGCGCCGCCGTCCCCGCCGGAGCTGTTTCCGGTGAAGGCCAGATTCTCAAGCGCGATGGATTTCGCACCGTAAACCGCACCGCCCTTGTCGCTTGCCGTGTTCGATTCGAACACGAGCGTCCCGGCGGCAGGTTTAAGCGTGACGTCGTTCACGAAGTAGATCGCTCCCCCCTGCTCCGCGCTCTGGTGGCGGAAAGCCGCCGAAGCGAGGAATACGACCGAATCGTTCGCATAGATCGCGCCGCCCTGATTCGCGCTGTTCCCCGTTCCCGCGCCGTTGTCGAACACGTTGTTCGCACCGAGCGTCAGCGCCCCCGCGGCGTAGATCGCGCCGCCCTGCCCCGATCCGGTCAAGGCGCTGTTGCCCGTGAAGGAGAAGCTCCCCTGCGACAGGTCGCCGGTTCCGCTGAAGTAGACCGCGCCGCCCTGTTCCGCGCTGTTCGAAGCGAACCCGAAGCTCCCGGCCGGAGCCGCCGCGGAAGCGAAATAGACCGCTCCGCCCTGTTTCGCGCTCTGGTGGCGGAAGTTCACGGTTCCGCCCGACGCTGTGAGCGTGGAACTCGCGTAGACCGCTCCGCCCAACTTCGCGCTGTTCCCCGTTCCCGCGCCGCTGTCGAACACGTTGTTCGCGCCGAGCGTCAGCACTCCCGCGGCGTAGATCGCGCCGCCCTGTCCCAGACCGGTCTGTGCTTCGTTGTTCAGGAATGTGAACGCTTCGGCGGAGAGGTCGGCGGCAGAGGCGAAATAGAGCACCCCGCCCTGCTCCGCCTTCTGGTGGCGGAACGTATTCGCGCCGGTCGAACGCAGCGACGTATTCACATAGATCGCGCCGCCCTGCTTCGCGCTGTTTCCCGTTCCCGCGCCGCTGTCGAACACGTTGTTCGCACCGAGCGTCAGCGCCCCCGCGGCGTAGATCGCGCCGCCCTGCCCCGATCCGGTCAAGGCGCTGTTGCCCGTGAAGGAGAAGCTCCCCTGCGACAGGTCGCCGGTTCCGCTGAAGTAGACCGCGCCGCCCTGTTCCGCGCTGTTCGAAGCGAACCCGAAGCTCCCGGCCGGAGCCGCCGCGGAAGCGAAATAGACCGCTCCGCCCTGTTTCGCGCTCTGGTGGCGGAAGTTCACGGTTCCGCCCGACGCTGTGAGCGTGGAACTCGCGTAGACCGCACCGCCCTGCTTCGCGCTGTTCCCCGTTCCAGCGCCGCTGTCGAACACATTGTTCGCGCCGAGCGTCAGCGCTCCCGCGGCGTAGATCGCGCCGCCCTGCCCCAGACCGGTCAGCGCTTTGTTCTCCATGAAAAGAAAGCTGCCGCCGGCAGTCAGGTCGCCGGTTCCGCTGAAGTAGACCGCGCCGCCCTTTGACGCCCTGTTTCCGGAGAAGACGATCTGCCCGCTCCCGGCCGGAGCCGCGTTTCCGGAGAAATAGATCGCGCCGCCGTTTCCGCCTGCGGAATTCTCCGAGAACATCGGGTTCGCCGCGCTGCCGGAAGCGTCGCTGATCGTCAGCAGATAGTTGCCCATGCAGATTGCGCCGCCGTCCTTTCCCGCCTCGTTGCCGGAAAATGTTCCGCCGGTCAGCGTGAAAGCGCGGTTCGAGTAGATCGCGCCGCCGTTTCCGTCCGCCAAGTTATCCTCGAACACCATATCTGAGAGCACCTTCTCCGTATCGGAGGCGGCGGCCGCCTCGAAATAGATCGCGCCGCCGTCCGCCGTCACCGTGTTCCCGGAAAAGGTCTGCACGGCAGAGTTGAAGGTCACAAGCCCGCCGGTGCCGATATAGATCGCGCCGCCGCTCGTCGCGGAGTTGCCCTTGAACAACGTCGTCGCGCCGTCGCGGAACACCAGCGAACCGAGGTAGCTGTTGCCCTGTTTGCCGATATAGATCGCGCCGCCGAAGCCGGATTTGGTCGACACCGCCGAGTTGTTCCGGAAGATGTTGTTCCCGACCAGCGTGATGATGCCCGCCTTGCTCGCCGCGACGGTGCTGCCGGAGCCGGCCGCAATCGCGCCGCCATTGGCCGCAACGGAGTAATTTTCGGTGATCGCACCGGTCGTCGTATCACGCATCAGGGCAACCGCGCGATTGCCGGTGAATGTGCAGTCCGTGATGACCGGTTCCCCCTTGCCGACAAAGCTTTCACCCTGAATCCGCTCTCCGGCGTAGATCGCGCCGCCGAATTGCGCCGCGTTGTTCAGAAACGTGCAGTTCGAGATGCTGACGGAGTAGGCCCCCGTATAGGTCGACCAGATGTGGATCGCGCCGCCGTATGCCTCGTAGGAGGTCGAAGCCGAGGTCTTGTAGACGCTGTTTCCCTCGAAGAGACAGTACTTTGCATTCAGCGTCCCCTGCGAAATTTCGATCGCGCCGCCGCCGGTGCGCGGGCTGTTGTTCCCCGCGACATAGTTTCCGCGGAAAACGATGTTCTGCTCGGCCGTGCCGTTCAGCGTCACCGCGCAGTACGAGTGGATCGCCCCGGCGTAGTTCGCCGCCCAGTTTTCGACGAAGCTCGTATTCGTGTTGTTCACAGTCAGGTGACTGCCCTGCTCGCCGTAGAACGCGCCGCCCACGCTGTAGCCGCGCGGGTCGTCGGTCGCGTAGTTGCCCTTGA
This sequence comes from Lentisphaeria bacterium, assembly GCA_018265615.1. GTDB lineage: Bacteria > Verrucomicrobiota > Lentisphaeria > Victivallales > Victivallaceae > Victivallis. Next base: position 118,618 of record JABLYX010000007.1, read on the forward strand.
ACAGAACGACGCCGGTGCCGGAAATCGTGGTCGAGCGGCCCTGCCCGATGTAGATCGCGCCGCCGCCGTTCTGTCCCTTGGCCACGTTCTCCGAAAAGGTGATCGTGTCGTCAGCGCCCGCGTTGATGTTCAGCGAACCGCCCGCGACATAGACCGCCCCGCCGTCTCCGCCCCAGGTGTTGACAGCCAGCAGCCCGCCCGTCTGGGACTGCACCGTCGTCAGGCTGCCGCAGACGGCCTGGTTCCCGGCAAACGTGATGTTGCCGGAGAACGTTCCGCCGCCGGCGAGATAGATCGCGCCGCCGCCATTGCCGTAGCCGCTGCCGCCCGCAAGGTTGTTCCGGAAGACGACATCGGTCCCGGCGATCGTCACCGCGCCGGTGGAGTTGATCGCGCCGCCGTTGCCTCCCCAGGAGTAAGTATTCTGCTTCGCGTAAGTACCGGAATGGTAGCCGTTGGCCGCCTTCTCCAGGAACGAGGCGGTATTGTTGACGAAGCTGACATTACCGGTGATCGACACAGTGCCTCTGCTGTACACCGCGCCGCCGCCCGTCTTGCCGCGGGCGATGTTCCCGTCGAACACGATCGAGCCGCCCGCGCCGGATTCCAGCACAAGCTTGCCGCCCGCGAGGTAGATCGCGCCGCCGTCGCCGCCCCAGGACTCGATCGCGACCTTCGTCCCTTTATAGTCCGAAGTCCCGACCCGCGTGACATCGTCGGAGGCCGCCCGGTTGCCGGAAAAGGAAACGCTCCCCTTGACCGTCACGCCGTTCGTCGCGTAGATCGCGCCGCCGCCGTAGGCCGCGTATCCGCTGGTTCCGCCCGCGAGGTTGTCGCTGAACGACACGCCGTCCTGCACGGTCAGTGTACCGGTCGCATAGATCGCGCCGCCGCTGCCGCCCCAGGTTCCGAGCGCCGCGCCGTGCGAATCGGTCGCAATCGTCACAAGCTGCCCCGCATGGGCCTTGTTGCCGGTGAAGGCGACATCGCCCGAAATTGCCATCACGCCCTTCCCGTAAACGGCGCCGCCGCCGTTGGAGGTGGCCGTCCCCTTTGCGGTGTTTCCGGAGAAGAGAATTCCCGCGCCGCTGCCGGTGATGTCGGCGGCGCCGTTGGCGTAGATTGCGCCGCCGCTCTCCACGGCGGTGTTCCCTGTGAAATTGCCGGAGCCGGTCAGCACGAGTTTGCCGGAGTTCATGAAGATCGCGCCGCCGTAAGCCGCGGAGTTGTTCAGGAAGTCGGAGTTCGAAACCTGCAGCTCCCCGCTCCCGGAGAAATAGACCGCGCCGCCGTTCCCGGCGGAAGCGGCGTTCCGCAGCGTCATGCCGGAAATCGTCACATTCGAGGCGGAGATGTTGAAGATGCGCCCGCCGTTCCCGTCTACGATGATCCTGTCCGCACCGAGCCCGTCGATGACGACATCGTCGGTGATTGCGATCTCGCCGCCGGTCAGCGTGATGACCTTGCTGCCGTCGAAGAACGAGGAGTCGAAGGTGATCGAATCGGTCCCTGTGTTTCCGTTCGCCTGCTCAAGCGCCCAGCGCAGGCTGTTCGTCCCGGAGTCGAGGTCGTTCGAAACAAGGTAGTCGGTCAGGTTGTGGCCGTAGCCGTCAACCGTGATCGAGACCGTCTCGATCGCTCCGTAATTGAATTCGAGTTCCCAGTTGCCGGAGACGCCGGTCAGGTCCGACGAGGCCGCCACGTCGGCGCCGGAGGCGTCGGCGATCATGCCGACGAGATCGCGCCCGGCGTCGTCATCAGCGAGGTTGCAGCCGTAAAGCAGGATGTCGCCGTCGCCGGTGATGTGTTCGCCGATCGCGCTCCACGCTTCGGCGTCGAACCGGCCGGAATCAATGACCTGCCCGTTCAGGACAAAGTAGCCGGAGTTACCGTGGCTCACGATGTGGATCGCGCTGTACCTGCCGTCCTGCGCGTCGAGATAGTCGTTGATCTGCTCGAACGCATCGCGGCCCTCTTCCAGAATCAGGCACTCCTGATTGGAGGAGAGCGAAGAGATGATCTTCTCCGCATCCGGCACACTGGAGTTGATGATGACCAGCTCTTTGCCGCCGGCGGAGATAGCGGGCTCGTCCGCAGCCGGGGAATCCGCATCGACGGTGATCGGCTCTTCCGCCGCCTCGGGGTCGAAAACGAGAGTCTCGCCGCCGTCGTCGGGAAAGAGGCCGCTGAAACCGATTCCGGCACTTTCCGCTCCCGGCTGTTCCGCGACGGCTTCGCCGTATTCTCCTGAGCCGATTTTTCCATCGATGAGCGCCTGAAGCTCCGCATCGATATCCGCGACATCCGACGGGGTGTTCTGTTCCGCCGCCTGCTGCAGGGTCGCCTGTGCGGGGTTTTCCGGCGGGAGCTCCGGCACCGCGTCCTTCCACTCCTGCGCCTCACCGGCGGCCTGATCAGCACCGGCCGGCTCATTGCTCTCGGCGGCTGCGGCATCGCCGGCTGCCGCGCCTTCAAACAGCACCCGGTCTTCCAGACGGAAAATGTCGAAATTATTCATCACGTTTCACCTCACTTCAGAGTTCAGCAGGGATATTCCAAAAACACAAAAAATGCAGAGCCGAATCGCGGGGACCTCCGTTCTCCGTCCGGCACATTCTTATAATCATATATACATATACCTGAAAACAGATATATAGAAAATTTTAAAATCACATATTCAAACAAAATAACTCAACAAAGCAAGCTTAACACGTCACAATAAGTAATTTCGTAATCCTTAAAATAATATGTAATATTAAAAAATCAAGAACAAATATCTCCTCCATCCTGCAATTTTCTCGAAAAAATATTTTTCTCCCGTTTTTTCTCCTCCTTTCCATGGGCCGCGCAAAAAATCGCGCAAAATTTCATCTTCCCCTCTTGACATTTGCACCCGAATCCGGTATAATTTAGATAACGTGTTTCATAAACGTGTTATCTGAACAAAGAAAGCATACGATGATCCAATCCGCCGGGAAAAGCTGTACGATCCGTGAACTCGCGCGCCATGTGGGACTTTCAACCTGCACGGTGTCGCGGGTGCTGAACCATCGCGGCGGCGAGCTGCCGATTCCGGAGAAAACCCAGAAGCGGATCCGTGACGCGGCGCGGGAGCTGAACTACGTTCCGAACGTGAATGCCCAGCGCTTCTTCAAACGGCGCAGCTTCGTCGTCGGGCTGCTCGTCCCCCCGCAGGAGGAGATGGGACACAATGCGTTCAACGACACGCATTTCGTCGAGATCCTCTCCGGCATCGAAAAGGCGCTGGCGCCGACCGGCTACAATCTCCTGCTGCTCTTCAACCGCCCCGAATACAAAGAGGGCAACCGGTATGAGGGGATGTTCAACTCCGGCTTCCTCGACGGACTGCTGGTGTGGGGCGTGCACCGCTCGGACGGCTACTGGAAGGATCTCGCGGCGCTCTCAGGCCCCCGGATCTTTCTGACCTCCGTGCCGGACACCGATGCGGGCACGCCGCTCCCCTTCGTCGCGAGCGACTACGAACAGGCCGCCGCCGGAATCGTTTCCGAACTGCTGCACTCCGGATGCCGCCGCTTCTGCTGGCTCGCCGGAAAAGAGGACACTTCGATCATCCCGCAACTGCGCGCCGGCATGCGGCGGGCCGGGATCGACCTGCCGGAGAGCGCGATCCGTTACAGCGATTATACGGAAGAAGCGGGCGAACGCCTCGCCGACGGATTGCTTGCGGACAACACATACGACGCTCTGCTCGCCACGGCTCCGCAGCTGGCGCGCGGCGCGGCGCGTTTCACGGAATCGCACCGGCTCCCGGTCCGGATCGGCTGTTTCGACGGCCAGACCTCGACCCGTCGTCCGACAGACAGCTTCATCTCCGCATACACCAACGATTTCGAAATCGGGAAAGCTGCGTTGGAGATGCTTATCGCACGCATAGAAGGAAACGACGAACCCGTTCAGGTTAGAATTCCGGTAAACTTCACAACTGCCCGCGCATAACAATTGGTATGTGATGCT
>JABLYX010000105.1 GCA_018265615.1 Lentisphaeria bacterium
TGTACTTCTCTTTGACCCACTTGACGATCACGGAGGTGTCAAGCCCGCCGGAATAGGCGACGATTACTTTCATTTTACCACTTGCTCCTTCACTTGTTTAAAGCGGTTGTGTTTTGTCCGACAATATAATTTGTGCTGGTCGGGAAGGCGAATTCCAGCCCGGCAGCGTTGAACTGTTCGAGGATCGCGAGATTGATCTCCTGTTTCCATCTCTGGAACTGCACGAAGTCGAGCGTCTGGAACCAGAGCGTCACGCTGATGTCCAGCGAAAACGCCTTGAAGTCCGTGAAGAAATAGAGCGGCGGCTGCTTCGCCGGGTTGAACGCCGGGTGGTCGTCGAGGATGCCGCCGAGGATCTTCAGCGCAAGGCGCATCTGTTCCGGCGTCGTGCCGTAGACCAGCCCGAGCGTAAACGCATATTTGAGGTACGGCCGCTCCGTGATGTTCTCGATCGTGCTGTCGGCGGCGATGCGGTTCGGCACGTTCCAGACCGTGCCGTCGAGCGAACGCAGCCGCGTGCTGCGGAAGCCGACCTCCTCGACCGACCCGGAAGCCCCTCCGATCGTGACCCGGTCGCCGACCCGGAACGTGCGGTCGGAGATGATCGACATCGCCCCGAAGAGGTTCGCGATGGTGTTCTGCGCCGCGAAGGCGATCGCCAGGCCGGCCACGCCCGCGCCGGTGATGAGCGCCGTGACGTTCAGATTGAAGAGGTTCTGCGCGATGAAGATGACCGCCATCGCCCAGACCGCCGCCTTCACGCTGCGGCTGATCAGGTCGGAGAGCAGCTCATTGAGCCTGTGATCCTCGTTGATCCGCTTCCGCCTGAAGTAGAGGTCCACCACCGCAATGATGCGGAAGATCCCCCAGAGGACCGCGAGGATGAAGCAGGCGTAAAACCCTTTTGAGAGCCACTCGTCCATCGAGCCCGGGAAGTGGACCATGTTGTTGCAGGCCGACAGCCCGATGAGCAGAAGCAGGAACGTGACCGGCGCGCTCAGCTGTTCGACGATGTGCAGCGGCAGCTCCGACGGCAGTTTCCGCGTGATGCGCAGCAGCACCGCCCGGAAGAACCAGCGCACGAGAAAGACCGTCACGAGCGTCACGCCGATTCCGATCGCCATCGAGAGCAGATTCTGCTGTTCCCGCTGGAACCACTCCATGGCGTGATGCCCCAGGGAGCGGAAAAGGCCGAGCCCGTCTTCGATGCTGTCGATTTTCGTGATATCCGGCTTCGCGGCGGGAACCGGCGGCTCCGCGGCGGTTGCGAAAATATGTGAAGACAAGCTGAACATGAAAACTTTCCCGAATCGCTGCTTTTAAATTCCGAAAATGGGCCTATATTAATCCAGGTCCGGTTACGGCTACAGGCATATAAGATAACACCATTGCCTGAAAAATTCTATCATGCCGATAAAATTTAATTATATTTAACAGCGCAGTTCGGAACGGAGATATGGCACAGGAGTTTTTCGACAGTTTGATCGCATGCATCCGGCGGGAGGGCGAGGCGCACCCGGGGCAGGGTATTGACCCGGAGGTGCTCCGGGCTTTCATGAGCGGCCCGGCGCCGTCGCCGGTTCAGGAGCCCGTGCGGCAGCATTCCGCGCCGGTTCCGCCGCCGCAGAACGTCCGTCCGGTCCCGCGCCCGATCCCGCACCCGTCGGGGGGGGAGCGCGTGCAGATTGCGCCGCCGCCGGTTGCGCTCGACATGAATTCGCTCGACGAGCTGCGCCCGGCCGTGCTCGGCTGCCGCCGCTGCCCGCTCGCGGAAACCCGTCACAACGTCGTGTTCGGCGAGGGCGATCCGCATGCGAAGCTGATGTTCATCGGGGAGGGGCCCGGGTATGACGAGGATATGCAGGGACGCCCCTTCGTCGGCAAGGCCGGGCAGCTGCTGAACAGGATGATCGAGGCGATGCAGTTTGCGCGCGAAGAGGTTTACATCGCGAACGTCGTGAAGTGCCGTCCGCCGGGGAACCGGGTTCCGTCGCCGGACGAGGCGGTCGCCTGCATCGGCTACCTGAAGAAGCAGATCGAGCTCATCAGGCCGGAGGTCATCGTGCTGCTCGGCGCGACCGCCGTGAACTTCCTGCTCGGCAGGCGCGAGGGGATCACGCGGCTGCGCGGCAAGTGGCTCGGGTTCGACGGGATTCCGGTCATGCCGACCTTCCACCCCGCCTATCTGCTGCGGCAGGAGTCCGCGAAGCGCGAGGCGTGGGCCGACCTGCAGCAGGTCATGAAGGTGTTCGGCAAGGTCCGTCAGCGGCGGTAAAGCGGAAAGAGGACGGGCCGCCTGCGCGGCATAAGCGATCGCCCGGATTCCCGATTGCAATTCTTTTGCCGCCGTGCTATATTCTCTCCGGGAAACCTAAAATGAGGAGAGAATACCCATGCCTTACGATGTTGCGAATATCACGATCTGCTCCGCGTGCGAGAAGGAACTGCCGATTGTCGCGGAGCTTGCCGCGAAGATATGGCCGGACGCCTACCGGGCGATCCTGAGCGAGGGGCAGATCCGCTACATGCTCAAAATGATGTACGACCTTCCGGTGCTGCAGCAGGAGTATGCGGCCGGGACCCGGTTCGACCTGATCTTCGACGGCGGCGAGCCGATCGGCTTCACGAGCTACGGCCCGTGCCCGGAACACCCGCACTTCTGCGCGAAGCTCCACAAGCTCTACCTCGACTCCGCGTACCACGACCGCGGGATCGGCACGCTTGCGCTCCGCCACGTGATCGAAGAGGCGCGGAGCCGGGAGTACAAGGTTCTGCACCTGAACGTGAACAAGAACAACAAAGCCGCGATCCGGGCCTATGAACGCAACGGGTTCAGCAAGGCGAAGGAGGTCACGACCGACATCGGCGACGGTTTCGTGATGGACGACTACGTCATGGAGATCAGGCTCTGACGCCGGCCGCGTCAGGGGGCGGGAAAAGCCGCGAGGGCCTGCCAGTAGCGCTCGCCCTCCTTCATCAGGATGTTGTTGTGCCCGGCGCCTTCCGCAGTGTGGAGCTTCTTCGGCTCCTTCGCGGCTTCGAAAAGCTTCCTGCCGTGTGAGTACGGGATGATGCCGTCGGATGTCCCGTGGATAATCAGCAGCGGCATGCCGATGTTTGCGATGCGCTCGATGTTCGGAAAGCGGTTGAACGGCAGGAACCCCATGCCGGCCACGGCGAAGGTGCTGCTGAACGGAGCCTCGAGCACGAGCCCCCCGGCGTTGACTTTCTCCGCGAGATAGCAGGAGGGGCCGGTTCCGACCGACCTCCCGTAGATCACGATCGACTCCGGCGGGATGCCGCGCTCTTCGGTGAGCCAGCGCCAGACGCGCTCGATGTCGCGGTACGCGGCCGCCTCGGAGGGCTCGCCGCCGCTGGCCCCGTACCCCTCGTAATCGTAGGCCGCGATGCCGTAACCCCTTTCGGCATACTGGCTCAGGCGGTAGCGGATCGACCCGAGGTCCTCCGCGTTGCCGTGGCTGTAGAGCAGCAGGCGGCCGCCTTCGGGCGGCGGGGTGAAGCGGACCGCGATGCTGATGCCGGAGGCGACTTCGAGCATCGTCGCCCCGCTCTGCTGCGGCGTGCCGCGGGGCGGCTGGAAGATGATCCGGTCCGCCATGCATCCCGCCGTGCAGGAGGCGAGAAAGAGGAGCGTCGCGGGGAGCGCGAAACAGAAGAGCCCGAGCCGCAGCAGCCGGGAGCGCGAATTGTGTGTCTTTTTCTCCATATTCATACAAAACCACATTCTGTGCCGTTTGTCAAGTGCGTTCCGGGGAAATTTTTCCGCCGGCGGCCGTATCCCTTCCGGTTTTCCTGAAAATTGATATGCATATATTTATGCGTGCCATGAAAAAATATTAAAATGTAATTTGCTGCTGTTCAATTCGATAGAAATCCTTGACCGGATAATTTCCGCCCGGCGGTTGACATCGGAACGGAATTGCCCTATAATTAGTTGCAGAGCAATCCGGAAGGAACGGAGCAATCATGGTGAAGAACAGTCAACCGAAATTCCAGTCCGTGTACGATTACCTCGTGCGCGGCATCGAGTCGGGCCTCTACCGGCCGGACACGCGGTTCCCGTCGGAGCGGAAGCTGGCCGGGAAGCTGAATGTGAACGTGGCGACCGTCCGGCGGGCCTTCCGCGACCTCATCACCGGCGGCGTGGTCGAGAAGCGGGTCGGGGACGGAACCTACCTGATCCGCGGCGGCGGCGCGGCGGACAATGCGGAGTGCGTCAATATCGTCCTCTCGAACTATCAGGGGGAGACGCAGAATGAAATCGCCGAGCTCGCGCTCGAAGAGGGGGCGCGGCGGAACCTCCGCTGCCGCATCGTGCGGCTCGGCGGCGAGGAGATGGCGATGTTCGTCCGCGCCGCGATCCGCTTCCGCCAGCCGACCATGGTGCTGGGGGACGGCCTTTCGACCGCCGCGACCCTCCGGGATATCGCGGGCAACGCCCGGCTCTTCGTCATTCTCGCAAACCGGCTCGACCAGCTCGGCATCCCGTCGGTGATCGGGGACGACCTCCACGGCGTCCGGCTGCTGGCGGGCCGTCTGCGTTCGCTCGGCCACCGGCGCATCGCGCTGCTGCACAACAACTCCGGCCACCCGATCGAAAATATCCAGGTCGCGGTCTGGCGCTCGGCCGCCGGAGAGGGCTCCCCGGAGCTGCGCGCCGACGTCCCGGCCGGGGCCTGCCCGGCGGAGTATGCGTTCCAGGCGGTCAGCCGCGCCGTCGCGAGGGGGGAGCGCTTCACGGCCCTCATCACCCTGAACGATGAGCTTGCGCAGGGGGCGCTCGCGGCCTTCAGCGAAAGCGGCGTCCGGGTGCCGGAGCGGATGTCGCTGGTCAGCATCGGCGACACCCCTTTCTGCCGCTACTCCGTGCCGCCGCTCACCGCGCTGAATCCGAATCTCGCCGAGCACATCCGGCAGGGATTCGAACTGCTGGCCCGCAACCGCCTCCGCCCCGGCGCGCCGGAGCTGCTCCGGCTGGTCGAGCCCGCGCTCGTGATCCGGAAAAGCGATTCCGCCGTTCAACTCACCTCCACCATACAACCCAGGGAAGCAACCGTATTATGAAATCCGTGATGATCCTTTTTGCCGCGGCGGCAGTTTTCATGCTCGCCGCCGCCGACCTCCAGGTGCGTGACTTCGGCGCGAAGGGCGACGGCGCGAGCGACGACACCGCCGCAATCCGGGACGCGTTCGAGCAGCTGCGGAAGAGCGGCGGAACCCTCCGTTTCGGCAGCGGCACCTTCGCCTTCAAAGGGCTGCTGAAGATCGGGAACCTCAGGAACGCGAAGGTCGATTTCTCCGGCGCGACGCTGCTGAACACCGGGCAGAACGGCAGCTTTCACTTCGACCGCTGCGAAAACCTGACCGTTTCGGGCGGCGTGCTGACCTACCGGGAGATGCCGGAGAAGCAGCAGACCTCCGCCCAGCATCCGGTCTACGTGACGAGCGGGCGGAATATCCGCATCGAAAACGTCCACGTGCTCGGCTCGCCCTTCATGGGCATCGCGGTCAACGGCTGCCGGTACGTCTGGGTCGTCGACTGCAAGATCGAGCGGACCCGGCGCGACGGGCTCCACTTCGTCCAGTCGCAGGACATCGTCTGCACCGGGAACTACATCACGCAGACCACCGACGACGCGCTCGCGCTCATCGACTACGGCCACGAGGGGACGCTCCGGCTCGAACGGGCCATCGTCGCGAACAACATCATCTACAACTGCCGGCAGGGGCTGGTCTGTCTCGGCGGCTCCGACGTGATCTTCAACGGGAACCACGTCGAGCGCACGACCTTCTCCGGCTGCCAGATCACGACCAACGACCGCTTCCACAACCTCCGGCAGGGGGCGTGTTCGGCCCGGAGGGTCAAGGTCGTCGCCAACCGTTTCCTCGAAAGCGGCGCGGACTTCGAGATCAACGGCGAATTCATCTGCAACACCGGGCAGGTCACGACCGGCCACGCCGGGATCGTCGTCTCGTACATCGACGGCGAAAAGGGGTGGAACCGCAACGGAGACGACTACTTCACGAAGACGGATTATCCGGCCGCCGAAACGAAGCCGGGCGTATTCACGGCCACGAAGGAGCTCTATCCCGAGCTCTTCCCGAAGCGGCGCATCCGCATGGGAGAGGTTACGGCTCGCGTGAAAAGCTCGGTTCTGCGCGGCGGCCGGGTTGAATTCACCCTCGACGCCGCTCCCGCCGGCAAGCCGGAGAGCTTCAAGCTCAGCCGCATCCTGACCGACATCGAGATCATCGACAACGAGATCCTGAACAGCCATGTGAACGGCATCTACACAAACGGCGTCTACCGGCTGCGCGTCATCAACAACAAGGTGTTCAACTGCAACGTCTCGGATTCGCAGTGGACCGGCACGGCCGTGTCGATCCTGAACGGCGCCGAAGCGGACATCCTCTACAACTGGATTCAGGACAACCGCACCGGAAAGCTGCATAAGAAAGCCATCGCCGTCACCGCCGCCGACAGCCGCGAAATCGGAAACCGCATCGATTAGGGGAGTGTGCGCCATGAGAAAACGATTCACCATGATCGAACTGCTCGTTGTTATTTCCATTATCACGATCCTCGCTTCGATGCTGCTGCCCGCGCTGAACCGGGCGCGCGAACGGGCGAAGACGATCGCGTGCGCGAACAACCTCAAACAGCTCGGGCTCGCGCACCAGCTTTACAACGGCACCTTCAACGACTGGATCGTCTCCGCCGAGGATCAGTCCGGCAAGACCTGGATGGAGTCGCTCCACGACGTCGGCCTCCCCCGCGAAAGCATGCACTGCCCCGCCGGCGCGGAGAGCAGGCTCAGGATCGGCTTCTGGTTCGTCAATACGCCGGAGCACCTGACGCTCGGCTATGCCCGGAACCGCCACATTTCGCATGCCAGGGTCGGTGCGACCGTCTACCGGAAGGTCACGCAGTACCGGAAGGCTTCGCGGACGGTGCTCATGTTCGACGACCGTTTCCAGGCGGCGACCGATCTCTGGTACGCATCGTACTGGGATGTGACCATGGATGCGGCCAAGCTCCCGCACTACCTCGCGCACGGGCGCAGGATGAACGTTCTCCTGCTCGACGGCCATATCCTCAATGTCAACCGCGAAGGAATCCGCAGCGCCGACGGAGTTTCGGACGAATACATCTGGCGGCTTTAGGGATCAGTTCTTAAAAGGAGCTGCCGTTCCGGCGGAATTCCCGGGGAGATACCCCGTGCTTCCGCCGGAACGCGAAGGCGAAGCTGCGCTCCGTGGAGTAGCCGCACTTGCGGGCGATTTCCCCGGCGGGGCGGGCGGAGCCGGCCAGCAGCGCTTCCGCCTTGTTCATGCGCAGTTCTGCGAGGAACGCCTTCGGGGTCGTTCCGAGGGTGCGCCTGAACAGCCGGATCAGCTCCGCTTTCGGAAGCCGCAGTTCGGCGGCGACGGTTTCGAGCGTGATCGGGCAGCCGAGATTGAATTCGAAGATGCGGACCGCATCGGCGATCGGCGGCGGGGGAGGCGGGGCATACGGATCGCGCAGCTCCATCATGAGCCTCACGGCCTGTGCGGCGAGCTCCGGCGCGGAGGCGGCCCGCCGGGGGCCCGGCAGCTCCTCCAGCTGCGCTTGAAAGCGGTCCGGCCGGAAGAGCGGGATCGTGCGGCGCATATCGGCCGGAAAACCGAGCGCCGCGAGGAACGGCGCGGCCAGCCGCCCCGGGAGGGCGGCCGAAAGGGGGGCGCCGCCCGCCGGCGCATCGGCGGGAATGAGCTCGGCCGACCGGCTCCCCGGCCGGAATTCGAGGCGTATTGCGCCATCCCCGCCGCCGCCTTCCGTCCGGAAAGCCCGGAACGGCGGTTCAGGCAGGCGGCGCGCTTTCTCATGCCCCGTGAATTCGCGCGGCGGAACGCCGAAGCGCCGCCGGAATGCGCGCGAAAAGCAGCGGAAGGAGCCGTACCCGCACCGGCGGGCGAGTTCGTCGCCGGAGAGCTCCGGCGCGGAATCCAGCAGTTCCGCCGCGTGCCGCATGCGCAGCTCCGCGAGACGGGCCATCGGCGTTGTGCCGGCTGTCCGCCTGAAGTGGCGGATCAGCTGGAACTCCGTCATATGCAGCAGTTCCGCCAGCTCCGGCAGGGAGACCGCATCCGCCAGGTGCTTCCGCATCCATCCGGCCGCCTCCCGCGTCACGCGGTCCCCGGCCCCCGGCTGCTGCGTGCGCAGTTCGACGAGGAGCCGGACCGCGAGCGCGGCGAGCTCCGGCGCGTCCTCCGGCTGCTTGCGGCGGATCAGCGGGAACAGCTCCCCGAATATCCCGATGACCGTATCGATGTCGCCGACTGAAAACAGGTTGCCGTCCCCGCCGAACCCGAGCTCCGCCAGCAGCGGCACGACGAGCCGTCCGCACAGGCCGATGGAGAGCTTCCAGCAGGAGCCGCCCGCTCCGGGCCGCAGGGTGTTCGGCTCTCCCGCCGGGAGAAGGTAGAACGTTCCGGGCTTCACGGTCGTGATCCTGTCGTTGTGCTCGATGCGGAGGTCGCCCTCAAGCGGGATTTCGAGCGCGTGGGAGGAGGGGTGCAGGTGCGTGAAGAAGTTGTTGCCGGAGTAGAACTGCTGCCCCGCAAACTCCGGCCAGACCGGCAGGATGTTTTTTCGCCCGAAATCCCAGCTCTCAAGCCTGCCGCGCCCGGTGATGCTCATGAAGCGCGAGAGCGAGTACATTTCGCTTCCCTGCTGCCGGATTGCCATCGTTCACCCCGCTTTCCCGGTAGAAACATATCCGGATTCCGCCCGGTTTCAAGCAGAGATTGAAATAAATATGATTTTTTTGTCAATATCGATACCGAAAAGCCGGTTTATTCTGTTGCTTTTAAATTGGCCGATCGGTATAATATATACAAAGGATGAAGAGCTTTTCGCATAATGCGCAGTATGTGATGTGGA
>JABLYX010000042.1 GCA_018265615.1 Lentisphaeria bacterium
CCCCTGAAGCCCCGGAATATTTCAGGGAAAAAAGCCATTTCGCTTGCGAAGAGCGTGGTCGCCGGAAAAATTCCTTTCCCGGAGAACGTCAAGCCCAAAGTGGAATTCGGCGAAGAGGTTATGACTGTGACGATTCCGTCCGGCCGGGATTGGAATGGAGAGCGTTGTTCTATGCATCGTGGCATTATCAGGGGGCTTTTGCTTTAAATGGAATTACTCATATATTGGGACCTGATAACATTCCCGTGCCAGGAAAAAAATGAGATCGTAAGAATAATGTATAAAAGGGCAGAGCAAAATGAAATTAATATATAATATAATGTTAGCGGTTGCATTTTTTATTCCTGTGGCAACCCTGTCACAGGATGGGAAGCCCCATGGCGAATTGTCTGATTGGATAAAAGCAGTAGAGAATGAGGGAATAGCGCCGCTGTATCAGGTCTTGAAAGAGTCCAGTGAATCAGCGAAGTATGTAACAGAAAAAATAATTGCTCATATTTCCATGTCAGATGATAATGAAACAAAATGCAAGGGTTTTTTTGCATTGGGGGAAATATCTGATTTGTCGGCCATGCATTATCTTCTTGCAAATTTGAACTTTCAAAAGTCGAAAGCCGGAAACCTGCAGGCAGAGATGACCCTGATATCCAATTATCCTGCACAACAGGCATTGATAAAAATGGGATTGCGGGCAATGCCATGGATCAGAGAGGCGCTGAGTAAAGAGAATGATGTAACGAAATATCCTGCATATTTGACTGTTATCTATGAAATCTATTCTGCGGGAAATGCCGATTATGAGAGCTCGTTGCTGATTTACAAGATAATTATGGACGATTTTTTTTCAACGTTGAGCGGTTCTGAGAAGAAAGGACAATTGCGGAATGAATTTATACGGTTCGTGAGAATAAAGGAGAAGACGGTTGAAAAAATAAATGCCGCAAAATGAATTTTATTATGCAATCGCATTATGTTTTATTGTTTAACCACGCCATGTGCAGGTTTCTTGAATGATACCTATGGAGAAAGCTCCGCCTTCGGTGCGAGCGGGTTGCTTCGCGCCGGGGGGCTCCGACGGCCAAGGGCTCCGCGTTTTTGGAATCCGCCAGGGCCGGAGGCCCTGAACCCGCGGACGGCAAACCGTCCGTTGCTGCATAGACTTGCACACGGCGTCAGTACGGAATTTGAAACATCAGAGTTTGAGCTGTTGCGAGCCATTGCTCTGAACGGAATTCATCATTGTTCATCAATGCGGAAACGCACTTTTGAAAACGATTTGGAGGCCTTTGTAGATATGATGAAGAAGAATGAACGTGGTTCGGATGGGAATACCGGCATCATTCATCTGTAAGTTGATAATATGTTTTAATAAAAAGTATGCGACGGAATGATTTTATCCGGCCCGGCCCATTCCGCATTGCCTTCTGGCATGAGGATCTGCGGCTCTTACCACCCCGGGACTTTTCTGTGAAAAGCAAAAAAGTATTATCAGGAACCGTTTTTTATCATTGCCTCCCGCGGCTTGATGCGGTATAATATGCCGGACAGGAGAAACAGCCATGATTGAAAAATTCATCGTCAGCAATGATCCGGCCATCTATGAAGCGTGGCCGGATGTCGTCCTCACCGATTCCGGCAGGCTCGTCTGCGTCTTCAGCGAATGCACGCACCACGGCAACCGCGACTACACCCGCATCATGCTCGCCGACTCCGTCGACCGCGGCCGCACCTGGAGCCCGAAGCGGCCGCTCACCGAAGGGACCCGGGGACTCCCATATTACTACAATTGCGCCCGCATCGGCAAGTTGCGCGACGGGCGGCTCGCCGTGATCGTCGACAAAATCCCGTTTGAGGGCGGCGAAAACAAGGCGTGCGCCGCGGCGAACCTGCTTTATTTTTCTTCCGACGACGGCGAAAGCTGGAGCGAACCGGTCACAACCCCGCTGAACGGCATCGTTCCTGATAAACTGCTCGAGCTCGAAAGCGGCCGCTGGATCATCTCCGCCCACCACCCCGTCGACGGAAAACTCGTGCAGTTCCTGCGCTATTCCGACGATCGCGGCGGAAGCTGGAGCGAACCGGTCACCGTTGCCGCCGATCCGCGCTTCAACCTCTGCGAAGTCTCCATTCTCCCGGCCGGCGGCGGCACGCTCGTCGCTTTCCTGCGTGAAAACAGCTCACTGGGATACGATTGCAAAAAAGCCGTCTCCCGCGACAACGGCGAGAGCTGGGAGGCGCTCACCGACTTCCCGCTCCCCGGCTGCCACCGTCCGGTCGCCGGATTCCTGCAGGACGGCAGCATCCTCATTACCTACCGTTTCCTGCAGGGCGGCAAAGGGTGGCTCGGCTCATGGACCCAGAACTTCTTCGGCGCCCTGACCGACCGGGAGTCCGTCCTCGCTTCGCAGCGGAATGACGCGAGAGTGCGCATCTTCCCGATCGACTACGACCGTTCCGCCTTCTCGGATCTCGGATATTCCGGCTGGGTCCAATTCCCCGACGGCGAAGTCTACATCGTGAACTATATCGTCGACGATGCTCTCGACAAGGCCCAGATCCGCGGCTATTCCCTGCAACTCTCCTCTCTTCTCCTGCAGAAATAGCAACAGGAGCGGGGAAAAGAAGGGGGCCGGTCGAAGAGGAAGGTTTTCGCGGGCCGCGCGCGGGCCGCGTTTTGCGCCTTTCGTCACCGCTCCCGGTTCCGGAATGCGCGCGGGGAGAGGCCGAACCGGCGTGAAAAGCGTTTCGAAAGGTAGTTGCTGTCGCAGAAGCCGGTTCGGCGGGCGATTTCCCCGACGGGGAGCCGCGTGTCCCGCAGCAGCCCTGCGGCCTTTTCCAGCCTCAGGCGGTTCAGATAGTCGATCGGGCTGTCCTGCATCGTTTCGCGGAACAGCCGGGTCAGGGTCGGCACGGAGCAGCCGCACTGCCGGGCCAGTTCATCCAGCGTGACCGGCCGGGAGTAGTTTTCGTCGAAATAGCGCAGGATCCGCCCGATCTTCACCGTTTCCGCCGACTGGATGACCGCGCCGTCCGAAAAGGTGCGGCAGATCAGCAGCATGAGTTCGAGGAAGAGCAGCCGGAACTGGAACTCCCACCCCGGTATTTTTTCCTGCTGCTCACGCTGCATCCTGAGCGTGAGCTCGCGCGCCTGAGCGAAGCTGCCGTCGCCCAGGGCCGGCCGCCCGCGCAGCCGCCCGGCGGCGGCGAGGTGAGGATCGCTTTCGAAGAAGATATAGTATCCGAGCAGCGATTTCAGGGAGTCGAGTTCGGGGCCGAGGCAGTCGGGCATGTAGAGGAAATTCGCAATGCGGAGCTGCCTGAGCTTCCGGTAACCGTGGAACTGCGGCGGCCGGATCAGGAAGATGTCTCCGGGAAAGACCGGATAGCTGTGCTCCTCCGTCACATGCTCCCCCGAGCCGCCGAGAACCAGCACGAGCTCGTGGAACTCATGGCAGTGGAACACATCGGATGTCTCCGAATAATCGCGGAACCGCAGCGCCATCGGCATGGCCGGCCTGAAGTGGCGGGCCATCGGGATGCGGTTTACCTTTTCGCCGTCCGGTTTTTCCATGGTTTCCCTCATTTTTCAGCGGAATATACCCTTCTGTGATCGGATTGTCAAGGTTTTTTGCTGAAATTGCGGTATGATAATATACAGGGTTTCAATTTAACGGGAGTATTTCAGCCATGTCGATCTATCCGAATGCGATCCGGGACAGCCGGGTCAGGGAGTATCTGCCGGTCCGGCGCGTGCTGCTGGCGGAGGGGACGGAACGTCAGGAGAGCCTGCCGGGAAACAGGGAGGTTCAGCCGCTCATCGCCGGGGAGTTCCGCTGCTGCTCGATGCCGCCGGGGAGTTTCCTGCTGCTCGATTTCGGCATTGAACTGCACGGCGGCGTGAGGTTGGTGAATTGCGGCGGGCCGGGTCGCGTCCGGCTCCGCTTCGGGGAGTCCGTGAGCGAGGCGACGGGGAACCCGAACCAGGATCACGCGATCCACGACACGGAGCTGGCTGTCCCCGCCATGGGGATGCTCGAATACGGCAACACCGCGTTCCGCTTTGTCCGGATCGATTCGCTCGACACCCGGCTCGAAGTGCTGAACGTCATCGCCGTCGCCCTGTACCGCGACCTCGAACGCGGCGGCTCCTTTCACTGCTCCGACGGGCGGCTGAACCGGATCTGGGAAACCGGAGCGTATACGCTGCAGTTGAATATGCAGGATTACATCTATGACGGCGTGAAGCGCGACCGGCTGGTCTGGATGGGGGATCTGCACCCGGAGATCTGTGGAATCCTCTCGGTTTTCAATGATGTTTCACTGATTCCGGCGAGCCTCGACTTCGTGCGGGACCATACGCCGCTGCCGCAGCTGATGAACCGGATCACGAGCTACTCCGTCTGGTGGGTTGTGAACCAGTATGAATATTATCTGCACCGCGGCGACCTCGCGTACCTCCGTCAGCAGCAGGAGTACCTGACCGGGCTGCTGGAACAGCTCGCGACTTATGTCGGAGCGGACGGTGCGGAGCAGATTCCGCCGCGCCGTTTCCTCGACTGGCCGAACAACGACGACCCGGTTGCCATGCACGCGGGGCTTCAGGGGCTGCTATGCCGCGCGTTCCGCTGCGGCGAACTGCTCTGCGGCGCGCTCGGGATCGACCCGTCCCTGCCGCGCGGGCTCCGGGAACGGATGCTGCGCCATGTTCCCGATTGCGGAGAAAGCAAGGCCGCGGCGGCGATGCTGACGCTTTCCGGCGTTGCGGACCGCTCCGATGTGCTGGCGCGCGATCCGTTCCGCGGTGTCAGCACCTTCTACGGCTACTATATGCTGCTCGCGCAGCCGACCGCTCCGGCGCTGGAGCTGATCCGCCGCTACTGGGGCGGCATGCTGGATTGCGGCGCGACCACATTCTGGGAGGATTTCAACCTCGACTGGCTGAAGAACACCTCGCCGATTTCGGAGCTGCCGGTTCCGGGCAGGGACGACCTGCACGCGGATTTCGGCAATTACTGCTACAGGGGGCTGCGCCACAGCCTCTGTCACGGCTGGGCGGCCGGGCCGACGCCGTTCCTCTGCGAGCGCGTGCTCGGCGTGAAGTTCCTCGAGCCCGGCGGCCGTAAAATCGCCCTTGCCCCGGAGTTGTGCGGTCTCGAATTCGCGGAGGGGAGCGTCCCGACCGCATACGGCCCGGTTCGGGTGTCGGCCGACTCTTCCGGGAAAGTCGCGGCCGATGCGCCGGACGGGGTCGAAATCATCCGGAATTTCTGACCGGCGGCGTTTGATTATCCGGAAAACGGCGCTATATTATACGCTTCGTTTCCCCGGGACGAAGCTTCGTCCCGGGGAAACTGCAGTTTTCAGCGCACGTCGCCACCCACCGCCGGGAGCCTGATATCGCGGTGCGACTCTTCGTGCGTCTTACGGATCAATCAGGCATAATCCAGGTTCACAGGCAACGATGTCCGGCAGCAGTTCTTTGTCCGAAAAGATGACGCATGAGCTCGGTACGCAGTCGATTTTCCGGCTGCTGCTGCGCTTCAGCATTCCGTCGCTCCTCAGCAATTTCATGTTCACCGTCTACAACGTCGTGGATCGCGTCTTCATCAGCTGGAAGCTCGGGACCGACGCGATCGCGGGTGTCGGCATCACTTTCTATCTCTTCATGATTTTCATCGCGGTCGGCATGATGTTCGGCATCGGCGGCGGCACGCTCGTGTCGCTGAAGCTCGGTGAGAAAAACAAGGAGGCCGCCGAACGGATCCTCGGCAACGTGATCATGATCTTCCTCATCGGCGGCGCGCTGACGACGCTTCTCGGCTTCACGTTCCTGAAACCGCTGCTTTACTGCTTCGGCGCGAGCGATGTGACCTATCCGTACGCGGCGGAGTATTTCCGGATCCTGCTCTGGTTCATGGCGGCGGACTTTCTCTCGATGGGCACGACGAATATCATCCGCGCCGAGGGCAGCCCGAACTTCTCGATGTTCTACATCGCAGTCGGCTGTTTCGCTAACATCGGGCTGGACTGGCTCTTCATCATGCAGCTCGACTGGGGCATCGCGGGGGCGGCGTGGGCGACCGGAATCTCGAAGGTGCTTTCGACGGTGCTGATGTTCTGGCACTTCTCCGCGGGGCCGTTCCGTTACCTGACATTGCACTGGAGGAACCTCCGGATCGACTGGAAATACTTCTCCGCCATGAGTGCGATCGGCCTTTCTCCGCTGATTCTGCAGAGCATCAACTCGGTCCTGAACGCGCTCATCAATACGACCCTGCTCAGGAACGGCGGCGACAAGGCGGTCGCGTCGATGACCTGCATTTCGACGATCATCATGCTGCTGATGATTCCGACCTTCGGCGTGATGATGGGCTACCAGCCGATCGTCGGCTACAACTTCGGGGCGCGGCAGTTCCGGCGCGTCGCGCAGACGCTGAAGGGGGCGTTCCTGATGAGCGGCGGGGCGACGCTGGTATGCTACATTCCGGTCATGATCTGGGCGCCGGTCATCGTGGGGTGGTTCTGCAACGGCGACCCGGAGGTGGTGCCGATGGCCGCGCACGGGCTGCGCATCTTCTTTCTGCTGTTTCCGCTGTGGCCGATCTTCTGCATCGGTTCGAATTTCTTCCAGGCAACCGGACGGCCGAAGAAGACGATCTTCCTTACGGTGTTCCGGAACGGGTTCTGCTTTCTCGGCTGCATCATCGTGCTGCCGCGGCTCATGGGGCTGGACGGCGTGTGGGCGACCGCCCCGATCGCGGACGGCCTGGCCGCCGCGGTGATCCTTTTTCTGCTGCTGAGCGAATTTGCAAAGCTCCGGCAGATGGAGGAGCATGCGGCCGTGCAGCGGAGTTCCGGTACGGAAACGGCGGCCCCGGTGTCCGGAGCCGCCGACCCCGCCTGATTTCCTATTTGCTGCCGGAGCGGCTCATGCCCGCATGGACCGAAGCAAACTGATTCTTGATGAACATGTCGCGATGCTGGACCGGGCTGATGAAGACCGTCCCCGTTCCGGTGAACGTGTTTACAATGCCCTCGCCGGAGAGGAACGTGCTGAAGAGCCCCTTGGAGGCTTTTTCCACCTTGAAATCGAGCGATGCGGAGCGCGCGACTGCAAATGAGCCGTCCACCACAAGCTTGTCGTTCTCCAGGTCGATCCGTTCGAGCGGCCCCCCGGAGTGGACCACGACCCGGCCCCGTCCGGACACCTTGGTCTGGAAGAAGCCTTCTCCGGAGAAAAGGCCGGAGACCGCCCGGTTCATGACTGCGCTGACCTCAACGCTCATATCGGAAGCGTAATAGGCCCCCTTGTCGAGGATCCACTCGTCACCGTCGAGCTCGAAGATTGTGAATTCGCCGTAGGTTGGCTCCAGATAGAGCGTCCCGGTTCCCTTTACGACTGAACGCACGACTGCCTCCTTGGTGACCATGGACTTCAGGAACCCGCCGACCGACGGCATCTGCGCGTCGAGGGTGAGCGCCCCGATCATGTAGTACATCGCTCCGGATTCGATCCGCACCCCGTCGTTTTCCAGCCCGATCCGGACCAGGCGGCACATCTCTTTGGTTTCCACGTCGAATGTGACCATCAGTTCGTTCCTTTTCTCTGTGTGAGTTTCCGGCTCCGGTCATACAATAGAGCCGTTCCGACCGTTTCGCAAGGGGCCGCATCATGTATTTCCTGCATAGAAACAGGTTGTGCCGATTTCTCCATTTTTCATTATCCGGTTCAAAAAGATGATTTTTTTTAGAAAAAACGGCATAACTGCTTGCAATTTATAGGGGATAGGGGTATTTTAAGAGAATGTGGCCCAAAGACGGCGATTCGCGCCGGCGATGGGAAAGTTCAACCTTAAACCAAAACAACAAGAACACAAAACAACATGGCAGAAGAAAACAAATTCGCAGACAGCTTCCTGGACTTCTCGAACATCCCGGGCTCGATGGAAGAGCTGCTGGCGTCCACCGAAAGCACGAGTGCTTTCAACAAGGGCAAGATCGTGGAAGGCACTGTCGTCGCGAAGCGTCCGGACGGCGCGCTCGTGGACATCGGCTACAAGGCCGAGGGCTTCGTCCCCGCCGGCGAGTTCCTCAAGTTCGATGAAGTCGCGATCGGCGACAAGATCGACGTTTATCTCGAGGAGATTGAGAACCGCAACAACATGCCGGAGCTCAGCCTCGAAAAGGCCAACTCGATCAAGGCCTGGAACCGCATCACGACCGAATACGGCGAAGGCTATGTTGTCAAGGGGTTCATGCGTCACCGCGTCAAGGGCGGCATCATGGTCGATGTCGAAGGCTTCCCGGCCTTCCTGCCCGGCTCGCAGCTCGATGTGGGCCCGGTGCACAATATGGATGAGTACATCGGCAAAGAGTTCGATGTCAAAATCATCAAGATCAATCAGGATCGCCGCAACATCGTCGTCTCCCGCCGCGAACTGCTGGAAGAGTCGCTGCGCGAATCGCGCAGCAAGCTCCTGGGCGAGATGAAGGTCGACGATCTGCGCAGGGGCGTGGTCAAGAACATCACCGATTTCGGCGCGTTCATCGACCTCGGCGGCGTGGACGGCCTGCTGCATATCACCGATATCTCCTGGGGCCGCATTTCGCATCCGTCCGAAGTCCTTGCGGTCGGCCAGGAACTTGAAATCGTCATCATCGGCATCGACAAGGAGAAGGAGCGCGTCTCCCTCGGCCTGAAGCAGAAGACCCGCAATCCGTGGGATGATGTCGTCGCGAAGTACCCGAAGGGCAGCAAGATCAACGGCAAGGTCGTGAACATCATGCCGTACGGCGCGTTCGTCGAGATCGAGACCGGCGTCGAAGGTCTGATCCACGTCTCCGAGATGAGCTGGACCAAGCGCGTCAGCAAGGCGAGCGATGTCCTCAACATCGGCGACGAAGTCGAAGCCGTCGTGCTCGACATCGACCGCGACAGCCGCAAGATCTCCCTCGGCCTGCGCCAGAAGGAGCGCAATCCGTGGGAAGTTCTGGCCGAGAAGTACCCGGTCGGGCGCCGCATCACGGGCAAGGTCCGCAACATGACCAGCTACGGCGCGTTCGTCGAAATCGAGAACGACATCGACGGCATGATCCATGTCTCCGACATGAGCTGGACCCGCAAGATCAACAACCCGAACGAGGTTCTGAAGCCGGGCATGGAAGTCGAGGCCGTGATTCTCGACATCAATCCTGAGCAGCAGCGCATCTCCCTCGGCCTGAAGCAGGCTGAAACCGATCCCTGGGCGAACATCAACGAACTGTACAAGGTCGGCGACGTCGTCAAGGGCAAGGTCACGAAGATCGCCGCGTTCGGCGCGTTCGTCGAACTGTCGAACAAGATCGACGGCCTGATCCACATTTCGCAGCTGAGCCGCGACCACGTCGAAAAGGTCAAGGACGTCCTGAACGTCGGCGACGAAGTCGAAGCGCGCGTGATCAAGGTCGACAACGACGAGCGCCGCATCGGCCTCTCGATCAAGGCTGTCGGCGAGAACTTCTCCGACGAGGATCTGAAGGCCGCGGAAGAGGAATACACCGCCGCCCTGAAGCCGGGCGAAGCCATGGTCGACATGGGCGAAGTCTTCAGCAACGAGTCCCTCGCGGGCCTCAAGCTCGACTGAGCATAATACGCCTGAAAAGACCGGAAGAACGAAAGTTCGACCGGTCTTTTTTTTGTATCCCAGCGAGTCAATCAATCTCGAAGAGCGGGGAAGGGGCGGGGTTCGGAAGGCATAAGGTCAGGCAATGCGCAGACCGGCCAGTCAAACATTGCGGATAAGGCAAGAGGGAAATCGCCTCCGTTCAGTAACCGGCGAAAAAGTCCCTGCCGGCGCCGCAGCGGAACACCTTGATCCGGCGGGCGGCGCGGTCGATTGCGACCATGTTCCAGGCGTCTTCGCTCTCTGTTCCGAATTCGCGTTTCGGTGCGGAGGTGTTGTTCTGATAGCAGAGCGAGGAGAGAAAACTGATCTCCGTGAAGCCGCGCCCGGTCCGGACCTCGTCGAAGTGCTCGTGCCCGTACAGGTGCGCGATGATTTCGCGCGCTCCCTGTTGGGAGAAGTCCGCTTCGACCTCATGAACGAGATCGGCCGGATCGGCCGGCGAAGGGAAACAGGGATGGCGGTCGAATCGGAACGGGCACTGCTTCACGTCCGCGGCGGAGGAGCGGTACCGCCCTCCGGTCCGGAACGCATTCATGAGCCTGGCCATGGCCTCGCCGTTCGGCAGGAAGCCGAGGCTCATGTGGCTGATGACCAACAGTCCCCAATCCGGCAGGCCGGAGAAGTCCAGCGCTGTGTGCGCGACAAATTCGAGCTGTGCCCTGGAGAAACCGTGATCGTTGATTGTGTAGTACTTGAGTGTTCCGTCCGGCTGCGGCGCAAACGGCAGGTCGACTGTGTTCAGGACCAGCATCCGGATCCGGCTGGCCGGGAAATCGACGTAAAAACAGTTGCTGACGCCGGGCGCCGCAACGGTTCCGTCCGGAAATCCGTCCGGATAGACGAGGCTCTGCCACTCTTCTCCGCTGAAGCCGTTCGATGCGTCGGCCGGTTCGGCCTTGCAGTAATAGGTGTTGTCATCGTGATTTCCGAGCGCATACCAGACCGGCAGATTGCCGGAGCGCATCGCTTCGGCGGAGAATGTGATTTCGCGCTGCGTCTGCTTTTTCGGCCGGTTGCCGTTGCTCATATCGCCCGCATTGATCAGAAATGCGGCACCGCATTCTGATCCGGCCACAGCGAAGTTCCGCATATGGGCCAGGGAGTTTGCGCCGTAACCGCGGGGATCGGCATTCTCTTCGAAGTGCGTATCGGTGATGAAGCCGAACAGAAGATCATTTGCTCCGGTGTTTTCCCGGACACGCCGGCAGAATTGTTTCATATGAATCAGGCCAGTTTTCCGCCGCTGCGGGCGCGGGTCGCTTCGTCATGATAGCGGATTACCGGATCGTCGGCGTCCGGCTTGCCGTTCAGGGTCTCAATGTAGCGGCAGACCGCGTACGGTTCGGATTTCGCCCGGTAGGCGTCGAGCCACACCGACGCTTCCTCCTGCTGCTCCTCCGGCCGCGGCCAGACGAACTTGAAGCTGTTGTGGCGGATCCGGTTCGGCTTCGGCGTGAGGCGCGCCCGGAAACACTTCTGCGACGTGCAGAGCGTCGCATACAGGTAGTCCGCCCCGAAGCGCCGCATGAGCTTCGCCGTCTTCTTTGAGCCGGGAGTGAAGCCGCCGCCGAGCACGATGAGCCGGAATCCGGCGCAGGTGCGGTAGACGCGGACCGCGCACGATGCATATTCAGGGCGCGACGCGGTTTTGCGGATCATTTCTAGCGCATGCTCCTCCGGCGTCGGCTGCTTCCGGCCGGAAAACAGCCGG
Source organism: Lentisphaeria bacterium (assembly GCA_018265615.1). Taxonomy (GTDB): domain Bacteria; phylum Verrucomicrobiota; class Lentisphaeria; order Victivallales; family Victivallaceae; genus Victivallis. The sequence continues at coordinate 11,377 of JABLYX010000042.1, forward strand.
TGCAGCCGCGTGAACAGCGAAGGGCTCCGGAAGCCGTCGATATCGACGAATACCAGGTTCTCCGAGTTCAGCACCTCCGCGCCGTAACGGTTCCGGGTGACGATATTCTGCGGTGAAAACTCCAACAGCACCTCCTCGCGGATCGGCTTGGAGTCATACGTCCATTCGATCTTCTGCCCGTTGACCCGTTGCTGGACGTCGTTGAGCAGGCGCGTGGCGAGCTCCCCGGCGGCCTCCGGCGATTCGTTTGAATAACCGTATACGCGCGTGGTCTGCGGCACGCCGCCGTCCGGCATGTTGATTTCGCCGTATTTCTCGACCCAGTAGCGGTAGATTCTCATGAAGAGCTCTTCATTTTTTCGCTTTCAGGAACGCCTCGATGAACTCCTCGATCTCGCCGTCAAGCACGCCGGCCGTGTCGCTGGTTTCGACCTCGGTGCGGAGGTCCTTGACCATCTGGTACGGCTGCAGCACGTAGCTGCGGATCTGACTGCCCCAGCCGTTCTCCATCTTTTCCCCGCGGATCGCGTCGGCTTCGTTGCGGCGCTTCTCATCTTCGTACTCGTAGAGCTTGGCTTTCAGCATTTTCATCGCGGTGGCGCGGTTCTTGTGCTGCGAGCGCTCGTTCTGGCAGCAGACCACGATCCCGGTCGGAATATGGGTGATGCGGATCGCCGAGTCGGTCGTATTCACGTGCTGGCCGCCCGCGCCGCTGGAGCGGTAGGTGTCGACTCGCAGCTGGGTCTCATCGATCTCGATGTCGATGTCATCGTCGAGTTCCGGGAAGACGTCGACCGAGACGAAGCTCGTGTGCCGCCGCGCGTTGCTGTCGAACGGAGAGATGCGGACCAGCCGGTGCACCCCCTTTTCCCCCTTCATGTAGCCGTAGGAGAATTCGCCCGTGACATGCAGCGTGGCGCTTTTCACGCCGGCTTCCTCGCCGGGCTGCAGGTCGATGACTTCGTCCTTCCAGCCGCGGCGCTCGAAGTAGCGGCGGTACATGCGCAGCAGCATGTTGGCCCAGTCGCACGACTCTGTGCCGCCGGCTCCGGCGTGAACCGAGAAGTAGAGGTTGTTGCGGTCGAACTTGCCGGAGAGGAAGCTCATGATCTCCATGCGGTCGAGCGACTTCAGCAGCCGTCGGTAGGAGATTTCCGTCTCCTTGAGGAACTCCTCGTCTTCCCCGGCGAGTTCAACGGAGACCGAGTAATCCTCGATCTCCGTCTCCAGTTTCCGAAAGGGTTCGAGCAGATTCCGGCAGGCGGAAAGCTTGGCGACCGTGTTTTGCGCGGACTCCTTGTCGTTCCAGAAATCGGGGGCGGACATCTTTTCTTCGAGTTCCGCCATCTCGGCTTTGCGGTCGTCGATGTGCAGGAATTCGTGAAGGTGCCCGATCCGTCCTTTGAGTTCACCTTCCACCTGACGCAATTCGTCGATATTCATCATTTCCTGGCGGCCTCCAGTTTCCACATATCATCCAGCAGGTGCTGGATGTCGTCGAGGCAGGCGCCGCACGCACCGCCGGCTTTGCAGTAGTGCGTCACATCCTCGGCCTTGCGGAGGTTGTTTTCCTTCGCGACCTTCAGGATTTTTACATCGGTCACGCCGAAGCACTTGCAGACGATCCGCCCCTCGTGCTCGTCGTCGTCTTCGAACGGGCTCGCTTCGCCCCTGTAGCCGCTGATCGCCTTCTGGAGCGCCTCCATGCCCATGACCGAGCAGTGCATCTTCGCCTCCGGCAGGCCGCCGAGCACCTCGGCGATCTGCTGGTTCGTGACCTTCGACGCTTCATCGATGGTCATGCCCTTGATGATCTCGGTCAGCGCCGAGCTCGAAGCGATCGCGCTCGCGCAGCCGAAGGTCTTGAACTTCACATCCGCGATGCGCCCCTGGCCGTCGAGCTTGAAGGTGAGCTTCAGGGCGTCGCCGCAGGCCGCATTGCCGACTTCGCCGACCCCGTCCGGATTTTCGATCTCACCGACGTTGCGGGGATGCAGGAAGTGATCCATTACTTTATCGGTATAGTTCCACATATGGGTTCCTCCTCTATTTTGCGGGCGGCTGTCTCGCCGCCGGTGTTATTGGGCCGTACGGATCTCCGTGCCCCGGCGCGGGCGGTACCTCACTAGGGAAAGAGCCCGCCCCGGGGAGCGCTTACAGATACTTCGCGCTCTCTTCTTCGATTTTCCGTTTCAGGAGCTCTTCGATTCCATCGGCTGCGACGCGCTCGGCGTCGCGGCTGCCGCGGATCTTGAACTCAACCTGATTCTCCGCCAGGGTCTTCGGCGAAACCACGACCCGGAACGGAATTCCGAGCAGGTCTGCGTCGCTGAACATCGACCCGGCCTTCTCGCCGCGGTCATCATACAATACTTCAATTCCGGCCGCTTGCAAGTCGGCATACAGCTTTTCGCTCACTTCAGCGACATTGTCCCTGCCCGGGTTCACCGCGCAGATCTGCACCTGATAGGGCGCGATCGACAGCGGCCAGACCGGGCCGTATTCGTCGTTCGACTGCTCGATCACGGCGGCCATCGCGCGGCCGACGCCGATGCCGTAGCACCCCATGACCATCGGATGCGACTTGCCGTCGCGGTCGAGGTAGTCGCAATGCATCGCTTCGGTATACTTCGTGCCGAGCTGGAAGATGTTGCCGACCTCGATGCCGCGCGAAAAGACCAACGGTTCGCCGGTCATCGGGCAGGGATCGCCCTCGCGCACGGTCGCGATGTCGGCGACCAGGCACTCGGCTCCGGCCATGTCGCGGTCGAAGTTGAAATTCCTGAAGTGATAGTCGGTTTCGTTCGCGCCGACTACGAGGTTGCCGGATTCGGCGGCGGAACGGTCGACCACGATCCGCACCTTCTTCCCGTCGATGCCGACCGGGCTGGCGAAGCCGGGGACCGCGCCGGCCGCGAGGATCGCGGCATCGTCCGCGAACTTCAGTTCCGCGAGTTTCACGAGGTTGCCGAGCTTCGTCTCGTTGACTTCGAAGTCGCCGCGGATCAGCACGAAGACGAGCTCACCGGTGCGCGCATCCTGATAGAAGACCGCCTTGCCTGTGTTCTCCGCGCCGACGCCGAGAAAAGCGGCCACTTCTTCGATGGTTCTGGTTCCGGGCGTATGCACCTTTTCGAGCGGCAGCGGTTCACCCTTGTCGAATTTCCACGCCGCGACCGCGATTTCACGGTTCGCGCGGTAGGAGCAGTCGGCGTTCGTGATGACGGTATCTTCGCCGCATTCGCAGATCGCCATGAATTCGTGCGACACCTTGCCGCCCATCATGCCGGAGTTCGCCTCGATCGACAGCACGTTCTTCATGCCGAGGCGGCGGAAGATGCGCTCGTAAGCCTCGTGGCAGCGGACATAGTACTTCTCGAGGTCCGCCTGGTCGGTGTGAAAGCTGTACGCGTCCTTCATCGTGAATTCACGGACCCGGATCAGCCCCGCGCGCGGCCTCGCCTCGTCGCGGTACTTGGTCTGGATCTGGTAGAGCATCACGGGCAACTGCTTGTAGCTGTTGACCTCGGTGCGCACAAGATGGGTGATCCCCTCTTCATGGGTCATCGCGAGCAGCATCGGCTTGTCGTTGCGGTCCTTGAAGCGCAGCAGCTCCGAGCCGACCGATTCGTAGCGGCCCGACTCCTGCCAGAGCTCGGCGGGCAGCACGACCGGCATCAGGACCTCCTGGCCGTCGACGCGGTTCATCTCCTCGCGGATGATCTTCTCGATCTTCGCGACGATCCGCTTGCCGACCGGCAGCAGCGAGTAGATTCCGGCCGAAACCGGGCGCACGTAGCCGCCGCGGATCAGGAATTTGTGGCTGACCGTCTTGGCGTCTTTCGGATCTTCCTTGATCCTGCGCCCCACCAGTTGACTCATTCTCATAATATTTCGTCCTGTGAAAAGGGTTGTTTTCTCAAATAACTGCAAGGCCGAGCGCCATCAGGAACATTCCGGCCACGAGCCCGTACAGCGACCAGTGCTCCTCGCCGTACTTGTGCGCCATCGGCAGCAGCCCGTCGAACGTCACGAAGACCATGACGCCGGCCACGGCCGCGTAGATGATCTGCAGCAGCGACTCGGTCAGGAACGGCGCGAGGATCAGGTAGCCGAGCAGCGCCCCGGCGGGATCCGCCAGCCCGGTCAGGCTCGCGTACCAGAACGCCTTCAGCCGGCTGCCGGTCGCGTAGTAGACCGGAACCGACACCGCGATTCCCTCCGGGATATTGTGTAGCGCCATTGCGAGCGCGACCGGGATCCCGAGCTCGAGCCCGCTCAGGCTCGCCGCGAAAACCGCCAGTCCCTCCGGGAACTTGTGGATCGCGATCGCCGCCGCGAACCGGATCCCGGCGCGGTGCAGCGAACGGCTGTCCGGCGGCGCCTCCTCGTCCATCTCCTCGACGGACTTCGTTTCATGCGGATTCACCGGTTCCGGCACGAGCCGGTCGATGATCCCGGCGACGAGCATCCCGCCGAAGAAGGCCGCCATCGCGATGATTGCGCCCGTGCTGCCGCCGAACGCCTCACGGAGCGACCGGTTCGAACCGGCCAGCAGCTCGACGAACGAGATGTAAATCATCACGCCGCCCGAGAGGCCGAGTGCGACGGAGAGCATCCGGGTATTGGTCCGCCGGGTGAAAAAGGCCGCAGCCGCCCCGGCCGCGGTGGCCAGTCCGGCCAACGTGGTCAGAAGCATTGCGCCCCATACCGACCCGGCGAAAAGATCCATACCCGTCACTCCTTATAGCTGTTCATTCTCCACGAGTTCGCGGTGCAGCGCCTTCTGTGCGGTTTCGAAGTCCGCGCGGTCGATGATGAACTGCATGTTCACCTGGCGGATGCACTGGTCGAGCGCGAGCACGTTGATCTTCGACTCCGCCAGCGCCTTGGCGGCGCGGTGCAGGAAGCCGGGAAGCTTCATGTTCGTGCCGATCACGCTGACAATCGCGACCTCGCGCGTCGCAATCTGCGCGCCGCGGAAACGGTCTTTCAGCTCGGAAAGACACTTTTCGATCCCTTTCGCCTTTTCGGAGACGAAGTGCGTGATCGTATTGGCGTTCGTGTTTTTCGCGATATAGCTGATCTTGTTCTTCGCGAAGCTCGCGAGGACGTTGTAGTCATATCCCGGCTCTCCGACCATTTCGGGGTCGAACACCTCGATCGCGAGGACGTCGCGGCGGCCGCAGATCATGTCGACGCGCGGCGTCGGGGCGACATAGTCGCGTGAAATCAGCGTGCCGGGATTGCCCGGGTCGAACGCATTCGCGACGCGGATCGGAATCCCGGCCAGCTCCATCGCCTTCGACGCCTTCGGGTGGATCGCCTCCATCGCCATATCGGCGAGCTGGTCGGCGATATCGTAATTCGTGTGTCCGATCGTGCGGACCCTGTCCTGCCCGATCAGCTTCGGGTCGCCGGTCGAAAGGTGGAACTCCTTGTGGATGACCCCTTCGCGCGCGCCGGTCACGACCGCGAGCTTGCTGAACGTGATTTCGCTGTAGCCGCGGTCGAATTTCGCCATGACGCCTTCTTTGCACTTCGCGTAGCCGGTCACGATCGGCATGCAGCTTGCGAAGTCGAGCCCGGCGAGATGGCCGGAGATCGTCTCCTCCATCGAACCGGTGTCCTGGTCGCGCCAACCGGAGAGGTCTACGAAGACCGCGTTCACGCCGCGTTCGCGCAGGATCAGCGTCGAGTTGAACGCACTGTGCGCCTCGCCGATCGAGCTCAGAAGCTCGCGCGCCGCCGGGAGGTAATCCTCGCGGTGGAAGTGGCCGAAGCTGCGCAGCTGCATCAGGTGGCGCAGGCAGTTCTTCACGCCGTCCATGCGCTCGTTCACAAAATCGTCCGCCGCGGTCTGGTCGAGCCCGAGCTCCTCGAAGGAGCGGTTCAGCTTGATCATCGCGTTGCGGGTTTCCTCGAGCTTGTTCTCCCAGACCCGGTCGCCGGCCGCGAAGCTCGCGTAGATGCCGGGATCGGCGGTCTTCTTGTTCTCGAGCAGCAGGTTCGTGACACCGCCGTAGGCGGAAACCACGAAGACGCGGTTATAGAGACCGGCGCCCTTGCGGTTGCCGATCAGGATATTCTCCATGAGTTCGCCGAAGCGGGTCATTGAGGTCCCGCCGATTTTTTCTACGGTATGCTGTCCCATTTTCGCTGAATGAATTCCTGTCTCTTAAATATCTTCGATTCGCATGAGCTTGACCGGCGACTGGTTGATCGAAAGCGTGTCGATTTCCCCGAGCGCGCTTCTGATTTCCCGCTCCGCGGCCTTGTGGGTCAGGATCACGAGCGGAACCGCGCCGTCGGCGCCGTAGCGCTCGTGCTGGATCAGGCTCGAGATGCTGATCGATTTGTCCGCAAGGATCTGCGTGATCGACGCAAGGACGCCCGGGCAGTCCTTGACCATGAAGCGCAGGTAATAGCGCGAGGCGACGTCGTCGATCGATGCGACTCCGCTGAACTGCTCGCCGGGGCGGAACGCCGGAATCCGGCGGACCGAGCCGGTCGCGATGTTCAGCGCGATGTCGGTGATGTCCGCCACGACGGCGCTCGCGGTCGCACTGCGCCCGGCGCCGCGCCCGTAGAAGAGCGTCTGCCCGACGGTGTCGCCTTCGACCATCACGCCGTTGAAGACATCGGAAATGCTCGCCAGCAGCGTGCTCTTCGGAATGAGCGTCGGATGCACGCGCATCTGCACCCTGCCGTCGATCAGCTTGATGATCGCGAGCAGCTTGATCCGGTAGCCGAGCTCATCGGCGTAACGCAGGTCGGCCAGTTCGAGGTCGCGGATGCCTTCCACATGGACCGGCTCCATGCCGAACCAGCGGCCGAACGCGAGCGACGCGAGGATCGAGGTCTTGTGGGCGGTGTCGAAGCCGTCGATGTCGAGCGACGGATTCGCCTCGGCATAACCGAGCTTCTGCGCATCGGCCAGCACGGTGTGGAAATCGGCGCCCTCGTTCTCCATACGGGTCAGGATGTAGTTGCAGGTGCCGTTCATGATGCCGTAAATGCGGTTGATCCGGTTCGAAACGAGCCCTTCGCGCAGCGCTTTGATGATCGGGATGCCGCCCGCGACGCTCGCTTCGTAGCAGACGTCGATGCCGGCTTTTTCCGCCGCATCGAAGATCTCCCCGCCGTGTAGGGCGAGCAGCGCCTTGTTTGCGGTCACGACATGCTTGCCGGCATTGATCGCTTCGAGGATGAATTTCTTCGCGATGGTGGTCCCGCCGATGAGTTCGACGACGATGTCGGCCGAGGCGATTGCTTCGGCCGCGTCGGTGGTCAGCAGCTCCCGCGGTACCGCGACACCCCGGTCGGTGGTGATGTCGAGATCGGCGATACGGGTCAGAACGAGCTTGACGCCGGTGCGCTTGGCAACGACTTCGCTGTTCCTGAGAATGTTTTCCGCGACTCCGGCACCGACCGTGCCGAATCCGATAATTGCGACTTTTACTTCTTTCACGTTCTGTTTCCCCGTTTCCATCAGCTGTTTATAGAAAACTCTTGTCAAAATGACAATATAGCACTTCGAAGCTGCTTTGTAAATACGCCCGTGTGCCTTTTTGACGAAAATCAGCGCGGTCCCGGCGGAAGGAAGGGAGGGCGGAGAAGCTCTCTTCCTCCGCCCTCCGGCAGGATCCGGAACCCGGATCCCTTTTTACTGCGCGCTTTTCGCCGGCTTCCGGCCGTACCGGATGCTCCATCCTGTTGTGATGCAGGAGAAGAGGATTGCCGCGATGTAGGCTGTCTGGAGCTCCATTCCGAATCCCACCGGCGGCTTGCCCAGCGGGCCGCCGTGCGCGGGGGAGATCCAGAGGATATAGGTCGCCACGATGAAAGTCATGAACGCCCCCGGCAGCGCCGTGATCCAGCCCGGCTTGCCGTGGCGGAACAGCCAGACCGTGCCGGCCGTCAGCGTGCAGCTCGCGAGCACCTGGTTACCCCACGCGAAGTAGACCCAGAGCTGATTGAAGGTCTGTACGCTCTGATTCGACCACCAGAGCAGCAGAGTCACGATCGCGATCAGCGGCACGCAGAGCAGGAAACGGTTCAGGATCGGCTTCTGCGCGATGCCGAACATCTCGGCCAGGCTGAGCCGCAAACTGCGCATCGCGGTGTCGCCCGAGGTGATCGCGAGGATCACCACGCTGATGACCGTGAGCGCCCCCACGCCGGTTCCGAGGAAATAGGTCGTGATTTTCGAAAGGACCGTCGTCGCGTCGACTTTCATGAGTTCCGGGAAGAGGTTGTATATCGCGAGCCCCGCCGCGGCCCAGATCATGCCGATGATGCCCTCGAGGACCATCATGCCGTAGTAGCTCGACTTCGCCTGCTTCTCATGCTCCATTGTGCGGGCGATGATCGGGGACTGCGTCGCATGGAAGCCCGAGAGAATGCCGCAGGCGATCGTGACGAACAGCATCGGCAGGACCGGGCTGTTGTTCGCCGGGGTCAGCATCCCGGCCCGGAACGCCTCCGACTCCGCAAGCAGCGACGGATTCCTGCAGGCGTGGTACATCAGCACGGCGAAAATCGCGAAGGTTCCGAGGATCAGCAATGCGCCGAAGAGCGGATAGACCGCCCCGATGATCTTGTCCACCGGAAAGAGGGTCGCCGCAATGTAGTAGAGGAAAATCAGCCCGACGATATACCAGAGATAGGTGCTTTCCGGCCAGAAGCCGTCGATGAGCTTTGCCGGGATGTTGATGAACACTGCGACCACAAGCAACAGCAGCAGGATCATGAAGACGGAGAAGATCCAGTAGAAGGTTCTGCCCGTGTTCATCCGGATCAGCGCCGGGAGGTTCGCTCCGTTGTGCCGCAGGGACATCATGCCGCCGACGAAGTCGTGGACCGCGCCGCCGATGATGTTGCCGACCGGGATGATGAGGAATGCGATTGTACCGAATTTGATTCCGAGGATCACGCCGATCACCGGGCCGACACCCGCGATGTTCAGCAGCTGGATCAGCATGTTCTTCCAGTGCGGGAGCCGGACGTAATCCACGCCGTCGCAACAGGTCTTGCAGGGGGTCGGGCGGTCGTCCGGCGCGAGAACCTTCTCGACGAATCTTCCGTAAGTGAAGTATCCGATGATGAGTATCGCCATCCCGGCCAGAAACAGCAGCATGATAATCCCCCTTTTTGAGATTTGGTCTGAACGAAACTCATTAATATACCCCGCACTGCCGGATGATGCAAATTTTTCTCAGAGGAAAAGCGTTTCACGGATTGCGAAATGCGTCGCCGCCGGTTATAGTAATCCGAAAATCGGGAACAGTGGGAGGATGCCATGACTCTTTTTCCGTCGCCGCGTGCGGTTTCCGACCGCAAATGCCGCTTTGACTTTTCCCGCCGCCGCTGGCTGATCCTGCCGCCGGGAGCGGGATTCGAGTTGAAGGAGGCCGCGCTCCGGACGGCCTCCGCCCTGTCGGAGCGTTTCTTCTCCCCGGTGGAGGTCACGGCCGGGGAGCCGGGAGCGGGGGAGTGCCTCCTGGCGATGGTGCGGGAGCCCGGGATTCCGCCGGAGGGGTATCGTCTCGAAACCGCTCCCGAAGGCGGGCTTCTGTTCGCCGCGTCCGACGCCGGGTTTTATTACGGGCTCCTGACTTTCCGGCAGCTGCTCGCTGAGCCGTCGCGAGTTCCGGGCGTGCTTATCGCGGATGCGCCCGATTTCCCGCGGCGCGGATATATGCTTGACGTGTCGCGCTGCAAGGTTCCGACCATGGAGTCGCTGAAGTCGCTGATTGACAGCCTGAGCCTGCTCCGGTACAACGAGCTTCAGCTTTACACGGAGCATTCGTTCGCGTTTGCCGGGGACGAGCGGGTCTGGTTCGACTCTTCGCCGCTTACCCCGGCGGAGATCATGGAGCTCGACCGCTGCTGCCGCGACCGTTTCATCGAACTCGTTCCGAACCTGAACAGCTTCGGCCACCTCGGCCGCTGGCTCGGCATGGAGGAGTACCGCCACCTGGCCGAAAGCCCGGAGCCGTGGTACTTCGAAGCGTGGGACGCATGGTATCAGGCGACCCTGACGCCGGGAAAGGAGGCGCTTGCATTCATCGACCGGCTCTACGCCGAGTTCCTGCCGAATTTCACGAGTGGAATCCTGAATGTCGGCTGCGATGAGACGATGGAGCTGGGGCAGGGACGCAGCCGGGAGCTCTGCACGCAGCGTGGTCTCCACCGGGTCTACCTCGACTACCTCGCGGAACTCGTGAAGCTCGCCGGAAAATACGGCCGCCGGGTGCAGTTCTGGGGGGATATCATCCTGCATGAGCCGGAGCTGATCCCCGAGTTGCCGCCGGGCGTGACCGCGCTTGCGTGGGGGTACGAGGCGAACCATCCGTTCGAGGCGGAGTGCGCGCAGTTCCGCGAGGCGGGCGTTCCGTTTTACGTCTGTCCCGGGACCTCCGCCTGGAATTCGGTCACCGGCCGGACCGCGAATATGCTCGGCAACATCGCGTCCGCCGCGCGCAGCGGCCATGAGGCCGGAGCCGCCGGGCTGCTCCTGACCGACTGGGGCGACGGCGGCCATCACCAATACCGGCCGCTTTCGTGGCCCGGCATTGCAGCCGCGGCGGGGTGGAGCTGGAACGCCTCCGCCGACGTGGAGACGGCGGTTCCATACGCGGTTGATTTTGCATTCAACCCCGGCGGCAGCGGCGGGAGCCTCGGCGCGTATCTGCTTGATTACGGGCGGATCGTCGACGCATTCGCCCACCCCGGCGTGAACTGCAACGGCTTCTGGGCCATCCTGAACGCCCCGGAGCGCCGCGGCAACCGCGAACTCCTGGAGCTGTCAACCCGGAAGGAGATCGCCGCCGCGCAGAGGAAGCTCGCGGCGTGGCGCCGGAAAATCGAAACCCGTCCGCCGAGAGCTCCGCGCCTCGTTCTCGACGAGCTTGCGAACTCCTCCGCTCTCGCGCACCTTGCATTGGAAGCGATGGCGGGGCGCAAGGGGAAGAGCTTCGACCGCTCCGCCTGGAACGACGGTTTGCGCCATGTCATCGGGCGGCACCGGGATCTGTGGCTCGCCCGAAACCGTGCCGGCGGCCTGCGTGAAAGCATGGGCGTTCTCGAGCGGTTTTTCCTGAAATAGAAAAAGCCGGAGGAGGCGTTCCGCCCTCCTCCGGCTTTTTCAATACCGGCAGAGCGCTCAGAACTTCAGGAGCATGGCTCCCCAGGTGAGTCCGCCGCCGAACGCGGTCAGCAGGACGTAGTCGCCTTTGGCGATGCGTCCGCCGCGGACGGCTTCATCGAGGCAGAGCCCGATCGAAGCGGCGGAGGTGTTGCCGTAGTGGTTGATATTGATGAAGACGCGCTCATCGGGAACGCCGAGGCGCGGCGCGACCGCGAGGATGATCCGGCTGTTCGCCTGGTGCGGAATGACGAGTTTTACTTCGTCGGGCGTGATGCCGGCTTCTTCAAGAACGCTTTTTCCGGCGCTGACCATGGCGTTCACGGCAAGCTTGAAGACCTCTTTGCCTTCCATATGGATGAAATGCGAATGGGCCTCAATCGTCTCCTTTGAGGCGGGCAACCGGCTGCCGCCGGCGGGCATTTTCAGGATTTCGCCGTAACCGCCGTCGGTGTGGAGGTCGCTGCCGACGACGCAGTCGGGACCTTCCTCTCCGGTATTTTCAAGCAGGACGGCTCCCGCGCCGTCGCCGAAGAGCACGCAGGTGTTGCGGTTGGTCCAATCCGTGATGCTGGAGAGCTTCTCCGCGCCGATGACGAGCACATGCCTGTACTTTTTCGGATGCGCCTTCATGAGGGAGTAGGCGACTTCGAGGGAGTAGAGCAGCCCGGAACAGGCGGCTTCGAGGTCGAAGCAGAATGCGCCCTTTGCGCCGAGCCGGTCCTGAAGCACACAGCCGGTGCTCGGGAAGACATAATCCGGCGTGATTGTCCCGACGATGATCGCATCGACATCTTCGCCCCGGATCCCGGCCATCTCCAACGCCTTCAGACTCGCTTCGTAGGCGAGGTCGCTCGTCGCCTGCTCGGCGGAAGCGATGCGGCGTTCTTCGATGCCTGTGCGGGTGCGGATCCACTCATCGTTGGTTTCAACCATTTTTTCGAGGTCCGCATTGGTCAAAATCCGGTCCGGAACGTAGGAACCGGTTCCTGCTATCCTGATGCTCATGTAACTCCTTGGGGCTGAGATTGATCTTCTACCGGCCGGGGCGAATGTGCTTCGCGGCCTCTACTTCTTCCCGGCTGTCAGCTCTTCTTCCAGTTCGGCCGTGTTGCTGCCGGTTTCGTCGATGCGCGCGGCGATCCGCTCGTTGAGCCCGAACGTCACACATTCGCAGGCCACGCGGATCGCACTCCGAACCGCCTTGGGGCTTGAGGAGCCGTGTCCGATGATGCAGATGCCGTTCAGGCCGAGGAGCGGCGCTCCGCCGATGTCATCGGCGTCCCCGAATGACTTCAGCTCGATAAACGCGTTCTTGGCCAGCATCGCGCCCGTCAGCCGGAGCGCGTTCTTCGAAAGGACGCGCTTGAGCCAGCACATGACGGATTTGGCGAGCCCTTCGACGCCCTTGAGCATCACGTTGCCGGAAAACCCGTCTGTGATGAGGACGTCTGCGACGTCTTCGAAGATCACATTCGCTTCGACGTTGCCGACGAAGTTCAGCTGCCTGCGCTGTTCGAGCAGTTTGAACGACTCTTTTGTGAGGTCGTTGCCCTTGATATCCTCGCCGCCGACGGAGAGAAGGCTGACGCGCGGCGATTCAAGCTGAAACAGATACTGGGCGTAGACTTCGCCGAGAATCGCGAACTGGACGATGTTGATCGGTGTGCATTCGATATTGGCGCCCGCATCCATGAGGAGGAAGCGCCCGCCGTTCTGCATCGGAAGGCTTGCCGCCAGCGCGGGGCGGTCGATTCCGGGCAGCGTCCGGACAAGGACTTTGGTGGCGGCGACGGTGGCGCCGGTGTGACCCGGCGTGACCATCGCGTCGACCGCTTTTTCTTTCAGCAGCCGGGCGCACACGGTGATGGAAGAGTTCTTCTTGGCGCGGAGCGCGACAGTGGAAGGCTCCGACATTTCGCACACCGTCTCGGCGTGCACGATCGAAATCCGGGGATGACCGGCGATTCCGTATTTCTCCAGATAAAACGGCAGCTTTCCGGAATGTCCGACCAGAACGAACTCATATTCCGGATAATCGCAGAGCGCCATGACCACGCCCTCGATCACCGGACCCGGCCCGTAGTCGGCACCCATCGCGTCTACCGCAATCTTCATCTGCTCCCGGTCTCCCCGTTCAGGGCAAGCTTAAGCTTCGACGTTCAGAACCTGCTTGCCGTTGTAGCAGCCGCAGGACGGGCAGACCCGGTGCGGCGTCGACGGCGCACTGCAGTTGGTGCAGAAGGTCGCCTGGACGCCTTCGTAACGGTTCGCAGCCTTGCGCTGACGTCTCTTCATGCGGGAAGTTTTTCTTTTCGGAACAGCCATTTTAACAACTCCTTGATCGTTGATTTTCCGTTCATCTGTTACAATTCGAATCCATACAAGGTTTAGAATATATCACCGTTCACGGAATTTTCAAGACCGGGAGGCGCAGATTTATCGATAAAAACACAATTGAGAACGAGTTAACCCCATGTTTCTGTCCGGCTTTTACCTGCTCCGGACGAGTTCGTACGCAAGAACGCCGCCGTCCCGGAAGTTGTCGAGCCCGAGCCTGAGCTCCCGGCCGGAGCGTTCCGGCTTCAGCTCGGCTCCGCGGCTGCCGTCCGGGCGGAGGGCGTAGACCCGGTAGCTGCCGGGGAGCCGCAGCGACAGCTCCGCGACGCCGTGCCGGAGCTGCAGCGGCAGCGTTCCCCAGTTGCGCAGCACCGTGTTCGCCGCGTCGTCGAACGCGATTCCGGAGTTCTGCACGTCGGTCAGGAACAGCAGCAGCAGCCGTTCCGCCTCCGGCAGCGGTTTTGCCCCGTCAACGGAGGTCAGGCAGAATGCGCCGAAGCCGTCTTTGTTGTCAACCCGCATGACTGTTCCCTCGCCCCTTTCGCCGGCTTCGAGCGCGATGAATTCGCTCTGCGGCGTCACGATCGAGAGGAAGTTCCGCTTCGGCAGCAGCCGGATCTGGCCGGTATCCGAGGCGAGCGCGGACGACCTGAATGTTTCGCCGCGCGCCTTCTCGTCCGGCCACGCGGCCGCGCCCTTGAGCGGGGACGCATATTTCGAAAGGAAGAAGCGCGTATTTCCGTCCTTCAGCTCCGGGTAGCGGTCGCGGCGCGCCGAGCCGAGCTGTCCGAGCAGCGCGAGGTCGTTGAAGCTGCCGGGGAAACGGCCCGCTTCACGCCCGAAATCCTTGAATGCCTGATAAGCCGATTCATCGTACAGCCAGACCGCCCGTTTCCTGGACGGTTCGACTTCGCGGCGCAGGAACAGGAGTGCGCCGATCCGCTCCGAAAGCAGATTGATCGGGTCCTGTACAATATCGTAATAGCTGATCGGAACCGGCGAATCAAGCTTGTACGCCTTGTGTGACCAGGCGAAGCGGAAGATTCCGTCGTAATCCTGATAGCCGCCGAAGCCGCCGAGGATCGCGCCGCCGACCGCGCGGAAGCGGTTCGGGTAGACGTAGTTCGTCTCGGTGATCGTGAACGGCTTGCCGTAGATGCGCGAGTGGGCGGCGTCGCGGATCGCCGGGAGCCGCAGCGCAATCGGGCTTCTGCTTTGGAATTTGACCGGGTAGGAGTACGATTTGCCCGGGAAGCTCGGATGGTTGAAATAGGAGTGGTTGTCGACATAATCGAGCCGGTCGCGGATGAATGACTGCGCCTCGGCGTTCTTGTAGTTCACGCCGGAGACGAGCACATCGCATTTCAGGTCGTTTTTCAGGTATGCGCGCATCTTGTCGTAGGAGTCGTTCTGAAGCTGTGTGAGGAACTCCGCCTGCCGGTGCAGCAGCTCTTCGCCGGAGGCCGGGGCGAGCCCGCGCGCCTTCTCCATTTCCGCGAACCGTTTCTCGAATGCGGCCTTGATTTCCGGGGTGCGGCTCCACCCGGTGAAGAGCGGGTCCTCGTTCAGCAGCGAACAGATCGCGAACGACGGCTCCTCCGCCCAGGTGAGCCCCGTGTAGGGGTTGCGGTGGTTCAGCAGATTGCCGACGAACTGCTTCCAGTTGTCCATGGCGGAATCGTACAGCGCCGAGAGCGTCTTGATCGAACGGCCTCCGAGCGACGGATGCTCCGGAATTTCCCCGGGCTTCAAATTACGGCTGCAATAGAGGTCGATCGCGAAATAAATGCCGCGTTTCCTGAGACAGCTCACGAGGTAGTCGAGCTGGTCGAGCTTCTCCGGATTCAAGCCGGCCGACGTTGCGGAGCCGCTCGTCAGGCCGCCGTCGTAGTGGTGGATGCGGACCGCATTGTAGCCGACCCGGGCGAGCGAATCGGCCAGCTTTTCGGCAGCCTCTTTCGATTGATAGAGCGTGTCGAAGCAGAGGTTCGCGCCGTAGAGCCGGACGGGGGTGCCGGGGCGCTTTTCGAATTCGAAATGGCCGTTCCGGACGACGAGCCTGCCGTGCTTTCCTGCCGGGGCGTCCTGCAGGAACGAGAGGTCGAGCGCGCTGCCGGCTGCGGCGGGGAACGGCCCCGTCGCGCCGTAATCGCGGTATTTTTCGACCTGGGGCACAGGGAACGTGTTCGGGATCCGGCGCGGCAGGGCGGGCGCGGAGAGCGTGAATTCGACGGTCGCGGTGCGGAACTCCTTCCCTTCCGGCGCGAAGAGCAATCGCAGATAGAAGCCGCCTTTTCCGTCCTTGCGGGTGTCGCGCAGCTCATAGCGGAGCTTGCCGGTGAGGGCGTAGCGGGTCGCACCCTCTTCCCAGCAGAGGTAATCGGTTTCTCCCTGCGAGATCCTGCCGGGCTTCGGTTTTTCGGGCAGCGTGACCGCTTTCGTTCCGATCGTCACGTTTTTTCCCGCCATTCCGGCCGGAAGCGCGATGTTCAGGCAGGCCAGCCGGGGCGACGCGACATTGTCGGAGGAAAGGGTATAGACCGCTTTTAGCTCGCGCTCCGACAGCGGCTCGAGCGTCCGGGAGAGGGTGAAATCCAAGCCTTCGCCGGGTTTCCAGAGCCGTTTCAGTGAAGCGGAGCCGTCCTCCGCTGACTTATCCGGCGCGTGCGCCCTCCATTTGCCGTCGTAGACCATCGGCACGGCGGAGCTGCCGCCGATCCGGAGGGAAGCGCCGTCGGCGCTTTTCACGTTTTCACCGAATTCAAACCCGGCGAGCGGCAGGCCGCAGCCGAGCAGAAACAACAGGAGCAGAACTCTTTTCACAGGTTCACCAGCATTTCGTATTGTAACTCTGGAACGCGCTCATCGCTTCGACATGTCCGTCGATGAACACGAGGTTCGACCGCCCCGTGTGCCGGGTGTCGTCGGGACCGCCCCTGTCGGGACGCGACCAGCTCTGGCGCTGCAGATGGTGCGCATGCACCCCGTCCCAGAGGTTCGGTTCGCCCGCCAGCACCGTATTTGACGCGGAGGGCGTGGTTGAGCCGTCTGTGTTCGCCCCTTTGATGATGGTCTGAACCTTCAGCCGGTCCGAAGCGGTCTTATCCTGAGGGCTCGGGCAGGTGATGCGTTCGTTCTGGCCGTATGAGAGGTATTGCTGGTTCCAGCCGAACAGGGAGAGGTTTTTTCCATCACAAACCTGATACACCTTCCCGGTTTTCTGGTACGGTTGGAAGTTCCGGCAGGTCATCAGCTTCACATCCGTCAGCTGCCGGGTATTGTAAAGGAAGTCCGCCCAGACGTAGCCGGTCGAATTTGAATACCGGAACCGGGTCGGCGGCAGCTGATCGGCGAAGTCCCCGGTATAGGATACCGCCGCGACTCCGATCTGCCGCAGGTTTGACGCGCATTTGACGCTGACGGATCTCTCCTTTGCCTGGTTCAGCGCGGGCAGCAGCATCGACGCGAGAATCGCGATGATCGCTATGACCACCAGAAGCTCGATCAGCGTGAAGCTCTTCCTCATGATGAAAATCCTTTCCTTTGCGGTTACCGGTTTTATTGACATTCAACGGCTTCTGCCATTTTGTACGGAATCACGCTGCTCCCTTCGCACAGGCGGACCGGCAGCATGGACGGCGTTTCCGGCGATTCCCCCAGCAGGCGGCGGGCGGCGGCGCGCGCGAGGTCGAAGAGGTTCCAGTAAGCGGTCGTCAGCCCCGGGAGCATCGCGGCGCTCGACGCATATTCCAGCAGGGAAACGTCCTCCGGGATACGCTTCCCGGTCCGCTCGAATTCGCGCAGGAAACCGAGAGACTCCGTCGCGCCGTAGACGATGACTGCGGAAAAATCCGCATTCCGGGCCAGCAGCTTCCGGCACGCTTCCGCCGCAGCTTCCGGCCCGTGCCCGTCGCTGTTGACCATGAGCCGCGCATCCGGAACGGTCCCCGCTTCCTCCATCGCCTGCAGGAATCCCTCCTGGCGGTCGATGTAGCTCGTTGCGTGGTAGGTCGGGGAGTCGATCATGGCGATCCGGCGGTGGCCGTTCTTCAGCAGGTACTCCGTCGCGCGGCGCATCCCGCTGCGGTGATCGGTGTGCACGTAGGGGAGCAGCTCGATCTCCGGTTTGCCGATGGTGACGGCCGGGGTGCCGGATTCATGGATCTTCTCGATAAGCTCGCGCGAGAAATCGAATCCGCCCAGCACGATCGCGGAACTGCGTCCCGCGGCGGGCAGGTGCTTGAGCTGGTCGGCCCCTCGATCGGTGTCCGGGACGCATTCGACCAGGATCTGATAGTTGCGGGGATCCAACTCGGCGTGCAGTCCGGCCAGTACGCTCGTCACGAAGGTGGCGCTGCCGCCGAACTCCAGATAGTCGCCGATGATCAGATTCAGTACCTTCGGGGCGCCCTCTTCCCGGGTCGGCGGGGCGTTCGAAACGAAGGTCCCGAGCCCGCGTTTCCGCACCAGCCGCCCTTCGGCGACCAGTCCCGACATCGCTTCGCGCACCGTGTTTTTGCAGATGCCGAGACGGCGGGCGAGCTCGTTTTCCGAGAGGAACGGAGCTCCGGGCTTATAGTTTCCGCCGGCCAGTTCCTCCTGCAGGTGCCGCCGGACGATTTCCAGTTTTGACAGTGAGATCATGGGGAAATCCCCTTTCGGTGTTAGGTTCTCCTATATTATGATATAAAAAGTTCCGGATGACAAGAGGAAAACCGCGTTTTTTTTCAAAAAAATGAGATTTCCTGTTCAAATAGGTTATAGGAGAACCTCGCGGGGCTTGACAATCGGCCCGGATATGCTATTTTTCCGAATTGCAACTGCGGCAACCGGAAGGAGAGTGCCCATGTCCGATATCCTGTTTTCCCCGGCCCGGATCGGCCGGCTCGAAGTGCGGAACCGGTTTGTCCGTTCCGCGACGCATGAGGGGCTTGCCACGGCGGAAGGGCTCCATACGCCGGAGCTCTCGGCCGTGCTTGAACGCCTGGCGCAGGGGGAGCTCGGCCTCATTGTCACGGGCCACTCTTTCGTTTCGCCGGAGGGCCGGGCGGGGCGAAACCAGGCCGCCGCCGATTCCGACACGTGCATCGCCCCATGGCGGGAGACTGTCCGGCGGATCCATGCCGCAGGCGCGAAGATTGTGCTGCAGCTGGCGCACGCCGGCGGGCAGGCGGCGGATGCGGAACTGGCCGCCGGGCCCTCCGCCTGCGCTTCCGGGCGGAACCGCCCGCCCTGCCGGGAGATGACGGCAGGGGATATTTCCGAGGTTGTCCGCCGCTTCGGGGACGCGGCGCGGCGCGCGCGGGAGGCCGGATTCGACGGCGTGCAGATCCATGCCGCCCACGGTTATCTCATCAGCCAGTTTCTCTCGGGATTTTACAACCGCCGCGCCGATGCATATGGCGGCACACCGGAAAACCGCGCGCGGCTGCTTTTCGAGGTGTTTGATGCAGTGCGTGTCGGAGCCGGGCCCGGTTTTCCGGTGCTGGCCAAGATCAACAGCGCGGATTTCGCGCCCGGCGGATTTTCCGCTTCATCCTGTGCCGCAGTGTGCCGCGGGCTCGCGGAGCGCGGCCTTGACGCGGTCGAGCTGTCGGGGGGAATTCCGGAGGCCGGGCCTGAACTCAGCCCCGTGCGTACCGTCGATCCGCAGCCGGGAGAGCCGGCATATTACGAGGAGACGGCGCGCATGCTGAAGCCGGAACTGCCGGTCCCGCTCCTGCTGGTCGGGGGGATCCGCGACGCGGCGGCGGCGCGGCGGCTCGTGACGGAGGGTGTCTGCGATTTTGTTTCGCTCTGTCGTCCGCTGATTCGGGAGCCGGAGCTTGTAAAGAGGTGGAAAGGCGGTTCCGCCGCCCGCTCCCGCTGCGTCAGCTGCAACGGCTGTTTCCGGCCCGTCATGACCGGCCGCGGCCTCTATTGCCCGCCGGGCCGCAGGAAGGAAGAACGGCAGGATAGTTGCATGTAGTATCTTTGTTTCTAATGGTTTATATGGATAGATAAAAAAATATCCAATATCGATAAAAAAATATCGATAATAAAGTTCTGAAGCCCTTGAAATTCGGGTGAAAAGTGTTATTTTAAGTGATGCAGTCGCGCAAAAGACTGCGAAGCGCAGGCTGACCGTGTAGCGATATCCGGTCAGCCCGCATCGTAATCGGAACAGATTATACGCATCTAACAACAGTACGGAGACTTATATGGCGAATGTGAAGGTTCCAAAGCTGCCGACGATCCGGCGGCTGCCCACTTACCTTTATAAGCTGTCCGAAATGCGCAAGGCCGGAGTCGAGATCGTGGCCACGCCGGAATTGGCCCGCTATATGAACCTCGGTGAAATCGTCATCCGCAAGGACCTGGCCCTGACCGGGGTCTCCGGCCAGCCCGGCGTCGGCTACAAGGTCCGTGAGCTTGTCGAGGCGATCAAGAAGTACCTGAACTGGAACAATGTCTCCGAGGCGGTCCTCGTCGGGGCGGGCTCGCTCGGCAGCGCCCTGATGGGCTATGAGGGATTCGAGGAGTACGGGCTGCGGATCATCGCCGCCTTTGACGCCGACCCGATGAAGATCGGCACGGAAGTACGCGGCCGCAGCGTGTTCGATATCGACCGGCTCGAGGAGCTGACCCGGCGGCTGCAGGTCAGAATGGGCATCATCTGCGTCCCCGCGGACCAGGCGCAGGATATCGCGGACCGGATGATCGCCGGCGGAATCAAGGCGATCTGGAATTTCGCCAACGTCAGCTTGAAGGTGCCGGACGACGTGATCGTCCAGCGTGAGGTCATCGCCGGCGGGCTCGCGGTGCTTTCGGTCAAGATGAGCCGGAAGCTCGTCGAGGAAGACGGCCAGGATTGAGCATTTTCGATTTGAAACCCGAGATTAACACATAGACAGCAAAGCCACAAGGAGCCAAAATGCAGGAAACCATGGAAACCACCCAGGCGATGATCGACCATCTCGCCGCGGTAAACAAGATTCTGGAGAAGAATGAATACTCCGAAGGACGGCTGATTCCGATCCTCCAGGAGGTTCAGGCGGTATACAAGTATCTTTCGAAGGATATGATCAGCTATGTCGCGACCAGCATCGGCGTTCCGCCGTCCCGCGTCTATGGTGTGGCGACTTTCTACGCGCACTTCTCGATGCAGCCGAAGGGCAAGTACATCGTGAAGCTGTGCGATGGAACTGCCTGCCACGTGAAAAAGTCGCACGGGATCCTCCACGCGCTGTACGAGAAGCTGAAGCTCTCCGACGAGAAGCGCACGACCGACGACCTTCTCTTCACCGTTGAAACCGTCAGCTGCCTCGGCGCCTGCGGCCTCGCGCCGGTGATGCTGGTCAACGATTCGGTCCACGGCCAGATGACGCCGGAAAAGACCGACGAGATCATCGACCAGGTCCTCGCGGAAGAAAAAGCCTCGGCCGCCAATCAGTAACACCCGACTCGGAGAACAGAAGAAAATGAGTACTGCCACCGTCAAAACTGTCGATCTTGACAAAATCGCAGCAGATTATAAGAAAGCTTATGAAAACGTCAAGCGCCGCATCATCATCTGCGGCGGCACGGGCTGCGTGGCCAACGGTGCCCTGGATGTCCGTGAAGCGCTCGCCAAAGAGCTTGAAAAGGCCGGTATCGACGTGATTCTCGAAGTCAAGGCCGAGGACAGGAAGAAGGAAGACACCTATATTTCGAAGTCCGGCTGCCAGGGCTTCTGCCAGATGGGGCCGCTGCTCCACATCGAGCCGGGCGACATCCTCTACACGAAGGTCAAGATCGCCGACGTGCCGGAGATCGTCGAACGCACGCTCCAGCGCGGCGAAATCATCGACCGGCTGCTCTACGTCGACCACAAGAACGGCAACTGCCACTGCAAGGGCGACGCCGAAATCCCGTTCTACAACCGCCAGAAGCGCGTGGTTCTCGCGAACTGCCGGATCGAGCCGGGCGACGTTCGTGAATATATTGCCCGCGGCGGCTATTTCGGCGCCCGCAAGGCGGTTCTCGACATGAAACCCGAAGAGGTCTGCCAGACCGCGATCGAATCCGGCCTGCGCGGCCGCGGCGGCGGCGGTTTCCCGACCGGCCTCAAGTGGAAGTTCACGCTTGCGTCGAAGAACGATAAGAAATACGTCATCTGCAACGGCGACGAGGGCGACCCGGGCGCGTTCATGGACCGTTCGGTCATGGAAGGCAATCCGCACGCCGTCATCGAAGGCATGATGATCGCGGCCCGCGCAATCGGCGCCGATGAAGGTTATGTCTATGTCCGCGCCGAATATCCGCTTGCGGTCGAACGCATGCGCGCCGCAGTGAAAGACGCCGAAAAGACCGGCGTGTTGGGCGACAACCTCTTCGGCAGCGACTTCAGCTTCAGGGTCAATGTGATGGAGGGCGCGGGCGCATTCGTCTGCGGCGAGGAAACCGCGCTTATCGCGTCGATCGAAGGCAAGCGCGGCATGCCGAAGCCGAAGCCGCCGTTCCCGGCCCAGAGCGGCCTCTGGGGCAAGCCGACGGTCATCAACAACGTCGAGACGCTTGCGTCGGTTCCGGGCATCTTCTACAAGGGTCCTGCGCAGTACAAGGCGATCGGCACCGAGAAATCCCCCGGCACGAAGACCTTCGCCCTCACCGGCCATGTCGCGAACACCGGCCTCATCGAGGTTCCGTTCGGCACGACGCTGCGTGAGATCGTCTACAACATCGGCGGCGGCGTGACCAACAACGCCGGCGAAATCACGAACGACGACTTCAAGGCCGTGCAGATCGGCGGGCCGTCGGGCGGCTGCCTGACTCCGGAAATGCTCGATCTGCCGCTTGACTTCGACTCCCTGAAGAGCGTCGGCGCGATGGTTGGCTCCGGCGGCCTCGTGGTTATGAACAAGCAGACCTGCATCGTGAAGATCGCGCGCTTCTTCATGCAGTTCACTCAGAACGAGTCGTGCGGCAAATGCGTGCCGTGCCGCGAAGGCACCCGCCAGATGCTCGCGCTGCTCGACGACATCATCGAGGGGCGCGCGGACCGTCATACGCTTGAGCTTCTCGAGGAGACCGCGAGGGCGGTTCAACTCGGTTCGCTCTGCGGCCTCGGCAAAACCGCGCCGAACCCGGTGCTCTCCACGCTGCGTTATTTCCGCGACGAGTACGAAGCGCACGTGCTCAAGAAGACCTGTCCGGCCGGTGAGTGCAAAGCGCTTGCCCGCCCCGAGATTCTGGCCGACAAGTGCAAGGGCTGTACGGCCTGTATGCGCAAGTGCCCGGTCGGCGCGATTACCGGAAAGGTCAAGGAGGTTCACGTCCTCGACGCGGACAAGTGCATCAAGTGCGGCGCCTGCAAGGCGGCGTGCAAGTTCGGTGCGGTCATCGGCCTTTAATTCATAAAATCACAGCCCTGGAGCATAAAATAAAATGAGTGAAGAAAAAAAGACTCTGTTTGTCAATAACCGCGAGATCGAGATCGCGGGCGAGCGCAATCTGCTCGAACTGATCCGTAAAGCGGGCATCGATATTCCGACGTTCTGCTACCACTCGGAGCTGTCGATCTACGGCGCGTGCCGTCTCTGCCTCGTCGACGTGAAGGGCCGCGGCATCATGGCCTCGTGTTCGACCGCGCCGGAAGCCGGCATGGTGATTTTCACGGATACCAAAGCGATCCGCAACATGCGCAAAATCAACGTCGAACTGCTGCTGGCGAGCCACAAACGCGAGTGTCCGAGCTGCCAGCGCAGCGCGAACTGCTCGCTGCAGGACATCGCCCGCAAGCTCGGCGTGCACGACGTCCGCTACAAGCAGAGCGTCAAGGATCTGCCGATCGACGATTCGAGCCCGTCGCTGGTGCGCGACCCGAACAAGTGCGTGCTCTGCGGCGACTGTGTCCGCGTCTGTGCCGAGGTCCAGTCGGTCGGCGCGCTTGATTTCGCGTGCCGCGGTTCGAACGCCCGGGTCGTCCCGGCTTTCGACAGCAGCCTCTCAGAGGTTGAATGCGTGAACTGCGGGCAGTGCGCGCAGGTCTGCCCAACCGGTGCGATCGTTGCGAAAAGCAACATCGACGAGGTGTGGGACGCGATTTACGATCCGGACAAGATCGTCATCGCGCAGGTCGCTCCGGCGGTCCGCGTCGGCCTCGGCGAGAGGCTCGGCGGCTTCGAAATGGGCGAGAACGTCGCCCGCAAGATGGTCACCGCCATGAAGATCCTCGGCTTCGACGAGGTCTATGACACCTGTTTCGCGGCGGATATGACGATCTTCGAGGAGGCGACCGAGTTCCTTGACCGCCTCGGCAACAACGGCGTGCTGCCGATGTTCACGAGCTGCTGTCCGGGCTGGGTGAAGTTCGCGGAGACCTACTATCCGGAGCTGTTGCCGAATATCTCGACGACGCGCTCGCCGCAGGCGATTTTCGGTTCCGTTGCCCGCAAGACGCTCCCGGCCAAGCTCGGCGTGAAGCCGGAGAATCTGGTCGTGGTTTCGATCATGCCGTGCACCGCGAAGAAATATGAAGCACAGCTGCCGAAGTTCTCGCAGGACGGCCGTCCGGATGTGGATTACGTCCTGACCACGAACGAGCTTGCGCAGATGATCCAGTCGATGGGCATCCAGACGAATGAGCTTGAGCCGTCGGCTTTCGATATGCCGCTCGGTTTTTCGACCGGCGGCGGCGTGATTTTCGGCGCCACCGGCGGCGTGATGGAAGCGGCGCTGCGTTTCGCGGTCGAGAAGGTTTCCGGCAACCCGATGAGCCCGATCGACTTCAAGGAGACCCGCGGCCTTGCTCCGCGCAAGGAGGCGACGCTTGAGGTCGCCGGCCAGAAGCTGCGCATCGCGGTTGTCCACGGGCTCGCGAATGCCCGCAAGCTCGTCGAAGAGATCAAGGCCGGTAAGGTCGCCTACGACTTTGTGGAGGTCATGGCCTGTCCGGGCGGCTGCGTCGCGGGCGGCGGACAGCCGATTTCGCATGACAAGGAGTTCCGCACGAAACGCGCGGCCGGCCTCTACGACACCGACAAGGGCCGTCAGGTCCAGAAGCCGCAGGACAACTACTGGGTCGACAAGTGCTATGCGGAGAGCTTCGGCGGCCGTCCGGGTTCGCATGAGGCGCACACCCGGCTGCACACGCATTATCAGAACCGCAGCCAGCTGTTCGACGCGAAGAGCCCGATCCTGCGGAGCAAGAAAGAGGATGCGCTCCCGATCTGCGTGACCCTCTGCACGAAGCAGAGCAAGTGTCCCGGGCAGGAGCTGCTCGGCCGCGTGGTTGAGTTCGTGAAGGAGAAGGGTTGGGCCGACAGCGTGAACGTCGACGCGGCGTTCAGCTCACGCCCGGAAGCGGACGGCACGATCTCGGTGACGGTCGGCGACGTGGTGATTCCGCGCAACGACTCGGTTGAAGTGACCTTCGCTGAAGTCAGGCGCGCGATCGAAAACGCGTTCGCGAAATAATCTGCGCGGCGCAGTCAGCCGGAGAGAGAAAAACGTTTCGTTTTTCTCTCTCCGTTTTTTTGGGGGAGAAATCAGGTCCGGGGGCAGATGCAGCTGAAGCAGGGACGGAACTTCGCATCGACGGGCTCGAGAAAGTCGTCGACGAGTGAAAAGAGCCGGTCCGCGGCGGGCATGGGGCCGGCCTGGAGAAATTCCCATTCGGCTTTGCCGGTCAGGTACGGCAGAAGATAATGGAACGCGTTCCGCAGGGTCGCCTGATCGTCGGAGGGGAGAACCCACAGCTCCATTCCGAGCAGCTTCGCATATGCGGCGAGCTTGCTCCACGCCGTCAGGTTGAAGGTGCTGTATGAGAGCGACAGCGTCCGGGCGATCTCGAAGGGCTGCTGGCCGTTGTTCAGCAGCTGGGTGGAGAGCCGCGGAATTGATTTTTCCCGGATCTGCCGCCGGGCCAGATCGGGATATCCGAGGAACAGCGCCAGCGCGACGAATTGAGCGTCATACCAGGTTCCGTGGTTGCCCGGCGCGCGTTCCTCTTTGACCGGCGACGGATCGCTGATCAGCCAGAAGAAATATTCCGTGGCCCATTGCCGCAGCCGTTCGAGTTCGCCCGGCGTCCACTCCGGGTTGAACGGAAGGGAGCCGGCGGCTTCGAACAGCTCGCAGAACGGGTGGCTGTCGATCAATCCCCACGTATTGCCTTTTGAGCGGCCCGGTATGAACTGGGCGAAATTCAGGTGCGGCGTCATGGCGGTTTCCGGATCCAGGAACCAGCATTTGAGCAGGCGGCCGGCTTTTTCGCAATAGCGTGTTTCCCCGGTCAGCTTTCCTGCGGCGCTCAGCGTGCCTACGCTCCGGCACATCGCCCCGAGTGAGGGGGAATCATACTTTGCCCAGTCCGGATTGATGACGCCGTCGCGATGGATCCACGGCATTCCGTCCGGGGTGTCCGGGTTCGGCCAGTCGTAGATGGAGAGGCTGACATAATCGTGCGGATCGCCGGAAAGCGCCGGAGCTTCTTTGAACACCACGCTGAATCCGGGCGCCGCGAGGCAGCGGTCCGCCTCCCGGCGAAGTCCGGCAAGGTCGTCCGCGGTAAGCTCCGCGCGTTTTTTCTCCCAATACTCTTCCCGGCAAAGCTGCATGTCGGACATTGGCGTAATCTCCATTATTTTGAAAAGTGGAACCTGATGTTACGGATCCAGAAATCGAACTCCTTTTCGCGGCTTCCCATTCCGATCCGGAATTTGCGGACTTTCTTCATCGTCTCCTCCGGGAGCAGGACGGTTCGTTTGCCCCATGCCGGAGCCGGACGGTCGAACGGCAGTTCGCGGTACGCATTTTTCAGGTCGTCGACCACCTGAATGTAGCTGTAAGGGAAATACGGGTTCCCGTCGGGATGGGCGGCTTTGATTTCAAATGAGACCGCATATGCGTGTTCCAGGCTCTCACCGGGCAGATTGAGGATGTATTCCGGGTAGGACCAGCCGCCGGCGGTGTTCGTGAAATCCGAGTGGATCCGGATTGCATTTTCCGCCGGGTCATGTGATATCGTCATCCTGCCGGCACAGTTCCGGTGCCAGCGCGGGGCCAGATTCAACTCGAACGATTTTGTGTTCTCCTCCCCGATCCGGGTGAAGTTCATCACCAACGGCGCAGCCGCGCCGGTACGGTCGACCACGCTGATCTGAAACTGCGGCGCGGGGTCACGGACCTCGAGCGGCCACTCCACATGCGTCCGGCTTTTCGGCGGCAGTTTCATCCGGCGGAGCTTCGGGCCGGCAGCGGTGATTCCTTCCGGCGGCATCACTTCAGGGGCGGTGACCTGCTCCCGGTCCGACAGGTTGAAGAGATCGACTCCGATCCTGTCCGGCACGAACAGATAGGAGAGCTCGTTTTTCGGCTTTCGGGCATACAGGTCCGAGCGGTAGACGACCGGTGTGATTTTCCGCGGGACCGGCCGGCTGGACTCCGCGAGCAGCAGAAGCTCGCGCGCTCCCGTCTGTGTGTCCGTGAGAGCATCGCTCCGGCTGCCCTGCTTCAGGAACACATAGAGAAGGCCGTCCGGGGCATGGTATCGGCCGTCCGGCCCCGGTTTCAGGATTCGCCCGTCCGCGCCGCAGACTGCTTCAACCGGAAGAGCGTCGAGGGCATGGGCGACGGGGGCGGTTTTTCCGGTGTACAGTACGGCGACCGCCTCTCTGCCGTCGGAGAAGAGGCGCTTTCGCGTATACGGGCCGGGAATTTTCAGGTCGCCGGCATACCGTTTGTTCGCCAGCGCCCGGATGCTGAAGAAATAGGCGGCCAGCGACCGCATCGGGGTTCGGTGGAAGTCGCACATGCCGAAGTTCGCGCCGGCTTCCGGCCGGAAAAGATAGCGGTAGGGATAATAGGCGGCAACTCCGCACGCTTTGGCCTCCACCCCTTTCATGACGATCCAGCAGGCGCTCAGCATATCCTCGCCGACCTCCGCCCTGTGATTTCCGGTCGGGCCGCCTTCCGCCGCCCGTTCCCTGATCCCGCGTTTCCACGGCTTCCCGGACTCCGTGATCCAGATCGGCAGCCCGGATTTCGGAGAGGATTTCATGATGTCGCGGTAGGTGCGGATACGGCCTTCCATCTCATCCGGGGAGTGATAACTGTGCAGGGCGAATACATCGATGAGGTCGAGGAATCCATTCTCCATATAATTTGCCAGCGCGCGTTGGGCGACGGTGGGCCGGGTATCGGCGATTGCGGCGCCGACCAGCGGAGCGGGGACCCGGCCCGCATCCATATACCAGGAGACCGCGGCGACCATCGGGACATATTCATTGCCGGGAACCGGTTTCAGGTCCGGTTCATTGTCCACCTGAAAGCCGTCCATGAGCGTTTTTCTGTTCCTGAAGCGGACCTGGAGCGATTCGCCTGTTTTGAGCAGGTCCAGCGGATACGGCTGATATTCCGCCTGGGTTTTGTCCGGCTGTGCGCCGACCCATTCCGGCGGATAGCTCAGATACGAGAGCACTTTGATTCCGGATTTCTCCATATTCCGGTAAAGCTGCCCGTAGCGCGGATCCCAGGAACCCTCCCGTGGCTCTTCGCGGTCCCATCCGTGGAACTCCCGGACCTCGCGGATTCCCGCCCGTCGCAGGATCCGGTAGCCGTCGGCCTGTATGTCGCCGGTCTGGCTGTAGAGGTCGGACTGGATCCGGAAGAACGGGTCCGCGGCTTCCCGGAACGGTTCGAGCGCGATGATCCCGAAGCGCTGTCCCGAGGCGGGAACCTCAAGCTCATGAAAACCGCGCGGCAGTGTGACGACGGCCTGATAGGAATCCCTTTCCGGCTGTCGTTTCAGCACGGTTTCTCCGCACTCCCGGCCCGTATAGTCCAGCAGGCTGCACGGCAGCTCCTCGGGGGCGTCTCCGGCTTTGAGCCGGAGGGTGACGGCCGCCGGCTGCTCTGGGGCGATGTGCCACTGTGCCGTGCCGGCCGGTTCGAAGTATACCGGAGCGGCGGACAGCGCGGCGGCCGTCGCAAGCGCACAGCCGGACAATAACGGGAATAACTTCATGACTGGTTCCTGCTGTTCTGTCAGATTCCGGCGGCGACGTGCGTGTAGTCCGCGGCGCGATAGAGGTTGTTGACGGTGACGATGGAACTGGCCCCGTCGTCAAGGAACTGTTTCTTGAGCTCCGGGGCCGTACGGCTTGCGACATGCCCGTCCGTCCAGAGCAGATTGGCGGAAATGCGGTGCAGGAAGTGGAACGCACCCGGTTCGCTTGCGTAGGGCGACGAGAAATAGTAGTACGCCTCGCCCGGATACACAACCAGCCCGACACAGTCGCCCGCAAGCAGATAGCTGCCGGGGGCCCGGACCTTGCCGGTCAGGAGCACCCGGATGTCGTTATCAGGGGAATAGCGGACCGGATTCCCGAATTTCTCCTCGTATGCATTGCCGAAGGAGTCCCGCTTTATGCCGTAGGATTTGAAGAAGTCCGAGGCAGTGTCCGTAACGAGCCGCTGCGCGGAGGGACAGTAATAGATTTTGTCGATTCTGCGGCTGTCATTGGTGCCCAGCAGGGAGTTGATCCAGGCGTATGAGTGGTATTTTCCGGCGCGCCGCAGGTCGATCATCCCCTGATTTTCATTGGCGTACAGCAGGAAGAGCTGCCCGACCTGTTTGAGGTTGCCGGTGCATTGAATGCCTTTCGCCCGCGCCCGCGCTGCGTTCAGGGCCGGCAGCAGCAGCGATGCCAGGATGGCGATGATCGAAATTACGACCAGTAATTCAATCAGCGTGAATGGTTGTCCGGAACTCTGTTGCGGTTTTCTCATGGCATTATTCCTTCTCTTTTCTGGGAAACATGGAGATGTCGATTTCCTTGTCGGGCAGACTGTCCCAATTCCGCAGGAGGGAGAGCGCCTGCTGAAGCACTTCGCCGACGTCGAACGGGATATAGTCGACTTCCGGAATGAGCTTCCGCGGATTCGGCCGGTTGCCGTGGCTGACGATCCTGACGTCGCGCCCGGGGACGAGATTGAGCCGGGTCAGGGCATTGAGGATAATCGGCAGGAAGTTTTCGTTCAGGACGGCGAGCCCATCCGGAACTTCGGTGTTCTGCGGCGAGAAAAGGAGCTCGAACATGTTGTAATAGAGCAGATCCCGCGAAGTCAGGTTCATGCCGAGGATCCACTTCCGGGGACAGTAAAGCGGGCCGTTTTCCGCTGCGTCCATGATCTCCATATTGTGTGCGATCGTCATGTTGTCGAACATCAGGACCGCCGCTTTCCGACACCCTTTTCCGGCCAGGTGCGCCAGTTCCAGCTGAAGGAGTTTCTGCATATCGAAGCTGATGTCGGGCGCCCGGTGCGGCGCGTCGCTGCGCAGCTTGCTGATCACGACGCAGGGAAAATCGCCGAGCTGTTTCCGGACCGGGGCCGGCGGGGAGAGAAAGACGCAGACCGCACCCGCTAGCAGCCCGCGCGAGGCGTCCGCAGCGAACTCGCTCCAGCGGTCTATGGCCGGATCGGACATGCTGCCGAGGTGGTAAAACAGAAATGAGCACTCCGGATGCTGCCGCGTATATTCTGCGGCGACAAGACGGAGCCCGGCGGAAAATGAATCCTGTTCCATTCCGCTGTCCTGCTCCGAACCCGGCAGCAGCACCGCAAAGCGGCAGAGATGCGGCGGGTTCGCCGTTACGCACATGCCTTTCGCCCCGCGCGATTCGATGAAATTCTCCGCAACAAGCTGATTGATGCACTTTTGAAATGCGCTGATGCAGACGGAATACTCCTTTAACAGCTCCGGGCGGTTCGGCAGTTTGTCACCCGGCTTGAATTCGCCCCGGACAATCCGTGCTCTCAGGTGTTCCAGTATTTCGGGTGTTTTCATGGAATATTTCGCTTTTTTGATGTTGTATTACGAAATATTATACTTCAAATGCGAATGAATGTCAATGGCAGCATGGATAAAAAACGTGTTTTTTTCAGGAATTCCGGTTTTTGCGGGGAGGATGGAGGAGGGAGAACCGGAGAAGGGCGGGATGCCCCTCCGGTTCTGGCGGCGGGGTCAGCGGCCGAACAGCTGGAGAGCTTCCGCGAGATGCTTCCGGATCGGCAGCTTCTGCGGGCATTTCGACTCGCAGAGTCCGCAGCGGACGCATGCCGAAGCGCTGTGCTCCTCTTTTTTCGGATCGGCGCCGATCTTTCCGTACCGTTCACGGGCGTGCTCATGGAAGCCGTAGACCCGGTCGTAAATCAGCGCTTCAAGGACGGCCGGAATCGCAACGTGCTTCGGGCACGAGGGGCCGCAATAGTTGCAGCCGGTGCAGTAGAGATTGCGCAGTTCGCTGCATTTCTCCCGGACCTGCATCAGCGCCGAAAGCTCTTCGGTGGAGAGCGGAGTCGCGTCGGAGGCGATCCGCACGTTGCCGTCAACCATTTCCGCGTTGCCCATGCCGGAGAGCGCGCACGAAAGGTTCGGGTTCGACAGCACGAACCGCAGCGCAAGCTCCGGCGTTGTGAATTTTCCGCCGAGCGCGTCTTCGAAGACGCCGCCCGCAAACGCGAGCCTGCCGCCGCCGACCGGGCCCATCGCGACGGTGCCGAGCCCCTTTTCCGCCGCATAGGCGATCATCTCCCCGTTTGCGGTGTCGAGCAGGTTGTACTGGAAGAGGACCGAGGAGAACTCCCCGGTGTCGATCAGCGTCTTCATCGCCTCCGGCCGGTCGTGGAACGAAAAGCTCAGGTGGCGGATCATGCCGCGGTCGCGCGCCTTTGCGGCCTGCTCGAAAACCCTGTATTCCCTGATCGGGCCGGAGAGCGCCGATTCGCCGATTCCGTGCAGATGGTAGAAATCGATGTGATCGGTGCCGAGCTTGCGCAGCTGGTCCTCGAGGATGCGGAAGAAGTCGTCCGCGCACTTCATATGCCCCAGCGGCAGCTTGGTCGAGAGCCTGACTCTGTTGCGCCAATGGTCGCGCCCGAGGGCGCGACCCACGGCGATTTCGCTCCAGCCGTTCAGGTAGAAGTAGGCGGTGTCCACATAGTTGATTCCTGCTTCGAAGCCGCGGCAGAGCAGTTCGACGGCGGGTTCGAGGTCCGGCTCGGGGCCGTCGAGCGGAACGTTTGCGACGGGCAGGCGCATCGCTCCGAAGCCGAGCGCCGAAATCTCGAAGTCGGTATTTCCGAATTTACGATATTGCATGATCTTTGTTCTCCATGACAGTGATGGAGAATTATAGCCGCGTTTCAGCCGGTCTGCAAACGGTTTTTACTGATACGGTCCGTTTTTTCCGAAATTTTTCACGGAAACACCAGGGGTTGACATTTGAGCACGAGTGAATATATTAAATGTATGGAATTATCCGGCGGCGCATGGTGCTTCGCCGATGAATCACAGGAGACATCAGAAATGTTGAAGAAATCCCTTGTTCTCGGCCTTGCCGGCATCGTCGCGTTCGTCTTTTCCGGTTGCGGCACGCTGTTTTACCCGGAGCGCAAGACTGCGGCTGCCTCGACGCAGATTGACCCGACCGTGCTGATCCTCGACTGCTGCGGGCTTCTCTTCGGCATCATCCCCGGCGCAGTCGCTCTGATTCTCGACTTCAACAATAATACGATCTACTTTACGAAGTCCGAGGTGAAGAACCGCACTTCCGTCGATTCGCTCGACCGGTCTGAGATGATTGCGGTCCATGTCGACAAGATGGATCGCGAGTCGATCGAAGCGGCGATTGCGCAGCAGGTCGGCCATCAGATTTCGCTGGATGACATCCAGCTGGCCAGGATTCAGTAACTCGGCAGAGTCCGAAGTTGTTCCGGGCTTTTCGGTGTCTGTTTATCTGATCCGGGAGCGGCAGTATTCCGCCAGTTGTTCCGCATCCTGCGCCGGCGCGACGACGAAGAGCGGATGGATTCCGAGTTCGAACCGCTCGATGCCGTCGTTCCGCGGATCGTTGCCCATCACGTCGACGGTCAGCCAGCCGGCGGGCAGCCCGGAGAGGTCGAACATCTTCCGGCCGGGGACGGCGGAGTCGTCGAATACGACGTATGCCGCGCGGTCCTTGCCGGTGAAGCATCCCTGCACGACCCCTTTCAGCTCCCGGCACGGCTGCGGTTCGAGCCCGTCGATCGCCCAGGCGCAGACTGCTGTGGCGACCGCCGCCGGCGTGACCGAGCGGTCGAAGCCGATCAGCTTCTTGTAACCGCCGAAGTACATGATCGTATCGCTCTGGTGCATCGTGTACAGGAAGAGCTTGTCGATTCCCGCCTTGCGCTGCTCGACCCAGACCCTCGCACCGAACGCGGCGGCGCGGGAGTTCACGTCGTCGTCGGCGAGAAAGCTGTAGAAGCAGTTTTTTCCGAGCTCCTGATTCGCTCCTTCGCTGTTCCAGACTCCTTCGAGCGTCTGGCCGGAGAGGAAGTTCCGATAGGCGTCGACCTCCTGCCGGAAGCTTGTCGAACCGCCGCCGGTGAGGTTCTGGAAGTAACAGTGGAAGGAGAGGATGTCGATCAGCTTCCGGTCGGCCGGAGGGATTTTCTCCGCATAGCCGAGATCCGTCACTTCGGTGCAGAAGCCGAGCACCCTGGCGGTCGGGTTGCCCTTTTTGAGTGCCGGGGCGCCGGTACGGAGCACCTCGGCATACTGCTCCGGCGTGCCCTTGAAGAAGTAGTTCATGTAGGGCTCGTTCCAGATTTCCCAGTGATCGATGCGCCCCCTGAAGTGCCTGGCGAGCGCTTCACTGTAGCGGGCGAACGCTTCGAGGTCGATGACATTCTGCGTTCCGCCCGCCGGGCGCTGCGCCCATTTCGGCGGGTTGTCCGGGAGCCCCAGCAGATGGAACCCCGCTTTTTTCAGCGCGTTGACCGGTTCGTCGGCCCAGCGGTATTTTCCCGGCTCCGGTTCGGCGAAGTACCATTTCGGAATGCCGCTGCCGTCGTGGAAGCGGTTCCACTTCATGCCGATCCGCTTTGCGTATTCGATGAAAAACGGGCGCACGGTGATGTGGGTCCCGAACATGCTTTCCTCGCCGGTCGGGCGCGGCGGAGGGAGCAGCGCCGTGAGCAGCTCCTGCCGCGCGGCGAGCTCAGGGTTTTCCGCTTCGAGTTCGAGGCGGAAGAGTCCGTTGCGTCCGGGGGCGAGGTCGAGCGGGAACTCCTTCCCCGCTTCGAGCGTCACTGTTTTCTTCCAGATTTCGCGGTCCGGGAAGGCGACGAGCCGGGCGTTCACGCGGATCGTCTCAAGGCTGCTTTCCACAGCCGGGGCGGCCAGCAGCCGTACGTTCAGTTTTTCACCCCACACAGCGAGGTTCACGCCGTCGGCGCGCATGACGGCATGGAGCTCGAACGGATATTCAGGGCTGTATTCCGCAGCCCTTTCCCCGGCTTCGAGCTGGAAGCCGTCGGCGTAGATTGTCCCGGAATTCGAAAAGGCGTTGATGCCGACATAGAGATCCGTGATGTCCTCCGGCAGCGTTTGCGTGGTCAGCGTGTACCGCTTCCACTCCGTTCCGATCCGGAACCCCTGCGTCCCCATTCCCTGATTGTTCTGCCCCCACGCCTGGAGCTGGACGTTCACATCGGGCTGCGAGGCACGCAGCCAGGCCGAGAAGGTGTATCTGTGCCCCGCCGCGACCGGCATCCGGAAGCTGCGCGCAAACACGGTGCTCTTCGGCGTCTCCGGTGTCGGGAGCGCGAGGCAGTACCGGCCGAAGCGGCCGCCTTCGGCGCGGAAGATCTGCGGATCCTCCCACTCGCCGAGCGGATCCGAATAGATTCCGCCGGTCCACATCCAGTCCCGTTCCCCCTCGAACGACGAGCGCGGAAAGAGGTTGCCGTGTTCAAGCGTACGGACCGCGGCTCCCATGGAAGCGGGCGGTTCGGGAAACTCCTCGACGATGAGGTCGTCGAGCCAGATCCGGCCGAGGGAACCGGTTTCGAAGAGGATTCCGAGGTCGCGGTCCACGTCGGTCGAGGCGGTTCCGCCGGCCTCATACTCCTTCCACTCTTCCGTGAAAGCGAATTCCTTCGCCGGGGTGTAGAATGTCCACGGGTTTCCGATCTTGCGGATCATGACGCGCACTTTCCCTTCGAGCCCTTCCGCTTTCGCCTTGAACCGGATCCGGTAGTAGTGCCCGCGTTTCAGCGCGATATCCCGGTAGAAGAACTGCCATGCGCCGGAGCTCATGCCGCGGATGTCGATGAGCTGGGCGCTGCCGGAGACGCCGGGGGCGGGAGAGATGGCGATCTCTTTGACGCCCCACTCATAGTTGTTCTGCCACCCCTTCTGGATCCGGTCGGACTTTCCGGCCCTGTACCAGGGACCCTCGAAACGGCATTCCGCCACGACTTTGCCGCCGGAGGCGTGGACGGTTCCGAAAAGCGGGCATAAGAGCATTATGAAGATCAGCTTCCGCATGGATATTTTCTCCCGTGGTCAGTAAGTTCCGTTGAGCTTGTAGCTGGATTGTTCAAACCGGGCTTTTGCCTCATTTTTGGTCACGGAGTCGACATGGCCGTCGGCGCAGGAGCGCGAAGCGCGTCCGCTGTGGCGCGTGTTCAGATAGGTCCCGTCCGTGACGTGCCACTCCGTATCGAGGGCGTCGGCGAACACCGGCGCTCCCGCCGGCTGCCGGATCCTGCCCCAGACCGGAGCCGTGATCTCCCAGGTTCCCCATTTTTGTCCATCCGCCTGCGTCATCGGCGGCAGTGCGAGCACCATGCCGTATCCGGTCAGCCACCATTGGAAGTCATTCGGCAATACGACGGATGGACAGACCCAGATCGATTTTGCGAGCCTGTTTTTCGCATCTTCCGGAGGATTCATCTGGCAGAAATTGGTTCCGGCATACTTTTCGAGCCGCAGGATCCAGTATTGATCGGGGAGGGCGGGGCTGTTTGCCCACCAGCGCGGCGGCGTGCAGACTCCGTTGTTGTCGTCGATGTACATCAGCGTGCAGGAGATCATTCCCTTCTGGTTGTTCACGCATTTGACGCTTTTCGCCGACTCGCGCGCCTGCTGGAGCGCGGGGAGCAGCATGGCGGCGAGTATCG
>JABLYX010000043.1 GCA_018265615.1 Lentisphaeria bacterium
AGGTTGTCGCGGAAATAGTCGGCCTGCAGCCGGATCACGCCCGGCAGCCGCCCCGCGATCGAGGAGAGCGCATGCCAGCCTGTCGGTTTATTGCCGAGCGCGACGAGCTTGTCGAGCAGCTTTTCGCGCTCCGGCGTCCACTCCGCGACGGAATCGCCGTAGAGGTCCGCCGCGTACTCCGCGTCCCAGACCGTCATGACGTCGTTCGCGGCCCAGATGAACTTCGGCCAGCGGTAACTCGAAAACGACGCGATGTGCGGAAGCCCCCATTCGACGAATGAGAGCGGATATTTCCCTTTTTCGCTGAATGTTTCGAGCCAGTCGCTGCGCTCCTGCGCCGGCGCCCAGTTCAAATAGCAGTTCAGCGAGTAGTGGCCGCCGAGACTGCCGGAGGCGTGGCTGTAGACCGGGCGGGAGGGGTCGAGCTTCGCGACCCGCTCCTGCGCCGCGAGAAAGTTGCGGCGGCCCGGTTCCTTCATCCTGACTTCGCCTTCACTGTCCGCGCGCTTGTATTCGCCGCCGAGGCGCAGCGGATTCTGGTCGCCCCACGCGCCGCCGTGGTTGTGGTTCGCGACCCAGAGGACGATCGACGGATGGTTGCGGTATTTGCGGATCAGGTATCCGGCCATCGCTTCAAAGCGGTCGGCGTTCTCCTTTACGGTCAGGTCACCGAACTGCCACGGATGCGGCAGCGAAACGCTGTGCAGGTGGCCGGATTCGTCCGCGGCTTCGAAGCTGCCGCGCAGATAATTCGTTTCTCCTTCCGCGAAGTTGTAGTTGCGGCTGATCGAGAAGTTGAAGCCGAGCTCGCGCAGGCGCCGGTACGCTTCGAGCGCGCTCTCCTTCGACGCCTTGTCGGGCATCCAGAACGCGCTGTAGTTCGGAAGATGATAGGCGCGCAGATGGATGACCGAGCCGTTCAGCATGTAGTTCTGCCCGTCGATGCCGAATTCGCGGAAGCCGAACCGTTCGGGGAGCGTCTCGTCGACAGTTTTTCCGCCTGAACGCAGCATAAGCTTTGCCGTGTAGAGGTTCTGCGGCGTGTCGAGGTCCCAGAGCTGCGGATCGGGCCACGCGGCGGTGAAGGCGAACCGTCCCCCCTTCAGCTCTTTCGCTGTGAACGGCGGGCTGTCGAAGCTCCGGACCGCTTTCCCGTCGCGGTCGAAGACCTCGGCCCTGACCGTGTAGGTGCGCCCGGGGACGAGCCCCGCATATTCGCTCGCGAACGTGATGCTTCTGCTGCGGACGCCCGTGATGAAGTGCGTGCCGTCGATGCGGGCGGCGGGGAGGGTTTCTAGGAACACGTCGCCCGTGATTCCCTTGTTTTTGACCTTGGCCGCGACCTTCGTCACATTGTTGCCGTCCATCACGACATAGTGCTCCTCCGCGAGCGGTACGGCGCTGAGCCGGATTTCGAGCGTCTGCTCCTTGCCGGGCACGACGTATGGCGTCAGTTCGAGTTTTCCGCCCGGAAAAACGATCTCCCCCGCCTTTTTTCCATCGACATAGACTGTCGCTCGCGTCTGGATCTGCTCGATGTCGAGCAGGACCTGTTTCCCCTGCGCGCCGGCGGGAACGGTGAAGCTGCGGCGGTACCAGGCCGTATGCCAGTTGGCCGCATCTTTCATCATCTCCGGCGGCAGCAGCGGCTGGAATGAATTTGTCCGGCCGCCGCCCTGCGGCCAGACGCCGGGAACCTTGAAGTAGCCCCAGCCGGTTCCGGCCGCGGGCGGAGTGTCGGAGAGCTTCTCAGCCGGGGTGAGCGGGCGGAAACGCCAGAGCCCGTTCAGGCACTGCCGTTCGCGCGTTGCGCTGCGCTCGGTGAAGGGCGCGTCGATTCCGAGGCTGAAATCCTCCGCGGCGAGCAGGGATGAGAGGAGAACCGCCGCGAGCGCAGCGGCAAGGCAGGTGAAAAAGCGCATGAAGTGGACTCCGTCAGAAATTGGCTTTGTTCGGGTTGAAAGGCTGGATCAGCTCCCACCAGCCGGGCGTGCCGGGCAGATAGCGGTGTTCTCCGACATGGCCGTCCGCGAAAGCGATATTGCTGCTCATTCCGGGGTGGCGGAAGCTGATGACGGTGACTTTTCCGGAGGGGCTGACATTATATTCGCCGGGTTGGTCGCCGCTGACGTCGGAGGTGACCCACCAGAACGACTGGCTGTTGCCGTCGGTCCAGACGATCTGCTTCGACGGGAAGAAGAGCCGGTCGAGCTTGTAGGGGGGCTTCCGCCCGCCATGCGCGAGGTTCGCCGTCTCCGGAATCGTCAGGTAATTGTTGACGGCGTAGCTGAACTCCCACTTGCGCCAGTCGGAGGGAACCCCGTCCCAGTCGAGGTTGAACGGTTTGATGTTGGCCGGGCAGACCCACGCTTTCGCATCCCGCATATAACCGCCGTGCCGCAGCCGCCCCTGAATGATGACCCGCTCCTGGCCGGTCCCGTCGCGGAGGATCATGTAACCGCCGTTGTCGTTCGCATAGACGATCGTGCCGAGCATGATCTGCTTTACATTTGACTTGCAGGAGGTTGCGCGGGCCCGGTCCCGCGCCCGGTTCAGCGCGGGCAGCAGCATGGATGCGAGAATCGCGATGATCGCGATAACGACCAGGAGTTCGATGAGGGTGAATCTGTTTCTGTGCGGCATTAGCGGCCTCCCTGTTATGTGTGTGATTCGTTTCCGTGACAATATAATTATACCGGATCCGGATTCTGAATGCAATATATTAAATTGCAAGCGAGGTATATTGTTTGTCGCGCCTCCGGCGGAGGGCGATTCCCGGCGGCAAAAAAATCGCTTTCCCCCTGCGAACAGGAGGAAAGCGATTGGCTATGCTTCAAACGGCGCAGCTCCGGGGAGCCGCGTCGCGGAGCGTTACCGGACGGTCACATGCACGACGAATGTTTTTCCGGGATAGTTGAACACGATCCGGGAAGTTCCGGGGGTCAGGCCCTTCAGCTCGATCTCCGCATTGTCGTACCGGAACGGCCAGATGCCGTCGCGGTCATGTTCCATCTTGACGCGGCAGATATGGGCGTCATACGTGCTGAGGCTCCAGTACTGGCCGTTGTCGGCATCTTCTTCCAGCTTGAAGTCGATCTCGGAACCGACCGGGAGCGTAACCTGATACTCCGTCGCGCCGATGCTCTTCAACGAATAGAATCTGTCGTCGATCAGCGGCGGGAGGGAAACCGGGGCCGCCGGCTGGACCGGCACGGCGGGAGGCAGCACCCGAGCGGCCGGAGCCGCAGCCGGTGTCGGAACCACGGCCGGAGCTGCGGCCGGAACGGCGCCCTGACGGTACTCCGCATCGACATCGCCGAAGCTCACCTGGGAACCGGGGTTGGCGGTCAGGCAGAGCCGGATGAATTTCGCCTGCGGGTCAGTGATGGTGAAGTAGTTTTTGGTTTCCCCGCCCACGGCGGAAACCTGACAGGTCTGCGACATCCCGCTCTTTACAAGCGGTTGTCTGGCCGCGTCGAAGGCTGCAAAGCCGACGGACGCCGTGCCGGTTCCCCGGAGCGTCACTTCCAGCTTCAGGATATTTCCCAGGACCGGGAAATAGTCGGAGCAGACGGTTTTGGCGTTCCCCGCAGGAGCGGTGATTTCGATCGCGAATTCGTCCCAGTCGCTACCCTGGATGATCCGGGTTGTGCCGGGGAGCGTGTCGGCGCTCCAGCCCGGCGCGGTCGCCGCGCCGAGAGTCGTTCCGCGGAAATCACCGTTGACGCTGATGTCCACGTCGTTGTCGGCAAAGGCCACGGTTGCACCGATCAGCGCCGTTGCGCCGAACAACAGCAGCTTTTCCGTTATGTTCGTCATGGTTCCACCTCGCTTCTCTGTCAAGGCATTTCATTCTTCGGATTGAACCTTACGTATTCAATCCTGTTAAGGCATACTATATCTCTCTTTTCGACAATAGCAAGCGGGAAGTAAATGTCAACATATCCGGTGCTGCCGGGCATCAAATCGCCTGAGATCACTCCCGGAACTCCAGCAGGAGCCCGCTGAAAGGCGGCAGTTCGGCCTCCACCCCGCCTGCCGTCAGACGGAATTTTCTGCCGCTCCAGAATTCGTTTCTTTCCGGGTGGGGTCGAGCAGGAAGGCGTGGCGGCGCATACATTCGAACCCGAGACAGGGCAGGCCGGATTCACCCGCGGCCAGCATCTCCGTCCCGGTCTGGGCGATGCGGGAGTGCGGCTCCGCCAGCGCGGGGGCGAACCATAGACCGGCATCGAAATTCATCTTCCTCAATTCGGCGGCCGGTGTTTTCATGCCGGAGGGAAACAGATGATTCGCCTCCCACTCCCCGCAGCAATACTGCCGGCCGTCATCCACGATGATCCGCCTGACGTGCTTCGACAGCACGGGATCGGCAGCGATGAAGCGGGCGTTCTCCAGCACCTCCTCCTCGGTGACGGTCCAGCGGTAGTAATCCCACGAGTTCCAGCCTGCCGGATACGGAGAGCATATTGCCGCGGAGGATAATGGTTTCCAGCAGTCTCACCGCCAGCGGATGCCACCCGCGATGGAGCCCGAGCGCAAGCCGGAACACCTCCGCGAGATCGCGCACACACCGGCGGAATTCCTGTGGAGGAGGCTTCAGCTCAAATGCGCCGGGGCTCTTCTGCGGCCATTCCGGCGGGGACAGAAGCTGAAAGCGGGCCCAGTAAGCCACCCAACCCGCCGAAAAAAGCTGCCGGGGAGAATCGGAAGGGGCAAAAAGATATAATGCCCCCGCATTCATCTGGATTGTTTCGCCGTTGATCTTTGCCGAACCCGAACCCGAAGTAATCAGGATCAGATTCCAACCGTTCCTGTGGATGGTTTCCCACTTGAAGCTCCGCCGGATTCTCGACCTTCCGGCGACGAGGTCGATATTCTGGAGCGGTGAGATATAATCGGCGTCGATTTTTAATGATTCGGACAAAACGACAATCCCTGTGGATAATTACTACTTGGCGAATGCATTAAAATACAATATAATATATCAATAGAAGAAGTCAAGGCTGCAGACAAAAAGCACATTTGCAGGACCAAAGGGAGGCTGAATATGAAGTTGATCCGCAGGCACAATTTTACGCTTATTGAGCTTTTGGTGGTGATTACGATTATCGCCATTCTGGCTTCGATGCTGCTTCCGGTGCTGAACAAGGCCCGGGAAAGGTCGCGGAGCGCCAGCTGCATCAGCAATCTGAAGCAGCTCGGGCTGGCGATGACCCAATATGTGGCGGATAACCGGGGTATCCAGTGTTCCTGGCGGGATGACACCCAGGCGATTAAGAATTGGACGGAACGTTATCTGGACGGACGGTATATCTCTGCCTATACGATCACTCACTGTCCCTCCCGGCGTGATATTCCCGCCGTGCGCACCTTTTTCGGCTATGGCATGGCCACCTATGTCAACTGGGCCGGCAATATTTACTATTATTACCGTGAACAATCGCGTCTGGGTTCGTTCAAAATCGGCGACACGAATTACCTCGCCACCGGAAGGATGAGGATTCCCAGTGGAACCATGGCTTTCGCGGATACATGGATCGCCTCTACCGCCAACAGCTCCAATACCAGGGATTACATCGATGCCGGATATCTTTTCTTCTATCCGGATTACTCCGGTGCCGACAAAAACGGCTGGGCGCTCAATCATGGAACAACCGGAAACGCCGTCTATTATGACGCTCATGTTGACTCCAAAACGCGGAACGCGGCCAAAGAGTTTGGAATCACCTGCGGTGTTGTGAACGGGGGAGATGTCGTCCCATTCTGAAGAAACGAACAGGCTGGACCGTTCGTCCTGTGCTGACGGATCCCGTGTCCGGAACTGTATTTGTCCTCACAAGGAGTTTGGATCGTATGAAGCTGTTGATGCTGTTGAGCGCGTTTTTCTGCGCATTTGCCCTTTTCGCGGAAACCTTGCATGAATGGAAGTTCACCGACCGGAAGGTTCCCGGATTCAATCCGCTGCAGAATAAGGTCTCGTTCCGGAAGTCGGCTCAAAAGACGCCGGATGGAGAGCCGGCCGGTGAGGTGTGCATTCTCAATGAGCCCGCCGCGGGCGCGGCGCGATGGAGTGTTCAACTCAATTTTGAATCGGAGCAGCAGGTTGAGCGCGATGCGCAATACCGGTATTCATTCTGGATAAAAAGTGACCGCGACGCGGTTCTCGAGGCAAGTTTTCTGCAGGCGGTCGCGCCATGGAAAAACTTCGGAAAATCCAGAACTGAAATTGCGGCCGGAAAAGAGTGGAAAAAGGTTTCCTGCAAAACGGTTTCCAATTATGATTTCAGCGGCAGGGTGCGTGTTATGCTGGTGTGCGGCACACTTTCCAAAGGGACGACGCTGACGATCGGGCCGATCAAACTCGAAAAAATTTCCGAGGATACTGCTCTGGCCGTTTCTCCGATTGAATTCCTGGACAGCGTCGGTTCCGTCGGGGGAGTCTACACAGATGTGCAATCTCCCTCTTTTCGCGCCCGTGCGCCATTTCCCGCCGGCACCTGGACACTGGAGAACCGAAAGCAGGAACGGCAGGCAGGAGGAGAGTGGAACCCGGAGCAGGGGGTGACGCTGGAGCCGCTTGCTCCCGGATACTACTTCCTGAAGCTGGCAAGCGGCCAGAAAACGGTCTCATACCCGTTCTGTGTGGTGAAGGACCCTTCCCGGTGCCGCCCGGCTCCCGACAGCCCCTATGCCATCGACAGCGCGATCAGCTGGTGCGCCGCCGCCGACAAGCAGAATCCGGTGAGCGCCGGACCGAAATTCGAATTTGCCGCCGACCTGATCCGCCTGGGCGGTTTCCCGATGGCGCGCGACCGTTTCTCCTGGCGCTGGAGCGTCCGGGAGAATGCACCGGATGACATCGTTTCCCCGCAATATGACCGCTGCGGCCGGCTTCTTGCCGAACGGGGGATCCCCCGGCTGAATGTTTTCCATGATTCGCCTGAATGGACCCGGACCGGACCGGACAAACTTCCGCATGATCTGGGGGCGCTCTATCACCCTTGCGGAAAAGCGTGATTCCGCAGCGTGGGAGTTCTGGAATGAACCCGATATCGGTTTTTCCGTTGAACCCGTGTGGGAGTTCGCCGCCGCGCAGAAGGCGGCTTATCTCGGTTTCAAGGCGGGCAACCCGGAACTGCCGGTGCTGGCCGGCGCCCTCTGCAGGGATCCTCCGGGCGCCTATGCCGATGCGCTGCTGGAGAACGGGCTCACACCCTATTTCGATATCTTCAATTACCACACCTACACCGGTTTCGGCAATATTCCGTTTCTGATGAATAAAATCCGCGATCTGCTGCGGAAAAACGGCGCCGGAAACGTGGCGGTCTGGTTCACCGAAAACAACACACAGGCGGAGGGCCCCGGCCGGGCCGACAGTGTGCGCCCCGGCTTCAAGGCGCATGACGCCGAACAGGAGATGCTGGTTGCCGAATCCATTCCGAAAGCGCAGATCCTGCTTCAGAGTTTCGGGGTGAGCCGGATTTTCTTTTTTCAGCTCTGCGCATTCAATGAACAGCATGGCAACAAGGATTGGGGACTATACCGCCGGGATTTCACTGTGAAGCCCGGTTTCGCGGTTCTTTCAACTCTCAATGACGTTCTGGGGAACGCCCGGTTGCTCGGCGAATGGGATGCGCCGCGCGGGGTCCGGGGATTTCTCTTCACGCAGCCGGACGGAACACAGACGCTCGCTTTCTGGAAGAAAACCGTGAAAATTGATCAGGAGGCCGCTGAATTTGCCGACGTGGATCTGGAAATTCCGGCGACGGGGGAATGCATGCTCGTCGATTCCTTCGGCACAGAGCGGACCGTAGCACCGGAGAATGGGAAAATCATCCTCAAACCGGAACGTTTCGTCTCCTACCTCTCCTGCCTCTCCGGGTTGAAGGCTGCCCGGCGTGCTCTTTCTCCCGGGCGGATCGG
The DNA here is from genome assembly GCA_018265615.1 of Lentisphaeria bacterium. Lineage (GTDB taxonomy): Bacteria > Verrucomicrobiota > Lentisphaeria > Victivallales > Victivallaceae > Victivallis. Next base: position 7,927 of record JABLYX010000043.1, read on the forward strand.
TGCGGTTCCGACTGACGTCGACAGAACGTTGGTGATTGCTCCGCGCCTGCCGCGGACTCTGCCGGTTTCGGCGGATAAGGCCGATGTGAATTTCGACGGATCCGGGCCGTTGGATTTCAAGGTCGAAGTATGGAACTTCTCCGATCAGGCGAAGCGCGGAAAGCTGCGCGTCTCTCCCGACGGGGCCGTGAACGGGGCAGACGGGGAATTTGAAGTTGCCCCGTTCGGAAAGTCGGTACGGAAATTGACGCTTCTGCCGTTTTCGCAGGGCCGTTTCCGGTTGGAAATCGACGGTGAATTCGCAGGAAAGAGCGTTACCCGGTCGGTGGTGAGGTTCTTCAGCCCGGAGAAGAGCATGGAAAACGCTGAGATCGCACCGATGCCGCGTACCGGTGAAACTGTCGCATGGAAGGAAAACTCCTCCGGCTCCATGACGGTCTCCGCCGGGGACGACGGAGAAACCATTCTCTTTAAGGCGAAGTTTCCGCCGGGGCGCGACCGTTGGCTCTACCCGGTTTTCCGGCTTCAGCTGCCGCAGGAGACGCTCGCCGGAACTTCAGGAATTCAGTTTGATATTCGGCTGGAAAAGGGAACCAGGGCGAAATTCGCGCTCTGTTATCTTGATCAGGAGCGGATGATTCCGGTCAATTTCAAGCTTCCGTCCGATCAGTGGGAGACGCGGACGATCTTTTTCGACCCGGCTCTGGTTGCTCCGGAACGGATCAAGGCGGTCCGGATCGGCATGAACCCGCTGACTGACGAGGCGGCTTTTTCCATCCGGAATATCAAGGTTTTCACTTATCGGTAAATGCAGAATAGAAAGTTTTTGAAGATGCCCCCCGGGAGGAGATGCGGCGAAACTATCCGAAACCCTATTATCCAAACGCCACGGTCGGCTGGGACTCCTCGCCGCGCACCGTGCCGAGCGAAGAGTGGTCACCTCAGGAAAGCTATCCTCTGCTGGAACGAGTGGACCGGGGGCAGCACGCTGGAACCGGAGGAAGAATATGGCTGCGGATATCCCGAAGCCGTCCGGACGGTTTTCGGCAAAACGCAGGCCGGAAAAGTTCCCTCCCGGATATCATGATGCTTCTGCCGCTTTCTGCTCATGTCCGGATTGCATATAATTATATTCTTCCATTGTTTTCATGCGGAGTTGTTCACCGGGCGCCGGGCAGGCTGACCTTGCGGACGGTGAACTCCATGTCCGAAATGTCACCCTGGGCCTCATGGATGCGCGAGTTCGTGAAATAGAGCTGTCCGTCGTGGATTGCGAACGTGTCGGGCCAGCTGATGCCGTCCCCCGCGGCCAGGCATTTCAATTTCTTCCGGTCGGGCGTCAGGTAGACGATCGCATTGTTTTCGAGATCGCCCATGATGAGGTTTCCGTCCGCATCCATGATCATGCCGTCGGGAGCCGGCGTTTTCATTTTAAAGAGGTCCCGTCCGGCGATTTTACAGCCCAGAAGGCGGGAGGTCGGAATTCCGTACAGTGTATGCCCTGTGAGCGCGTGAAAATAGAGGATACCGTTTTTCCGGTCCAGCGCGATTCCGTCCGAGTGGACTTTGCCGGTATACTTCACATCCCCGATCATCAGGGAGTCGGTCTCCGCCGTCGTCATCGGCGAGCCGTCGAGAACCCGGTAACTGCGCCCGCCGGCGATGTCCAGCACGATCAATCCGGGCGAACCGGAATCGGTCAGGTAGATCTTTCCGTTTTTATCATCCACCCGCAGATCGTTGACATAGGAGTTCTTTTTCGTGGAGGTAGCCAGCGGATACGTCCGTTCGAGCCGGTCCGTCTTCAGGTCGTAGACATACAGCTCGGGAGGTGCGATGATTCCCTTCATCAGCGGGTTTTTCGTATCGAGCACATAGAGTCTGTCCCCGTGCGCAACGACCGATTGGACGCAGACGAACCGGCCGGGAACCACTTTGTCGCCGACCTCCCAGGTGTTGGTTTCAGAGTCGGGATACACCCTCCGCCCGCCCTCTTTGCCGATTTCAACAACGGAGAACGGAACGCCTTTCCGCCACCGTGGGAAATTGACGAACATCCTCCCCGTGTCGGAAACCGTGATCCCGGTGACCTGCACGCCTTTGAAGGACGCGACCTCGACGCTCTTGTTTTCGGGGGCGGACATGCAGCCGGCGCCGAACGCGACGGCCGCTGCGGACAGCAGGGCACACAGTTTCCACATCATGACTTCACCTCAAGTTGGCGCACGTGCGAACGGAATGGCACCTGATTTCCGCCCGGTGCATTTTTTTTCAGGGCAGGGATCCATGAGTATAATACCATGCAATCGGAAATTTTCAAATGCGGATCGGTGTGTGACAACGGAGAAAAACGCCGGATCAGTCGGCGGCGCCGATCCGGAAGATCATGCTGTGCCATTTCGGGAGCGATACGGCGAAGCCTTCGGCGTGGAGCTTCTCCGCATCCCCCGAGAACACCGTTTCGCCGTTTTCGCCGGTCAGCGTGAAGCGCCCTTTGCGTTTCAGGAGCGGGTGAACCTTTACCTGCGATTCGTCGCCGCTGCGGCGGTAGAGCACGAGGTGTGCGGGGCCCTCGATGACCTGGATCCCGGCAGGCGTTTTCCGGTCGAGCCGGATTCCGGATTTTTCCAGGAACGCCGCGAGCTCCTCCGGCTTGAGCTTCGCCGCATCGTCCACCCAGAGGATCGGCGTTTTGATTTTCCGCAGCGCCCGCTCGACGCGGGCGTCAAGGTTGCGGCGGTCGACGACAAGCGCCTTGTAATTGCCGTTCATCGAGGCGGAGGATACCTGTTCGAGCCCGACTGAGACGTTCGTGAGCCCCGTATGGATGATCTGATCGTCGGTCAGGTAGCGGATTCCGCCGCCGAGGTGCAAATCGAGCATCAGCCGTGCGAACGGGACGCACGCGAAATTGTAGCCGTTGTCGATCGGGACCGCCGCCGGGTTCTGGATGACGGCGACCTCCGCCCCGCTCCAGTCCACGGGACCGGCCGCATAGACTTCGCCGAAACGCGGATAGTGCTTCGCGTAGCAGGATGCGAAGTTGCGGAACGTCTTTTCGCTCCACATCGTCCATTGCAGGAAGCCGGCGAGCCCGGCCGCGTAGCATTGCGTCAGCGTCGCGTCGATCATGAGCGAAGCGGACTCTTCGGAGCTCATAGCCGGCAGGAAAGAGCGGTTGCCGTGTTCGCCGCCTTCGCCGTTGTAAACCGGGTAATCGAGCCCCGAGTACGGAAAGAGCACGGCGGCGAGCGCGTAGTCGAAGGTCTGATCGGCGTCGCGGCAGAGCCACGGCTCTTTGTGCTGCTTCGCGTCGGGGCGCAGCGGCACGGGGCCGTTGCCGACATAGAAGTGCGGGCCGCCTCCGGTCAGGCCGTCCGGCGGAAGCCAGGTCGCGGCCGGGCTCGCGTTGTCGTGCCCCCAGGCGGGCGGCATCGAAAAGGTCAGCCGCTCCGGGTCCTCGGCGTTGATGAGCCGGATGATCCGCCCCGTGACCCGGTTGAAGTTGGCCGGGATCGACATGTAGGAGTCGTGCGGCTCATTGAACGGCACCTCGAAGCCGAGCACGTTCGGATTTCCCCTGAAGTGGCGTGCGAGGAACACGAAGGTCTCCTCGAGCGCCTTGAGTTCGCGCGGCTCCTGCACGTCGACGAACGTGGTCGGCTTCTCCTTCGCCAGGTAGGCGATTGCGCTTCCGGGTTTCCCCGCGGCGCGGTCGGCGGGCTGGCCGCCGAGGAAGTAGCGGTACGGATCGGCCGGTATGCCGTGGAAATCGAACACCGTGTAGATGCCGTGGTCGCCGGCCAGCGCGACGAAGTATTCGAGCTTTTCGAAGAAGTCGGTGCGGAGCTTGTGCCTGCGGTAGACCTCTTCCCAACGCGGATCGCCGGGAAAAACCCCTTCGGCGGGTTGGATCGCCCCGATATTCAGCGTGACCCGGGCCGCGCGCATGCCCCATGCCTGCATCTGGGTGACTGCTTCCGCGATGCTGCGGTAGCCGAGGTTCTTCCGGACCGTCATGCCGAGCATGAAATCCGTGTAGTTGGTTCCGGTGAATGCGAACGGCCTGCCGTCCGCATGGAGTTTTCCATTCCGGCGGGTGACCTGCGGCAGCGGCCGGTTCCGCAGCGTCGGGTAAACGAACACCGGCGGCAGTTCGAGCACGGGGTTCCCGCCGCCCTCCGCTGCCAGCCGGATCGAGCACGCTTTGCCGGAGGGGAGCGCCGACTTCGGAATGACGATCCGGAATCCGCCCTTTTCTGTCGCCGATTTTCCGAGAATCCGCCCGTCGAGCCGCGCCTCCAGGCTGCGGATGCCGGGGGCCGCCTTGCCGGTGACCGTGAGTTCCTCTTTATGCAGCAGTTCATCTTCCGCGAACGGATCGACGGAGAGGTCGCTGCGGCGCACAATCGCGATCCGGCCGATCTCATACACGTTCTTCGGGTCGAAGGTGAGCCGGAATCCGGCGGCTTTCGGCTCCACGGTCTGCGGCAGCGGCAGGATCAGCTCGCGGAACTGCTTCGAGCTCCTGAAGTCGGCCGTCACGACCTTTGAACGCTGTTTGTCCGGGAATCCCCAGTCGAACATGATCCTGACCGGGGTCCCCCCGGTCAGGCAGCGGACCGAGATGGAAACCGCGCTGCCGGGCGGCAGCTTTGCGAGGTCGACCGGCGTGTGGGCGTTGAAGTTCGCCACGCCCTGTTTGCCGTCAAGCACGATCAGGAAGCCGTCGCCGGATTTCTGCCGCTTGTACGCCGCGCCGTTGATGCCGCTCAGCCAGAGCCCGTGCGGCATGCGCTCAACAGCGGGGGAGGCGAGCTCCAGGACCGGGGTGTAAAGGTTGTACGCCGCCAGTTGGAGGAGAATCAGCAGCGCCGGGAACAGGAGAAGCTTTTTCATTGTTCGTTCCGCGTTGAGAGATTGAGGCGGGTCAATTATGCTTTTCGAACTTCGAACGGTTTGCGAACATCCAGTTCTGCGTGTACCAGCCCGCGTGTCCGTCGGCCCAGAGCATGTTGCCGCCGGCGTTGTGGCGCCGGGCGATGGTGGTGTTTTTCGCATCCTCGCCGGTGCTCGGCAGCCGCACGTAGGCGTAGGCGGAGAGATCGCTGAGCCCCGCATACGGATACTCCACCGTGTCTCCGCAGATGACATGGTCCGACGCCTTGATCGAGGTCACCTTGTGGCGGGCCAGCTTGCCGGTCGATTTGTTCTGGTAGCTGAAGCTTTTGTTCCAGCCGAGCCCGCTGTACTTTCCGGGATAATTCTTCGAATTGCACTGCTCCGGCAGCATGGACGCCTCCGGGCAGCCGAAGACGCCGTTCGGCCCGAAGTGGACCGAGGACTGCCCCCAGTTTACGAGGTTGGCCGCGGTCGTTGAGATTCCGCAGTAGGGGTACAGCTCGAGCTTCCACTGGTAGGTGTAGCCGCCGTCGTGCGCGGCGACCGGGAGCCAGTCGCCGTTGTCGTTCGTGTACATGACCACTCCGGAGCCGATCTGCTTCAGGTTGCCGAGGCACTTCGTCTGCTTCGCCCGGGAGCGCGCCTGGTTCAACGCCGGCAGCAGCATCGAGGCGAGGATCGCGATGATGGCGATAACCACCAGCAGCTCGATCAATGTGAAAACTGTTTTCATGGACTGCTGTTTCTTCATCGTCTGTTCCTTTCGTTTATGTGAGGTCAGTCAGTGAGCTGCGCCGTGGAGCCGCGAAGGGAGAGTTCGCCCGGGAGGCGGATCTCCCCCCCGTTCATGTAGCCGGGTTCCCCGGCCTTTTTCATGACGGTTTCGGCGGCGATTTCCCCCATCTCCCAGCCCGGAATTTCGAGGCCGCTCAGGGCCGGGATCGTATATTCGAGCGCGGGAGGATTGTTGAACGTGATGACGGAGAGCTCCTGCGGGATGCGGATCCCGAGGCTCCAGGCGGCGGCGAGAAGCTGCATGGCGAGCGTGTCGTCATAAGTCACGATCGCGGTCGCGCCCTGCGCCCGGAACCTGACGAGCCGCCCGGCGACGGGTTCGACGGTCGTTTCCCGCCCCTCGAGCAGCGGCAGGTTGCGTTCCCGGCAGAAGGCTTCGAATGTCTGTTCGCGCTCGGCGACGCTGTAGTGCGGGTCCGGCGCGTAGTTCAGGTATCCGATCCGGCGGTGGCCGAGGTTGTACAGATGCTCCATGATGAGCCGGGTGTTGGTCCGCTCATCGCTGATGACCGAGCAGCCCGCCGCGCCGCACGGCCCGTTGATGCAGACATACGGAATTTTACTCTCCTCGAGGAGCTCGAACTGTTCCCGGCCGATCGAGTCGGCAATCACGATCGCAGCGGATTTCAGGTGCGGCAGCGTGAATTTTGCGCCGCGCTCAAGCCGGCAGAACGTATAGCCGAAGTCATACTTGTTCTTTTCGAGGATTTCACCGATCCGGTCGAGCGCCTCGATGACGGGGACGCCGGCGCGGTGGACCGAACGGCCGTGGAACAGGAAGGAGATGTGGCGGTTGTTCCGGCTGCTCAGCGAACGGAAGACCGGGTTGGCGCGATAGCCGCTCTCCGCGACCTTGTCGAGGATCCGCTGCCGCAGCTCCTCCGGGATCGAGAAGTTCCGGGTATACCCGTTCAGTACGCGGCTCACGATCGAGGGGGATACCCCGAGTTCCGCAGCTACCTCTTTCAATGTCATGCTCTTACACCTGTCGATTCTGATTCGTGAAATCTGTTTTCATTAATATTATACCGGAAACGGAACGCAATGTCAATACCCCGGACGATAATTTCCCGGAAAATCGATGTTTTTTCATCGCCGCGGATTGTGAAACGGCCAAACCGGCACTATATTTACAAGCAGTATACATTATTTTACCCGGAGTGATCCATGACGCTCAGAAAACGACTCTACTCACCGGAGGAGATTTCCGGGGCGGTTGAACGGATGGCGGGCGCCATCCGGGAGGACTGCCGCAACGCCGGCTGCGACGATTACGCGCTGGTCGGCCTCTATCAGCAGGGCGTGCCGCTCGCCGAACGGCTCTGTGATGCGCTCGAACGCCTGACGGGCAGGCGCCCGCCGATGGCGAAGCTCGACATTTCGCTCTACCGCGACGATTTCGGCAAGCGCAGCGCGTTGCCGCTGATCCGCGAAACGGTCATTCCGTTCGATGTGAACGATATGCGCATTATTCTCGTCGACGACGTGCTCTCCACCGGGCGCACGATCCGCGCCGCGCTCGACGCGCTGACCGATTACGGCCGTCCCGGCGTGATCCGTCTCGCGGTGCTGGTGGACCGCGGCAGCCCCGAGTTCCCGATCCGTGCCGATTACGTCGGTTTCGACTGCAACCCCGCCGCCGACCACAAGGTTGCGGTGCAGTTCGACGCGGACGATCCGGAGGAGAACGGCATTTTCGAAGTGGAGTGGAGAAAACATTAACAATATGAGTCGTCTTATGGAATGGACCAGAAAAGATCTGCTCAGTCTGTATGACCTGAGCGCCGAGGAGATCACTTTCATCCTCGATACGGCCGAAGAGTTCAAAAAGGTGTCGGAGCGGAAGGTCAAGAAAGTTCCGGCGCTGCGCGGCAAGACCGTGGTGAACTTTTTCGTCGAGCCGAGCACCCGCACCCGGGTTTCGTTCGAGCTGGCCGAGCAGCGGCTGTCGGCCGACATCGTGAACATGCAGGCGCAGGTCAGCAGCCTCAAAAAAGGCGAGACGCTGCTCGACACCGTGCGCAATATCGAGGCGCTCCAGGTTGATCTGGTGGTCGTGCGCCACAGCACGCCCGGCGCGCAGGATTTCATCGCGCGCCATCTGAAATGCGGCGTGGTGAATGCCGGTGACGGTGCGCACAGCCATCCGACCCAGGCGCTGCTCGACATCTTCACGATCCGCGAGAAGCGGGGGAGGATCGAGGGGCTTAACGTGACGATTCTCGGCGATATCCTCCACAGCCGGGTTGCGCGCAGCAACATGTGGGGGCTGCTGAAGCTCGGCGCGAACGTCACGCTGGCCGGTCCGTCGACGCTCGTGCCGCGCGAATTCGAGTCGGTCGGCGTGAAGGTCTGCCATAATCTCAAGGAGGCGGTCCGCGACGCGGATGTGGTGAATCTGCTGCGCATCCAGCATGAACGGCAGGCGGCGGGATTTTTCCCGAGCACCTCCGAGTATGCGCGCTTCTTCGGCATCAACCGCGAGACGATGAAGCTCATGAAGCCGGATGCGCTCATCATGCATCCGGGTCCGATCAACCGCGACGTGGAGATCACCAGCGAAGTGGCGGACGGGCCGAATTCGGTGATTCTGGAACAGGTAACAAACGGATTGGCGGTCCGCATGGCGGTGCTTTTCCTGGTAGCGGGGTGTGTGCAGAAATGAGCGACAGAAGCTATATCTTCAAGGGGGCGCGGGTCATCGACCCGGCGCGCGGAGTCGATGCGGTCATGGATATCGGCGTCGCCGGCGGGCGCATCGCCGATCCGGGTGAAATCGTGAATCCGGAGGTCATGGACCTGAGCGGGAAGATCCTTTCTCCGGGGTTCATCGATCTGCATGTCCATCTGCGTCAGCCCGGCAACAACATGGCCGAGACGATCGCCTCCGGGACGGCCGCCGCCGCGGCGGGCGGCTTCACGAGCATCGTTGCGATGCCGAATACGAATCCGCCTGCCGACACCGCCGGCGCGATCGAGTTCCTGCGCCAGACCGCCGCCCAGAAGGGGGTGGTCCGCGTGCTGCCGTGCGGCTGCATGACGAAGAACTACGAAGGCAAAGAGATGGCCGGAATCGGTTCGCTGAAGGCCGCCGGCGTGGTCGCCCTGAGCGATGACGGCCGCTGCATCCAGGATCATTCGCTGATGCGCCACGTTGTCGAATACGCAAAGTCGTTCAATCTGCCGATCCTCGATCACTGCGAGGAGAGTACGCTTGCGGCGGAGGGGGTCATGAACGAGGGCAAATGGTCGGTGCTGCTCGGCATGAGCGGCATCTCCGGCGCCTCCGAGGAGCTGATGGTCGCGCGGAACATCATTCTCGCGCGCCAGATCGGCTGGAAGATCCATATGCAGCACGTCAGCGTGAAGGAGAGCGTCGAGCTCCTGCGCAACGCGCGGGCGAAGGGGATTCCGGTTTCCGGGGAGGCGACGCCGCACCATCTCACGCTGACCGACGAGTACATCAAGACTTACGACACGAACTACAAGATGAATCCGCCGCTGCGCTCCGAAGAGGACCGGCTCGCGCTCATCGAAGGCATTGCGGACGGCACGGTCACCGTGATCGCCACCGACCATGCCCCGCATACGCGCACTGCGAAGCTGGTCGAATTCGATTATGCGCCGTTCGGAATCATCGGGCTCGAAACCGCGCTGCCGCTCTGCTATACCGAGCTGGTCGCGAAGGGGGTCATCGACCTTGCGGCTCTTGTGAAGCTCTTCACGACAGGGCCGGCCGAGGTGCTCGGATTCGAAAACTACAGCCTGGCCGAAGGCAACCCGGCCGACATCGTGATCTTCGATCCTGCCCGGAAATACACCGTGGACGCCGACAAGTTCAAGTCGAATTCCCGCAACACGCCGTTCAACGGGCGCGAAGTCGAATGCAAGGTCTGCGCCACGCTGGTCGGCGGGAAGATGGTCTACTGCGAAGAATGAAAACCGTGAACGACGTTCTGCCCGGGATCATCGGGTTCCGTCACGCGCTGCACCGGATTCCGGAGCTGGCGGGACGGGAGTTCGGGAGCTCCGGGCTGATCCGGGAGCGGCTCGCCGGGCTCGGTATGGAACTGCTCCCGCCGTTCCTCGGGACCGATGTCGTCGCGATCCTGCGCGGCGGCCGGGGCGCGGGCCGGAACGTCACGCTGCGCGCCGATATCGACGCGCTGGCGCTTGAAGAGGCGACCGGGGTTCCGTACGCCTCGGTTCACGAAGGGCGGATGCACGCATGCGGCCACGACGGCCACGCCGCGATGGTGATGGCCGCCGCTGAGATTCTTGTCTCGCGCCGTGACGAGTTCGCGGGGAGCGTGCGCTTTGTTTTCCAGCCCGGCGAGGAGAATGCCGCGATGGGGCGCGACCTCGTCGCGGCCGGAGTGCTTGAAAATCCGCGGGCCGATGTCGTGACCGCCCTGCACGGGATGCCGGGACTACCGGTCGGCACACTGGCGACGCGCACCGGGGCGATCATGGGCTCCTGCGCGCATTTCAAGGTGACGCTGAAAGGGAAAGGGGGGCACAGCAGCCGTCCGCACCTTTCGCGGAATCCCGTGACGGCCGCGGCTGCGATTGTCTCCGAACTCGAGGGGCTGACGGCGCGGCTGGTCAGCTCCCAGCAGCCTGCCGTGCTGACGGTCTGCCGCATCGCGGGCGGCGAGCTTGAGAATGTCATTCCGGATGAAGCGGAAATAGCGGGGACGGCGCGTTCGCTGTCGCCGGAGGCCGACGGGATTATCGAACGCGGCTTCCGGGAAACGGTCGCGGGAATCGCCGCGCTGCGCGGCGTCGCGGCGGAAATCGAGTACCGCACTTCTTACCCCGTCACAATGAATGCGCCGGAGCCGGCGGAGCTGGCGCGCCGGGTGATCCGCGAAGCGGGGATCCCGTACCTCGAGCTGCCGGAGTCTTCGCTCGGCGCGGAGGATTTCGCCTACTATCTGAAGCGCTGTCCCGGCGTCTATGTGAAGGTCGGGACGGGGGAGGATTGCCCTGCGCTGCACAATTCGAAATTCGACTTTCCCGATGCGGCGCTTCCGGCGGGAATCAGCTATCTCGTCAATTTCGCGCTGGCGTCGCTGGCGTGACGCCGGGTTTGCGGTCGAGGACGATCGATATCAGCAGGCAGATGCCGAGCAGATAGGGGTAGCCGAGATACTGGATGACTTCGAGTGGCGACACGGCCAGCCCGACGGCCGACGCCGCGCCGATTGCGGTCAGGATCTGGGCGCCGTACGGCAGCATTCCCTGTATGATGCAGCTCGCGCTGTCGAGAATGCTGGCGGTCCGGGCGGCGGGGATCCCGTACCGCTTCGAGATGTCGCGCGCGATGGGGCCGGTGATGACGATCGCGACCGTGTTGTTCGCCGTGAAGCAGTTCACTACACCGACGAGCAGAAAGGTTCCCAGTTCTCCGCCGCGCCGCCCGCGGATGTGCCGTTCGATGGTCTGCAGGATATATGCGATGCCGCCGTTGTAGCGGATGACCTTCAGGAGTCCGCCCGCGAGCAGCGCCACGATCAGCGTTTCGGACATCGAGAGCGTGCCGGAGCCGATTGCGCCGAGGAATCCCCACAAATCGAAACTGCCGGTCAGCATGCCGATGACCCCGGCGAAAGCGGTTCCGAGGATCAGCACCGCCATGACGTTCATTCCGCAGAGAGCGAGGGCGAGTACGCTGATATACGGCAGCATGGCGGCGAAGCGCTGCCAGGAGGCCCCGCCGACGGCGAGTTCCGGCCGGATCGCCGGGCTCATGCAGAGATAGAGCAGGACGGTCAGCGCGGCGGCCGGGACGGCGATTTTCAGGTTCGCCTGGAATTTCCGGTGCATTTCGACGCCCTGTGTCCGGGTTGCGGCGATGGTCGTGTCGGAGATCATCGAAAGGTTGTCCCCGAACATCGCGCCGCCGACCACCGCGCCGAGGCAGAAGCCGGGCGGCACGTGCAGCGACTGCGACAGCCCGACTGCGATTGAGCCGAGCGCGGCGATGGTTCCGACCGAGGTTCCGATCGCGAGCGAGATGAAGCAGGCCACGACGAAGAGGCCGGTCAGCAGCAGGTTCGGCGGAATGACCGCGAGCGCGAGCTGGACCGTCGCATCGACCGCTCCCATGGCTTTCGCGGTGGAGGCGAAAGCCCCGGCGAGGATGAAGATCAGGCACATCGTCATGATGTCCACATTCCCCATGCCGTGCGCGAAGAGCTCGATTTTGCTTTTCAGCGACGCCCTGCGGTTCAGCAGCAGCGCGGTGGCCGATGCGATCAGGAACGCGACGGGCATCGGCACTTTGTAGAAGTCGTTCGACAGGATCGAAAGCCCGAGATAGAAGACGATGAACACCCCGAACGGAATCAGGGCGCGGGCGCGCGGGGCGCGGACGTGGGAGAAGTTGGTGATATCCATCATTTACGTCACAATCCCAGTTCGAGCTGGCCCTCGGGCGGCTCTTCCGGTTTCCCGGGCTTTTCCGGTTCCGTTCCTTCGAGTTCGCGCAGGAAATCGTCGAGCGAAACGATCCGGATTCCGAGCTTTGCCGCTTTCCTGAGCTTGCTGCTCGTGTCGTTCACGTCTGCCGCGACCAGTACGGAAAGATGCGAATTCACATCGTCCGCCGCCGCGTAGCCGTGCGCTTCGGCGAGCTTCTCGTAGTAGCTGCGCTTCTCCGGCATCTTCCCCGTGAAGCAGACCGCCGGGCGCTCCTCCGGCTCGGCGGAGGCGTGGATCAGCTTCACTGCCCCGAGCAGTTCGTCGAGGTACTCCGACTGGCCCGCGAGCTCGCGGACCAGGGCCTGCGCGCGTTCGGGGCCGATTCCCGGAATCGCGTTCAGCTCTTCGGCGCTCATCTTCCGCAGCCCCGCGAAATCCGTGTGAGTGAAGATCACCTTCGCGACATTCGCGCCGACGCTCGGGATGTTCAACGCGGCGAGCAGCTGGTAGTCATTGACCACGCGCGCCTTCTGGATCTCCTCGATCAGGTTCGCCGCTGATTTCGCCGCGAAGCCGTCGAGTTTCAGGATATCCATGACCTTGAGTTCAAAGAGGTCCGCGAGATGCTTTACGCCGGAGTTCTCCATCAGTTTGCGCAGCGTCGGTTCCCCGAGCCGCTCGATGCCGAGGCTGCGGACCGCCGCCGCGAGCCGCTGAAGCTCGGTTTCAAAGCAGTCCGGATTCGGGCAGCAGAGCTCCGGCCCGCGCCGCACAAGCTCCGTCCCGCAGCACGGGCAGCAGCTGATGAGCGCGGAGCGCCGGTTTTCGCCGGGTTCGGAGCTGACGATGTACGGGATCACGTCTCCCGCCCGTTCGACCGTGACCGTGTCGCCGATTTCGATGCTGAGCTCAAGGATGTTCTGTACATTGTGCAATGTGGCGCGCTTGATCGTGGTTCCGGAGATTTCGACCGGTTCGAGGTGCGCCACGGGGGTCAGGCAGTTCTTGCCGAAGCTCCACTCCACGCCGGTCAGCCTGGTTGTGCGGCGGACGTTCGTGAATTTGTAGGCGATCTGGCCGCGCGGATGGTGCGCCGTGTTGCCGAGCGACGCTTCGTATTCCGCGTCCGCGAGCTTCAGCACCACGCCGTCCTGCGGATAGGGCAGCGCTTCGAGCTCCGCGAGCAGCTCCGGCCACTTCGCCTCAAGCTCGGAAAGAGCGACCTTGCGGGAGATCATGTTGTAATCGACGAGCGTGATCTTTGCCCCCTGGGCGAGCATTTCGTCGATCTCCTTGAGGCCCATGATCCCGGCCACGGCGTTGCGGGAGTTCTTGTAGGTGCCGCCGCCCTTTTTGCGGATGTGGCCGTACAGCGTCCTGAAGTCGTCGTCGCGGATCACGAGTTCCCCGCGCACCGGGCGGTCGAGCCTGCCCCGGTATCCGGTCGTCTCAAGTTCGATGAGCGGGATTTTCGCGGTGATGTTCTCGCCGAGTTCACCGTCGCCGCGGGTCGAGAGCACACGCCCGTCGTAGCCGGCGGAGATGCCGTCGTATTTCGGTTCGACGAGGAAGAGCTCATCCGGCGTGCGCGCGTATTTCTTCGCCCACTTCATGACCTCTTCGAGAGAGTACGCCTTGTCGAGCGAGAGCATCGGATTTCTGTGGCGGACCTTGCCGCTGCCGGCGACGGCAGGCGCGTAGACCCGGCTCAGAAGCGCGTTCTCCGGGTCGAGCTTCGCGAGCGCCCGCATGAGTTCGTCGTAGCGGGTGTCCGGAATCTCCGGCTCGCCGAGCTCCCAGTAGCGCCGGTTGTGGTATTCGATGAGTTCAACCAGCTCCGGCAGCGTCAGTTGGCCGGCGATGAAATTCTGTGTATCCATGAAAGTGCCTTTTTGATGAAATAATGCTTTTCAAATATAACCACGGTATTGCAAATTTTCAAGAGCGTTGTATAGTAATAAGATGTATGTGTCAATTCCCAAAGGAGGAAAGAGTATGGCGAACGGATTCAATGTTGCGGTCGCGGGTGCGACCGGTGCGGTCGGCGTCGAGATGGTCAAGACGCTCGAAAAGCGTAATTTCCCGGTGAAGAACCTCAAACTCCTGGCTTCCGCCCGTTCCGCCGGTAAAACCATGAAGTTCAAGGGCGAAGATGTCGTCATCGAGGAGATGACGCACGACTCGTTCAAGGGCGTGGACATCGCGCTCTTCAGCGCGGGCGGCGACATCTCCCGCGAATACCGTCCGTTCGTGGTCGGATCGGGCGCGGTCATGATCGACAACTCCAGCGCGTTCCGCATGGACGACGATGTGCCGCTGGTCGTGCCGGAAGTCAACGCGGAGGACATCAAACTGCACAGGGGCGTGATCGCGAATCCGAACTGCACGACGGCGATCATGCTTGTCGCGGTCGCCCCGCTGCACCGTGCGAAGGGGCTCAGGCGCATCGTCGCTGCGACCTACCAGGCGGCGAGCGGCGCGGGCGCGAAAGGCATGCATGAGCTGATCGAACAGGCGCGTGAGGTGCTCGACGGCAAGCCGGCTAATCCGGTGGCGTTCGCGCACCAGATTGCGTTCAACCTGATTCCGCACATCGATGCGTTCAAGGAAAACGGCTATACGAAGGAAGAGCTCAAAATGCTGAACGAGTCGCGCAAGATGCTGCATCTGCCGGAGCTGCTGGTCTCCTGCACCTGCGTCCGCATTCCGGTGCTGCGCGCGCACTCCGAGGCGCTGAATCTCGAGTTCGAGAACGACATCACGCCGGAAGAGGCGCGTGCGATCATCGAGGCGGCTCCGGGCGTCCAGCTCGTGGACGACCCCGCGAACAAGCGCTATCCGATGCCGCTGGACGCGACGGAGAAGTACGACGTCCTCTGCGGCCGCATCCGGCAGGACGTTTCGCGCAACGACAGGCGCGGGTTGGACATCTTCGTTTCGGGCGACCAGGTGCTGAAGGGCGCGGCGCTGAACGCGGTGCAGATCGCCGAGCTGCTGTAAAGCGGTACGGATATATAACGCGGCAGGACGGAAAGTGCGCCCTGCCGCGTTTTCTTTTTTCAGAATTCGCCGTAGTAGATCTTGTACAGCATCGGGCCGACGAGGCAGGCGGCGACGGCGATCAGCGTGACGACCGAACAGGTGCGGATCAGCATCGAAAGCCAGAGCATCCGGTGCTTTTCATCCGCGAACCACAGCCGCAGCGCGTCGTAGACGAGCGCGCCGATCATGATGAACGGCAACCCGTAGAATGCGGCGACCCGCCATCCGGTGAACTCCGGGTCGATTTCGCGGACTTTCAGGAGCCCGCTCGCGCAGATCGCGAGCCAGATCAGCCAGACGACGATATGCATCAGGTCCGACAGGATCGCGGTTGCCTTGAAGAATTTGATCAGAATGCTCATGGAACGGATTCTCCTCCGTCAGTAGATGAAGAGCATCTCCCGGTATTTCGGCAGCGGCCAGAGCTCGTCGTCGATCACCTTTTCGAGCCGGTCGACGACGCGGCGCAGTGTGGCCTGCGCAACGCGGATCTCCTCCGGTTCGTAGGTCGGGAGCGCTTTTTCGAGCTTCGCTTCACAGTGCACGAGCTCCGCCATGAGTCTGCCGACCTGTTCGGCTTCGGCGAACTGCTCCGGTAATCCGGCTTCGATGCCGGTCTGCTGCAGGACCTTGATGTTCCGGCCGATCCGCTGCAGATATTCTCCGGCGGCAGGGTGGATCAGCGTCCGGGCCATCGTCAGCGAAAGCTCCCCTTCGATCCGGGTCCTGGCGCAGAACTCCTCGAAGTAGACTTCGTGGCGCGACAGGAGCTCCGCCCGGGTGAAGACGCCGTAGCGTTCGAACATCCGGATGTTCTTCTCCGTCACCAGCGCGGCGAGCGCTTCGGGGACAGTATGCAGGATCGGCAGCCCACGCCGTTCAGCCTCGGCGACCCACTCTTTGCAGTAGTTATCCCCGTTGAAGATGATGCGGCGGTGCTCCCGGACGATCCGGCGCAGCAGCTTCTGCAGCACCTCCTTGAATTCGGCCTTCGGCACCTTCTCCAGTTCGGTCAGGATGTCGTCGAGCGATTCCGCGACGATCGTGTTGAGGATCACGTTCGGCCCGGCGCACGACTGGCTCGAGCCCGGCGCGCGGAATTCGAACTTGTTGCCGGTATACGCGAACGGACTGGTCCGGTTGCGGTCGGTCGCGTCCTGCGGCAGCGGCGGCAGCGTGTCGACGAAGAGCTGCATCGGCGGCTGCCCCTTGCGGACCTCGCCCGGCGTGCAGGGTTCGAGCTCGTCGATCAGCCGGGTCAGCTCGTCGCCGAGGTAGATCGAGATGATCGACGGCGGCGCTTCGTTCGCGCCGAGCCGGTAGCTGTTTCCGCTCGAAGCGGTGGACATGCGCAGCAGCTCGCCGTGGCGGTCGACCGCCTGGATCACCGCGCAGATCGCGGTCAGGAAAATCACGCTGCCTTCCGGACTCCTGCCCGGAGAGAGGAAATTCATCTTCGTCGTTCCGAACGACCAGTTGTTGTGTTTGCCGGAGCCGTTCACGCCGTCGAACGGCTTCTCATGCATGAGGCAGACGAAGCCGTGGCGGTCCGCCGTCTGGCGCAGCACATCCATGGTCAGCATGTTGTGGTCGTTCGCTAGGTTCAGCTCTTCGAAGACCGAGGCGATCTCGAACTGGGCCGGCGCGACCTCGTTGTGGCGCGTCTTGGCCGGGATTCCGAGCCGCCAGAGCGTCTGGTCGACTTCGGTCATGAATGCGAGGATCCGCGCCTTGATCGTGCCGTAGTAGTGATCGTCGAGCTGCTGGTGCTTCGGCGGCGGCGCGCCGAACAGCGTGCGCCCGGTCTGGATCAGGTCGGGGCGCGCGAGATAGAAGTTGCGGTCGATGAGGAAATACTCCTGTTCGACGCCGAGCGTGATCTCAGGTGCTCCGGCATCCTTCACCTCGAAAACATCGAGCATGCGGCGGATCTGGTCGGAGAGCGCGCGGATCGAACGCAGGAGCGGCGTCTTCTTGTCGAGCGCCTCGCCGGTGTAGCTGCAGAATGCGGTCGGAATGCAGAGCGTGGCTCCGGCCGGCGTCCGGCGGATGAAAGCCGGGCTGGTCGGGTCCCACGCCGTGTAGCCGCGCGCTTCGAACGTCGAGCGCAGTCCGCCGGAGGGGAAGCTCGATGCATCGGATTCGCCGACGACGAGGTTTTTGGCGGAAAATTTCATCGTGACTCCGCCCGCGCCGTCCGGTTCGAGGAACGCATCGTGCTTCTCCGCGGTTCCGCCGGTCAGGGGCTGGAACCAGTGCGTATAGTGGCTCGCGCCTTTGCCGAGCGCCCACGCTTTCATCGCGCTCGCGACGTCGCCTGCGATGTCGGGGTCCAGCGGCGCACGGTTGCGGACCGTGTCGATCAGCTTGTCGTACGCCTGCGGCGGCAGGAATTCCTTCATGGAAGCGAGGTTGAAAACATCTTCCCCGAAAAGCTCTACAGCGCTCTGCGGAGCGATCTTGTCGGTGACGCACATGGCGGCGGATGCCGTCACGTTCTGAATCGCCTGCCGTCTGGCTTTGTCGCTCATAAAAGGTAACTCCTGTTTAAACAAAAAGATCAAAGGAAAATATATCACCGTTTCCCCTGAAAATCAATCCCAGCAGGCAAGATAAGCTCCCAGAAGCAGCGCGAGGAGAAGGAGGTGGGCGATAAGGTCCCGCCGCGGAAGGGACGCGGGGTGTTTTTTCCGGGAAAGCAGCCAGAGCCGCCAGGCGAATTCCGCGAGGATGAACGCGGCGAGATATGGCGTAACCGGGTTGCGGAGGTCGAAATTGCCGCTCCACATCCGGCTCAGGTCGCCGGTCGTCCCGCAGAACGGGCAGGGGGTTCCGGTCATGCGCCGGTAACTGCACTGCCAGAGCTGCGGAAAAATAAACCGCATCGCCCGCGCGGCGGCGGGCAATGCGGCGATGTAACACAGCAGGCCGAGAACGGTCCAGTTCAGGATGCGGTACCGTTTCATTCCGGCCCGGCCGGCATTATTTCTGCTGAGCCGGAGCTTCGACCACAACATCTTCGGTCGTGACCGTGACGGTTCCGCCCTGTTCCTGAGCCTTCTTCTCCGCTTCTTCGATTGCTTTCTGGAACTCCTTCTGGAAGGTCTCGCGGAACTCGGGGTCGTTGGCGACGGCGGCCGCCTGGGAGGCGACAATCACGGTCCAGATAATCACGACGACGAGTGCCACGGCATTCAGCACGGTGCCGACGATGCCCATGGTCTTGGATTCGCCGCGCCTGCCCTTGATCACGACATCGGCGATGCCGAGCCCGAGCCCGATCAGGCACGGGATGAATGCGACCATTCCGCAGAACGGAATCCAGGCGACGATGAGGCCGAGAACTCCAAGAATCAATGCTGCAATACCCATTACCGACTACCTCCCTGTTTTCCGCAGTTTCCTGTTTTTTCGCCGGTCTCCCGGCTTCTGTTGAAGAATATATCACCATGGCGCCGCAGTACAAGTCTCCGAACGGAGATTCTGCCCTGTTTTTACAAAAAAACACGTAAAATGATGTTTTTCAGTTCTGTTCCTTTACGTTATTCAGGATTTCCGTAACACGGACCCGGTCAGCGCGGAACCAGTGTGGCGGGCAGCGAAGTTGCGTTGCCGGGCTTCAGCGCGGCGGGCAGCGAGGTCGCATTGTCGGGTTGCTTCGCCGGAGGCAGAGAGGTTGCATTGCCGGGCTTCAGTGTGGCGGGCAGTGAGGTTGCATTGGCCGGTTTCTCCTCGTGCCCCGGCGGTGAGCCGGCATTGGAGGGCTGCGGCGGAGGCGCGGGCTTTTCCGGCTCTGCCGGTTTCTCCGGCTTTGCGGGGAGCGCGGGCTTCTCCGGTTCGATGGGTTCCTCCGGCTCGATGGGTTTCTCCGGTTCGACGGGTTTCTCCGGCTTCGCGGGGGGCTCGGCCGGTCTGGCGGGAATCGCGGGCTTTTCCGGCTGCAGCGGCGCTGTCTTGACCGGCGGTCTTGCCGGAGGCTGAGGCTGAGGCTGAGGCGGGGCGGGCGGAGCCGGGCGGAGGGCGGTGAGTATGATCAGCAGCAGCAGGCTCAGCGCAATCCCGGCGATGGCGGGCAGCGGGGATTTCCGGCCGCGGCGGGAGCGGATCAGCTCGAGCGCCCCGAGGATGAGCCCTGCAACACCGGCGGCGAGTGCAGCCGGCCAGCAGGAGGGGATCCATACGAGAATCAGCCCGGCTGCGGCGAGTATCGGGGCGGCGAATTTCATGTTTCTGCTTCTCCTGTTTTACGGTTCCCGCGATGATCTCAGCGGATCCGGTCGAATTCCTGCTTCCCGGCGGAGAGCGATACATATTTCTGATCCAGCAGCGGAGAGCTTTCCGGTACTTCGAAGCTGGTGCCGAAGAGCCATGAGGACTGGATGTCATAGCAATTGAAGATCAGGTAGTATTTCCCGTCGATCGGCTCCTCCGACAGCTCAAGGTCGCATGCCGCCCGCATATCGTAGTCGAAAACCTCGCTGTAGACGTCGGAACGCTGCATGCTGAGCAGCCGCGGCAGCTGCATCGGCAGGTCGGGGAACTCGCCGTTGTAATAGGTCCCCTCGTCGTCGGATTTGATGATGACCGTGGTGCGGTCGCCGGGCTGGAGTTCGAATGAAATGCCGTAGGTGTTGGTTGAGAGCGGCAGGTCTTTGGCGATCGAACGGGTTTTGATGAGGATCGTGCCGGTGAATTTTTTCTCCGCCGGGACCCACTGGAATTTGCGGTCGATCTCATAATTGACGGTGATGCGGGTTGTCTTCGGCTGAGACGGGTCGTCGCAGCCGGAGAAAAGTCCGGAACAGGCCAGCAGCATCAGTAGCAGAATATATTTCATTGTTTCTCCGGAATTGCCGGTGTTGAAAATGTTGTTTCCTCTTCAGCGGCGAGGATGTCCCCGGCCCGGGAGAAACCGATCTCCCGCAGTCTGTCGAGGACCTGCCCGACCAGGGATTCAGGCGCGCTTGCTCCGGCCCCGACTCCGACCGTCGCCGCGCTGTTCCATATTTCCGGCGGAAGCTCTTCCGCTCCTTCGATGAGGAAAGCCTTCGCCCCCTCCTGCTCCGCGACCTCCCGCAGCCGGTTGGAATTCGAGCTGTGGGGCGAGCCGATGATCAGTACGGCGTCGCATCTGCGCGCAAGCTCGCGCACCGCTTTCTGGCGGTTGGTCGTCGCATAACAGACCGCCGCCGCGGATTCCAGCTGCGGATAGCGCCCCTTCAGCCGGGCTTCGATTTTCCGGACCTCTTCCGTATTCAGCGTGGTCTGCGCCAGCAGCTCGATCCCGGTGCCCGCCGGGAACTCCGGCAGCAGCTCCGCTTCCGCCGCGCTGCCGGCCACGAATGTCTGCCGTGCGCCTGAGCGGCCGACGGTGCCCTCCACCTCCGGGTGGCCGCGGTGGCCGATCAGGATCAGCACATCCTTCGCTTTCTCCGCCGAGCGGTGCAGGCGTTTCACGAGCGGACAGGTCACGTCGATAACCAACAGCCCCCGGCCGCGCGCCTCCGCTTCGACGGCCGCCGACACGCCGTGCGCGCTGAACAGCAGCA
Organism: Lentisphaeria bacterium; assembly: GCA_018265615.1. Classification (GTDB taxonomy): domain Bacteria; phylum Verrucomicrobiota; class Lentisphaeria; order Victivallales; family Victivallaceae; genus Victivallis. The sequence goes on from JABLYX010000043.1 coordinate 28,641, forward strand.
CAGAGCCCGGCGGAACCTCGTCCAGAGATTCGGCAAAGCAAACGCCTCGCTTCCGCAGGTCATTCACAATAAAACTGTTGTGCACGATTTCATGCAGCACGAATACAGGCGCGCCGAACCGGCGGAGCACTGCGTCAACCGTTTCGAGCGCCCTCCGGACCCCGGCGCACATTCCGTGCGGAAATCCGAGAAAAACACTTTTTGTCTGATTCATTTTGTCTATCATACTCTTGTTTGCCGTTTTTTTCAAGAGCGGGAGCCGATGAAAAAAAATGTTTTTTTGCGTTTGGCCGATTGAATTATCCGCCGGAGCCGAGTAGTTTATATCGCTGTACCGTATCAGGAGAGCGCCGGGCGTTCATCCCCATACGTTTTTTTTTGAACTTTTTTCAAAAACAGGGCAAAAAAGATGTTCAAATTTCTCGGTGAGGCGCTTCCTCCGATCGAAACGGCGGCCGGAGGCACCGGTGCGGGCGGCTCCATGCTCTCCCACGGGGCAATGGTGACACTCTGGGTCGGAATTGCCGTCTATATCTCGGTGCTGATCGGCATCGGATTCTGGTCCAGCCGCAAGGTCAAGGGGATGAATGACTTCCTGGTCGCCGGGCGGCGTCTGCCGCTCTGGATGGCGACCGCCACGCTGCTGGCGACATGGTTCGGCGCGGGGTCGAGCATGGGCGTTGCGGCGACCGTCTACAAGGAAGGGATCGGCGGCGTTCTCGCGGATCCGTTCGGCGCGTCGATCAGTCTCGTGCTCGCCGGCATCTTCATCGTCGGGCTCCTGCGGCGGCTGAAATGTCTGACCGTGACCGACATCATCGAACGCCGCTACGGCAAATGGGCCGGCGTGTATGCGTCGCTCTGGATGATCCCGGTCTATATCGGGTGGCTCGGCGCTCAGATGCTCGGAATCGGCACGATCCTGCATATCCTGACCGGCATGAGCGCGACCTGGGGAACGCTCATCGGGGCGATCGTGGTTCTGGTCTATACGTTCGCCGGCGGCATGTGGGCGGTCACGTTGACCGACGTGGTGCAGGTTTCGCTGATTGTGGTCGGGCTTTTCATCATCGTGCCAGGCGCGGTTTTCGAGGCCGGCGGCTGGAGCGAAATGGCCTCCCGCCTGAGCGTCGCTGATCTCTCGCTCGGTATGAGGCATACGATTGATTCCGCAACCGGGGCGCCTGTGCCGTTCGTTTTTTCGGATTACGTCTATTACATCGGAAGCTGGATCGTCATGGGGCTCGGCTGCATGGTCGGGCAGGATCTGATCCAGCGTTCGCTCGCGAGCCGCAATGAGAAGATCGCGGTTTCGAGCGCGGTGATGTCCGGTTTCTTCTACGCCGCCATCGGCCTTGTGCCGATTACGATCGGCTTTGCGGCCCGCACGGTGCTGGCGAATCACGGCATCGCCGCCACGGGGGATATCGATGCGCTGTCGAACCAGGTGCTGCCGCGCATGGCCATCATCATCCTCGGCAATTTGCACCCGATCATCCTGACGATCTTCCTCGCGGCCCTGATTTCCGCGATCATGAGCTCTGCGGACAGCTCGCTGCTGGCGGGCTCGTCGCTGCTCTGCAACAATGTGATCGGCTCGATCTGGCCGCGCCTCAGCGACCAGAAACTGTTGGTCATGACCCGCATTGCGACGATTCTGCTGACTGCGGTTGCGTTGCTGCTAGCCTGGGGGGTCAAGAGCATCTACAGCCTGATGATCAACAGCTGGGCGTCACAGCTCGTGGTGATTTTCATCCCGGTCGTAACGGCGCTTTACGTGCCGAAGGCGAGCAAGAACGCCGCATGGGCCGCGATGGCGGTTTCTACGGGGGTATGGCTCGCCTATGTGTTCGTCGATTCGAGCGGCACTGGCATGAGCTTTACGGAGCTCATGAATTCCGATCTTGACCGCAGCCTGACGGTCGGGGCGGTCTACGGATTCCTCGCGGGTGCGATTGCGTTCACCTGCTGCTATTTCGGCGAACGGATTCCGCACTGGGTGCTTGACCAGCCGGACGAGGAAGACGAATGAGCAGGATCCTCGACCTTTCCGCCGCCGGGATCGACGCCGCGGTTGACGCCGCGGTTGAAGAGCTGGCAAAGCCGGGTGCGGTCGTGCTCCTGCCGACCGAGACAGTCTACGGACTGGTTTGCCGGGCGGACGACGCCGCGGCCCGGCAGCGGATCTACGACCTGAAGGACCGCGATGCGACGAAGCCGCTCGCCTGGTTCATCGCGGAGTGGCGGAAGCTCGGTGAATACGGCGTGCGGCTGGAAGGGCTGCCCGCGGAGCTCGCCTCGAAATACTGTCCCGGCCCGATCACGGTCATCGCGCCGAAGCTCGACGGCGGAACGGTCGGCTTCCGGGTTCCGGACCATCCGTTCGTGCTTGAGCTGCTGCGCCGGATCGGCTGTCCGCTGGCGCAGACGAGTGCGAATCACTCCGGCCGGCCGAACGCGCTGACGGTGCGGGCCGCGTTGGCGGAGCTCTCGGACGAACTGCCCCTCGCGATCGACGGCGGCGCGATCCCGCCGGACGCGCTCGCTTCGACAGTGGTCGACGCGACCGGTGCGGTTCCGAACGTGCTGCGTCAGGGCGCGCTCCATATCTGAGCAATTCAGTAGGATGACAGACAAGTGCATTTATTTTTTTGAAAATTGCATATATGCTATTGACAAATGCATCTGTGTTTGCTATAATTAATGGCAAAGGAAGGTGCATTCTATGGAACTGGCAGAGATTGTTCTGGTGGATGACGGCCCGCCGAAGTACCGGCAGCTGGCCGACCGGATCGAAGAGATGATCCGGCGCGAGCAGCTTGCCCCCGCGTTCCGGATTCCGAGCGAACGGCAGCTGGCGAAGCAGCTCGGGGTCTCGGTGATTACCGTCAACAGCGCGATGACCGAGCTCATGAACCGCAGGCTGGTCGAGCGGCGGGTCGGTTCAGGGACCTATGTCTGCGGGCCGGACGCCTCCGGCGCGCGATTGCGGCGGATCGGCTTTTTCCGTCACGGGCAGGGGCAGGTTTCTCCGAACGACCGCTATATGGGCGGGATTCTCGGAACGCTGCTCTCCTACTGGCAGAATACGCCCTACGACTTCATTGCGATGCGCCGCGATCCCGACTCCTACCGGGCGACGATCCGGGAATACGGGTTGGACGGCATTCTGATCTACAGTCCGCGTGAGGAGTTCATCCCGGCGATCCGGCAGCTTCGGCGCGAGGGGTTCCCGGTCGTTGCGTTGAGCAGCATCCAGCCGGAAATCGCCGATATCAGTTTCGGCTATTCGAATGAAGCGCTGCTGCGCGACGCCGTCGAAGCGCTGGCCGGGCTCGGACACCGCGATATCGCTTTCCTGATTCCGGACCAGAACGAAGCGGCCTACCGCAACCGCCACCGCGGATTTCTGGATGCGATGTGGAAGGCGAGGCTGCCGATCAATCCGGCGTGGTGCGAGCCGCTTCGAGACCGGGACGAGGGGATCCGGGCGATTCTCGCCGGCGATTCGCGGCCGAGCGCAGTGATCCTCGGCTCCTGCGGATACGGTCCGGCTTTCTACCGGATTGCGGCGGAGTGCGCAATGGCGATTCCGCGCGACGTCTCTGTGCTCAGCATCGACGAGGATGATGCGCTCCTGGCGCTGCGCCCGGCCCCGTCGGCGTTCCGCATCGACGTGGTCCGGCTGACGCTCGAGGCTTCTGATGCGCTGCACCGCATGATCGAGCACCGCGAGGTCATCCATGAAGAAACCCGCAATTACAGCTATATCGACCGGGGGACCTGCCTCGCATTGAAATAGGCGGCGGCAGGCTGTCGCCGGAGAAGAGAGTTCACGGAACATATGGAGACCATCATGGGGAAACGTCATTTCACGCTGATTGAACTTCTGATTGTAGTTGCAATCATCGCAATTCTCGCCGCCATGCTGCTGCCCGTCCTGAATCAGGCGCGCGAGCGCGGCAAATCGGTGAACTGTGTCAACAACCTGAAGGAGCTCGGGCTTGGAGTCGGCATGTATGAAGGCGATCACAATGACCACCTGCCGCCGATCGCCGGAGGGAATGGCGGCGGCACCAGGCCTGTCTGGACGCAGGCGCTGATGGGGCCGAACCCGGCCGCGCCCTCTGAACCCTATTCCCACTGCCTTGGGATGACGGTCGGCCGCTATGCGAGCAACCGGCTTTTCCGCTGTCCGTCAATGAACGGAAGTTACGACCTCACGGCAACGGCCGCCGGCGGCGGGGCGGGCTGGTGGGTTTCCAATCCACATTATGGCGTCAACGAGTGGCTTTACACCCGGACCAGCGGCCAATCGTTCAAGCTGGGTTTCTTCCGGAAGCCGTCGAAGAAAATTTTTCTGGCCGACTGCTGGGAGCGCGATTCAGGCGACTTCAGCATCAAGGAGAAGGGCTACTATCGCTGGCGTCCGGACGTGAGCGGCAACCGGTACTACGGCAATATCGCGGGACGCCACCTCAGCTCGGTCAGCGTGCTCCACCTCGACGGACACGTGAAGGGCTACCGGTTGAACAACATCGAACTCCCGTTCCAGACCGCGCCGTTCCGGAACATGGAAGAGGACCGGGAACAATGGCACTGCAATTACTGATTATGATGAAACGACTGCTCTGCCTTTTTTTTCTTCTTACGCTGGCCGCCGCGCCGGGCTCCGCCGATGACTTCGACCTGCTGCGGGAAAATTTCGTCACCGCGGCGACCGGCAGCCGGGCCGATGACGGCCTGACTGCGAAGTGGCTCCGCAGCCAGCGCCCCGACGGCAGCTTCAGGGGAATCGATTACCAGTGCACACAAAGCGGACGCTGGGATCCGCGCAAACACTGGCAGGCGCTCAACGCCATCGCCCGCTCCTACCGCTTCGGCGGCCGGAACTGCCGCGGCGCTCCGGAACTCCTCGACGCGGTCGTGCGTGGAATCGACAACTGGACGACCGGAAATTACACCGTTTCAAACTGGTGGTATCCGCAGATCGGAATTCCTCTCCTGTCGGCCGAAGTGATTCTCATCATGGGTCCCGCGCTGCCGGCGGAGACGGCGGTGAAGTTCCGGCCCGTGCTCGACCGCTCCAAAATCGGCATGACCGCGCAGAACCGGCTCCGGCTGGCGACCATTCACTTCCTCAAGGGAATCATCTATCGCGACGACCGGATGGTCCGCGAGGGGCGCGAGGTGCTCCTTGAGGAGATCGCGTTTGCCGCGCCCGGCAGTGAGGGGCTGCAGGCCGACTTCAGCTTCCATCAGCACGGCCCCCAACTCCAGTTCGGCAACTACGGGCTCGAATTCCTGACCGCCGGCTGCTTCTGGTCGGGGGTGATGAAAGGGACGCGTTACGCTTTCCCCGAAGAAAAGAGCCGGATCCTCACCAATTATTTCCTGAACGGGATCCGTTGGGTGCTCTATGCCGATCTCTTCGACTTCTCCGCCTGCGGCCGCCAGATCGTCGGCGACTGCCAGTCCGAAAAGTTCCGCTCGGCCCGCCGGGCCATGCTGGAAGAGTTGGACATTCCCTCTCCCGAGCTCCGGCGGGAAGTTGAAGCTTTCTTCGCCGGCACGACCGTGCTGGAAGGCAACCGGCTGTTCCACCGCAGCGACTATCTGGTTCACCGCCGGAAAGGGTTCTTCTTTTCGGTCAAAATGTGTTCCGCGCGGGTGATCGGCTGCGAAAGCAACAACCGCGAAAACCAGCAGGGCCGCCATACCGCCAGCGGCGTCACCCAATTTGTCCGGACAGGGAACGAATACCGCCGGATGATGCCGCTCTGGGAGTGGCGGAAGCTGCCGGGGCTGACCGCGCCGCAGGACGACATCAGCCTCACGCCTCCCGACTGCACCCGGTTTTTCCTCAACGGCGCCGATCTGGTCGGCGGCGTTTCCGACGGCCGGAACGGCGCGGCGATGTTCGACTGCCGCACCGATAATCTCTCGATGCGTAAAAGCTACTTTTGTTTCGACCGCTACGTGGTTGCGATCGGCAGCGGAATCGTCTCCGATTCGGAGTTTCCGGTGGAAACGACGGTCGATTCCCTGCGGCTCTCGGGCGAAGTCACTGTCGGCGGCAGGGTGCTCGGCATGGGAAAACACACGCTTGCCGGGGTTTCCGAACTCTGCCACGGGAATTTCCGTTACCGCTTTCCGGAGCCGACGCCCCTCACGGTCGAACTTGCGGAGAAATCAGGCCGCTGGGAAACGATCCAACCCTCCTACCGGGAGCCCGGCGTGAAGGACAGGGTGCTGACCGTCACGATTCCAGGCAAGGCGGATTACTGTTATATCCTCGGAACCGGATCGGAACGCTTCCGCCGCCTCGGAACGGATGCGGCCGTTCACGCCGGCTGGGACGACGGCGAACAGCTTGGCTTCGCCCTCTTCTACCGTCCCGGAGCCGTGGAGTTTCCGGAACCGGGCAGGATCGAATTCCTTACGCCGGGCGCGCTGATGGTCCGCGGCGGCAAACTGCACGTGTCCGATCCTTCGCAGAAACTCAAGGCACTCCTCATTCGCATCGGAGGAAAAGTGCGGACCGTTCGCCTTCCGCAGGGGATTGAAGCCGGAAAGTCCGTGGCGCTTGACCCGTTCGGCTGAAGCCGCCGGCATGATTCCGCCGGCGTTCGCCGATGCCGGAATTTTCCGTATTTACTGCTCCGGACAGCGGTTCCGGCGACGATCCGGATTCGGAATATATCCTGCGCCGGGAAGCGCTGCCGGTCAATCGCGACCGCCGCCGCGAAAGAACTCCGCCGCTGCCTTCGGGGCTGAGTGTCTGCCGGCTCTCGCGGCGGTGAATGCGCCGCAGGCGGAGCTACCGCGCGGTTTTACTGCCTTCGCTGCGTCCGGCCGCATCGCGGTATGTGGTCCGGTTCCCGTTTTCCGTTGCGTTTCCGGTCACGCGGCCCGCTGCGTCGCGGTATGTGGTCCGGTTCCCGTTTTCCGTTGCGTTCCCGGTCACGCGTCCGGCCGCATCGCGGTACACGGTCCGGTTTCCGTTCGTCGCGGCGCTTCCGGTTACACGGCCCGTCGCATTGCGGTATACGGTCCGGTTCCCGTTCGTCACGGCGCTTCCGGTTACGCGGCCTGCCGCATCGCGGTATACGGTCCGGTTCCCGTTTGTCGTTGAGCTCCCGGTCACGCGCCCGGTCGAGTCGCGATAGCTGGAACGCTCCTGTCCGAAAGCCGCACAGAAAACAAGGCACAGCGCTCCGGTTGCCACTGCTTTGCAGATCAGTTTCATCTTGTCCTCCTGTCGTTTCTTAAACCGAATAACGGTTTTACACTGCGGTTTATTGCGCCAGCGTCAGCAGGACGAGGCTTTTCGCCGGGATCGTCACCTTCCGGAGCGGCTGCCCCTTTGAGACGGGCAGCGGAGTCACTGCGATTGGCCGGGCGTCCGCCGTATTGCGGCTGGTGAGCTCCGGGGCGGAGAAGCTCTCCGCGCTTTCGAGCTTCCAACCGGTTTCGCGGAGGCGGAATTCCGTCGGGCGCGCCGTCTCCGGCAGCATATTGTTGAGCAGCAGGTAAAGCTTCTTCCCGTCGGGAGATTTCAATGCCGCCGCGCAGAACGCCTGCTCCCTGTTGAATGCGGTGAACTCACCCGAAAGAGTACTGTAGACAACCCGGGAGCCGAATGGGATTTTCCCGAGGAAGCGGAACAGCAGCGCGAGTCCGGAGTCAGAGGTGCGTCCCTCCTCCGCTCCTGCCAGGGACCATGGGCCCGGGGAGAGGGTAAAGCAGCTCGCCGCACCGATCTCCGGACGGCCGAGACAGAAAATGAACCACTCCGCGGCCTCGAGGCACCCTTCGAGCGATTCGGTCCGGAGCTGGTATTCCGGGCTTTTTCCGCCGATTCCCTGCGGCGGCCTCTCCGGCTCGGTTACGAAGAGCCGGATTCCGGGATTCTGAGATGCGGCGATGTCCCGGCGCAGGCTTTCGAAATATGGAGCCGCCGCAGCCGGCGGCAGGTCGCGGAGGTACGGGTGAAACGACAGCCACGTGAGCTCCCTCCCCAGTGATTCCAGGATGAGCCGGTTGTATTCCGGCCACTTGTTTTTCGAGCGCTCCGTCCAGGGGGCGGCGACCGCGTGGGCGGCGAATGCCGCATCCGGAATCACGCTGCGGATCGCGGCGATATATTTCCAGCACTCTTTGATATAGAACGCGGCATTGTATTTGCTGTAATTGTAGTCGAGTTCGTCGCCGAGCTCCCAGACGGCGGGGGGCATCGGTTCGGCGAAACTGAGTTCGATCCGTTTCCGCCCCCACATCGTATCGGGGCCGCCGGCCAGGAATTCCGCCAGGTCACGCGCGTCGTCGGGCGTGTCGCGCGCCATGTTGATTGTCCAGACGAATTGCGCATCCGGGTCTAGCCTGCGGATCGAGGCGAGCCATTCGAGCAGCCCCGACTGCGGCGCCGCCGTTTCCAGGAGTCGGGGCCGGTATGCGGCCATGCCGCCGCCCTCAAAGCCGGGCGTCTTCTTCCAACTGAAAAATTGGGAATCCAACCCGGACATGCGGAACAGCGGCAGGCGGATTCCCTGCGGCGCTTTCCGGTCTCCGCTTTCCGGAACCGGCGGATTCATGAATCCCGTCAGCGACTTCGCCCCCGTCAGCTCAGGCCAGGCGCAGTTGACGCCGAACAGGGCCGCATCGAATGTGCGGACCGTATTCTGCGGTTCGATTTTCATCTCCGCCGGCAATGTTCTGGCGGGAGCAGCGGCGGCCGGCAGAGAGAGCGCAAGCAGCAGGGCCGGCAGGATCAGTCGAAACATAAAAAACCTCCATGAAACGCGGATGAAACAACCCGGTATAAGTATAGTTCCAACGCATCCGGAAAACAAGAGCCCGGGCTGCATAAAACCGTAAAAAAGCGGCTCGGAGAGAGAATGCGGGAAACCGGAACCGGCCGGATAGTCGCCTGTGCGGATTTAATCCGGAAATTTCTTTACCGTCCCCTTTACACGGAGGCGTCCATCTGTTATATTACACTGGTAATATCATGACCTGGGAGATTGTTTATGAAAAAGAATGTTATGGTGATCGGGCATCGCGGCGTCGCTTCGGCCTGCCCGGAAAATACAATTCCGTCGTTTGAGAAGGCGATTGAATGCGGGGTTGACGCGATCGAGTTCGACGTCCACCTCACGCGCGACAGGCAGCTCGTCGTAACGCACGATCCGACGGTCAACCGCTGCAGCAACGGAACCGGCGAAGTGTGCAGCTACACGCTGAGTCAGCTCAAAGCACTGGACTTCGGCAAGTGGAAGGGGCCGGAGTTCGCCGGGCTGCGGATTCCGACGCTCGACGAAGCGCTCGATGCGATCTTCGCGAAACGTCCCGGCATGTATCTGCTCGTGGAGCTCAAGGATGATACCGGAGAGTGTACCCGCATGGTCCTTGATGTGCTGCGGAAACGGGAGATGATCGGCAACTGCCTCGTGCTCTCATTTCATTCGCGCCAGCTGGAGCTGCTGCATGAGCTTGAACCGGAGCTCGCCCTGCAGGGATTCCCGCACCGCTACCTGAAGGTCCCCTGCCGGGAGCTCTATGGTTTTGTCGATAAAGTCTGCATCTGGAACCATGAAGCCTCCGAAAAGGAGGTCGCCGAGTTCCATGACCGCGGGATTGCAGTGGATATTTATCCGGTCGACGACGAACTTCAGCTCGACAAGGTGGCCGGTCTCGATATCGATTCGATTACGACGAACGCGGCTCACACGATGATTCCGCTGCTCCGGGAACGCGGCCTGCGCTGAACGGCCCGGCCGCGGTTCACTGCCGGTGGCGCCGGCGGAATTCGCTCGGAGTCAGGCCGGTGTGCTGCTTGAAGACGCGGCTGAGATGGAATTCGTCGCTGAATCCGCAGTCGGGCGCGATGGCGTGCAGCCCTTCGGCGCTCCCGGCCAGATAGTGCTTGGCGCGTTCGACGCGCTCGGCCTGAAGCAGCCGCGAAAAACTCTCCCCGAAGATTTTTTTCACGGCGAAGCTCGTGCGCGACCGCGAGAGCCCCAGTTCGGCCGCAAGGTCCTCGAGGCCGATCGGCCGGGCGGCATTTTCGCGCAGGAACGCCGCGATGCGGGCCCCCCTCTCATCGGGCACGGTGTCGAGCAGACGGGTTTTCAGCAGATGCATCATGAGCCCGTCGGCGCAGAGCTGCGCGAGAGAGAGAAGGGCCGGAAGATCCGGCGGGGGAGGCGCCAGCTCGCCGCGCCGGCGGAAGAACTCCGGCGGAAGCTCCGCTTCCGGTTCACCGCCCCGCCACAATCCGAGATAGAGCATGCCGTAGTGAATGTTGCCGTAACGCAGCGGGGCGACGGCCTGGACGAGCCCTTTCCAGCATTCGGCGGGAAAGGGGCCCGCTTCCCTGCGGCAGCGGCTGTTCATCGTGTAGCGGCAATGGCGGACGCAGCGTTCGCAGAACCCCGCTTCGCAGGCGGGATTCTTGCGGTGGCTGCGGCGGCTGTGCGTGAAGATATTCTTCCGGTTCAGGAAGAACGCGTTGTCGATCACGGTGACGGGAAGGGCGAGCTTCCGCTCCAGCGCGGAGAGCGCCTCCTCCAGCCTGCCGTGATCTTCGTCCATCGTCAGGCGAGCTCCACATCCGCGATTCCGAGCTTCACCATGCAGTAGCCCGGATTGTATGCGGGAGCCTTCCAGCCGACCGAATTCGCCTCGCGGTTGAACGAAAGCGTGTTGACCGCATAGCTTTCTCCCTCTTCGAGGTGATGGGGGCCGAGCATGTTGCGCAGCGAGGTGGTCAGCTCGATTTCGAGCGTGTTCTTTCCCGCGTGGACCAGGTGGCCGACCGGGAAGGCCGCGAAGCCGTACGACCAGACGCCCGCCTCCTCGTTGTTGAGCCGGATCCGGTACGAGTTCGCGCCGACCGGGACGAAGCGCAGCATGCTGATTTTTTCCGCCTCGCTGGCGGTCAGCTCGAACTCCTGGCGGAGCGTGACCTTTCCGGCGAAGAACGGAAATCCTTCCGGCACGAGGTCGGCGCCCTCCACGGTTTTTCCGGCGGCTCCGGCGCCGAGCGAGAAGCTTCCGTGCAGCCGTTCCGCGCCGCGCAGGAGCGGTTCGGTCCGCCCGGTGTGGCGGCAGGAGAAATCGCCGCAGAGGTAGATGCTTTCGACCTCGGTGTCGTAGGTCAGCATGTTGTATTCGGTCTCGAATTTGAGCGCGCGCTGCAGCCGGGCATAGACCTCTTCGTCCTGGTGATAGCGCATCTTCATATAGATCACGTTGCGGCCGGTTCTGAGGCCGGCGGGCAGCGCGATGCGGCGGAACGCCCGGTCGAAGAGATAACCGGAATCGGTTCCCTCAAACGGGACGCCATTCAGGGCGAATGAGAAAGCCTCCGGCGTTTCGACGGCCATCGTGAGCGGCGTGGCGAGGTCGAAATCCCCGTCGATGTCGAAGCTGTACTCGATTTCGAGGTCGCAGTCGCGCTCAAGCGCGAGCAGCCGGCCCTGGATCACGCTGACGTCGTCGGTGATCCAGCCGCCTCCGTCGACGCGGTAGCGGCAGCGGTCGAGCGTGAGGATATTCTCCACAGCCCCCGCAAGCGCGAACAGATTGGGGAGCTGCCTCTTCGCGGGGGCGCGGAACGGATCCTCCGCCGTGACCTTGCCCGCGTGTTTCGCCGGATGCCCGGCGACGAAGAACATCGCGGCCGCACCCGCGGCAAATGCGTAGTCGAAGCTCAGATGTTCGCCGCTGCGGTGCACGCCGGAGAGGATGGAGAATGTTCCGGTCGCCGGATCGATGACCTCCACCTGCCGCCCGCCGTTGCGCGGCAGGGAGATGTGCACATGGCACGGCTGGTTGTACGCGACATTCGCCATGAAGAAGAAGCGTCCGCCGCGCCCGTCGAGTTCGTCGAAGTCGCGGAACGTGCTGACGATCCGCGTGGCGGGGACGCCGTTCTCGGTCACGACGGTGCGGCATTCGGCCAACTCCGCCGCCGCCGCGTCCGCCGCGGCCTGTTCGGAGTCGAACGCGGGCAGCGCGCGGAACCAGTTGCGGATTTCCGCTGAGGCCGCTTCGCCGTCGACGGTCAGCTTTTCGGGCTCGAGCCGGTTGCGGACCGTGAGGATCCTGCCGCCCGCCGCCGCGAACTCCCGGAGCAGCGCGAGCATCGGCTTCGAAAGGTTCGTGATCTGCGGAATGACGACATAGCCGTAGCTTTGGAGCCCGATCCGGATTTTCCCCTTTTCGAAGCTGCCGCCGGCCGCGACGATCTGCTCGTCGGCATAGTGGTGGGCGATCTGGTGCGCGTCGAGCGCGACGGTCAGGCGTTTGAGGGTCTCCGTATAGTAGTTCAGCGCCGGATTCGACTCGTTTCCGGCATAGTGGCACCAGGCCGACGAAAGCGGGTGCAGCACGAGCACCTCCGCCATCCCCCTGCCTTCGGCCAGCAGCATTCCGGCGCGGGCGAAGTAGTCGTTCACGCTCCGGTAGTCGCTCCACCACGGCTGATGCACGAAGAGCGAGGCCGGATAGTCGCGCTTGCGCAGCCCGCGCAGCGTGTAGCTCGAGAGGTGCGGGCAGACGAGGTTCACGCCGTGGGCGAACTGCTGCTGGAACATCCAGCGCAGCCCGAAGAAGTTGATGTTCCACCCCGACAGCGCGAAGCTTTCGGAGAGGATCTGTTTCTGCCCGAACTGCATCGCCGCCGAAACGAGCTGCACCATCGCGACCGGCGACGGCTCCGTGCGGCAGAGGTGGTCCATGCCCGGAATATGGTAATACCGGTACTGCGGCATGATCGAGCCGTTGCTCGAGATCTGTGCCTGGCAGGTCTCTTCAAGCACGTGGTGTCCGGTCAGCTGCCACCCTTTGGCTTCGCACCAGTCGTGGAGCTGTTTCATGAAGTTTTCGGAGAAGAGGCGTGCGACGAGGCTCCAGAAGCGGATGCGCACCGCATCGCTCTGCGGTGTGCCGAGGAACAGCATCGGCAGCTCTTTCAGGAGCTCGCAGTGATACGCTTTCCAGTATTCCTCCTCCAGCACGAACGACCAGAGCAGCCCCTTGCGGGAAAGCTGCGGCTCGTCCGTGAAGATCCCCTTCATATGGCGGAGCAGCTCTTTCGGCAGGTTGTCGTAGTAGTGCTTATGCGTGACCTTCAGGAATTCGCGCACGACCTTCGGGTCGAGGTTGTCGACGTAATACGGATTCACCTCGTAGTAGCAGCGCAGCAGCCTTCCGGCAGTCCCGTCCGGGAGTTTTTCCCCTAGCAGTTCGAGCGTCGCGGCGTCGTACCAGGCGATCGTGTTCTCGCGTTCGGAAGCTTCGAGGTCGGCCGCGTCGAGATATTCGAACCGCAGGTATTTCTGCTGGTATTTCACGCCGAGCCCGTTCACGAGCCCGCCGCCGAAGCCGCTCGGCCAGCCGTTCTCGTCATAGAGCCAGCCCGCGATGCCGCACTTGCCGGCTTCGTCGAGGCACGCTTTCACGCACTCCATCCACTCGTCGGAGAGATAGGCGGTCTGGAGCCCGCCGCGCGCGTGCATGAAGAATCCGCCGAGTCCGGCCGCCTTCATCTCGCGCACCTGGCGGCGCAGTTCCTCGAGGTCGAGCTTGTCGTTCCAGCTCCAGAATGGGATCGGCCGGTATTCCGCCGGCGGATTGGCCAGGTCGATGGTTTTCGTCATGTTCTTTTCCTTGCTTTTTATTGATGATGATTGATGATTCCGTCAGAGTTTGAAGATGGTTCCGATCTTATTGCCGAGCAGCGCGCCTGCCGCGGCCAGCGCCGCGGCCAGGAACAGCATCGCCCAGACGCCGAACGCACATGCGATGAACGGGCCGGAACCGAGAATTTGCGAGAGTTCAAAAATTGCGCGCGTAATCGGGTAGAATTCCGACTTCTGCGCGAGGATCAGTGAATCCGACACCTCGAGCATCGAGAAGCTGAAGGCGAAGAGCGCGCCCACGATCACATTGGCGAACACCAGCGGCAGCGTGATTTTCCGCAGCGTCGCGAACGCGGTCGCCCCGAAGCTGCGCGCGGCGTTTTCGAGCTCTTCGGGCGTCTGCTCGAGGCCCGCCGAAACTGAACGCACGACATACGGCAGCCGCCGCACCGCATAAGCGATCCCGAGCAGCAGGAACGGGTTCTCGACCGGGTTGAAGTACTCCGCCGCGAAACCGAATTTCACGGACATGCCGAGGTAACCGAAGGCGATGATGATGCCGGGCACCGCGAGCGGCAGCATCGCGAGCAGGTCCGCGAGCGCGCCGCCGCGCAGCTTCCAGCGCACGGCGGCCAGCGATACCAGCACACCCGCCGCGACCGCGACGACCATTGCGAGCAGCGAATAGTTCAGGCTGTTCACGATGCTCGGCAGCACGATTTTGTTCGACAGCGCGTTTTCGAAGTGGAGCAGTGTGAAGTGGCGCGGCAGGAGCGTGTTGTACCAGCGGAGCGAGAATGCGGTCAGCACGAGCGCGATGTGCGGCAGTCCCGCGAGGAACGTGACCAGCAGGAACAGGGCCGTCGGAACGAAGCGCCGCCATCCGGCGGGCCGTATTGCGCCGGCCCCGGCGGTTCCCTTGACGGTCGCGTTGAGCGCGGATTTGCCGAGCGCGAACTTTCCCGCCAGATACATCGCCGCGGCGAAGAAGAGCATGACCACGACGAGCGCGTACGGAACCGGATTGCTCTCCAGCTCCATGATTCCGTTGAAAATCTGCACGGAGGTCACGCGGTTGTAGCCGAACATCAGCGGTGTGCCGAGTTCCGTGAAACTCCAGACCAGCACGATGCTGCCTCCGGCGAGGATGCCGGGCTTCATGAGCGGGAACGTGATTTTGCGGAAGCGCATCCAGCGTGTCGCGCCGAGGTTCCGTGCCGCTTCGTCGAGTGCCGGGTCGAGGTTGCCGAGCGCGGTCACGAGGTTCAGATAGAGGATCGGGTAGAGGTGCAGCGCCTCGATGAGGCAGACCGACCAGAACCGCCCCGGCCCGCCGAGGAAATCGACCGCCGGGAGTCCGCAGTCGGCGAGGATCGTGTTGACCACGCCGTAGTGGCCGAGGATCTGCTGGAACCCGAGCGCGCCGACGAACGGCGGCAGGATCATCGGAATCATGACGAAGAGGTGCGACAGCCCCTTGCCGGGGAAATCGTAACGGTTGTAGACCAGCGCGAGCGGGAATGCGATGAGGAACACCATGAACGTCGTGACTCCCGCGATCGCGAAGCTGTTGATGAGCCCCTCCCGGTAGATGAAGTTGTTGAACACCTCCGCGAGCAGCCTCCAGTCGAGGCCGACGCCGACCACGGTGAAGATCGGTGCAAGCAGAAACGCGCCGAGGAAAGCGACGACCAGCGCGAGCAGCAGATATTGGATCGGACGGTTGCCCATGCTATTTCCCCTCCTTCGCGAGCCGTTCGGCTTCGAGGTAATTCAGTCGCGCGGAGTCGCTCCATTTGCGGCAGAGCGCCGCGACTTCGACCGCGCTTTTGCGCAGTCCCGCGTTCGCCTCCGCGATTTCGGAGTAGGGGAAGGGGAGGCGGTTGAACGCCGCCATCGCCTGCGGAACCTTTTCGGGGCCGCCCGCGTCGATGATCGCCTTCCAGGCGCGCTGGAGCTCGGGCTGCGGGTCGAGCGCGATGCAGCGGATCAGGATGCGCAGCAGCCCGTAGTACGGGCCGGTCAGCCGGGCGCGGTAGACGAAGCTCGCGCCCGACTCGTACGGATTGTAGTCCGGGTCGGAGCGGAATTCGCGGAACTCCGGCTTGTAGAGGTCGCGCCGGATCGGCGGCCGGCGCAGCGCATGCTTCAGCGGTCCGCCGGGCGTTCCGGTTCGGAATGCGTGGAGCTTCTGCCCCTCGGCGCTCAGCAGGAAGTCGATGAACAGTTCGGCGGCTTCGCGGTTCGGCGCGCCGCGCAGCATCTGGACCGGATCGGCGGAGACGGCGGTTCCGCCCTCCGGCGGGACGTAGAAGAAGTGCGGTTTGCCGTCGAACTGAAGCTCGTTCCACTCCTGCTCGGTGAAGCCGTAGGTGTCGATCGCCATTCCGGCGGCGGCGTTTCCGGCGGCGACGTCGCGGGGGATTTTTCCGGCTGAGTCGGTCAGGTTCCGGGCGTTGCCGAAGATGCGCTTGATGGTGTTGAGCCCCTGCTCCCAGCCGCGCTCCGGGCTGCCGGAGTCGGACATGCACTGCTGGATCAGCACCTCGAAGCATTTGTTGGCCGAGCCCGATTTCGACGGATCGGCCAGGGAGATCGTGTTGAAGAAGCGCGGTTCTCCGAGGTCGGCCCAGCGCTTCGGCGGAGCGGGGTCTGAGAGTTCGGCGACCCGGTCGGCGTTGTAGCAGATCCCGAAGGTCGAGAGCACGACGCCGTAGTAGCGTCCCTGCCTGTCATACAGCTCGTCGCCGCCGAAGCTTTGGGGAATCACATCGGGTGTGAAGTATTCCGGGTGGCGTTTCTGCGCGCCGCCGTCGACCGCGAAGCCGCGGTTCGCATGACGCTGCATGTCGAAGGTGCCGCCGCCGGCCATGAGGTCGACTCCGATGCCGACGTTCGAGGCGAGGAAAAGGCGGCGCGCTTTTTTCACGGCTTCCGGTGCGCCGGGATCGTTCTCGGCGCCGGGTTCCGCGAACCGCTTCGCGATTTCGGCGGTCCATTCGCCGTTGGCTAGGTCGGATTCGAATTCGCGCCGGAATTCCGCCTCGTACCGGTCCGCGATGTACTTCACGATGTCGGAGGTTCCGCCGGGGGAGCGGAAGTCGAGCTCGATTTCGCGGCCGGTCCTGTCGCGGTAGTATTTGCGGAACGCCTGCTCGTATTCGTAGCGGATGGATTCGTTGTGGGCGGAGAGGATGACGATCTTCTCCGCCGGGCCGGCGCTCTCTTCGTCCTCCTGCGCCGGGCGCAGGAAGAACGGAATCGCGAGGAGCAGCAGGAGCGGCAGAGCGGCAATCAGAATTTTCCTGAACATATTCCCGCTCCGCCTTACCGCAGTACGATCAATTGTTCGGGCGGAAAACCGAGATGGAAGGTTCCGCCGGGCTTCCGTTCGGGCGGCGCGCTCTCGGTCACGGCGATCTTCCGCCCCGCGGCCTCGAACTCCCACTCGCAGCTTTCGCCGGTGAAACTGCGGCCTGTGAGCACGGCGGGGACGGTGTTCGGCCCCGCTTCCGTGCTGATGCGGATGCGCTCCGGGCGGATCATCGCGGTCAGGGCCCCTGCCGGTTTTCCGGCGGCGCCGTCACAGGCGAGGGGGCCGAAAGGGGTGTTCCATCTCCCGTCGTCGTCGAGCTCGCCCTCGATGAAGTTCGCATCCCCGAGGAACGAGGCGACGAACCTCTCGACCGGCGCGTTGTACACTTTCTCCGGCGTGTCGATCTGGCGGATGACGCCCTGATC
>JABLYX010000044.1:0-1467 GCA_018265615.1 Lentisphaeria bacterium
CAGGCGCAACAGCGGCGCATACTGCAGATCGAATCCGCATGAAGCCGCGGGCAACCAGTCTCCGATCTGCGGTTTTTCCACAGCGGTATCGGCAAGCGAGCCGCGATTTCCGGCGCGCCAGGGACGAGTCCGACGGAAAAAGTTCGCGTTGACCAACGGATAATTGCTTTC
The DNA here is from genome assembly GCA_018265615.1 of Lentisphaeria bacterium. Classification (GTDB taxonomy): domain Bacteria; phylum Verrucomicrobiota; class Lentisphaeria; order Victivallales; family Victivallaceae; genus Victivallis. The sequence goes on from JABLYX010000044.1 coordinate 172, forward strand.
AAAAGCATCGGTTCCGCGATAAAACGGCAACATCGTGGAATTGCCGCGCCAGTCGTGCAGCTTCCTGCCGTCAGGCAGGAAAACTTCGCGCATTCCGAATTCCACGCAGCGCAATCCGATACGGCGGAGCTCTTCAGCCTTCTGTTCCAGCAACAGGAGTTTAAGTCCCGCTTCCAGCCGTCCGGAAAGCTCGAACGGGAAATTCTTCAAGCCGCCCCGTCCAATCACCAGCAACTCCACTCCGTCAAGATCATGCCGGTTCACAACTCGGCGGAACGGCACGCCGAGTTTCTGCAGCAACGGCGCCGCGCTTCCTTCCGGGTCATACAGGCCGACCTGCGGCCGGATTTCTGCAACAACCGGCGCCGTAAAGAGATCAAGAGTAAAAGAATCATCCGACTTCTTCCCGGAGGGCAGATTGAATTCCGCCCGAAGGACTGCTTTCCCGACAGCATTCTCCGGTACGGTAAATTCCAGAGGGATATCCGTCCTGCCTCCCGGTGGAACGACCGAGCTGCCCGTTCCGGAAAATCCGAATTCCGGCACACTCCAGCTCCAGCCGATTTCCGCGTCATGGCGGGAATCGTTCAGCAGTTGCAGACTTTTCCGAACGGTTTCTCCGGGATGGAAATTGTGGCCGTTTTCCGTAAAATCGCCGACTCTGCCCGCAATCCGGCAGAGAAATTCCTGAAAATTCTTCCGAACCGTCTCTCCGGCGACATTCAAACGGAACTTTGCAACAGGATTGTTGATTGCCTCGCCACGGGATTCAATCCGGTCCGGAACCAGGCCGGGCCGTTTCAGGTTCTCGAAACGTACCGGATTATCCCGGTCCGCCTCTCCCCGCGAAAGCCAATTCCAGAGCTGCGCCTGATCCCACGGCAACAGCCCGGAAATACCCCGGGCGCGAAGGTTCGGGAAATCCTCCGAAGCAAACCATGCGCGCACCCGCCGCACATCCTCAACCCAGGTCAGGTTGCCGTTGGCGCCGAGCTCGCGAAAAAAAGCGGGGCGATTGCCGGAAGTTTTCGCAGTTTGAAGATCGTACAGCGAACGCTTCGCCCCATCGAAACGATAGGCCTCCTCGCCGAGAATCGCCGCATTGTATTCGTTCACCCACAGGCACTGCAGTACTTTGCTGTTCCAGATGAATTGCGGACCGCGCCAGCTTGACCAGCTCGCCACGTGCGGCATGCCCCATTCGACAAAAAATACCGGCATGGTTCCGTTGTTTTCCCACGGTTCCAGCCAGTCGCCCCGTTCCTGGCGCGGCACCCAGTTCAGATAACAGTTCAA
>JABLYX010000044.1:1567-45474 GCA_018265615.1 Lentisphaeria bacterium
GTTCCAGCCAGTCGCCCCGTTCCTGGCGCGGCACCCAGTTCAGATAACAGTTCAAAGAACAGACGTCCCCGAAGTTGCCGCTTTCATGGTGGTAGACCGGACGGGAAGCATCGAATGCCTTGGCGGTTTTCTCCGCGATGCGTCCCTGTTTCCTGACCGGCAGGGCGACATACCGCTCAGGACGATAGTCATTGCCGAGCCGCAGCGGATTCTGGTCCCCCATATAGCCGAGCCGGTTATGGTTCATCACGTACATGACCACGCCGGGAATATTCTGAAAACGTCGGATCAGGTGTTCCACCTGCCGCCGGTACTTCGCCAGATTCGCGGGATTCTCCAGATCATTGCCGAAATCTTTGATATGCGGCAGCGTTAAGGAAGTGAGCATGCCGCGCTCCGAAGTATACCGGTGAAACCCCGCCGGATATGCGAAAACTCCGGGGGCGAAACTGTAATTCCAGCCGATCAGGAAATTTGCGCCGAACTGCCTGGCCGCCCTGACCATATGATCGATTCGTCCGGCGGAACCGAGGTCGGCTTCCTGCGGGGCGGAAGTAACCAGCGCCCGGAGATGAATCTTTTTGCCGTTAAGATAAAAATCGCGTCCGTCGATGGAAAACTCCCTGAAACCGAATTCCTGCGGCAGAAAACGGTCGAGAATCTCACCTTCGGCGGAAAGCAGCTTCACATCGGCGACGTAAAGATTCCGCGGAGTATCGATATCCCAAAGTTTCGGATCGTTCCAGAGGCCGCCGAAGGAACGGCGGATATTTTCACCGTCTTTGACGGCAAAAGGCTCCGAGGCAAATGTCCGTACCACGTCCCTCCCTTCGGAAACCTCCGCTTCCAGGCGGTACGTTCCCGCCGGAAGCGTCACGAAACCGGTATCGAAAGTGATCCTGCCGTCTTTGACGGAAGTGATCACATGCACGTCGGAAATTGCGGCGGCCATCGGCAATGACTCCAGATAGAGATCGCCGCAGATTCCCCGGTTCCGCAGGTTCGATTTCAGCTTGACCAGACGATCATGTCCCATATATTCGAGCTGTTCTTCCGGTTTGGCGCTGACCAGCACCGCAAGCGTATGACGGTTGCCCGGCAGCAGCTTGCCGGTCAGCTCAAGTTCGCCGCCGGGATAATAAAGCACTCCGGCTTTCACGCCGTCGACAAACACGATGCCGCAGGATTGGATCAGATCGGCCGAAAGCCGGATGCGCCGCCCCTTCCACTCTTCCGGCATATCGATTTCCCGCCGATACCATGCGGAATTCAACTCTGCCGCCTTGAAGCGCGAAAGGGCCTCCGGCTTCAGATGAAACGACATGCCGTTCGGTTCCGTCGGCCATGCTCCCGGCACCTTGAACCACCCCCAACCGGTCCCCGATTCGGGAATTTTTTCAAGCTCTTCCGGCGCAAGCACCGGATGAAATTCCCACAAGCCGTTCAGAGAGATCCGTTCCCGGGTCGGCGTCGTTTGACGCCAGGCATCACTAAGCGTCATCAACTGACTGCGCGACATACCGTCGGGATGAGGCATATCGAAAGATTCAACCACTCTGCCTCCATCGGCAAAACCGGTCTGACACCAGAGGAGCAACGCTGCCCACAACAACTTTCCGTATCGCTTCAAAACCATCTCCCACCCATGCACGTTTTCAGATCAGAAACGAACGCTCACATCGCTCCAACCCGGTTGCCAGAATGCCCAATTCCGCACATATTCGTTGGTAACCCAAATAAGGTCAGGCTTCTCGTGCCGAGCGACATGTCCGTCAAAAAACGAAATATTGAAGTTCAGCCTGTGACGGTAGGCAACCGAAGTATCCGCCGGGTCCTTGCATTCTCCGATCGAAGCATAGCTGGTGCGCGAAGTCCTATTCTTACCAAACAAAGTCTCCGGACGCAACCCATCGAGGAACATGAACTTCCGGGAAGGAGCGGAACTCCGGGAGACAGGAATACTGCGTGTGGAAGGCCCATTACTCCAATCGGAACCGAAAGTATTATTCAGCGTATAGGAACGTCTGATCGCAGAAAGGCCGTTTTCTTCCGGTTTTATTGCTCCGTAAGAGTCAGGGCAGAGCAACTTTGTCGGCCAGAGAGCCAACCACCCTTCAATCTTTAGATTGACGCCGGCCTGTCGGGCAAACGATTCATTGAACATCCAATTTGACTTATCCGTACCCCTCACATAAACGGGAACCATGTAATCATCAAAATCGCCCGCATACAAGATATTGGCGGCAGCAAGCGTTTTCAGGTTGTTTTTGCAGGTTGAATCCCGGGCGCCCGCCCGCGCTTTGTTCAGCGCCGGGAGCAGCATGGCCGCGAGAATCGCGATGATCGCGATCACTACCAAAAGTTCAATCAATGTGAAACGGTTGCAGGGAAAAAACGGATGTGCGACAGTTTTCATTTTCATACTCCCATTATTTCCGAGCGGATAAATATCACGCTCCCTCTGTTGGCTGACACAAAACTTCATTTTGACACTTTCAATTTGATGTTTCCTCCATGTTATAATTATACCGAGAAATCAGGGAAATGCCAAGTGGCCGGTTGGAGACTTTTAAATCTTTCTATAGCACAAATTGACCCGAATTTTTCATTGCTTGCAAATTGAAATCGTCTGCCGGACGGATTATATTGCGATTATGGAAGAATACAAACAAAAAATTCTGTTCTCGCAGGCGTCGCAGGACAAAATCGACGCGAGCGTTCAGGTTCACTCCCATCCCGGAGTGGAACTGATCCTGATTTCGGGGGGCGCCTGCCGGATCTCGGTTGACAAGGAGAGCTTTGAGTGCCGTGCCGGAATGATGCTGGTTGTTCCGCCGGAAAGCCCGCACGACCAAGTCTGCCTCAGGCATGTGGTCAATTCGTTCATCGTCTTCCACTGCCCGCCGGAGATGTTCAGCCCCGCATGCCGGCTGGTGAACCTGAACGAGGATCCCTGGTGCATCCGGCTGTTCCGGTTGGTCTGTGAACTGAGCGAGAATAAGCGCTACGACCTCTGCGAAGGGGTTTTGCTCTCACTGCTCGCCGCCCTGCGAAGACTAGAGGAAAGGCTGCGAAAGGATCCCGAATTGCATCCTGGCCTGCAGAAGGCAATCGACCTGCTCGAAACAGAATTCCTCCATCAGTTGTCGATGGAGGAACTGGCCCGGCGAGCGGGGGTGAGCCACTCCTACCTCCGGCGGCTCTTCGAACGCAAATTCCAGATCTCCCCGCAGCGCTATCTCCAAAACATCCGGATGGCGCACGCTCGGCAATATCTGCTCAACACCAAGAATTCGGTCGCCGAGGTCGCCGCCCTGTGCGGCTATCCGGACAGCAACTACTTCACCCGGCTCTTCCGGCAACTCCACCGCTGCGCGCCCGGTGAATACCGCGATATCATGCGCAACCGTCCGGGAGGCTTCCGGGTCCGGATGTGACGGTACCAACAGGGGAACAGCCTGATGTTCAAACGGGATATTCTTCGGCAGATTCCGGAACATCTGATCGGTGATCTTGATACGTGGGAGAGCTCAAGGCCGAAATACACGGAACCGGCCGCGGTTTCCGGCCGTCTGAAGGGGGAGGCCGGTATTCATTCTCCGGAAGCAACCTTCGGGATGTGCGGAAGATGCTGTACAGGCGCAGAGAATTTCGGGAAAGTTGATCGGTATTTCCCGAACTTCGATTTGATCATAGATTCCCGCATCCGTTCCGCCTATCGGCGCTTCCATGCTGCCTTTCTGCGAAAGCCAACATTACAGCGTCGGTCAATTTTAAATACATTTCGGATTCATCGTCTTTTCTATTTGCAACACCAAATATTCAATGCCGTTTCAGTATCGTCGGCAAGATCTCATGCAACGGTGTATGTGATTGATTGCCAAATTATTAAATCGAGAAAAGCGTCACCCCGTTTTTCGGAACCATTCAACTCAACAGCGAACGCCCATGACACACGAACAGATCCCATTAAAACGCCGCGTCCTGGCGATTGGAAAAATGAACTGCCCCGGTGCAGAGCACGCGGGGTATCGGAGATAGCAGCTCGTGTCACAAGTCAAACGTAAGTTGTTGTACAAGGATTTTCTTATACGCGCCTTGGTTTGCAATGTATTGCCGGATGCCTTCAGCATTCGCATATTCACTTACCGTGTTTGCGTAGAAACCACTTGTCCACAAGTTTCCTCCCCACAAAAAACGTTTCACTTCTGGATGCAACTGAAAAATCTGCTTTGCTGTTATACTCTTTATTGTTTTCACAATCTGAGTCACTGACAATGCAGAAACGCTTTGAACCAAAAAATGGACATGATTTTCTTCCATTCCAATTTCAACAAAGAGAATTTCATATCGACCGGATATGCCGAGGCATATTATTATGATGTTTGTAGATATGCTCATTCATGCAAGTAATGCAGCATATCAAACGTTCCTTTTAAAGCCGACCCAGAGGGTCGGGGTATTGAACCCAATGGAATAAATAAAATTTCCAAGAGCGGCATTTGACGCTGAAACCAGAGCAACGTTATTTTTCCCATTCCTCCAATGTCTCGATGTCACCGGTCTGTCCGTGATTCCACGCACTGAATAAAACAGCCGGAGTGTCATCCAAACCCGTTTTACAGAAGACCCTGTGCTGCTCCGGATTCTTGGAACAGGCGATTCCCATAACGTTTCCCTCTGAAAAATGAATGGGATAGCCGGAACATGAACAACGTTTCCAGGCAGAAAAAAATTCCGGCTTCATGCACTCCGACAAGCCGGTATCTGCCCGTTACGCAAGGAGATTCGGCACCGGCAGGCCCCGCGTCGACAAAGCAACTTCATGCGCGATTGCCGTTTCCGGTTTGACTTTTCGCTTTCGGGGAACTATGTTAAAATGTAAGTTCATCAACCCGAAAGGAAGTGAAACCGTAGAGACGAACTGAATCTGAACCAAAAAAATCGTAGAACGGCCCCGCAGGAAAACTAGCAATTTCAATCACGATGGCCGACTGCATGAAGTGTGTCTCCATTTTAGGCACATTCCGTGTTTGTCGTCGTGTGGGCTTGCTAGTGCCTCTTGCGGGATAATCATCTGGAATGTGCCTTTCCATGTTCCGGAAGGTTAGATTTCTCGACCGAATTATGGAAACACATAAACAGGAGGACTTGGCACATGCAACTGGGATCACTGATTTTCAATTCAAAAAATGACTTCACTTTTCAATGGACGGCCGATGCCGGCGCCGCTTCTTACCGTTTCCGCCTGATCGATGAATTCGGCAATTTCGGCGAGCCCCGCATCGTTACCGGGGTAACACATACTGAAACAATAAAGGACAACAATTTCTATGGATGGCAGGTGGAGGCGCTGGATGCAGCCGGGAATGTCATTTCCTCGGAACGAAGTCCCCTGATCTGGCTCGGTGATGACGGGAAAGAATGGTATGAAATTTCCGCTGCATCCCCGAATCTGATCTGCATGGCCATGACACAGGATTCCGGCGACGACTCCGCGCCGTTGAATTATTACCTTGCGTCCCCCGACAAGTACACCAGGCCCATTGTATCGTTCCGAAGCAGCGACCAGTGGCCGGTCTTCGCTATCAATGACAATCTGCTGCTGATGGACGGGGAGCTTTATGTAAAAAACGGCAATCGGTATATTTTTTACGGCAGTCTGATGCAGGGTGAAAACATCTCTCCCCGGCTGTCTGCGGATTCTTCGGGATTCTTCAGCCTCAACTCGACGATCTACCGCTATTCGGGCGGCAGGGCGGCCGAACTGTTTGCCTTGCCTGACACCGGAAGCCGGCCTGAAATCTATTTCCTGAATTCACAGGTCGCCGTCACCGATTCCGGTGTCTGGCGGATTTCCGGAGCCGAACCGGAGTTGGCCGGGGTGTTTGATTTTCCGCTCCCTGATGCAAGTGAGCTGACGATTTCTGGAAAATATGCTGTTTCGTATGGAAATGACCGAGACAGCATGATCTCCTACCGGATCGACTCCCGAGGCAACGTCAGCCGTCTGCCGGACGTTTCCCTGTCGCTTCCACCCGGTTATCAGGCATCTGAAATCGACCTGCAGGAGAACCGGGTTGCACTGCTGGCTTCCGACTGGGAAGGAGGCAACCTCCTTTCCGTCTACGAAATTTCCGGTGACTCATGGCGGCGGATATATGCCCGGGATATCAGCGGATTTGATCTGACTTTGTTCTGGAAAGACAGCTCCACGATTATGCTTCATGATCAGGCGGAAGGCCGCCTGAGCTCCATCAAACTGCCCGCGGATTCCGGAGCAGTTCCGGTGGAACCGGACACGATCGGCGGGCTTGACACACGGGTCAACAAATATTCCGTAACTGTGAAATGGAATAAATCATCCGTCCGGAATTGTATGTATGAGCTTCGGATCGACGGCATGGGGAGCGTGACGACGAAGTCGAATAAGTTCACTTTCCGGAATGTTTCCGTCGGCGAATATTCCGGCAGCGTTCGCGTGATTGCTTCGGATGGAACCGCAGGAGAGTGGAGTGAACCATACACGGTCGCTGTTACGGATGTGACCGCTCCGAAACTGGGGAAGGTGACGGCGGCGGTTGACGGTTATACCGGCATGATTTCGTGGAGCGGCTCCGATAATGTCGGCGTCGAATATTACGAAGTGCGCTGCGCCGGCCAGGTCAAAACTGTGACCGGCATCTCCGCGCACTTCGAAAATCTCGCCGTCGGCAAGTACAGCGTCGAAGTGACCGCTTACGACGCAGCAGGCAATGCGAGCAAAACCGGCAAGGCGAAAATCACGGTCAGGGACGCGACGCCGCCGGAACAGGTGACCGGCCTTGCGGTTCCGTCCGTGGACGGCAGGTACAAGGCGACGCTCTCGTGGACTCCGGGCATGGACAACTCCGGCAAGGTTTCGAAATACGAAATCCAGCTCGACAACGGCAAGATTTTGAAATCGGGCAAGACCTTCGTCAACGTCAGCAAATTGTCGGCAGGCGAACACTCCTACCGGGTTCGCGCCATCGACAAAGAGAAAAACGTCGGAGAATGGAGCGAGGTTCAGGCCTTCACCGTCAAGGATATGACCGCGCCGAAGAATGTCTCCGTCAAAGCGAAGGTCGGGGGGAACAGCCTGCTTCTGAGCTGGAAGACGCCGAAGGACAACGTCGGCGTAACCGGATACATCCTGAAACACGGCGTCAACCTTGAACACACCGAGTTCCTGGCGGCGGACGAACTGGCCTTCCGGATTGACGGGATCGCCAAAGGCAGTTACCAGTATCAGTTGATGGCCGTGGACGCAGCGGGCAACGAGAGCAAGCCTGAGAACGGAAAGGCGATGATCAAAACGGAGCTTCCGATGGCGGAATTCAGCCAGGAGGTCCCGGATATGGCACAGCTTACCGGCTTCGATTCCGGCATGCAGACAACTCCGGGACTCATGGACGATCCGCTGGCATTCTGCAGCAGCCTGAAGCTCGACGCGGGGCTGAAACTCTCCGCTGTCGAACTGTCCACCCCAGATGAAACCGGCAGGCGGTCCGCGCCGCTCTTCACCATCGCATAAGGAGTTTTTCTATCGTCCCGTTCCCGGCCGAGGTTCCATTCCGGCGCTGTACGACATGGGGAACGGGATGCTCTTTCTGCGCCCCCGGCGATGCAGGTGAACAGCACCGCGACAAGCCCGGTCACCGTTTCGGCCAGTTGATCCTGAGATTCTTTACGGTCACGCCGGATTCGTTTCCGCCGCCGAGGAACTGGAAGGTGACGGCATCCACCCCGCCAGGCGGGAGCTCGTTGATCAGGCGATTCAGGGGGATGGCCACAACCTCAAAGCTCCCGGCGTCTCCATCCGGCTGCGGCAGCCGGTATTTGGCGCCCACCGCCTTATGGTTGGCGGCGAGATAAACCTGAAGTTTCTGTCCGCCCCGGAAATTGCCGAACGGATCCTCTCCGCCGTTGATTTCAAAAGTGAGCGCCGCCTGCTTCAACGCATCGTCGTCAAGCGGCAGAGGCGTCGGAAAACGGAAGGAGAAACCGGCCCAGCCGGCGGTCTTCTCAGTTACACGGATGACGGCCGAATCCCCCTCTTTTACCGCAAGAGCGTTCCCCCAGGCGCGGAGCGTCGCCCCGGCGGCGCTGAGTTCCCGCATCGAATCAGGCACTCTTTCCACCGTGATGCCGATGACGATGGGAATCGCCGGGCCATTCGCGGAGAGCAGATCGACCGAAGCGACCGCCTTTTCCGGTTCGGGATTCCGCCATTCATGGAGATAGAAGCCGCGGTCGGCGGAGTTCCGCCAGGCGATCCGGTTTTTCAGCGTCCCGGCTGCGCTGAGCCACCAGTCGGCGATCTCTTCCCCCGCGAAGACCGGCAGCTCCAGCTGCGTCCCGTCGGCATAGCGGATGCGGTAGCTCATCACCTTCATGCCGCGGCGGCAGTAACCGGCGGAGTGAAAGAAGTAAATTGCGCGCGCCCGGGCGTTGACCGGAATCCCTTCAACCTTCTCCGGCAGCTTCCGGCGCATCGACTTCGAGGCGAGAATGATGCAGCTCCTGTCGTTGTTTTCATCAAAGCGGATGAAGTCGCAGGGGACGCCGAGGAGAGGAGTCACCTCCCACGGGGTTCCTGTGAGGCAATTCTCCGCCCCCTGATCGGTCCACCCCCCTTTGCCGTCTCCGGCAACTTCGTCGGTGAAGCCGGAGTTGGCGAAGCTCCGCAGTTCGACCGGCACGGTGTTGGCCGGATCGGGATGGAAACGGAAGCCTTCGCCACGACGCTGCCTGAGTTCCGCGAGGCGTTCCGCTTCGATTTTGCGTTGACGGGTTTCGAGTGTTCCGGCGCTCACCTCCGTCAACGGGCCGAAACGTTCCGTCAGCGCCTGCCGGGAACCGAAGCCGAGTATGGCGTAACTGTTGACGCCGAGCAGGAGGCGCGCCTTGCCCCCCATCACCGGCAGAAGTTCGCCGGAGAGCAGTTCGGCAGCCTCCCCGCACCCCTCGGGCAATGTGACTTGCAACTGTTTGGCGTAGGGGTCGAGATTGAGCAGATGCGCCAGCTGGAGCCCGTCGTGCCGAACGGCGTGCGCCTCGATATTGACCGCGAGGTCCCCCTCCGGAAAGCGGGCGAGCTCCAGCGCGGGGTGTATGCCGTGCCGCTCCAGAATCGATTTCGCGACCGCGCCCGCTGCGTAATCCTGCAACTGCGGCGTGATGAGGTAGAGGTGTCCCTTTCCGAAGGGGCGGGAGAGAACCGCCGGAACCGAATCAACCGTCGCCAACGTCTTCCAACCCGGCGCGGCGGTGATCCGCCGTGTGTTGCGCGCCATGATCCTGCCCGGCAGGAGCGGCGTCCGGGCCAGCCCGGTAAAGAACAGCTCCTGTTGCGGCGCATCGGGGAAATCCCTGTATTCGACGCCGGCGAAAAGGGGAGAGGCGAGCGGATACCCATACTCATCCTCCGGCATCGTTTCGCGCGCCGCAATCAGGATTCCGCCCTCTTCAACGAAGGTTTGCAGCTTTCGCAGCGTTCCCGGCAGCGTGTTGCGGATTCCCACGGCGACAATGGCCCGACAGGGACGTTTTACCGGCAGCTGCTCCTCAACGAACGCATCGATGGGATAATGGGTGAACTCCAGCCCGGCCGCGTAGTTCAACACTTCGTTACGGAGCGTGTAACCGGTCGGAACCGCACGCCGTTCGGTCGGAAAGGAGAGCAGAATCGCAACCTCGCGCGGCATCTGCCGGCCGCGCGGGACGAAGAAATCCGAAAAGCGCGCGATCTCCTGCCGGGCATCCATAAACCCCGCCAGCGCGTCAGCAGTGAAGCCGTAGGGGTTGGCCAGCTGATAGCTGAAACGCTCCGCGATCCTCCGTCCGCCTTCGGCGCTGCCGCGCGGCTGCCAATCCCAGGCGCGCTTGCTCCACATGTACAGATAGGTGATGTCGCTGCCGCGCAGAAGATCCTGCCAGAGAACATTGCGGTTCTCCTGGCGGTCGGTGCGGGCGTAGGCTTCGGGGTTGTGAATCGGGCGCTTTCCCGCGACCGAACGAATGAAGTGGCGCATCAATATCCCTTCGGCGCAGGCGGGGTCTGAGGGGGTTTCCACCGTGTGCGCCGGAGGGGCCTCCATTGACGTCCGGGGCGTCAGCCCTCCGGTGGTCGGCGTGGAAACCGCATCCATATAGCGGCAGATTTCGTAATAGTTGATATTGCTCGCGGGGAGCGAGCGGTAGCAGCTGCGCCCGAGAATCTGAAAGGCAGCCAGCGCGCCGGGTGCTTCACGCCTGATGAGGGCGGCTCCGTCGCGGGCGAGCGCGGTCATGCCGGACTCCATGAATTTTCCCCAGTCGGTGAAAAGGCCGGGGTTCTCATTCTGCTTCCGGAATGCGGCGGCCTCTTCGAAGCAGGCGTAAGAGCTTCCCCAGACCCGGTTCATCTCTTCCGCCGTGCCGTAACGCTCTTTCAGGAAAACCGCGAAGCGTTCGCGATTGTACGCCGACGGATCGTCGTAGCCGGGCTCGTTGAAGAGTTCGAAGATCAGCCGTTTACCGGACAGTCCGGCGGTATCCTTCACCCCCTGCGCCCAGTAATCGAGATAGAGCTTTCGCCCCTCGGGGTGGAAGATGTTGTAGGGGACCCAGTGGTTTACACCGCTTTTCCGGTAAGCGTTGACCGCTTCTGCCGGGATGCGCCCCGAGAAGAGCTGATTTTCGGCCAGCGCGCCGAAGCTCCAGGGGAAACAGGTGTAGTCGATCATCAGCGGCAGCCGGTTTGCCGTCATGGCGTCGAAGAAGCTCCGATCGGCTTCTCCCCAGCCGCCGCGCCGGTAATCCGGATTGTATTTCCGCAGCCAGGGTTGAGGCGAGATAAAGAGCGCCAGCGTGTCGAATCCGATCCGCTGTGCGTTCTCAAACGAAAGCGGTTCCTCGTAGAGCCACTTCAGCGCGGACGGATAACCCGGCGTCGGAGCGAAATCCCCGGCGAGCATATGGGTCGCAACCTGGGTGCCGAGGAAATGGCGCGCCCGGCCGCCGACCAGATAGTTCCCTTCCGGGCCGACGGTGATTTCAGCGTTGCGCGGAAAAACCGTATTTTCCGGCAGCTCGCTGAATGCGGGGAACGGATCCTCCGACGCGATGCAGAGCACTCCGGAAAAAAGGACGGCGGACAACAGTCGCAGCTTCATAAATCTCTCCTCAGCACATATCGGTGCCGCCGTTGATGTTGACGGTCTCACCGGTGATATACGAATTTTCGATGACGAACAGAATCGCGTTGACGACCTCCCCGGGCGCCGCGCCGCGCCCGGCCGGAATCCGGCTGAATTTCGCATTCAGCTCCTCCGGCGAAAGCCGGCCGTGCATTTCGCGGGAGAGGATCAGCCCCGGTGCAACCGCGTTGACCGTGACGCAAGGCGCTCCGATCCCGGCCAGTGAACGGGTCAGGCTGTGGAGCGCCGCCTTGCTCATGGCGTACTCCAGCATTCGCCGCTCCGCGGAACGGTAGGCCCAGACCGAGGAGATATTGATGATGCGGCCCCACTTTTTCCGTTTCATCCGCTCCATGGCGGCGAGGGAGCAGAGGTAGGGCCCCTTCAGGTTGACGCCGATCATCCTGTCGAACCACTCGCCGTCGGACTCCGAGCTCCGGGCGTAGGGGTCGCAGCGGGCGTTGTTGATGAGGATATCGACCTCCAGCGTCCGGAACGCTTCCTCCACCGCCCCGGGGTCGGAGACGTCGAACCGCACGGCCTCGCCGCCGATTTCCGCTGCAATCGCCTGCGCCCGTTCGAGATTGCGGGAGCAGCCGACGATCACATGCCCTCCGCACCCGGCCAGAATCCGTGCCGTCGCCTCCCCCAGCCCCTGCGAACCGCCGGTTACGAGAATGTTCCGGTTGCAAAGTTCCAGTTCCATCGCGTCACCAGTCGCTGACCGCACCGTCCTCACGAAAGAGGCGCGGAATGCCGGTTCTGATTTTCGGGTGGGCGGAGCAGACCGCTTCATCAAGTTCGATTCCCCACCCCGGTTTCTCCGGCAGCTCAAGAAAACCCTCCCGGACCTGAAGCGGTTCGGTGATAACGCTGTTGCGCCAGTCATTCAGAAAGAGCCGTTCCTGAATCAGGAAGTTCGGCGCGACCGCGTCGAGGTGCGCCGAAATCACGGTCAGCACCGGGCTCATGGGGCAGTGCGGAGCGAGAAAACCGGAGAAAGCGTCGGCGAGCGCCGCGATCTTGTAGCCTTCCAGAAACCCGTTGCAATGGGCGAGATCCGGCTGTGCGATCCGCACCGCCCCGGCTTCAAACAGTTTGCGGAACTCCCAGCGCGATTCGAGCCGCTCACCTGCCGCAATCGGAATCCTCACCGCCTCCGCAACCCGGGCCATTGCTTTTTCATCGAGCTGGCTGACCGGCTCCTCGTAGAAACAGAGGTTGTACGGCTCCAGCGCCCGGCCGACGGCGATGGCTGAATCGGCGTCGTAACGCCCGTGGCCGTCAAACATCAGCAGCCGCTCCGGGCCGATCTTCTCCCGGATCACCTCGGCGGAGCGGGCGATTGTCCCGGTAACGGCGGGGTCGTACACCGGCCAGGAGGGAAGCGCGATGCTGAATTTAAAAGCGCCGTACCCCATGGCCATCGCCTCGTCGAGCCTGTCGCGGAGAAGCGCGGGATCGGTCGCGCCGCCGCTCCATCCGTTCACGTAAACCCGGATTTTATTCCGGCAAGGGCCGCCGAAGAGGCGGCAGACCGGGACGTTGAGCGATTTGCCCAGAATATCCCAGAGCGCAAGCTCGATTCCCGCCACCGCGGAGCCCTTGACCACGCCGCCGCGCCAGAACTTCTGCCGGGTCATGACCTGGATCAGATACTCGATGCGGGTGGGATCCTCTCCGATCAGCAGCTCCTCAAGGTCACTGAGCAGGCTCACGATGGTCCGCGTATAACCGCCGAGGGAGGCTTCGCCGAGTCCGGTGATCCCCTCGTCGGTGTGAACCTTGACGAAGATGTAGTTTTTGTCGGAGAGTTTTCCGTTCCCCGGAGTCGGCGCGCCGACAATGACCGGTTCGATCGCGATGATCTTCATTTCATGAAATTCCTGACGTTGTTCCTCAGCTCCTGCGGGGAGATTCCGGGGCGGCAGATTCCGATCCCGACTCCCACGCCGTCGGCGGCCGCGAGATATCCCGCCCTGTTTTCCGTGCAGATTCCGCCCACCGCGAAAATCGGGGCCGGAATCACCGACTTCAATACCGTGACACTCTCCGGAGAGGCGCAGGGAAAGAACTTCAGCAACTCCGCTCCCGATTCCAGCGCCAGAAGCGCCTCCGTCGGTGTCTGGAAGCCCGGAATCGGGAGCCGCCCGAGCTCGAGCGTCCGGCGGATCACCGCGGGGTCGGTGTTAGGCGAGAGGATATACTCCGCCCCCGCCCGTACCGCCTCTTCCGCCGCCCCGGCGGAAAGCACGGTCCCCGCCCCGATATGGACCCCGGAACCGCGGAAGCGGTTCGCCAGCAATCCGATGATGGAAAGCGCACCGGGCGTGTTGAGCGGAATTTCCGGAAAGAGGATCCCCTCCTCGGCCAGAATCTCGCAGAAGGGAATCGCTTCCTCCGGCCGGATTCCGCGCAGGATCGCGATCACCTTCGCCTCCAGCAGCTTTTCCTTGAGCTCAGTCGGCATAATTCTTCCCCCAGTAGCCGGTTTCGTAGTTGGCGGGAATCTCATGCCGGGAGATAAAAGCGGCGTGAAGGTCGCCGAAGAGCTGGTTGGCTCCTCCGAAAGAGCGGTGGCGCGGCAGCCCCGTCGCCGGGATGATCTCGGTCTTGCCGTAGATCGTCACCGAACCGGAATCCTTGTCGATATCGGAGACCAGCATCCGTTCCGCCGGCCTCCTCACCTGTTTGAAGAACGCCTTCACCACACCGGCAATGGGCTCCCACGCCCAGTTGTTCATGCCGTAGTGTTTCCCCTCGTTGGAGTTGACCCGGGTTCCGGCCGCGTTGCAGAGGTCGAGCACCTCCGTCTGGGCGGGACAGCTGAATACCTTGCTTTTCCGGAAATGGCCGTTGGCCGGAATCTCCACGCCGGGGGTGATATAGGGGCAGAGCCGGTCCTGCCAGCGCATGTAAGGGGGCGTATCCGTGCCCGTCCCGGTAAAGCGGGGGACAAAGCCGCTGTAATCGTCGGCGTAACCGGAGAAGCCCAGTCCGAACTGCTTCAGATTGGAGATGCAGTTGATGTCCCGCGCTTTTCCGCGCGCCTGGTTCAGCACCGGAAGCAACAGGGAGGCGAGGACGGCGATAATCGCAATCACCACCAGCAGCTCAATCAATGTAAATCGGCGAAGCACCGCCGGGAAGAGAGCTTCCCACCCTCCCCCGGCCATGCGGCAGACAGCGCTCCGGTTCCCCGGCAATTCGATCAGCGTGGAGCAGGATTCCAGGCGAACTCTCATGATGTCTCTCCTTTCAAGTGAACGATTCTTGCAGAAAAATCTCCATTCAGATAAACCTGAATTCCTGACTCCATCAGCGCCGCCCCGGAACGCGGCGCGTAGCTGTGAGCGTCGCCGTAGCCGGTCAGGTGATAGGTGCGTTCGGGATCGAGCCCCGCCGGACGCACCGGCGGCAGGGGATCGGCGAACTGAAGGCCGTGGCCGAAGAAGAAGATCACCGCCTCGTCCCGTCCCGGCGAAACATACTCATAAACGGCATAAGAGGTGTCGAAGTGCGAGAGAAGCCTGTAAAACTCCCCGAGGTGGATCACCGGGCGGAGTTTCCTGTAAAGGGCAAGATACTCCCTGAGCTCCTCTTTCTCTCCGCGTTCCAGCTCGAAGAGCCGCTTGCCGACCGCGAGGGAACCCAGCATCCCGGCAAACGCCTGAAACTGCATCGGGATCCGCCGCCGGTTGATCATGCCGGAGTAGTCGCTGATATGGCAGCCGCCGCCCGCGTATTTGGGCAGATGGAGATAGCTGAACCCCTCGTGCAGCTTTAGAATATCCAGTGAATCCTGGTTGTCGCTGCGGTTGACCCGGCCGAACATCCGGTTGAAGGCCCAATCGGCGCGGCCGTTCCCGGCGGCGCAGTTCTCCAGCAGAAGCGTGGGGTACTTCGCCCGGATTCTCCGGAAAATTCCGGCGAGGTTGTTCACGTATTTGACCCAGATCGACTGCGCCCCCTGTGCCGGCGGATCCTCCCATCCCGGCGTAGTGAAAGCGCGGTTCATATCGAGCTTCAGATAATCGATCCGGTTTTCGCTGAGCAGCCTGTCCATCGCTTTCCAGAGGTACTCCGCCACCTCGTCGCGCCCGAGATTCAGCAGCTGGCGGCAGGGCTGCGTTCCGTCCACCAGCTCGGGAACCGTCTCCTGGCCGGGATAGCGCATCAGCCAGTCGGGATGGAGCCGGCAGAGCCCGCTCGCCGTATCGACCGATTCGAGCTCCACCCAGAGTCCGAAACGCATGCCGAGCGCGTGAACCCGCTCGATGACGGGGGCGAGCCCGCGCGGAAATTTCTCCGGGTGCGGCACCCAGTCGCCGAGCGCCTTCTGCCACCCGGCGTCGAAGACGAAAAGCTCGAAGCCGAGCTCCGCGGCAGCGGACGCCAGGCACAGGCAATTTTCTTCCCGCATATCGGGGCCGGAATGGAAGCTCGCATAGGTGTTGCAGACCAACGGGCTGCATTCGTTCCGCAGCGGCTCGGGCTCGATCCGGGTACGGAAATAGTGATGAAGAGCCCGGGTCATGCCGCCGAACCCCTCCCGGCTGAAGCCGAGTGAGAAGACCGGCGTGGAAAAACGCTCGCCGGGAGCGAGGCGCCAGGAAAAGTCGAAGTCGTTGATCCCGCCGGAGACGGTGGTCTGGTTGAAGCCGTCGCGCTCCACCGTGATCTTCCAGTTGCCGCTCCAGTGGAGCGTGCCGAAGCGGAGTTCTCCGCACTGCTCCGTGGCGCTCCCGTCATCCAGCGCGAAAAAGGGCATGGCGAAGGGGCCGGAGAGCCCGGTGCGGCTCTCCAGCACGAACTTTCCCTCCCGCACCGTTTCGCGCGAAATCATCCCCTCCTTTCCCCAGCGTCCGGTGAGCGAAGTCAGCCGGTAGGGCGCGAGCTGCATGGGAAGCTGGAGGGTCGCCGAAAGGGCGCTTTCCAGGACCACCGGCTCCTTTCCTCCGTTGATGATTTCGCACCAACGGTCGAGGATCGGTGTATCGGGCGAAACCCGGTAGCAAAGAATGACTTCCAGCGGGGAAACGGCGTCTTCCAGATAAATCAGGAGCGTCTCCGCCTCCGCCTCGTTGCGGATTTCGAAATCGCGATAGCGCAGACGGGTGTTGCGGCCGCCGCCGGGCGAAGAGGCTTTCAGCGCGGGCTCGGTGTAAAGCGCGCCGTCCCAGCCGGGATACTCCTGCCGGGCGAGCAGACAGCGGTTGGCGGGGCGGTGGCTGAAATTCTGCACCTTCCGGATCTCCGGCAGGTCGTTGAGGTCGCGGAGCATGCCGCCCCAGTGGAGATGGATCGGAATGCCCGCTTCCGAAATTCCGAACGCATAACAGCACTCCCGCATTTTCAGGAGAAAACGGCGGCTTTTCCGATCCGCCGTAATCCGCGGCGCGGTTTGCTTTGTCTCCCGTTCGGAGATGGTGAATGTCATGGCAGATCCTTTCTGTGTCTGGTAATATTATGACCATTTTTCCGCCGGTTGCCAACTGCTTTCGTGACAAAAAAAAGTCGATTTTGTGCCATGAAATTCTTTTTCCAGATTCTGCTTTGAATTTTCCGGAGAAACCGAATATATTAGAAATCATGCAAAATCAGACGATTCACCTCGGGGGGATGGCCCGCAAACTGTCATTCGTGCCGCCGGTGCGCGCGGTGGGCTTCTTCTCCGCGCTGCAGCTGCCTCATGAGCAGAGGAGCGACGGGCTGCAATTCTGCTACCGTTTCCACGCCGACAGCAACTGGATCGAATTCGATCAGGACGGGCGGAAACGGATCGGCGGCTTCCCGCAGCTTCTGGTCAAACGGCCCGGTGAGTGGTTCGTCACCGGCTCCGAAGTGAAACTCAATGTATTCTGGATCAGCTTCGACGGAGCGCAGCTCCCCTGGTTTCAGACGCATGGGCTCCCGGAGGAGCTGGCGATCAGCGAACTGGAGCTCTCCGGCCGGATGATCTCACTCATCCGCGATATCCGGGAGCTCTGCATCCGTTCGGCTGAACCGGGTGCACTCGACCGGATCGACATCTCCGCCCAGGCGCTGATCGCGGAGACGCTTCTCTGCATCGACGAAGAGCACCGGGCGGAGGGCCGGATGGAGCGGCAGATCGCCCGGATCGTCTCTTATCTCAAGCTGCACTTCAACGAGAAGATCGACTTCGATGAGCTCGCACGGCAGCATGGCTTTTCGCGGCGGAACTTCTTCCGCCACTGGAACGCCGCCTACCCGGAGACTCCGGCGCAATATGTCGCCCGGCTCCGGCAGGAAGAGGCCCGGCGGCTGCTGGCCAATACAACCTGGAGCATCGGCAGGATCGCGGCCGCCCTCGGCTACGGGAGCGAAACCTACTTCGCCGGCACCTTCCGCAAAGCGGAAAAAATGGCGCCGCGGGAGTACCGCAAGCACCACTTCGCTCTGGATAAACCGTAGGCCGCACCATCCGGGGCCGCCGTGAATGCACCATGCGGATCACCGCTGAATCGTGCGATGCGGCAAATCACCGGAAAACTGTCCGCGAAACATTTGTATTATGACAGAAGGGATATTATTTTACAGGCCGGGAGCAGGCTTTTGCCGGGCGTGCGGAAAGCTGCCGGCAATCCGGTAAAATGGTACGCATCCCGGCCCGTGCCGGAAAATGCCGCTGCCCGCGGAGAAGCGAGGTTCCATGTTTTGTAAGATCATCCGCCGGAAACGGTATCTCCGGCGGAGCCTGAAAACATGATCGGCGCCGGCAGTAATTCAAACCAGGAAAGAGGCCATATGTCCCCCATTGATCTTCACCGCATCATCGAACACTTTTACCCGGAGGACACGCCGCTGCGCCGGATGCTCCTGAAGCACAGCA
This sequence comes from Lentisphaeria bacterium, assembly GCA_018265615.1. Lineage (GTDB taxonomy): Bacteria > Verrucomicrobiota > Lentisphaeria > Victivallales > Victivallaceae > Victivallis. The sequence goes on from JABLYX010000044.1 coordinate 19,622, forward strand.
TGCAGGTGCGGGACAAGGCGCTGGCCATCCTGCAAAGTCCCATCTGCCGGAACATGGGGCTCGATGCCGGGCTGGCGGCCGACGGAGCAATGCTGCACGACATCGGAATCCTGCGGTGCCACGCGCCGAAAATCCTGTGCACGGGCCCGGAACCGTACATCGCCCACGGCGTCATCGGGGCGCAGATGCTGCGCGAATACGGACAAAGGCACGGAGTCAACCTCGAAGCCTGCGCCCGGGTCTGCGAACGGCACACGGGGAGCGGCATCACCGCGGTGGAAATACGGGAGCAGAATCTCCCGGTTCCGGAGCGGGATTACCTGCCGGAGACGCCGGAGGAGAAGCTGATCTGCCTCGCCGACAAGTTCTACTCGAAATCCGGCGACATGCAGGAAAAGACGGTGGAGCACATCCGCCGCTCGATGCGGAAATTCGGCGCGGATTCCGTCGCCCGCTTCGACGAAATGTGCCGCCTGTTCGGAATTGACCCCCTTTGCAGGAGAAAATGATATGACGCAGCCCGAATCACCGGAGCTGATCCTCGTTCCTCCGACGGAGGAGGACGAAAAGGCGGTTCTCGATTACCGCGAAGAGCATTTCGCGCAGGGCGAAAATGAACTGCACGGGGCCTGCATGCTCGAAAGCATCGCCTCCTACTCCGACTGGCTCAGGAGGGTACGCGGAAACAGGCGGGAGGAGACGGTCTCTCCGCCGGACTGGTCGCCGGCCGATATGATGCTCGTCCGCCGCGCCTCCGACCGCAGGCTGGTCGGCGTCGTCGACGTGCGCCACCGGCTGAACGAGTTCCTGCGCGACTTCGGCGGCAGCATCGGCTACGGGGTGCGTCCCTCGGAGCGCGGCAAAGGGTATGCGACGGAGATCCTCCGGCTCGCACTCGGACATGCGCGCCGCCTCGGGCTGCGCGAAGTCCTGATCTCCTGCAAACAGAGCAATGCCGCCTCCCGCCGGGTGATCGAAAAAAACGGCGGCGTCCTGCTTCGGGATTTCATATTCCCGGACGGCAAGCCGTCGCATATGTTCCTCATCAGGCTCTGACGGAACACCCGGGTTCACTCTCCTGCCCCGACACTCATAACCTGCAGTTATGGGTCGAATAAGAAAAAATCATTTCCTTTTTCCGTAAACACGGAGTATATTGCAGGAAAGGGAAAAAATCGGAGGCGACGGTGAATTTCATCCAGCTTGAGTATTTCCGTAAAGTCATGGAGTGCGGTGGCGTGACACGGGCCGCGCGGCAACTGTTCATCACGCAGCCCGCAGTCAGCAAACAGCTCCGGCTGCTCGAAACCGAACTGGACTGCAAGCTGTTCAGCCGGAACGGAAACCGCCTCGTCCCCACTCCGGCCGGCGAATTCTTTTATAAGCGCGTGACCGCGCTGCTGACCGGCTTCGGCAACCTGCCGGCGGAGATGAAGTCGTTCCTCGGCGACATTTCCGGCCCGCTCCGGATCGGCTGCGGCCCGTACACCTCCGGGGCCGTGGTTCCGGAACTCATTACCGAGCTGATGCGGCGTTATCCCGGCATCGAACCCGTCGTCCTGGAACGGGACTCCTTCCTCGACGACCTGAAAAGCGGTGCGCTCGACATCATGTTCGGCGTGCAGGGCTACGGCGGAGACGACCTGCTCTATGTGCCGATGTACCGGAACCGGCTGGTGCTGATCTGCTCCGTCCTCTCCCCGCTGGCCCGGTGCGGAGAAATTACGCCGGAGCAGTTGGAACGGGAGCCGTTTCTCGCCCACTCCTACGATTCGATCCGGGGAACCATCTTCCGGCGTCTGCCGTATCTCGAGAAGAACCGTTTTCAGGTCGAATCCCGCTACACGACCACGCTGATCTCCTACGTGCAGCGCAACCTCGGGTTTTCGATCATCCCGGACTACTGTCTCGGAAGTCTCCCGCCGGGCATCGCGGCGCCCCCTTTCGACACCGGCTGCGAGGTCGAAACCGGATTCCTGGTGAATCCCGCAAAGACATTCCCGCCTCAGCTCCGGGCCATGATCACACTGGTCCGGGAAAAATACGGCAGTCCGCCCATCGCAGGCGCACAGTGAGTCCGAACATGCAACCCGGCAGGAGGAAGAATATGATTACGGACAGAATCCCGGGAGGAAATATCAGGGTCGTTTCCGTCGAAGGGCACGACATCGAGCTCGATGTGGAATTGCGGGATACCGCCGGCGACTGGTTCTACTGGTGCTTCAGGGCGCACTTCCCGGAAGCGGGCACGTTCCATTTCCGCTTTACCCGCGAGAACAAGGTCGGAACCCGCGGCCCCGCTGTCAGCCATGACGGCGGAAAAAGCTGGTGCTGGCTCTCCCCTGTGTATCATGAGAGCAGCCGCGCATTCGACTACACCAGTCCCGGAGCCGGGCATGAGGCGCTCTTCTGCATGGGGATGCAGTATCTGCAGCGGGACCTGGAAGCATTCCTCGCGGAATTCTCCGGCCGCACGGCTCTGCAGGCAGACACATTGTGCCGGAGCCGCAAGGGGCGCAATGTGGAGCTGCTCACGATCCGGGAGGGGAATCCGGAGTGCGCCGTGCTCCTGACCTCGCGCCACCATGCGGGGGAGATGATGGCGACCCACGCGCTCGAAGGCGTCCTGCGCGCCGTGCTGGCCGATACGGAATTCGGCCGCGCGTTCCGGAAACGGATCGCGATGTACGCGGTTCCGTTCGCCGACAAGGACGGCGTCGAAGAGGGAGATCAGGGCAAGAACCGCATTCCGCATGACCATGCGCGGGATTATCAGGAGCCGGGCCTCTATCCGGAAACAATCGCGCTCCGCGCCCTGCTGGAACACGAAAAACCCGCTTTCGTGCTGGACATGCACTGTCCGTGGATCCGCGGCGGCGGCACGAACGAAACCTCCTACATGGTCGGCACCGGAATCGCGGGGATGGACCGCGAAATGGAGCGCTTCGCGGAGCTGCTGGAGGCGGAGCGGGTTCCCGAAGCCCCTTATTTCAAAAAGGACAATATCCCCTTCGGCACCTCGTGGAACACGGAGAAAAACTATACCCTGGGAAAAACCATCAAGCATCATGCGGCCACGCTGCCCTTTGTGCGGAACGCCCAGACCATCGAGATCCCGTTCGCGAACTTCGGCGAAGTCACCGTCGACCGGAGCTCCATGCTCGCTTACGGAGAATCAATCGCACGTGCGCTGTACCGCTACCTCACAACGGCGGAGTAGACGAAAAAGCCTCCGGCTGTCCTGAAACGGCCGGAGGCTCTGAAAAGCCGGAGAGCGTATTACCTGTTGGCCTGTTCGAACTTCTTCATGAATTCGACCAGCGCCTTCACGCCCTCAATCGGCATCGCGTTGTAGATACTCGCGCGGCAGCCGCCGACGAGACGGTGGCCCTTCAGGTCGGTCAGGCCGTTCTCCTTCGCTTCCTTCACGAAAGCCGCGTCGAGCTCTTCGCCCGGCGTGCGGAAAACGACGTTCATGACCGAACGGTCCGCCTTCGCGACCGGACTCTTGTAGAACGCGGAGTTGTCGAGAAAGTCGTACAGATAGGCCGCCTTCTCGTCGTTGATCTTCTCCATCGCCGCAAGGCCGCCCTGCTCCTTGATCCAGTCGGTCACCAGCGCGAGCATGTAGATCGCGAAGGTCGGCGGGGTATTGAACATCGAATCGTTCTCAATGTAGGTGCTGTAGCGCAGCATGGTCGGAACCTTGCTGTCGTCGGTGCGGGCCGCAAGGTCCTTGCGCAGGATCACCAGCGCCACACCGGAGGGGCCGAGGTTCTTCTGAGCGCCCGCGTAGATCATGCCGAAATCGTTGATGTCGAACGGACGCGACATGATGTCGCTGGACATGTCGGCCAGCATCGGGACGCCCGGCGTCGGCTTCGGCAGCTTCGCATAGCGCGTACCCGCGATCGTATTGTTGCTCGTGATGTGCATATAGGCCGCATCGGCGGTGCGCTTCCACTCGGATTCGGCCGGGATGTGATCGTATTTCGTCTCCTTGCTCGACGCGACGACGTTGACGGAGCCGAACATCTTCGCCTCTTTCAGCGCCTTCGAGCTCCAGACGCCGGTGTCGACATAATCCGCAACGCCGCCGTTCAGGAAATTCATCGCGAGCATCGCGAACTGCATGCTTGCGCCGCCCTGCACAAACAGGACCGTGTAGTCGTCGGAGACATTCAGGAGTTCACGGACGTTCGCCTCGGCGCGGTGAAGCACCGGCTCGAAGAGCTTGCCGCGGTGGGAGAGTTCCATAATGCCGCTGCCGCTGTTCTGATAGTTGGTGAATTCGGCCTGCGCCTTTTCCATGACCGCCTTCGGCAGCATCGCCGGACCGGCTGCAAAGTTATAGATCTTCATCCTGATGAACCCTCCTGATATTGTTTAGAGCGTGTCTTATTAAAATATCATGAAATCCGCTGTTTTTCAAGCCTGCTTCGATAAATAAGGATCGAATCGGCCGATCGTGAGAATCCGGTTGGTCAGGAATCCGCGCACGCCGGATTCCACCAGTCCGCGCGCCTGCGCCGGGTCGTCCGAAAAAAAGACATTCTCGCGCAGCCCCAGCCCGCGACAGAGCGGAACCGTATCGGGCCGCAGGAACTCCCGGACCGGCTGCACGAAACGGCAGCCGAGCGAGCGGCACAGTTTAAGCGCCTCCGGCTCCGTGCGCGTATCCCAGCCCGGCAGGAAGCAGATTTCGATCTCCGGGTCGAGCCTCCGCACGAAGTCGAACTGTTCGCGGGAGTTGATCGAGAGATAGCCGCGGTCGTACATGCCGTACTCCCGGTAGAGGCGGCAGATCTCGCGCAGCACCGCTTCGGTCCTCGCGTAGATCTGGATATTCATCATCGTCCGCTTCGCAAACGCCGCGAGCACCTCCTCGAAGGTCGGAACCGTCACCCCCTCCGCCTGCGGCTCGCCGAACCGTTCCGGCCCGACCGCATAGGAGGCATTGAGCTTGCGGATCTCCGCCAGCGGCAGCTTCTCTGGCTCGCCGTGCCCGTCCGTGGTGCGGTCGAGCGTCGCGTCGTGCAGCACGAGCGGAATCCCCTCGCTGCTCGCGCGCAGGTCAAATTCGATGAGGTCGGCGCCGGCGGCGACCGCCGCCTCGAACGACGGCAATGTGTTGTCGGGACGGTCGGCCGACGCACCGCGGTGCGCGGTCAGAATCACGTGGTCGAGGTCGTTGTAAAGCTCGGTCAGGTTCGCGTACGTTTTCTGCATGTCTTCTTCTCTCCGGGATTGGCTTCTGCAAAGGCGTCGAGCACGCGTTTCACGCGGTCCACACCGGGAAAATCACGAAAACGGAACAGCCGCACGGCGAGTGCCGGGTGCTCCTGCTCCGTCAGAATCCTCCATGCATCATCGTCAGCCAGCGCACGGTCCACCCCGGCAATCAGCTGGATGCCGGGGTCTCGTTCGAGCAATTCCAACCGCCGTTCGAGCTGGCCCCGGTGCCAGCGGTGGAACAGCTCCAGATGGATCGTGCGGCCGTCCGATTCGCGCCGGAACGAGAGATCCGGGAAGACGATCTCCTGCGCGCCGCCGTCGATAAACGGCGATTCTCCGACGATGCGCCACTCGGCGGCCTGCTCTCTGAAAAGCTTGTGGAACATCCGGATCTCCTCCGGCACATAGCTGGAAAAATTGCGGTAGTGCGACACGAGCCCGCTTGTCCGGTCCAACTTCAGCACGCCCCTGTTCTCCCCGAGCCTGATGTTCGCCGTGAGGCTCCACTCCTCAAGGTTCACGAGCGCCGGAAAAAACGCGGCGAGCTGAAGCGCATATTTGCGCGTGTTCGCGAAAATCGAAAACGGCCCGGAAATCCGCAGAGAGACCACGCTCTTCCCCTTCCCCCTCCGGCGCGACGTCTCCGCCAGCAGCCGGAAAAAGCGCAGATACTTGAAGAGCCGCCGCAGTTCGGCCGGATTCGAATCCGACACCGTCACATCGAGATCCTCCGCATACACCAGCAGCCCCTGCACAAGCGCGACGTTGTAGCGGTTCAGCAGTTCGGCCGGGTAGAGCGGCCGCCACCCGGTCAGCCGCTCATTGTCCGGCAGGTCGCCATAAATGTCGGAGGCCATGAAATCGGCGATCCCCTCTTCCGCCAGAAACGTTTCGCAGTACGCATCGATGCTGCCGCCCGCCTGCGGCAGCGCTTTCGCGGCCGCAAGGAAGAGCTTCTTCCGCTCCGCCGGATAGTCGACGAGCTGCACCGGATCGAACGAACAGCGGTCGAGCACAAGCTTGTTCAGCCCCGCCGCGAGCTTCGGGTCGCGCGCGCCTTTCAGCTGTACGTCAATGAGCTCTTCAAGCTCGGCGCGGCGCATATGGGATTCGACCGCCCCCTGGTGGGCCGCAAGCAGCTCGGAGGCGAATTCCAGCAGTTTCGGGTCGGTCGGGTCGATGAACGCCGGCAGAAAGCCGTTCCGCCTCCGGAACCGCAGCAGCTCACGCGTCAGCATAGCTTCTCCGGCAGGTCCGAGAAGAACGGCAGGAGCTTCGCAAGCAGCGCCGGATTCGCGGCGATGATCCCCTGCTCCGGATAGTGGAAGCCGCCGCGAAGGTCGCGGACCAGCGCCCCCGCCTCCTCGGCGATCAGCGTCCCGGCGGCGACGTCGTACGGCTGCAGCGCCATCTCCCAGTACGCATCGTAGACGCCCGCGCCGGTCATCGCCAGGTCGAGCGCGGCGGAGCCGCACCGCTTGATGTCGCGCAAATGCGGAACGATCCGCGAAAAGTATTCGATATTGTTGACCCTGCGCCCGGCCCGGACGCAGCCGAACCCGGTTGCACAGGCCGCCTCGGCAAGCTCCGTGCAGCGGGCGGCGTGGATCGGCTCGTCGTTCAGCACGGCCCCCTTCCCCGCCTCAGCCGCGAACAGATATCCGAGCGCCGGGGCGTAGACGACGCCCGCAAGAGGCTTGGTCCCCTCGCAGAATGCGATGGAGACCGAAAAGAACGGATGGTGCTTGATGAACGACTGGGTCCCGTCGATCGGATCGATGACCCAGCAGAACTCCGAAGCGGAGCTGCTGCGCCCCGACTCCTCGCCGAAGATGCCGTGTCCGGGAAACCGCTCCCGGATGCGCTTGACGATCAGCTGCTCGACCGCGACATCCGCCGCCGAAACCATATCCTTCGGCGACGCCTTCGAATGGACGTCGTTCGGACGGATCCCGTCAAAATAGGTCATGGCCGCGCGGCCGGCCTCACGCGCAACCGCTTTCAGAAATCCGAGCATTCCGCATCCTCCCACTGTTTTTCAACGGCCTCCGCGGCGGCGCGGCTCGAGCGAGACGACGTTCACGGTGATGCCCCATGCATCCTCGTTCTTCAGCGTCTTTTTCTCGTGTCCGGCTCCCCAGCTGTCGGAGAAAATGATTTCACCGGTCTTCTCGTTGTAACCCGTGATGATGCGCATATGCATGCCGAATTCGGAGCTGTTGCTGTCCCCGACGCCGGGGAAGATGAAAGTCGACCAGCAGAGCGGGACCCCGTTGTCGATATTCTCCTTTACCATCGCCAGAAACTCCCTGTTGTCGCGGATCTCGCGCTTGCGGACCTCCCTGAACACCTTGAAATCCATCGCTTTCATGAGGCTGCCGAAATCGAGGTAGCGGGTCCGCCCGACAATGAAAAGATAGTCGTCGAGGTCGATCTTGTCGAGCTTCATGCGGCGCGCGATCGTGTTGTAATCCTTGACGACCTTCTTGAGGTCGTTGAGATTGTCCAGCTCATACTGGTAGAGGCGCTTGAAGCGGATCCCGAGCTTGCCCTCGCTGCTCGCGAGCACATCGACGATCTTGTTGATGTTGGTCCCCTTCTGCGCGTCGGACTCCGCGAGCTTCGCGATCACATGCTGGTCGAGGTTCGAGCCGTAGTAGCGCAGCACCCGTTCGACCGTCGCGGCGACGCAATAGCCTTTCGCACCCTGATCGACCATCGGGATCAGCATGTAATGCGACCCGTCGCCGTCCGTCTTCACCTTCTCCTCCAGCTCCGAGCTGCCGACCGTCGTCTTCAGCCCGTCTCTGAGGCTCTTCGGCGCTTCGCCGGGGCGGTAGAAGTCGACGGCGATATACTCGGGCTGGCTGCGCGAGAGGCTCCAGCGCAGCACGATGTCGCCCTTATCCGTCTTCCAGACCAGCGAGCGCAGCCGGGAGCCGCCCACCGACGCATTCTGGCTCTGCGGCTGAGCCTCCTCCCCGGCGATCCCCTGGATCTTCCCGCGAACGGCGTCGAGCATCGCCTCGAACGATTTCTTCATGATCTCGCCCGCGTCGCCGCGGTTGTAGACCGACACGGTCAGCTCACCGACCCGGCCCTCCCTGAAATCGAAAATGGCCTCCTGGACATTCTGGCCGAACAGCGAAAGCTTTTTGCCGCTCGTGCGCGCATTGAAGCGGAGCCGGGTCCGGGCCTTGTCCATCCAGGCAAACGTGTCCGGAATGTTCTGCATGACCGTGTCGCCGGACATCTTCCAGAGCTCCGGGCGGGTCTGAAGCAGCGGATCGAGCTCGGCCGCCCGCACCGCGCAGAACAGCGACCCCGCAAGGACGAGAAGAAGAGCCAGTTTTTTCATTGCGCCGGATTCCTCCGTTCTACTGACTTGTCAGGAGCATGGATTCGTTGACCTCGTACAGCAGCGCCTCCCCCGCCAGATACCGTTCGAGCTCTTCGATCACATAGTCGGCCATACGGTGGACCTCGTCGTTGATCGACCCGGCGATATGGGTCGAGAGCTGCACGTTCGGCAGCGTATAGAGCTTCGAGCCGTCTTCCGGCGGCTCCGGATGGGTCACATCGAGCAGCGCCGTCAGGTCGGAACGCTTCTCGAGCACCGCCGCGAGCTCATCCTCGTTGACCTGCGCGCCGCGGCCGGTATTGATGAAGACCGCCCCCTCGCGCATCGAAGAAAAGAGCTTGCCGGAGAGGACGCCGATGTTGTCATCCCGGTTCGGCAGGTGGTTGCTGACCACGAATGCGGTCGAAAACGCCTCCTCAAGCGAAACCGTGCGGCGCTCCGCGCGCGACGGAATGATGACGACGTTCACGTTGTTCTGCTCGAGCATCTTTTTCGTCAGCGTGGCGATCGCGCCCGCGCCGATCAGCGCGACGGTTTCACCGTAGCAGCCGGGGCCGGCCATTCTGTGCGCCTTCGCCCAGTCGGCCCTGCACTTCACATTGCGCGTGTTGCGGAAATACCCCTTCAGCGCGAGGATGATCTGCGCCGTGCAGAACTCCGCGACCGGAATTGCGTTCGCCTGCCACGCGCTGACGACCCTGACGCCGCGCGCAAAGAGCGGCCGCGCGAAGCCGTCCGTGGCCCCCGCCCCGTAAAAGACCGCTTTCAGCTTCGGCAGCCGGCCGAGCTGATCCGGAGTGAGCGACGGCATCCCCCAGGTGGAGAAGACAAGTTCAACATCGCTGAAGTCGCCGCTGTCGAGCGATTCCGCACTGAAAATGCCGGGACGGAGCTCGGTCAGCTCCGCGATCCGCGCGATCTGTTCCGGCGTGTAGACATAGTGGACGCGGTCTTCGGACTGGCAAAGAAAAATGGCATGCGGTTTCATGAATGATCCCTGAATAAGTGAATGTTATGCTTGATACAATGTAGCACGAAATCCACCGGGAATCAAACCTGAAACCGCATAAAAAGCTTACAAATGCATGCCGCCCGTCACCGGCAGTTCGATCCCGGTGATATAGCGCCCGGCGTCGGAGGCGAGCAGCAGCGCCGCTCCGGCGCAGTCGCTCGTCTCCCCGAAGAAACCGCAAGGGACGAGCCCGAGAACCTTCTCCCGGTACGCCTCGTCCTTCAGCGGTTCGACGTTGCGGTCGGTCAGGATCACGCCCGGAACGAGGCAGTTGACCGTGACCCCGCAGGGCGCGAGCGTCTTCGCGAAATTCGCCGTGAGGCTCATCTGCGCGGCCTTCGTCGCGGAGTAGAGCGTGAGGCGCGGCGACGGCCGCAGCTGGTTCACGCTGCCGACGGCGATGATGCGCCCCCACTTCCGTTCGCACATCGCGGGAGAGAACGCCTCGGCCAGCCGGAATGACGCGGCGACGTTCGCCCGGAACTCCCGCAGGAACTCCGCGTCGTCGAACTCTCCGAGCTCCACGTACTTCTGCACGGAGGCGTTCAGCACGAGGATGTCGACCGCCGGAGCCGCCGCGCGGCACGCGGCGATCAGGGCTTCGACTCCCTCCGGGCAGGTCAGGTCGCCGGTGACCGGAATCCCCCCGCACCCGGCCGCGGCTTCGCGGAGCGCCGCGCTCTCCCGGCTGCCGTGGACCAGCACCCGCGCCCCGGCCCGCGCGAAAACCCGCGCGATTTCGCGGCCGATTCCGCGCGAGGAACCGGTCACGAGCGCGGAGCGCCCGGCGAGGCTGAACATCGATTCGATCGGGCTGCCGTCCATCAGAAGTATCCGCCTTTTTCGATGATCTCCGCGATCGTGTCGCCCTGGTGGACCCACGCGAAAATATCGATCTCGTTGCGCCCGATCCCCTCCGCGCGCAGCAGAACGTCGTATGCGATTTCACGCGGGATGCAGAGCACGCCGTCGATGTCGCCGAAGATGATGTCGCCGGGGCGGACCGTCACCTTGCCGATCCGGACCGGAACCTGATAGTGCGTGATCATGCAGCGGCCGAGCGAACCGTTGCTCGTGCGGTACTTGTAGAAGATCGGGAACTCCTGCTCGAGGATCTGCTTCGTGTCGCGGATTCCGCCGGCGACGACCGCGCCGCGGATCCCCTTCGTAATCGCGGTGGCGGTCATCACGCCGCCCCAGAGGGAGGCGTCGCAGTCGTCTGAGGTGTCCCAGACCACGAGGCCGCCCGGCTTCATCTCGTCGAGCATCTGCGCCCGGAAGGTCATCTCGCCCTCGATCATCACGTTCGGCGCGCTCTTCACGGTGAACGCCTCGCCGCAGACGGTCATCTCGTCGCGCAGCGGCATGATGTCCGACGGCAGCGCCTGGTTCAGCAAACAGAGTTCGCGCAGGACGTCGTTGATGCAGCCGGTGTAGAGCTTCTCATAGCGTTCGCACAGCTCCGCGGCCGGGATCGGCAGTTCGTTCGACGGAATGTGCTGGCGGGTCGCGATCAGGCGGTCGAGCTTCATCAGCCCGGCCTCCTTCGCTTTCTGTTTCATGTCCTGAAGCGACGGCATGTCCGGTTCTCCTTTTCTTTTATGCTGATTCGTTTATGCCCATTGGATTCATTTGAGACGGCAGAGCTGCGACTCCTCACTGCCGTCCGGCCCGGTCCAGCTCAGGCGGTAGCGCCCACGGAAGCCGCGGAACGCCGCGAGCGCATCCGCGCCGGCCGTGCAGACCGTATCCGTGCGCCATTCGCGGTTGACGAGCCCGTCGAGCGCGAAATATGAGAGCTTCGGCTCCATGTCGCGCGTGAAGAGGCCGGAGACCGCCGGTTCGCCCGGCGCCCCGCAGCCGTCCACGACGTTCCACCACGTGATCCCCATCATCGGCTCGAGGCTGAACCAGAGCCGGTAGAGGTTGCGGGCGATTCCGGCCTGCACGATCTGGCCGCGCCGGTCGCCGCCGGGAGAGGTGACCGTGATCTCCGAAAGGTGGATCGGCAACCCGGCCCGACTGATGCGCCCGATCGCCTCGCGGACCTCGCACGGCGACTGCACAAGGCTCTTTCCGTCAGCGATGTCCCGGCAGGTCTGCGGATTGAAGAGGTGCATCTGCGCCCCCATGATGTCGATCCTGCAGCCGCGGGCGCGCAGGCTGCGCACCTGCTTCACGTAATCCTCGCTGAGGTTGTAGTCGTTGATGTTGAGTTTCGCCTCCGGCGGGAAGACCCCCTCGGCAATCTTGAAGCTGCGGAAGGCGTAGTCGCCCGGCATCGGGCCGTACCAGCTTTTGCAGAGCTTCGAACCCGGAACCATGAGCCCCTTGCCGAAATCCCCGGCGCTCTCGTTGACGACGTCCCAGCTGTCGATCTTGTCGCCGTAACGCATCGCGATCTCGATGATGCGCTTCGCCGTCAGCGTGTTGATGAGCGTGGTGTATTCGGGGAGTGCCTTCTCCATCTCCTTCGCGCTCATCCCCTCGAATGCGCAGCCGGTCGCTTCGCTCAGCAGCGTGTTGTCCTTCGGATTGTGTTCGAGGTTCGCCTTTTTCAGGTAGTCGAACGGGATCCGGTTGATGAGCCAGTCCGGAATCTGCCAGCGGTTGTTGCCCCACACGAGCGTATGCCCGTGCAGCCGGATCCCTTTCGCAAGACAGAACTCCACGACCGGATCGACCGCCGGGCGCCGCCAGTGCGGCTGGCGCTGCGGATCGCTGCAGCGATTCCAGAACTCCGCCGTATCGCGGTACTCCGCACGGAAGCGGGGGCGCCCCTCCTCCAACTCCAGCTGCTTCCAGTAGAACGCGATCGTCGCGGAGTTGAAGAGCGTGCCGTAAAGCTCCTTGTAGCGCGCATTGCGCTCGTCGCTTCCGAGCTGGTCGAAGTTGAAGATGTGCGCTCCGAAAATGAAGTCGTGCGACAGCTGTTCAACCCTGATTTCGCGCCCGGCGGCGGAGGCGGGCAGCTGAAAAAGCCCGTCGGCCTTGCGGTGCTTCTCGATGTCGGCATCGATCCGCCGCTGCTCGTCGTCGTTCCACAGCGCCCGGTAGGCGTCGGAAAACGCCTCGTCGACTTCCGCCGCGGAAACATGCGGTTGCTTATATTCGCTCATCCTGCATCATCCTTCTGTTATGAGAGGTTCATTGCTTCGAGAATGCCGCGGATATACCCGACGGCAAAAAGATTGCCCTGCATTTCGTAACCGGGGTTGTCATTGCCCTCCCCGGCGAGGGTCGGCGTGTGATCCGGGCGGACCAGCCCGTCAAATCCGTTGTCGCGCAGCAGCTTCAGCAGCGCCGCCATATCGGTCGGGCCGTTGTCGTGAAACGTCTCATGAAAGTGCTCCGCCGTCCCCTCGATGTCACGGAAGTGGAAGAAGAAGAGCTTCTTCGCGCGGCAGAACTCCTCCGCCAGCGCGGGCACATCCCCGCCCATCGCCCGGAAGGTCGCCTGGCAGAAGGTCACGCCGTGGTTCGGGCTGTCAACCAGCGCAAGCGCCCGGCGGTACGCCTCTGCCGACGTGAAGATCCGGCCGTAGCCGCAAAGCTGCGGAACAGGCGGATCGTCGGGATGCAGCCCGAGCTTCACGCCCGCCTCCTCCGCCGCCGGGACGACGGCGCGGATGAAGTACTCGTAGTTCTTCCACATCTCCTCGCGCGTCACGACCGGCTCCGGCTCCGGCGGCAGCTCCGCGCGGTTGAATTCGCTCGTCAGCGCGCCGCCGCGCTCGGGGCGGTCGAACCGGGTGCGGAACCAGCCGACCCCGGCCATGAAGTTGTAGCACAGCAGCCCAATCCCGAGCCGCCCCATGTTCCGCAGCATCATGCGGTAATGCTCGATGTCCCCGTCGCGCCCGGGCAGCCCGAGCTTGATCCGGCTCATATCGAACTCGTCGCCCTCGAGCGCGCACAGCCGGAAGCCGTGCTCTTCAAAACGGCGGACCGTTTCGCGCAGCGAATTGAAATCCCACGGCGGAAGCTGCCCGGAGAGCTCCGGAGCGGCCTTCGTGACCGCGTATTCAATCCCGATCTGCCGCGCAAGCGTCCACTTGAGGTCCGGCCTGACCGGAAGCATGAGTCCGAGTTTCACCGGCCGCCTCCCTCCGCGCACCAGCGGCGCAGGACTTCGGCGGCGGGCTTGCCGTGGATCGTAAAGCCGGTGTCCCCGCCCGGCTGCGTGTAATGCGGACGCTTCTGCTGCTCGTCCCACTTCCACCACATGAGCCCCCGCCACCAGTCGCGGCAGGAAAAGGCTTCGATGACTCCGGCGAGGTAGTTCGCCTGCGCCGCGCCGTCGTAATCGCCGGAATTCGTGTAATCCCACGGCCGGAGCGCGCCGTTCACAACCGAACGCGCGCCGCACTCCGCGAAGAAGACCGGGATTCCGAGTTTCCGCGAAACCGCCTCCACCCGGTCCGCCTGCTCCTGAAGATCGGCGGCGATCTCGGCGGCGGAGGGGTTCGGCCGTTCCGTGCCGGTATAGAAGCTGATCCCGAGCAGATCGAGCTTCGAGTACCAGCCGCGGCAGTTCTCCCGCCCCGGAACGATCTGGTCGGCGTTGTAGGTGACCGGCCCCCGGTAGACCTGCCGCACCCGGTCGATCACCCCCGGCCAGAACGCCTCGCGGTCTTCGGTGCCGAGCAGCTCGCAGCCGATGCAGAAGAGTTCGACGCCGTTCTCTTCGGCGAAGCGGCCGTAGTGTTCCATACACTCCGCGTAATGGCCGAACCATTCACCCCAGTAGTCCGTGCAGATCCCCTGGATCATCATCTGCTTCTCCGGAAACCGGATGTTGCCGCGCCAGACGCTGTCGAGGCACTCGATCATCGGCTTGAGCATCACCTTGACGCCGGCGGCGTGGAAGCGCTTCACTGCCTCCGCCACCTCGATATCCGACGGCGTGTACACGTAATCCGCGAACATCCGCGTGGAGCTGTACCGCTCCTGCGCGACCGTCACGATCAGCGCGACCCAGTCGGCGCCGAGCGAGCAGATGTCGTCCGCGCCGCGCCGCCCGGCTTCGGAGCGGTAATAGCCGTTCCGCCCCATGAACCCGAAACTGATCCCCCTGATGAACATGGCGTCCCCCTTTTTCAGCTCCACTGCCGGTCGTTGGCCCACTCTTTGTCCCATTCGTCCGTCGGGGCCCACGCTTCGGGGAAGTCGCCGTGCAGCTTCTCCCGGACGAGCTCCTCGTTCAGCGCTTCGAAGCCGAGACCCGGCGCCATCGGCACATCGATGTATCCGTCACGGATTTCGAGGCGCGGAACGATGAGGTCCGCCCACCACGGCACATCGACCGAATGGACCTCAAGCGCCATGAAGTTCCGGGTCGCCGCCGCGACATGAACCGCCGCGAGGCAGGCGACCGGGCTCTCCGCCATATGGATCGACATCTGCACGCCGTAATCCTCCGCCATGTCGC
The DNA here is from genome assembly GCA_018265615.1 of Lentisphaeria bacterium. Lineage (GTDB taxonomy): Bacteria > Verrucomicrobiota > Lentisphaeria > Victivallales > Victivallaceae > Victivallis. The sequence continues at coordinate 34,661 of JABLYX010000044.1, forward strand.
CGATCCTGTGAGTTTCGAGGATGCCCCCTGCGGTCAGAATATCCGGATGGACCATCGCGAGCGCGCCGGACTCCAGCAACGGGCGGAAATTCTCCTTGAGGTAGATGTCCTCGCCGGTGCCGAGCGGAACCGTGGTCGCCGCCGCCATGCGCCGGTACTGATCGGTCAGCTGCCACGGAACGGGATCCTCCATCCATGCGAGATTGTATTTCTCGAGCCGCTTCGCGAGCCTGATGCAATCCTCGACCGGGATGTGGCCGAGGTGGTCGATCGCAATAGGAACCTCATAACCGATCTCGGAGCGGACGTCGCCCATGTATCCGTCAAGGTAATCCAGCCCCTTCTCCGTCAGGTGGATGCCGGTGAAGCCGTGCGCCGTGTTGAAGAGGTCGTACGCCTCGCCGCGCATCGCGCGCGGATCGATCGAACCGTGCGGCGTTGTAAAAACGCTCTTTTTATACTCGCGCATCTTCTCAAGAAAACCCAGCGGCGCGGAGAGGCACCCCTCTTTCCCCATCAGGAGCTCGATCCCGAGATCCATCTTGAGGAACGTGTACCCCTGCTCCATGCGGCCGGCGAGCGCCTTGCCCATATCGCGGCCGCCGCCCTCGGAATCGGTGTCGCAGTAGATGCGGATCCTGTCGCGGAACTTTCCGCCGAGCAGCTGCCAGACCGGCACGCCCCACGCTTTCCCCGCGAGGTCCCACAACGCGACTTCGATGCCGCAGACGCCGCCGGCCTGCCGCGAATGGCCGCCGAACTGTTTGATGCGGCGGAAAATCCTGTCTACGTTGCACGGATTCTCACCGATGATGCGGCTCTTCAGCATCGCGGCGTAGGTGCGGCTCGAGGCGTCGCGCACCTCGCCGTAGCCGATCAGCCCCTGGTTCGTATAGAGCTTCAGGAGCGTGCAGCGCTTCGGCGCGCCGTCGATGTCCGCAAAACGCATGTCGGTGATTTTCAGGGTTGATGGATCGATCTTTGCCATGGTGTCACTCTTCCCGTTTATTCATGAATTGTAAATGCATTCGCACTTTTTCGCGCATTCAAGCAGCGTTCCGGCGACCGCCGGGAGCCGCTCTTCGCTGAAATCCTCGTCGTAACCGAGCAGCGTCAACGCCGCGACCACCCTGTCCTCCGCATCGCGGACCGGCGCGGACATCGCATCGACCCGCCAGCGGTTGCGGCCGCGGTTGAAGCAGTAGCCGTCGCGCCGGATCGCCGCCACGCCGTCGCGCAACAGCTGCACCGCATCCGCCACGCACGTTTCATCGGCGCAGGCGCGCGCAAGTTTCTCGGCCTCCGCCGCCGGAGCCGACGCAAGCAGCGCCGCCCCGACCGACCCCTCGGCAACCGGAAACCGCACGCCGATCCGCCCCGAAACCGCCATCGGGCGCGGAGACTCTGCGCGCAGCAGCGGAATCTGGAACTCCCCCTGCCGTACCGAAAGCTTGCAGCAGAGCCCGGTCGCCTGCGCAAGCTCTTCGAGAACCGGCGTCATCTCCTCGAAGCGCGCAGTGCCGTCGGTCAGCTTGCGGACCGCGCCGAGCATCCCGAACGAAAGGTCGTAGCGCGTCCCGCCCGTCTTGCGAACCCAGTCCGCTTCGAGCAGTGTCTGCAGAATGCGGTAGCAGCTGCTCGGCGTGATGTCGAGCTCTGCGGCCAGCTCCGCCTGAGTCATCCCTTCGGCGCAACCGCCGAGCCGGTTCAGGATCGCCACGGCCTTCTCCACCGCAGGAATCGTGTTCTCACCCGCCATTCAACCCTCATATATTCATATTTGAACATCATATTTTCTATTTTGAATATATTATACACATTTCCTCATGGAAAGTCAAGCCATTTCCGGAAAAACAATGCTCTTTTTTATTGAATAATCGCCGGAACCGGAGTATTTTATAGACTTGTATATGAATCGAAAACACAACCCCCACGGTGAAACCCATATGAATTGCCTGCAACGCAAGCTTTCGGAGTCGCTGACGATCTTCGACGGCGCGATCGGAACCGAGATCTACCGCCGCAACTTCTTCGTGAACGCCTCGTTCGAACAGCTGTCGGTCACGAATCCGGATGTGATTCTCGACATCCACCGCCAATACCTCGACGCCGGCGCCGAGGTGCTGACCACGAACACCTTCAACGCGAACACGCGCCGCCTCGGCAAATTCGGCCTCGCCGACCAGACCGCCGCGATCAACCGCGCCTCGGCCGCGCTCGCGCGCCGCGCGGTCGAAGAAGCGGGCCTCGCCGGGAAAGTGCTCGTCGCCGGGTCCGTCGGGCCGATCGGGGAGCCAGAATCCCCGGCCGACACGCGCAGCCGCGGTTCGCTCATCGCGGAGCAGCTCGAAGCGCTGGCTCCAGTGACCGACTTCATCATCTTCGAATCGCTGCGGACCACGATCGATCTCGCCGCCGCGCTCGAGGCCGTCAGGCAGTTCCCGGAGCTCATCTACATCCTGAGCTTCGCGGTCGACCGCCATGCGGAAAACCACTGCGGCGACGGCATCAGCGAATTCGAAAAGCTCGTTTCGACCTTCCCCGGGCCGCGCCCCGCGGCGGTCGGGCTGAACTGCGGCGGCGGGCCGGAGACGACGCTCGCCGAGCTCGAGGTGCTCGTCAAGAAGACGAAGCTGCCGATCGTCGTTCAGCCGAACGCCGGCCAGCCGCGCGGCGTCGACGGGCGCATGATCTACATGACCAGCGCCGAATATTTCAGCACCTACGCCAAACGCTATGCGATGCTCGGCGCGGCCGCGATCGGCGGATGCTGCGGAATCACCCCGGCGCATATCCGGGAGCTTGCGCGCACGATCAAGCCGCTTATGCGGGCGGAAAAGCAGGAGCTGCCGAAAGTCGAGATCACCGAGTGCGAGCTGCCGGAACCGGTTCCGGCGGCCGAACGGTCGCGCCTCGGCGCGAAGCTCGCGGCCGGCGAATTCGTGACCTCGGTTGAAATCACGCCGCCGCGCGGCTTCGACCTCGCCTCCACCGTCGAGGGGGCGCGCAAATGCCTCGAAGCGGGCGTCGACGCCGTGAACCTGCCGGACGGCCCGCGCGCGTCGGCCCGCATCTCCCCCGTCGCGGCCGCGATCGCGATCCAGCAGCAGGTGGGCATCGAAACCGTGCTGCACTGCTGCTGCCGCGACAAAAGCGTGATCGGGCTCCAGGCCGACCTGCTCGGCTGCGCGGGGATGGGGATCAACAACATCCTCTTCATCACCGGCGACCCGCCGAAGCTCGGGGACTACCCGTTCAGCTCGGGCGTGTTCGACGTGGATTCGATCGGCCTCGTGAAGATCCAGGCGCGCATGAACCGCGGCATCGACCTCGGCGGCAAGCCGATCAACGCGCCGACCCGGGCGCTCATCGGCGTCGGGGCGGATCCGAGCGCGATCGATCCGGAGCGCGAATACCGCCGCATCTGCGAGAAGGTCGAGGCCGGAGCCGATTTCATCATCACGCAGCCGGTCTTTGCGCCGGAGACGCTCTTCGCGTTCCTCAGGCGCATCGAGCACCTGAAAACCCCGCTCATCGCCGGAATCTGGCCGCTCGTGAGCTACCGCAACGCCGAGTTCATGAAGACCGAGGTTCCGGGCGTGGTGGTTCCGGATTCGGTCATGAAACGGATGGCCACGGCCAAAACCCGCGACGAACAGCGCGATGCGGGTATCGAAATCGCGCGCGAAAGCATCGAAGCCGTCCGCGGCCGTGTCCAGGGGATTCAGGTCAGCGCGCCGTTCGGCAACGTCGGGCTCGCGCTGCGGGTGCTGGAGTAACTCCGCCATGCGGCTGCTCGTCTACAACATCGCGTACGGCACCGGCTGCCCCGGCGGGGAGGCGAAACGCCTGCTCACCGCGCACCGGTATCTGCGGACGAGCGCATTTCACTTCGGCCAGATCGTCGGGCTCGTGAACGACCTCCAGCCCGATATGATCGGGCTGGTCGAAGCCGACTCCGGCAGCTGGCGCACCGCCGGGCTGAGCCACCCCGACCTCATGGCGCAAATGCTGAACGAGGTCGCGGAAACCGGGCCGGCCACCGGGTCGAAATACGGCCCCTCCTCATTCCTCAGCCGCTTTCCCTACCTGAAGAGCCAGACCAACGCATTGCTGGGCCGCTCCGACGCGGCGGTCAGGACGCACTATTTCCCGTGCGGCACGAAAAAGCTGATCCTGGAACGGGAGTGCGACGGGATCACCGTCTTCCTCGTGCACCTGGGGCTCACGCGCCGGACCCGTGCGCGCCAGATCGCTTTCCTGCGCGGACTCCTGCCGAAAGACCGTCCGATCGTCCTCGCGGGAGATTTCAACACCTTCCGCGGCGAATCGGAGCTCACGGAGCTGGAGGAGGAGCTGGGGCTCATCAACGCGAACGCCTCCCGCGCCGCGACCTATCCGGCCTGGAAGCCGCTGAAGCAGCTGGACTACATCCTGGTCTCCCGCCGGATTACCGTCGAGCACTTCGAGGTGCTGCCGGTCCTCTACTCCGACCACCTCCCGCTCGTCGCCGACCTCACCCTCTGATGCGGGCGCGGCGTCACTCCGTATTCACGTGGCCCAGCGTATGCGCGGCGCGGTATTCCGCCGGGGAGAGCCCGAATTCACGGCGGAACCTGCGGCGGAAATACGCTACGTCGTTGAACCCGGATTCGAACGCGACCTCCTTCACATTGAGTTTCCCCGCAAGCAGCAGCCGGCAGCCGTAGCGCAGGCGCGCAAGGTTGATCTCCTCCGTCACCGTGTGCCCCCAGCCGCGGCGGCAGACCCGGTTCAGGTAATCCGCGCTGCAGCGCAGCGCCCCGGCGAGCGCGGCGGTCGAAAGCGACTCTTCGAAGTGCAGCGCGATATACTCCCGCGCCCGGACCGCAAGCTCGGAGGAGGAGGCCGCGCGGGCCTCTCCGGCCGGAACCCGTTCCGCCTCGGCCAGCAGCAGCTCGGCCAGCAGATCCGCGGTGTTGCCGGGTCCGGTCTCGCGCAGCTCGGAGAGCAGCAGTTGAAAGTATTCGCCGGAGCGCTCCGGGCGGGCCGCCGCGCGGCAGGAGTCCATCCCGTCCAGCCGCGCCTTTCTCTCCCGGCTGCGCGGCAGGAAATGGCACCAGAAAAAAACGAGGCTCCTGCCGTAGGCGGCCAGCCCGCCGTGGCGCAGCCCGGGGCGCAGGAGCAGGTACTCGCCCGGATTCACGGCGAAAAAGTGTTCCTCCTCAAACATTTCCAGCGTCCCGGACTGTACGAGGATCAGCTCGTAACTGTCAATCACGCGGGTTCCGTGCCGCCCCTTGCCGCGCGAGACGAAGCGGCCGGCATGGATCAGTTCAACCGGTTCCATTTATCCCCCCGAAGTCGGAATTGTCTCTCTTTTTATCTAATTTATCCCCCTCGCCCCGAAATGCAAGCAGAGGTATAATATTTACAGAGCCAATTGTCAAACAACATGGAGAATGCCGGAAATGAACGCCTTTTCCCCCATCGACCCCGCCGCCGTCCGCCTGGACGACCCGGTTTTCGCCGGGCGCGTCGCAAGCTGCCGCAAATCCACGATTCCGTCCTCGGTCGCCAAATGCAGGGAGACCGGGCGGATCGACTCCTTCCGCCTCGCCTGGAAAGAGGGCATGCCGAACCGGCCGCACATCTTCTGGGACTCCGATTTCGCAAAGGTGCTTGAGGGCATGGCGCTCGCACTCGCGCAGAATCCGGACGACGCGGAGCTCGCCGCCGAACTCGACGCATACGTCGACCTCGTCATCTCCGCCCAGCAGCCGGACGGCTACCTGAACACCTATTTCACGCAGGTCGAGCCGGAGAAACGCTGGACGAACGTCTTCGACTGGCACGAGCTCTACTGCGCGGGCCACCTGATGGAGGCCGCCGTCGCCCACTTCCGCGCGACCGGGAGCCGGAAATTCCTCGACGCGCTCCGCCGCTATGCGGACTATATCGCGACGGTCTTCGGAACCGGGCCGGGCAAACTGCACGGCTACCCCGGCCACGAGGAGATCGAACTCGGCCTCTGCAAACTCGCGGACGCGACCGGCGAAACAAAGTATCTGGAACTCGCGAAATATTTCATCGACGAACGCGGCAGGGAGCCGAACTTCTTCCTCGAGGAAGCCAAACGGCGCGGAACACGGCTCTATGAGCCGAACCTCGTGAACCGCCAGGCGCACATGCCGGTCCGGGAGCAGGCCGACGCGGTCGGCCATTCGGTCCGCGCGCTCTATCTCTATATCGGCATGGCCGACGTCGCGATGCGAACCGGAGACTCCGGCCTGCTCGACGCCTGCCGCACGCTGTTCGACAGCGTCGCAAACAAGCGGATGTACCTCATCGGCGGCTGCGGCTCGACGGCGATCGGGGAAGCGTTCACGGTCGACTGTGACCTGCCGAACGACACCGCCTATGCCGAAAGCTGCGCCTCGATGGCCTTCGCGCAATTCGCCCGCCGCATGGCCGACGCGACCGGTGAAGCGCGTTATGCGGACGCGATGGAGCAGTCACTTTACAACGGCTGCCTTTCAGGCATCTCGCTCACCGGGGACAAATTTTTCTATGCGAACCTGCTGACGGTCGACGACACGAGCTTCTTCCACGGCCATATCGCCCGGGAGCGCCAACCGTGGTTCGACTGCTCCTGCTGCCCGACGAGCTACTGCCGTTTCCTGCCGCAGCTCGGTGGATTCGCCTGGTCGAAGCGCGACGGGGAGCTGCGCTGCAACATCCCGGCGGCCGGAACCGTCAGAAGCGGAGAAACGGCAATCCGGGTCACTGGAGGATATCCGTACAACGGCAGCGCCGTTTTTGAACTCCTCTCCGCCGGCAGCCTCACGCTCAGCATCCGCATTCCCTCCTGGTGCCGGAAGTGGAGCGCAAAACTCAACGGGAAAACGATTGAAACTGCGCTGAAAGACGGTTACCTGAGCCTGAACCGGAAATGGGAAGCGGGGGACAAGGTCGAACTTGAACTCGCGCTCGCCATCGACGTGGTCCGGGCGAATCCGAAGGTCACGGCCGACGCCGGAAAAATCGCTCTGATGCGCGGACCGCTGGTCTACGCGCTCGAAAGCACCGACAACGGCCCGGGCGTCAACGACCTGCTGATTCCGGCCGATCAGGAATTCACGCTCGGCGAAGCGAAAGGGCTCGACGGGGTCCCGGCCATCGCCGGCGAAGCGCTGCGCGAAACGGATGTCTCCGGCGGAGAACTCTACTTCCGCAACCGGACGCCGTCCCGCGAGAAAATCCGCTTCACCGCGATCCCCTACGCCCTGTGGCAGAACCGCGGGAAATCGGAACTCGCGACCTGGCTGAGAAGCAACTGAAAGCCGAAGCGGCCGGGGCGGAAGTCCCGGCCGCTTCACACACCCGCCGGCAGTTATTCAACTTCCTCGATTTCGTACTGCGCCGTGCCGCAGCCGAGCTCCTCGAGGTAGCGGACCACCGCATACGGGTCCTTGTGGTGGATGCGCTCGAACAGATGCTGCGTCCGGTCTTCCGACAGATCCCATCCTTTCGGGAGCGCGTTCGGAATCAGCTCCTCGCGGTCGATCAGGTCGAGCGTGGCCTGTTCGACCGCGACGATATCGCTCCCGGCGAGGATGCCGATATCCGGAATCAGCCGCGGCGTCGTCATGCCCCAGCAGTCGCAGAAGATCGTCGTATCCATGAGCATGTTGATGAAGAGCCGGCGGTTCCCGGGGAAATGCTCAAGCAGCTTCGCGCTCGTCATCGCCATCCCTTTCTGGAAATCAAGGTAGCCGCCCGCCGTCATCCGGATCGCTCCGGTCGGGCAGATCAACGCGCAGTGCTGGCAGAATTTGCAGTCGTGGTAGAAAACCTCGAGCTTGCCGCCGTCATCGAATTTCATCGCGCCGTTCGGGCAGTGCGCGATACAGCTGCCGCAGTGCGTGCACTTCTCTTCGTCCCAGACGAGTCCGCCCTCAAGCGCGTGCAGCATCTGGCGCATCGCGTCGGTCACGGCCCCCATCGACAGGTTCTTCGAAGCGCCGCCGAAGCCGCAGACCCCGTGCCCCTTCACATGGGAGAAGTCGAGCAGGACATCCGCTTTCAGGATCGCCCCGGAAAGCTCGATCCTGTCCATTCCGCGGAACGGCGGCTCGACCGGAAAGCTCCTGAAATCGGATTCGTCGTCGCCGCAGACCGGCACGATCCGGCAGCCGAACACCTCTTCGGTATAGCCGCGGTCGATCGCGCCGGCGGCGTCGCGCTTCAGATCCGTCACGAACACCTCCCGGGCCCCGGCCGCCTGCACGGCCCCGACCAGCTTGCGGACGAAGAACGGGTGGATCGTCGAAAATCCGCCTCCTCCGCCCAGGTGCATTTTCACGGCGACGGAGCGATCCTTCACGATGGATTGCAGCTCCAGCTTCTCCAGCAGCCGAAGGAACTTGTTGCCGATCGAATTGGCGGGCTCCAGAGTTTTCGGCGCAAAGGAGGCGAACAACAGTCGGGCACTCATTTGATTCCTCGCATCTTTGTGATATAGTATGGTGATATAAGATACAGTATCATCACACTCATGTCAAATCGGGAGCAAGAACGAAAATGAAGAGCGACATGCCGGATTTCATGCTGCGCGCGGTATTCAGAGAGCCGGCTTTCCAGCTGGTGCTCGGAAATTTCCGGGAACTCGCTTCGCAGGGAATCATCCGTCATGACGCCGACCCGGTCGCGGGGCGGCTGCTGGCGGAGGCGCTCTCCTCCGCGGCGCTGATGACGGCGCTGCTCGGGGACGGGGAGCGGTATTCGATCCTGATCGGCTGTTCCGGGCCGCTCGGGGCGGTCATCGTTGACGCAAAGGCCGGCGGCAAAGTCCGCGGCCTCGTCCGGAATCCGCATGTCATGGAGAGCGCCGACTCGGTCGAGGTCGCATGCGGCGACGGCGGGGCGGACGTAAAACTGACCCGCTCGAAGGGCGGCAGGATCCTGAGTTCCGGGGAGTCCCGGAGCGCCTTCATCCTCCCGGCCTCCGCGCTCGGTTACCACCTCTCGGTCAGCGAAGAGCATGAGACTGAAATCCGCTGTGAAATCGAACTCCGGGCCGATCCGGCCGATCCGGTCCGCGCGGCCTGCGGGGCGCTGCTGCAGGTGCTCCCGGGCTGTGATCTCGAAGAGTTCGACCGGATCCGCTGCCGGTTCCAGATGCCGGAGGCCGGTGAAATCCTGAAAAACTGCATGGGCAAACCGGAGGAAGGGATGCGGATGCTGCTCTCCTTCCTGCTCGAACGCCTCGAGCTGCCGGAATTCGCCCGGATGCCGCTCGCCCCGGCCCGCTTCGAGTGCGGCTGCTCGGCGGAGTCGCTCAAAAAGACGGCATTCCGGATGCTCGGGCGCGAGGAGCTCGAAAAGCTTCTCACCGAGAATCCGAATCCCGCCCTCCGCTGCCAGTTCTGCAATACGGAGTACCACCTTTCCGCCGCAGACCTGCATTGAAGAATGGTAACAGGGACCGGAATCCCGGGGGGTCCCTCCTCCGGCCCGGCCCGGTGCTTAAGAAAGTCCTGAATTTTTTCTGTTCCGCCCTTGCTTTTTTCCGAATTCTTTGGTATAATTAGAATGTATCTAAAATCAATACAATCGGTGGGAATATTTTTTTTGCACCCAATGCATCGAATATCGATACAATCCAAAGAAAGAGCATGATGCAGAAATCAAATAAAAGCGATGAACTCTACATCCGGCTGCGGCTTCGGATCGCCGCCATGAAAGATGGCGAAGTGTTCCCGACTGTGCGGCAGCTGATGGCGGAATACAATGTGAGCCAGTCCACGGTGACGCCGGCGATCAACCTCCTGAAGGAAAAGGGGCTGCTCAAGGCGTATGTCGGCCGGGGCAGTTTTGTCAGCAAGGCCGAGGCGGGTTCGCCCCTGATGCTGCTGCTCCAGAACAACTGGCCGGCGGAGATTTTCTCGCGGATGGCGGACGCCCTGCGGCAGGGGGCGGAGGCGAACGGGTTCCGGTTTGAGCACCGGCTTTACGATTATCATGACGACATCACGCTTTCTCTGGATACGTTCGAAGCGGATGTGATTGTCCTCGACGGTATTGCGAGCGACCTGCTGACGCCGGAGCAGATCATGGCGATATCCCGTTGTCCGGCGCCGGTGATCCTGTGCCGCAATTCGGTCCCGGTCAAGCAGATCAACTATGTCTGCGGCGACAACGGCGCGGCGGGGGTGAATGCGGCGAACTACCTGATCCGCATGGGGCACCGCAAGCTGGGGTTCCTGATGAACGAACCGCACCTCTACACGACCGAGGCCTATCGGCGGGGATTCGAAAGCTGTGCGTTTTCGAACGGCTGTGAAGTCACGTTTCTCGACTGCGACATCCGTCCGGGAGAGCGCCCGGACGAACAGATCGAAAAGTTCATTGCGGACTATGCCGCCGGGAAATACGATTTTACCGCTCTGTTCCCGGTCAGCTGCAACGGTGCGATCACCGCACGCAAGTACCTGGACCGTCACGGGATACGGGTTCCGCAGGATCTCTCGATCATCAGTTCCGGCAGCATCCCGCGCGTCGACTGGCTGACTGTGATCGATTCGGGCGCGGAGGAGTACAGGAATCTCGTTGTCCGCATGGCGCTCGACATCCTGAACCGCGGCTCGAAAATCCGCCGCCAGATCGAGTTCCCGCAGAAGCTGATCGAGGCAAAATCGGTCCGCTGCCTGAATGAGGCTTCGGCGCGGCGGAAAAGCCCGGCGATATTGGCTCAATACCCATGATGGAATCAATTCGCATAATGCGCAGTATGTGATGTAGCCGGTTTCGTTTTGTCATGATGCAACTCCTTT
>JABLYX010000106.1 GCA_018265615.1 Lentisphaeria bacterium
AAAATAAGTTGTATCGCGACAACGCGACAATGGAATAAAACATATTCATCATTATGTGACGGAGGGGATGACGTGAAAGCGGGAAAATTCACCTTGATTGAGCTGCTCGTTGTGATTGCGATCATCGCTGTTCTGGCGTCCATGCTGCTTCCCGCGCTGCAGAAAGCGCGTGTCCAGGGGCATATGACGAAGTGCCGCGCGAACCAGCACACGATGGGGCAGGGGCTCCTGATGTACGCTTCCGATTATCACGATACGCTGCCGTTTCACAACGGGCTGCCGATTACGGACGGGAAGAACAAGGGCGGCGGGCTCAATTTCGACTCCGTTTTCTGGATGAGGAAACTGATTGCAAACTATGGCGTCGGCAGGAAAACTTTCATCTGCCCCGGCAATCCGCACAACGATGCTTCGGACGGCAAGCCGAATTTCGACATCGGCATCGGGCTGCCCGGCGGTTGGAACACGCATGATGTACCCGCCGACGTCTTCTACTCCATGAACGGACGGCTCCTGCAGCCGTGGCAGGAGTGGCTCACCGGAAAGACCTCCGGGATGGGGAAACTGGGCCGGATGTTCACGCCCGGGCGCTCCATCCTTGTCCTGGAGTACCATCTGCCGACGTTCCAGGACGGCGTCAAGTCGCTCAGCGAGAGGCTGAGCCGGTTCTATCCGGACGTGAATTACACGCGGGACCATTACGGCGCCGGAAGCATCTTCACGATGGTGGACGGGCATACGGAAACTTTGAAATACGGCAGCAATCCGCGCGGGCTGTACCTGTCGAACGATCCGAAGCTGATCGTGAAGAACGACTGGTTCAACGGCGAGCTGTGGAAGACCCTTTGAGCGGAAGCTCGGAACAGAGAAAGGTAATGTCAATGATGTGGAAGAGTATTGTTTTGTGCGCCTCGCTTCTGGCCGGTTCGTTCGGCTACGGCGCGGAGCAGGCGAGGATCAAGGCGGAGGATGGCGGGTGTTCGCTTGAATTCGCGAAGGACAAGCTGTTCATCACGAATGGTTCGAACCGGCGGCAGCTGCTGATCGGCAAGCTGCTTTACACCTGGAGCCCGCAGATCGCCGTGCCCGTCTCGGCCGAAGTTGTCGACGGCGCGATGAAGGTGGACTACCGGATCATCCTGAAGGATGACGCGAAGCGCACGCCGGAGCAGACCGCGAAAGCGGCCGCGGATGCGGAGTCGGTCAGGCTCACCGCGCTCTGCACCGTCGGCGGCGGACGGGTCAACATCGCCTATACGCTTGTCTCCCCGAAGGTCAAGCCGGACGGCATGATGGTTGAAATCGTCGGGCAGGACGGCGTCGGCAAAAAAGAGAAGTACGAGTCGACGGCCTGGAAGGTGCGTCCGTTCGGCGGCGGGATGGCCGCGTCGAAGGACGGAGTTTTCAGGCAGTTCAAAAGCGGGAAATTCGCCGCCTGGCTGAAGCTGCCGGGCAATGCCGGCTGGAGCAGCGGCTGGGCGGAGCACGCCGGGTTCAAACGCAGCGGCGAGGGCGAGTACAGGACGGAATTCGACTTCCTCGTCACGCCGGTCGATTTTACCGGCGCGGATGCCGCGGCGGCCTCCCGCCGGGAGCCGTTCTCCCTGGCGTTCGCGGGGAATGAGCTCGTGGTGCGCAATCTCGGGTACAGGGCCGTGCAGGGCGCCGAACTCTCGCTGAACGGCAGGGATGAGACCGTCTCGTTCGAGCCCGGCGAGGTGAAGAAGTTCGCATTCGAGCCCGGCGACAGCGCCGTGGTTTCCGCTGCCCTCAAAGTCGGCGAAACGGTTTACGCCGCCCAGACCAGAAAGAAATAATCTCCGCTTATGATCAGAAAATTTTTGCTGACGGCGGCTGTCCTGACCGGGGCGGCCGGGGTTTTTGCGGCCTCTGAGCCGAAGATTTCCTATCCGGCATACTCCGTCGAAGCCGACGGAGGGGAGCTTGTGATCCGCGATTACGAGAAGAAGCCGCTCCTGAAAATCGGACGGCAGCTCTTCTCCTGGGCGCCTCCGGCCGCCAGGCCGGTCAGCGCCGAAAAGGTGGCGGACGACACGTTCAGGATCACCTACCGCATCGACAACGACAAGAGCGGGAAGATCGCGCTCGAAGGCACGGTCAGGGCGCTCCCGGACGGGCACATCAGATGCAGCTGGCTGCTCGATTCGCCCGAAACCCGCACGGGCGGCATCATGCAGGAGCTCCAGGTGCAGAAGGGGACGGAGAAGTCGAAGGAGGCGTATAAGTCCGGACTCTGGACGCGCCATGAACACGGCGGCGTTCCGTTCGAGGTCCGCGACGGTTATTTCCGCAGCTTCCGCAACGGCAACATCGGCCTCTGGATGAAGGTCGGCGGAAATGTGAATTACACCGGGAGCTGGTCGGACCATCTCGGCTATAAGAAAAACGGCGACGGCAGGTACGAGGCTTCGCTGGAGTTCGTCGTCACCCCGCCGGAGTGCGAGGGGTATGAGGCCGCGGCGCTCTTCCACAAACGCCCGCTCGGGCTGAAGCTTTCGACCGACAGGCCGTTCAACCTCTGGGAATCCGGCGCGCCGGAGTTGAAGGTGGCGCTTTCGAACCCGTACGATACGACGAAGAAGGGTGTCGCATTCGAGGTGACTGGCCGCGATTACGACGGCAGGGTCGTGCTGGATGAGAAGAGGACGCTTGAATTCGGGCCGTACGGGAGCAAACTGCTGAAGTTCTCCCTGCCGGAAGCGGAACGGATGATCTACTTCGTCGAAGCGAAGGTCACGGTTCCGGGAGAGAAGGAGATCTTTGCGCGCACGAACCTCGCGGTTCTGCCGCCGCACGAGTACGGACACCGCGATGAAAGCAGATTCGCGCTCTCGGCCTACTTCATGATTCCGTCGGCGGAGGATGTCTACGCCCTCATGAAGCGCATCGGTGTGCGGACGCTGCGCCACGGCGACAACCGCGTGACCTCGAAATACGGCATCCTTTCGCTCGATCACGCGAGCGTCGGCCCGAATGATTCGCCGGAGAAGGTCGCGAAGCGGATCGCGGAGATGGTCAGGCGCGCCTCCGGCCGGCAGAACCCCGCGATCGAGTTCTGCAACGAGTGGAACATGAACCAGAAGGGCGGGGAGAAGCTCCGCCGCGCCAGACGCTACGTCGAGGTGCTGCGTGAATTCAAGGCGCTGCGCGACAGGGAGTATCCGGGGCTCAGAATCATCGGCATGGGCATGGCCGGGGCCGATACGGGGTTCCTGAAGATGATGGCGGAAAACGGGGCGGTCCCGCTCATGGACGGCGGAGTCGCGATGCATCCCGGCCGCGGCAACATGACGCCCGATTATATCGGGGAGGGGTGGACCTACCTCGGCGCGATCCGCCGCTACCGCAAGGCGATGGACGAGCTCGGCATCAGAACGCTGCACCTGTCGGAGGTCTACGCCGCGACGCCGCCGAACAACTCCTGGATGGACTCTTGCCGCAACGCGGCGGAGAATGTGCTCCTGACCTACGCGATCGGCCTTGCGGAGAACGCCGAGACGATCCAGTTCTACCAGCTGCACGATTCGGTCTGGCACGACCTCGGCGGCGTGAACCACGAGGACAGCGAATACCATTACGGGCTGCTGATGCGGGACGGCGCGGTCAAGCCGTCGCTGCTCGCGTACGCCGCCGCTGCGGAGGCGCTCGACGGCGCGAAGTTCGTCAGGTACCTCACGTTCGAGGGCAAGGTGCGCGGCATCGGCTTCGAGACGCCGCGCGGTCCGCTCGCGTTCCTCTACGACCGCACGGACGGTTATTTCCTGACGGAGCGCAAGAAGAACTTCGCGGGCACCGAGCCGTGGGTCGATACCTGGAAGAGCCGCCGGAAGGCGACCTTCGACGCCGTCGGCGGCGAGGTGACGGCCGTCGACCCGATCGGCCGCGCGGCGAAGATCCCGGCGAAGGACGGCAAGGTCACGCTCGAGCTCTCCGGTGCGCCGCTCATGGTCTACGGGATCCGGTTCTGATTCGTGATTTCGTAGACGAGGGCCGTCCCCGTGTCCGGCCGGAAGGAGAGAACGCCGTTTTCATAGCGCGAGGGGTGCTCTCCGAGATCGGTTCCGTCGCAGTCGATGCGGCGGATCCGCCACTCGCCCGGGGGCAGCGCGATTGCGGCGTCGGGCTGCATGCGCCGCACGAGCATCGGCAGTTTTCCGGATGAAAGCAGCGTGGTGCGCGCCGGCGAACTGAACTTCTGCATGGTTGCGGCGGTGTTTGCAAGGCAGAAGAAGAGCATCCGTCCGCTTTCCGCGACCGGGCGGCCGTCGATGGAGGCGAGCGCGGCGGTCACGAACTCCGGCACGCCCGAGAGCCGGATCCGGCCTGCGGAGAGTTCTTTGTTCTCCCCGGCGACGCATTCGAACCGGGGGGCCGTGATTTTGAGTTCCCCGTCCGAGAGCGTGATTTCACCGGTGGAGCTTGTGATCGATTTCCGTTTCGCGATTTCCCGGAACCGCTCCGGGATGGCGGCGGGCGAAAAGGAGTCGAGGAGGGCGACCTTCTCCGGAGCCGCCCCCGGCATTGCGCCGCCGATGCGGGTGAAGAGCCCGAGCTTCGAAAATTCCGCCGGAAAATAGCCGCCGGCGCGGAAGAGCCGTTCGTCGACCGGATAGGCGACGCCCTCAGGCGCGGGGGCGACGTCGCCGCGGACGAACTGGAAATAGATCAGATACTCCCCGAGCTTCCGCTCCGGCGACTGGCTGTAGTCGAAGCTCGAAACCGGAACCGGGTGCGAAAAGGCGTACGAGCCGTGCGCCCAGGCGAACCGGTAGAGTCCGTCCCAGTCCTGCAGGGCCGGATAAGCGCCCATCAGCGCGCCGCCCTCGGTCCGGGAGGTGTTCGGGCTGCAGAACTGGTACTCCGTGCAGATGAACGGCTTGCCGAAGATCCGGGAGGGCATCATCGCACGCGGGTTGTCGGCGTAGCGTGAAATGGAACTCGCCTGCGAAAACTTCATGGGCAGCCGCCAGCGTTCCCCGAGGAACGTGGGGTGCGCCGTATACTGGTGGTTGTCGACGAGGTCGAGCTGTTCGCCGCGCAGAATGCCGAGATACGGCGTCGTATACCAGTTCAGGTCGGTGATGAGCACCTTGCTTTTCAGCTCCTCCCGGATGAAGCGCTTCATCCGGGCGACGGTCTTCGACTGGAGCTCGTGCAGGAATTCATGCCAGGGGCCGGACATTGCCTTCAGGTTCTCTTCGGTCCGCATCCCGCGCTTTTCGAGGTAGGCCTCATACTGTTCCCGGAAGAGCTTCCGGCTTTCGTCCGACGTCTGCCAGATACCCGGCAGGGAGTCCTCGTTCACGAGGTTCACGCAGAAGAGGACCGGGTCGTCGGCCCAGCGCTGCTTCGTATACGGATTCACGTGATTGAGCAGATTCCCCGCATAGCCGCACCAGTTCTGCCGGACCGCCTCCTCGAAGGGGAGCAGCGCCTTGAAGCCGTGCGTGGTGTTCGGCATGGCGGAGACGGAGGGGAGTTCCCCCGGGCGCGGAGCGCGGATCGAAAAGAGGTCGATCGTGACGTAGAGCCCGCGTCCCTTCAGGCAGTGCAGGAACCAGTCGAGCCGGTCGAGCTTCTCCGGGTCGAAGTCGAAAGAGGACTCCCCGCCCTCCTTCGCCAGATCCCGCTCGATATGGTGGAGCCGGACCGAGTTGTAGCCCATGCGCGCCAGCTCGTCCGCGAGCTGCGGCGCATATTCGCGGGAGGGGAAACAGGCGGAACCGCAGAGGTTCGTCCCGAACATGCGGATGCGCTTCTCCGGGGCCTTTTCGAATGCGAGGTGCCCGGCGGGGGTCGCGATGATGCGTCCGTGCTTGCCGGCGGGCTTCTCCGTGTGTGCCGAGAGGTCGAGCACCGTCCCCGCCCTGACCGGCTTGAAGGCGTCGATCGGAGCGTACTCCTTTCCGGCGGTGATGAACAGCGCCTCGTCGGGGCGGGCGCGCCGGACCGCATTGTCGGTCAGCGTCGCGCCGACGAGCATCCAGAGCGAGCCGTCGCCGTGGCGGAAGGTGATCCGGGCGGGATCCCTCCTGTCGAGCCTGACGCACGTGAGGTAGAGCCCGAGCGCGGCATGGTCGTTCGCACCGCGCCATACGACGGTCCCGTTCGGCAGGTTTTCCGGCTCCCACCAGTTCCCCGCGTCCACGCCGACCGTGAGGCCGGTCCGCTGCATGGAGCCGTCCGCGTAGGTGATTTCGACGCTTCCGAGACGGCTGTTCGGTTTCGTCCAGCCGGCGGCGTGCAGCAGATAGAGAAAACCGGCTTCCGTTTTCGGCGCAGGTTCAAGGGAGGCCTCCGCCGGGAGGCCGGGGAGCTGATCGCCGCGCAGGACGATGCAGCTTTTTCCGCCGTTTTTCTCCGGGTCGAGGATTGAGAAGTCAATACCGCTGAAGGTGCGTGTTCCCGGACGGAACATCCGCAGGTCGTTCGACGGTCCCTGGTCGGTCCAGCCGCCTTTGCCGTCGCCGGGCGTCTCGTCCGCAAAGCCCATGTTGGCCACTTTCGAGAGGTCCAGCGGAAAGGAGTTCACGCCACGGTAGTCGAAGGTGAGGTCGAGATCGGCCCGCCCGATCGCCAGTTCCCCGTCGCACTGCGGGTAGAAGCGGATGCTGAAGGTATCCGCCCGGTAGCCGCGGTTGTCCTGGATCTGGATCCGGAATCTGCCGCCGGAGACGGTCAGCGTTCCGGCGCTCAGCGGAATGACCAGCTTTTCCACGCCGCTCTTTTGGATTCGGGGCATTTTTCCGGGCCGCACGGGCAGGGGGACGGGAGTTCCGTTCACCGACAGGGCTTCCCCGGCAAACTCCCCGGCCGGCAGCGTGGTGATCAGGAACAGCTCGGCCGACGGCACGGCGGGGGAGGCGGTGAGCCGGGCCCTGTATTGGACGGCGTTCCCGCCCGTGCGCCGGAACGACTCATCGAGCTTGAACTCCCCGGAGGAGGGGCGGAAGAGCCCCTCGAAGCGGAGCATTTCCGCTTCCTCCCGGAGCTTTCCGGTGACTGCTGCGGTGTTCTGCGGCGTGTAGCGCTTGTAGCCGGGCGAAAAGTGGCCGAGCCGGAATTCGAGGCCGGCAACCCGGAACTCCCCCGATGCTCCGGCGGTGAACCACTCCGGCATCGCGGCGGAGGCGCAGTGACAGAGAAAAAGAAACAGGCATGCGATCAGACGGCAATACATGGCGAATACTCCTTTCTGACGGTTCAGCGGCCGTCATTGTTGCTCCAGAAATAGCCTTCGATTTCGACGTTGCGGTCGGCCGGGATTTCGGAACGCCGGCGCGGCTCGACGTGCCCGTCGGCGAAGGCGAAGAAAGCTCCGTTGCCGCCCAGGTGTCTCCATTCGCCGCCTTTCAGGGTATTGACCATGCCGTAATTCGTGTTGGCATGGGTACAGGCGGCTCCGGGGGCGACATAGCTCTGGGCGCCGTAGTCGACATCGGTGAAAGCGGCGCGTTTTGAGGGTGTCCTGATCTGTCCGAGCCTGACGAGGTATTCATTGCCGACGTCCCCGGTGCTGGCGAACCCCATAGAGGCGTAGTTGATCCCGTACCCCCGGTGATAGGCGATTGCGCGGCTGGTATTGAGGGAGAGGTCCAGGGAGGGGCAGAGGAAGATGCCGATCGGCCGATGGATCTCACCCGTCTGTTCCAGATAGGTTACGGCATTGCCGACGGGTGCTCCGTTTGCGATGAAATTGACGCAGTCGAGCCATTTGCCCTGTCCGACCACGCGGTCGGAGTTCTGAGTGGCGGTCGGGACCACGTCGTTGTTGATGTCGATGTACATATGCAGGTACATGCTGATCTGCTTCTGGTTGTTGCTGCACCGGATGTCTTTGGCGCGGCTCCGTGCCTGATTCAGCGCCGGCAGCAGCATCGCGGCGAGGATCGCGATGATCGCAATCACGACGAGAAGTTCGATCAATGTGAAGGCCCGGCGCATAACAACCGGTATGTGATGCTCGCGGTTACGGTTCGACATAATGCAACTCCTTTTTGTTGAAGATGGTTTTCGGCCTCTGGCGGCTGAATTGTTTTTTCTGCCTTTTCTGCGCTTTATCTGTCGATATTGTCGTGGGATTCGCGGGGGAAATA